>JABJGO010000038.1 GCA_018662225.1 Rhodospirillales bacterium | reverse complement strand
GATATCGAGCGCGAGCGCGGAATCACGATTAAAGCTAATACCACGCGCCTTTCCTATACGGCGAAAAATGGTGAAATCTATCAGCTAAACCTCATGGATACGCCAGGCCATGTGGATTTCGCCTATGAAGTCAGCCGCTCATTGGCGGCTTGCGAAGGCTCATTGCTGGTGGTGGATGCGACGCAGGGTGTGGAAGCACAAACACTAGCCAACGTGTACCTGGCGCTGGATGCTAATCACGAGATCGTTCCAGTCTTGAACAAGATCGATCTGCCGGCATCAGAAACAGAAAAAGTTAAAGCCCAGATCGAAGATGTGATCGGGCTGGATACGTCGGATGCCATCGAAATTTCGGCCAAGACCGGCATGGGCGTAGAAAATGTTCTGGAAGCCCTGATCGAGCGCCTGCCGGCACCTGAAGGTGATATCGATGCGCCGCTAAAGGCTCTGCTGGTGGACAGTTGGTATGATTCTTATCTGGGCGTCATGATTCTTGTGCGCATTCACGACGGCGTGCTGAAACGTGGCATGAAGATCAGGATGATGGCCAATGGTGTCAATTATCAGGTAGATCAGGTCGGCTTTTTTACGCCCAAGCCAGAAAAAGCAGATCAGCTTGGTCCGGGCGAAGTGGGATACTTTACCGCCGCCATTAAAACGGTAGCCGATACCAGCGTGGGTGACACCATCACCGACGAACGGCGCCAGACGGAAGCCCCCCTGACCGGCTTCAAGCCGTCTATCCCGGTGGTGTTTTGTGGTTTGTTCCCTATCGATTCAGGGGAATACGAAAATCTGCGCGATGCGCTTGAAAAGCTGCACCTGAATGATGCCAGCTTTCATTTCGATGCGGAATCATCGGCCGCCCTCGGTATTGGTTTCCGGTGCGGGTTTCTAGGCCTTTTGCATCTGGAAATTGTTCAGGAGCGACTGGAACGTGAATTTGATCTGGACCTGATTACCACGGCACCGTCTGTGGTTTATCATATCCATCAACTTGACGGCACCATGTTTGAGCTGACCAATCCGGCGGATTTTCCGGATGTGGTTAAAATCACGTCGATTGATGAGCCATGGATCAAGGCTTCGATTATGGTGCCGGATGAATATCTGGGATCGATTTTGCAATTGTGCACCGAACGTCGCGGCGTCCAGCTGGACCTCACCTACGTGGGCAACCGTGCCATGGTTATCTATCGCCTGCCGCTCAATGAAGTGGTGTTTGATTTCTATGACCGGCTCAAATCGATCTCGCGTGGCTATGCCAGCTTTGATTATGAAATGGACGGCCATCAGGAAGCTGACCTGGTTAAGGTCAACATTCTGGTCAACATGGAAAATGTGGATGCCTTGGGTTTTGTTGCCCACCGCAGCCACGCTGAAGGCCGCGGCCGTCAAATCATCAAGCGTTTAAAAGATCTGATTCCGCGCCAGTTGTTCAAAATTGCCTTGCAAGCCGCCATCGGTGGCAATGTCATTGCGCGTGAGTCCCTGTCGGCCATGCGCAAAGATGTGACAGCCAAATGTTATGGCGGTGATATCACGCGTAAGAAAAAGCTGCTGGAGAAGCAGAAAAAGGGCAAAAAGAAAATGCGTCAGTTCGGCAATGTGGAAATACCACAATCTGCCTTCCTCGCCGCCCTTAAAACCGGCGACGATTAACCTGCATCACGTGTTTTCCTTATAGGCCGGGCGGCAGACTGAAAACACAGCTCAGTCGTCGTTATCGGCATCTCGGGCGTGGGTTGATTTTTTGCCTGTAAATGCCAGACCATCAACGATCCGAACCTGATCGTCGTCGAGCGGAACAATTGTGCTTTCGTTCATTTCATCCAGTGTTGCCCGGTCGCGCACTATATCGCTCATAAATTCTTCGTCGTAATTGAGGCCCGGATACCCGGCAGGTACGTCGCTGACAAAAACACTGTCGCGCATCTCCTCGTCATCATCCTGATCCAGATGAAACATGAGATGGGACGGTGCCCGGTCGTCCTCATGAGGGTCATAATTCTCATCCAGCATGGCCTGATCGCTCAGTTCATCAATCACGAACAGAGATTCGCGCTGACGTTCATATTCTTCACGAACTTCCGGTGACATGATCCGGTTGGGCCGACAGTACCACGTCAACACCCCGCCCGGCACCCCGGCCAGTAGCCACGCCGGAATTTGTAAAATGCCAACCAATATGGGATCCCACAACGGCATCCAAAAACGCTCGATCCGAATTTCCGAGACCACCAGATGCCCCGGTGCCATGGCGTACCAAAGGTCATAGGTCGAGGTCATAATGCCGCCTCTGCCCAACTGCACTAAAAATGGTTCTGTTGCAGCCGCTGCAAACGCCAGCGCCAATAATAACCAGCCTGTATAGAAGAGAATTCGCATAGGGCATCATAACCATTTTTAGCCACATAGAAGAGACAAATCGGGGAAATAGCACTCTGAGGGTGTGTAAGTGATTTCTCCGGGTGAAAGAGGCCGGTCAGACCAGTGCGCTCTTGGACGTAGCCCAATCTACGAAGGACCGGGCCTCTTGGCCAAGCGGCCTGCTGTTCGGGGTCAGTAGATGGTATCCAAACCCGGTTGATACGTTTTCTGTACCCAATGGGCACACCAGCGTGCCGTCATCCAGAAATACATCCACCAGGTGACGCCATCCTAGTGCGATACCTTGTCCGCTGCGTGCAGCTTCGAGCACTGAAGGGTAGTCATTCATAATCATGTCCTGATGCTCCATTGGCAGGTTTACGCCTTTTTCAGTCAACCATACGCGCCAACTCATCCAGTTCCAGTGATCATCTTCCAACGCAATGAGAGAGTGGGCAGGGAGATCGCGAACTGTTTCGATGGGGCCAAAACAGGTGAGATATCGGGGGCTGCACACGGGAAACACAACCTCATCCAGCAATGGAATAACATCGTACCCAAGCCACGGGCCTTCGCCGTGAATGATAATGGCATCCATGTTATCCGCCAGACAGTCTTCATCCACGTCAGATGATATTATTCTGATGATAACGTCGGGATTGGCCTGTCGAAACTCGTGTAAACGAGGCATGAGCCACAGTGAATTCACAGATTTATCCGTGGCGATGTTCAACCGGCGTTTGCCACCTGTTGCCCGAACCTGTTCCGCCGCATTGGCAATGTGCGTGAGGGAAAAGGACACTGTGTGTTGCAGGTCGCGACCTTCGGTTGTCAGTGTAACAGCGCGATTGGCGCGCACAAACAGGGCAATCCCCAGATTTTCTTCCAGCAGTCTGATTTGGCGGCTGATCGCGGCCTGGGTAAGGTTGAGTTCTGTGGCGGCGCGGGTAAAGCTCTGGTGCCGGGCTGCGGCTTCAAAAGCAACCAGGGTGCCTAGCGGTGGTAACCGTTTGCCCAAAAAACGCATAACAAATCCTTATGTAAAATGGTCAGAATTCATCGTTATTCATTACGAATGTTTAACTATAGGCTAATTTACAGAAAACCTAAACATGGGAGTTTGTTATGACGAAGACCGCTTTTGCCTTTGGTGCTGATGAACAGGCGTTCACGCGCGACCGCCGCAAGTCCTTTACCATCCCGGCACGATATTACAGTGACCCTTCTATCTATGAGGCCGAAAAGGGTGCTGTGTTTCATCGGAACTGGTGGTTGGTTGGTCATGTAACCCGGTTCCCGGAGGTTGGCTCCTACGTTCGAGTAGATGTTCAGGATCAGGGTGTCCTGGTCATCAAGGGGCGCGATGGCGAATTACGCGCGTTCTATAACGTGTGCCAGCATCGCGGCCATGAAATGGTCAAAGATGATGATGGTCGTCTCAGAAACCTGATGGTTTGTCCTTACCATGCCTGGGCTTATGACTTCGAAGGCTCGCTTGTGCGGGCGCGGAACACCGAAGAGTTGCCTGATTTTGACAAGTGTAACTTCGGCCTAAAATCGGTAAAACTGGAAGTCCTTGCTGACTTTGTATACGTCAACCTTGATCCGGACGCCGAGTCCCTGAATGACCTGACCCCCGGCATTGAAGAAGAAATGCGCTACTATATGCCCCAACTGGGCGAACTGGAGTTTGCAGGCCGGGTCACCTACGAGGTGGGCTGTAACTGGAAAGTTCTCATCGACAACTTCCTGGAATGCTATCACTGCGCGCCAGCACACCCGGCGTTGGTGGACCTTATGGATATGGATACCTATACGACGAAGACCTATCAGATACACTCCAGCCATATTGCCGGGGCGCCGCTGTCCGTTAACAATGCTGCCTACAGTTTTGAAAAGGGTGATGTAGATTTCGGTTACGCGGCCTGGTACTTGTGGCCGAACCTGACCATCTGGGCGTATCCGGGCGAGCCTCTCATCCTTACGCTACAAATCGTTCCCACAGGTCCTGAAACATCCATCGAATATCTGGACTGTTACACCATGGACGGTAAGCGGACTCCACAGCTTGAGGAAGCCATCAAGTACATGGACGAAGTACTGCAGCCGGAAGACATCGGCTTGTGCGAAAGCGTGCAAAAGGGATTGCGCTCTAACGGTTATAACCAGGGCCGCTTTGTTGTTGATGAAACGGAAAGCGAATTGAGCGAACACGCCGTGCATCACTTCCAGGAAATGCTGCTGGATGCCCTGGACCGGGTTAAAACGAGCTGACCTCAATAAGGCCGATCCATTCATTTGACACCTAATTTTTACAGGGAGAGTACAATGGCAAGAATAGCACTCATTGGTGCGGGGCCATCCGGTATTGCCGTGATGCGGGCTTTCCAGTCCGCCGCACAAAAAGGCGAAGACATTCCGGAAATCATTTGTTTTGAAAAACAGGACGATTGGGGCGGGTTGTGGAATTACACATGGCGCACTGGACTGGATGAACACGGTGAGCCCGTTCATTGCAGCATGTATCGCTATCTGTGGTCCAACGGCCCGAAGGAGTGCCTGGAGTTTGCCGATTACACCTTTGAAGAACACTTCGGCAAGCCGATCGCGTCATTCCCACCGCGTGAAGTCCTTTGGGACTATATCAAGGGTCGCGTCAAAAAAACAGTTGTGCGCGACTGGATAAAATTTGAAACAGCCGTGCGTGACGTGAGCTATTCAGACGATAGCGGTATGTTTACGGTCAAAGTCCATGATATTGCCAATGATCATACGTATTCAGACGAATTCGATTATGTTATTCACGCATCAGGTCACTTCTCTACGCCGCATGTGCCGTTCTTTGAGGGCCTTGACCGCTTTAGTGGTCGTGTGTTGCACGCCCATGATTTCCGCGATGCAATGGAATTCAAGGGCAAGAATGTCATGGTCGTCGGCGCCAGCTATTCAGCCGAGGACATTGGCTCTCAATGTTGGAAATATGGCTGCAAGACAGTAACGGTATGCTATCGGACTGATCCCATTGGTTGGAAATGGCCAAGCAACTGGGAAGAAAAGCCCTTGTTACAGAAGGTCGATGGCTACACCTGCCATTTCGCTGATGGCACCACAAAGGATATCGACGTCATCATCCTGTGTACCGGGTATTTGCATCACACACCGTGGTTGCCGGACAATATGCGTGTCTCAGGGGCAAATCTGTTGTGGAAAGATGGTGTCTATAAGGGTGTCGCCTGGATCGATAATCCCAAGTTTTTCTATGTTGGTGTGCAGGATCAGTTCTTTACCTTCAACATGTTTGACGCTCAGGCTTGGTATGTCCGCGACATCATCATGGGCAAGATTAAGCTGCCATCCGTAGAAGAAATGAAAGCAGACGACAAGAAGTGGAGCGACCGTAACGCGGCGCTGGAAGGTGCTGAACAGCAAATCTACTACCAGGGCGATTACGTTAAGCAATTGATTGAAGCCACCGATTATCCGACTTTTGACATTGATGGCGTCTGCAAAACGTTTGTGCAGTGGGAGCATGACAAGGCGCACGACATCATGACCTTCCGCAATAACTCTCACCAATCTCTGATGACAGGCACCCAGTCCCCGCCGCACCATACGCCGTGGAAGGACGCCATGGATGATTCAATGGAGGACTACCTGAGAATCTAGGTGTTCATTCTGGTTGCATTCTGGCTGGGTGCCCTGTCTGCGGGTCAGCGCAGGGCATCCAGATCAAGCTCGGGCATACTGCCCATCCACATGGCGTAATCTGTGTGATCCGGGATGTGGTCACCTGTTTCTGTATGCACAAAGATGGTCAATCCGCGTCGGTTTGTAGCCAGCCACGGGACAAGTGTGCCGAACAAATCAGGCGTGAAGGCGATTTGATAGCTGGGCATGGGGTGCGGGCCTACGGGCTCATCACGCCACCGGCCCAACTCGGCTGCCGGGAATTCTTGTCCCACGCCATCACGGACAAGGCTTGCAGCTTCTTTGGTTTTCGCGTCGTAGTAAACGTGGGCGTGATATCCGGCAATTTGGGTGGTCATATTGGAGGGTTCTCCCGTTTGTGGCGTGCCTGAAATGATACCACAAAATAGTGAGAAAATAGCCTGATTCTGGGCCTTGCCCGCAAGGCGTCTGTGCTATAGGTTTCGCTCCAGCTTGCATTTTGGTTCGGGTTTCTGGACCACCAAGCAAACCCCTGCGGAGGGGTGGCCGAGTGGCTGAAGGCGCACGCTTGGAAAGCGTGTTTAGGGGTAACTCTAACGCGGGTTCGAATCCCGCTCCCTCCGCCAACGACCCCTTTGTGTCTCCCGGTATTTTTTCAAGACAATCACAAACACGTTGCTCATTAAGGGATTTGACTTATCCCGTCTCATGCCGTCTCATAGAAGCTCACAAATAATGTGGGGCTTAATGTGGGGCTGAAATGGCAAATCTAACTGAGTTTAAAGCGCGTAACATTAATCCGAACAGTAAGCCGATGGCCGATGGCACGATCACTGGCCTGTGGCTACGCCCGGGTAAGGAGAAGGGCTACGGCAAGTGGCAGATGCGGTTTGTCTCTCCAGAAACAAACACGCGCCGCGACATGGGTTTAGGCACATACCCCGAGGTCAGCCTAATCGAGGTTCGTAGGGCTGCGGCTGCGGCGCGTGAGTCGATCCGCAATGGCATAGACCCTATTGATGCGCGGAAAGCAGATACACAGGCTCGACACCGTGATGCAAATGCGCTGACATTTGAGAAAGCAGCAAGGCAGTGCCACGATAGTAATAAGTCCGGTTGGAGAAACCCGAAGCATGCTGCACAGTGGATCACCACATTAGAGACGTATGTTTTCCCGCATATAGGTAGCAGCAAAGTTGATACCCTCAAGGCAAGGGACTTTGCTGATGCGCTGCTGCCTATATGGTTGGACAAGCCTGAGACCGCCTCAAGAGTTAGGCAACGGTGCAGCACAGTAATGGACTGGTGTGCCGCTCAGGACTTGATCACAGGGAATCCTGTCGGAGTTGTGGGCAAACTACTGCCCAAGCAGCCTAAGGCTCGTGAGCGCGTTGTGCATCAACCGGCAATGGCGTGGGAAGATGTGCCAAGTTTTATTGAGGAACACCTGCGGACCGCCAAGTCGAATGTTAGCAGGGCAATGCTAGAGTTCCTGATCCTGACTGCTGCTAGATCAGGCGAGGTTCGCGCCATGACGTGGGGTGAGGTCGATCTTGACGATTGTGTGTGGATAGTGCCAGCGGGCCGCATGAAAGTGAATGCAGAGCATCGTGTGCCGTTATCAGGCAGAGCCGTTGAGATACTTCAAGCGCAGAAGGCAGCCGCTGCTCATGCAACTCTGGTGTTCCCATCTCCGACTGGGAGCGTGCCGAGCGACATGATCCTGACCAAGTTCCTTCGGGACCATAATATAGAGAGTAGTGAGTCGGGCCGCACGGCCACAGCACATGGGTTTAGGTCTAGCTTCAGGGACTGGGCATCTGAGAATGGATACAACCGTGATCTTGCTGAGAGAGCATTGGCCCACACTGTCAGGAACCAAACCGAAGCGGCATATCACCGCACTGATCTGCTGGATCAACGTCGGCCCATGATGGAAGCATGGTCGTTATATGTGTGTGGTATAGACGTTGCTGACAGCAAAATCGTATCAATTTCGGCTAAGAAGTGAAATTTATTTTTCCGAACTAATAAGTTGATATTGCCTAATAAAATACTTGTACACTTGTTCTACATAGCTAGCCAGTCGCACCCCCTTGACGAGGTGCACCAGCGCAACCATATTGGTTTAGTCGTCTCCGTATGAAGTTACGAGTTCTTCCTTTTTCAAGGAGGATCAGGTTCAAAAACAGGACCAAAACGTAATGACAACATACGGAGGTTAAGATGACAGAATTTCTAGAATTTAATATCAAACCACACATCGTCGAGCGCGTAACAGTGTTCGATGATCTTCCTGATGGTGCCCTGACGGATATATCTGAGATCAGTGCGCTCGCGTGCCGCAGCCGCGCAAGCATCTGGCGCGACGTTCATGAAGGCCGCTTATCACAACCCCATAAAGTCGGACCCAACGCGACCCGCTGGTACGTAGGCGCTGTACGTCGTTATCTGAATGGGGGTGAGTGATGAAAACTTATAAAGAACACTTCCTCCTGCCTAAATTTGAAAACATCCCCACCGGCCTGAGGAAATGTCCGTGGGCGGTGTGGGCCGCCGAACCGCGAACGAACAAGCCCGGTAAGTATAATAAGGCCCCTAGGTCGCCAGAGACAGGTCATAAAATTGGCGCGAACAAACCTGACCTCTTCGGCACTTATGACCAATCTGTAACTGCATATCAAGCCGGTGGGTTCACAGGGGTGGGTGTTCTGCTTACCGGTGATGGCCTGATCGGTGTTGATATTGACGATATAGAGGACACTTGTGCGGATCGGCCTGAAGTTGAAGCGTGGATAAATGATGCACTTATGGCCGGTGCCTATTGTGAGTACTCGCCGAGCAACACCGGTCTCAGGCTTTTCATGTTTGGTGATCCACTTCCTGACACAGTGATGCGGAAGCATGGCCACCTCGAAATCTATGACGATGTTCGCTTTCTGACGGTCACTGGCAACTTGCTTCCCACTGGAGGTGATAATGCCCGGTATTGATAATCACCAGCCCCTCATTGACTCGTTTCTACATCAATTTATGTCACCCCGGGTCCCCCCTGCTGCAAAGGTGGTAAGTACGGAGATTGCTCCGGACGATCTTGTGCAAAAGGTTCTTCAGGAAGTACAGAATGAACCGCTTTGGCCCGGCACATGGAAAGATGTATGCGATCACAAGGGGGAACATTACCCTTCTCAAAGTGAGGCAGATTTTGCCTTGCTAAGCATCATAGTAAGACGTGCAATTCCCTTGGGAGTGTCCGCGAACATTGCCGCTGATCTTATGACCCGCATCTTTGAACAGAGCGGCCTGTACCGGCATGAGAAGCGCCACAGGGTCCTAACCCAAGATATTCCAAACCTGATAGCTAGCCAGTATTTGCCGGCCCCACAGAGTCCACAGGGGTACATGAACAGTTCAAGTGGCAGTAATGGCCCACGGCTTAAGTCAGGGCGGATCAACTTGTCTAGCGCGCTGCCGCCGCCCCGCGACTTTGTCTGGGAGGGCCTCATCCTTGCTGGGAAGGTATGTGTACTTGCTGGCTATGGCGGTGTCTCCAAGACGATGCTGCTAATGATGCTGTCGGTGCATATAGCACTGGGGAAGGACTTCCTTGGTAAGCCGATCAAAGTCGGCTGTACGTTGCTAATATTGGGCGAGGAAGATCAAGATGAAATTGATCGCCGCATTAATGCTACCTGCCACGCCTTAGGACTTAATGCGAATGAAAAGGTGATAGTTGGAGATCGTATCAGAGCTTACCCAATGATAGGTCAGGACGCTCGGTTCGCACAAATAATGGATGGTTCGGCCGAGGGCACAGAGTTTCCCGATGAAATTATTGAGGCTGCGAAGATACTCGAAGCCGAGGCAGGAGTTCCTCTTGCCCTGATCGGTCTGGACCATGCCGGTGTTATCCATGGGGGGAACTTCAATGCACGTGAGGATGTCGTTCAGACGATGACACAGGTGGGTAAATTGGCTACGGCAACGGGCGCGGCTACGATGGTGCTAGCCCACTCTCCAAAATCATCTAGCAGCAAGGATGAGTCAGACCAACATGATGTTACTGGTTCCACGGCTTGGAGTGACCTGTCACGTGAAGTGTTCTCCCTAAAAACGATGATGCAAGGAAATGAGTTTAAAGTTGGGAAAGCTGACTTGAATAAATATGTATCTTTCTCAGTAGTGAAAAACAACTACGGCCCTACGGGAGAGAAGATATGGCTAGAACGATTCCCAGTTTCTGGTTATGGCGTCAGCATATTGGGGTTGGCAAATCTAACCAAACCGCAAGCGGTCAACGCAACCCAGAACCTCAGTACGCAGATCAAGACGTTCATCGCGCAGCACCCCGGTCAATACACAAAGACAAGCCTCCGCAAAACGCAGGGAGGCAAGTCAGGTCCATTCAAGATCGGCAAGAATCAAGTCGCCGCATCTGTTGAAGACCTTTTGGCATCCGGTGAGTTACAGCTGGTTAAGCCCACGGATGAGCAGCGTGCAAAGTTCGGTCACCGCGCTCAGGTGGCCCATATTCTGGAGCTTGTGTGATGGTAAGTCTCATTGTAAAGCCGCCCGGCGCCCAGCCGCCCTACCGGGCGGGTAGAATTAATTCGGGCGGGTTCAAACCCGCACTCGGCAAGGGCTACACCCGCCTTTTCCAACCCGTCCGTTTTTTGGTCATATTCGGGCGGGTTGTATCCCTTACTCACAAAGGCTTTTACCCGCCCTCAACCACTGGACGTCCTACAGACGTCTGCCTCTTTGGGGCGGCATGACTGTCTGCCCCTGTGAATTAACTAACTTTACATATGATTGGAACTGAAATGTTGAACTTACATACCTACGGATTGGCAGAATATGATTGGAATGAAATCGACAACGGTAATTATGTTTGCATCTGTTCAGATGAACTTGTTTCTACTGTGTTCCGGAAAGGCTACGGGTGGCAGATCATTATAAACCGTGAAGGCGTTGGGCATATTGTCACTGGTGAAGTGTTTGAAACATCTGATGCCGCTATGGAGAGGGCTGGAGACGTATTGGATGGTGCCGACTGCACACTAGTCAAGATGAAGCTCAAGGATGAGACAACCATCTGGAAACAGCAGAAGACCATTTCTAATGGGTCACCTACATACGGACGCAAATACCAAGGCACAGGCGTTAGTGTAAAGAAGGCCAAATCTGGGAG
>JABJGO010000006.1 GCA_018662225.1 Rhodospirillales bacterium | reverse complement strand
GGTATAGGTATCACCACCAACCACATCGGCGGTTACGTCGACACGTCCACCGGGGGCTGCATCTTTAATGGCGCTTGCCAGGTCCGACACACCGCGATCAATGACCGCATCGGGGCCCACGTCTCGAACCTGATCCAGTTTCGATCCACCGGCAATGGCGATCACATAAGCACCGCGTCGCTTGGCAAGCTGAACCAGGGCGGAACCCACCCCACCGGATGCGCCGGATATAACAATAATTTCACCATCAGAAAGCCGCGCGCGTGCCAGCATGTTTTCAGCGGTGGAATACGAACATGAGAACGTGGCCAACTCCTGATTGCTCAGGCCGCACTCGACCTTGACGGCGTGATGAGCAGGGGCGGTAGTGTATTCCGCGTAACCACCATTGCGTTCCGATCCGTAATAACCAGCCTTGGATAAATCCGTGGGGTCTTCTGCATCGCGCAACCAGGGATCAACCATCACCCGCTCACCGATCCGGCCTGTATCAACGCCATCACCTACGGCCACGATGGTCCCTGCCGGGTCAGCACCCTGAATGCGGGGAAATGTCATGGGGGCTCCACCCCATGTGGAATCGGCATCCACATCAGAGTCGAACCCGCTGGTGGCGCCTTCGGTTGTGGTGCCGTCGCCTACGGTTTTGGAATACCAACCCGTGCGCGTGTTGATATCGGTGTTGTTCATGCCGCAGGCATGGACCTTGATCAGTACGTCGCCGGGTACCACTGTTGGTACGGCTACATCATTGTGGATTTCAAGCATCTCAAGGCCGCCGTTACCGACCAGCAGGCAGGCTTTCATGGTTGTTGGTAGGTGGTTCATTTCGTTATTCCCGGTCACGTGTGGTTTTTGTCATGCGGCGCACCCGGCTTTCCGACCGTCCAGCACGGCTTCCTCCGCGGTACGTGCGTCCAACTCAGGGTCTTTCATACTACCCCCCACAGGCCCCGATAGCACTCGGGAAGAACTTCATTTTTATATGATCGGCGATGCGACAACGTTTGATGAACATGCATGGCCCTAAAATACAGGATGGCAAACTATATGCCTCTGACGAGTGGGACTTGGCGTAGAACCTGACCTGAACTCGCTTGGCGACCCTGTTGCCGCCTATGGCAGTTAACCGCCACATATGGTGACTTTTGTCGGGCATTAGGCTGTAGATTCTTCAGCCTAACCAAAGTTGCTTACAAGGGCAGCATTGTATACTAGATCTTTAATGGCAGGCGATGCCATCACCCATGTATCCACTGCAAAAGGTTATATCGGGCATTGACATTTTGATCAGTGAATGAGCTTCGATTGGGTCCATCAGACCTTCGCTGACCGCACGGTAAGTGGCGGCCACCTGAACCATATCCACGTTATCGTGGGGTGATAGCCGGAACCGCTGAACACCAATTTCTTGCAAATCATCCAATGAGGACGTCAGGTCAACAAATCCATGTGACATGGTCTGTACACCGTTAACGGCAAGGAACGGTTGGTGTTCAAGTGTGTCCACATTCATACCGTCGGGGTCCTTATCGCAGACAAACTGGCAGCTATCCTTGTGTAGACCGTGAGCGCGTGCGTGGTAACAGCGTGCGGATATAGCCAGTGGCATGCGACCGAATGCGAATACCTCTAACTCAGTGGGGCTGTTGGGTGCCAGTGCCGAGATTGACGACAGGCCCAGCTCAATGGGCAGGCATATAGATTGCGCCCCGTTCCGGGCAAGATAGTCGAGGGTACCCTCGTTATATACATTAACAAAAGGGCCAACGGTATGGGGACGGCCCTTCAATAGGGACGTTGCTGATATGTCATTGGCTTCGACCAGAATATCTGGCTCATCCAGAGCGGTGATACTGCGTACGCTTTCCATTTCACGCTTGTTCATGATCAGTGCCAGAGTGGGCATAATAATTTTCTTGTTCGCCGATTGAAGACGTTCAATCACTTCAGGGATATAGTCGGCGAAAAAGGGTAATCGTTTTGAACACACCACTTCGCCCACGCAAACCGTATCCAGATCCGCCTCATCGGCTATACGGAAATAGAAGTCTCGCCATTTTTCAGGCGGCCAGTTAAATAGAACCGGTCCCAGAACAAGGTGGCTCATGCTTTCTCCTCTAGCGCCAGGTTTTGTCATAGGCACCGGCGGTCCTTCGCTGCCCTTCGGTTACCGAAATCAGATCATCTACTTCGACGTTACTGTCATGGGTGGAATCAATGGACCGTCGAAACGAGGTGACAACCTTTGCGACATAAGCCTTGCCTCTCTGCCTGCCCTCAATCTTTAATCCACTAACCCCAGCAGCAGCCAAATCTTGAAGCATGGTTGCAGCATTCAGGCTGACCGGGTCTTCAAACAGATAAGATGTTTTGCCATTGGCGATGAAACGTCCCTTACACAGTGTGGGATACCCGGCAGCTTCTCCCGGCGCAAAAGTGTTAATGGTGAAATCAGCCAGTCTGGATACCAATCGATCACCTTCGTCTTCATACCGAACGGCACAGGCCGGTGAACAAACTCCGTTGGTGTTGGGTGATTGCCCGGTCACATAAGATGATAACGCGCAACGCCCTTCGGCCATGACACACAGGCCGCCAAAGACGAAGACCTCGCTTTCGACCTGAATTTCCCGATTGAGGGCACTGATTTCGGGCAGTGTCAGGACGCGAGGCAAGACAACTCGTTTCACATCAAATTCTTCCTGGTAGAATCGAATGGCCTCGGGATTTGACGCTGAAGCCTGTACCGACAAATGACGACGCAAATCAGGATGTTTGCTTGCTGTGTAGGCCAACAACCCCACATCGGCCAGAATGATGGCATCCACGCCGAATGCCGCACCATCATCAACGGCCGAGTGCCATGGGGCAGCGTTGCCGGCTTCGGGGAACGTGTTGATAGCCAGGAAAATCTTGCAATTGCGATCATGCGCATAGTCGATGGCGTGTTCCAACTCTGCGCGACTGAAGTTCAGGCCTGGAAAATTTCGTGCATTCGTGGCATCGCGAAAGCCTAAGTAAACGGCATCGGCACCACTATCAACGGCGGCTTTCATGGACGAGGGTGTTCCTGCCGGACACACCAGTTCCAGCGTATTCATTGGAGTGGGCCGTTTTGTCGGGCTGAGCTAATGGCCGCATGCAGCAGGGCAAGATCGCCTTCCAGACGGTTGTAGAACCTGCTCGCGAACCTATGTGCAAAATTGGCTGGTCGTGCAAACGGACCAAGTGACGAAATAATGTCATTGGCGATATCTATATCGGCATCGTCAATGGCATTTCGCAAAGCCACCACAGCCTCAGTGTCACCTTCGATCAACAGGTCGCGGGAGAAGAACATGGCATCTCCATCAACGCGTCCTTCCAGTAGTTTGATCAAAATCAACAGGGGGCCGCGAATTGTCGCCGTTTCCTGACCATGCGTTTCACTGCAAACTTGCAAGCGCGGTTGTTCGACGTTTGCATCCAATACAAACACAAATGGTAAATCCACGGGATCAATCAGGAACACCGGGTTTTCCAAACAATCTAATCGCTCAAATAAACCGTTGTGATGACGCAATATTCGCTGAAACGCCGCATCAAGGATGGATTGTATCACTGTGATCGGTAATGGCCGGACAAGGATCCCTGCGACGAGAACAGGTGAGAATGGTGGTGGATTGTTTAGGGCCGGGAACACAGTTTCACCTCATAACCAGAATGATTGGCACCAATAACCGCTAATCTACTACAGCGATGAGGCATGATCCTTGTGCCTGGTTAAGTGACGATTAGAGTGATTCTATTTTTCGCGACAAAATCCTTAAGCTATTCGCACAGCCATACTAACGTATCATTTCATTGGTGCTTGGCGCGGCTTTTGGTTAGGCCGTGACAAGAGATGAATGCCAGTTTTTAACATGAGAATTATTTGTTCTGTGCCGGTTACAGAGAGAATACCCCATCTAGGGTATATTCCGCGTTGCCTCCGGCGACTATAGAATCCTATACTCAAACAAATCCTCAATAAGTGGATGTTTGATACAGGGAGTGACGATGAGTAATCCAGCTGTAGCTGTGGAGGCCCAAGGGGTCACCAAAATATTTGGCAGTGGCGAAGAACAGGTGAGGGCACTGGACAACGTCTCGGTGACGATCCGCGAGAACGAGTTCTTCACCCTGCTTGGCCCTTCTGGTTGTGGCAAGACGACGCTGCTCAGGCTGATCGCTGGCTTCGAGCACCCCACGGATGGCCATATTCTGCTGCACGGTGAACATATTGCCCATCTACCGCCGTTCCAGCGACCTGTGAACACGGTGTTTCAGAACTACGCCCTGTTTCCGCATATGACCGTTGCCGATAATATTGGTTTCGGGCTTGAAATGCAGGGCATGCCCAAGCAGGACGTCGCTCGCGTTGTAGACGAAATGCTGACCCTGGTCCGCATGGAAAACCTCGGCAGGCGGCGTACATCGCAGCTATCGGGTGGCCAACAGCAGCGTGTCGCTCTGGCTCGAGCCCTCGCACCCAAGCCGAAAGTCCTGCTTCTTGACGAGCCGCTTTCGGCACTTGACCTCAAACTTCGTAAAGAGATGCAGATCGAGCTTAAGCGGTTGCAGAATGAAACCGGCATTACCTTTGTTTTTGTCACTCACGATCAGGAAGAGGCGTTGACCATGTCGGACCGCGTGGCGGTCATGAACGCTGGTAATATCCTACAAATTGGTGCCCCCCGCACGATTTATGATCATCCATCCGAACGCTTTGTCGCACACTTCATCGGCGAGACGAATTTTGTCGAGGCCGAGTTGATTGAGATCGATGGCCGGAACGGCCGGGTGCAGTTACCGTCCGGTGCCGAGGTGCCGGCTTCTCTGCCAGACGTGGATTTATCGCCCGGCAAGGTTACCGTGGTTATCCGGCCCGAGCACGTAGATCTGGTACCGGATGCAGGTGTGCTTCAGGGAACGATCGATAATGTCGTTTATTTCGGTACGGACACGCACTATCACCTGCATCTGGACGATGGCACGCCATTCGTTGCCAGGCTACAAAACCAGCGTGATAGCGCCGCCGCCTTTACAGAAGGCGACAAGGCCGGAATTACCGTGAAAGATAACGCTATTCAGGTTCTGGTGGACTGACAAATATGGCTATCGGTGAAACAACAGCGACCGGATCAGTCCCCACCACGCAAATGAGCGGTCGCGAGGCGACGGCGGCGGCTGAACGTCGTTCGGTTCGCAAACGCTGGCTTCTCGTTTCTCCCGCTCTTGCGATTATTGGCCTTGTCGGAATCATGCCGCTTGCCATTATTGCCGTATATTCATTTCTGTCCCCAGGGCCCTATGCGGGAATTTCATGGGATCCAACGCTGGAGGCATGGCTCAATGTCTTCATGGAACGTGATATCTTCGATGAAACGCTGGGCATCAACTATGCCCACGCCTCCATCGTTACCCGATCGTTTGTTCTTGCTTTTGTGACAATGATTCTGGCTCTGATTGTGGGGTTCCCCACCGCGTATTTCATTGCTACACGACCGGACAAGCAGCGGTATTTATGGCTTTTCATTATTTCGCTACCCTTCTGGAGCAACCTGCTGGTACGCACCTTTGCCATGATGCTGGTCCTGAGGGATAATGGATATATCAATAGCTCGCTTATATATCTCAACGTAATCGAGAAACCGTTGGAGATAATTTTCACCAATACCGCCGTCGGTATCGGCCTGACTTACGCTTATCTGCCACTGATGGTGATGCCTCTCTACGCCAGCATGGAAAAGCTGGATTTTCGACTTATAGAGGCTGGTTATGATCTTTATGGAAACCGCTGGAAGGTGCTCTGGCGGATCGTCATTCCGTTGGTGAGGCCGGGTATTATTGCGGGCTGTATCCTGGTGTTCATTCCTGCCATCGGCGCTTATGTGACGCCGAAGCTTCTCGGTGGGGGTAAAAATTTGATGGTTGGTAACCTGATTGCCAACCAGTTCGGCACATCACGCGACTGGCCGCTTGGCTCAGCGATTTCGCTGTTCCTGATGCTCATGGTTATGGTGGCACTGATTATTTATGTACGCAATGTCATCTCGGAGGCAGACAAAAATGCCTGATACAGTAGCACTGCCTCCCCGTAGTCGACCCTTTGACGTCAGGTATATGCCGGGTTTTACATCGATGGCGTGGCTATGCCTGATCGGACTTTATGCACCGCTTCTCATCATGGCTTTCTTTTCTTTCAACGAGAGCCGGTCTGTCACCACGTTCACTGATTTCAGTTTCCGCTGGTATCAAATAGCGGCTGACAATGCTGGTGTTAAGGACGCCACAATCCTGTCGCTTAAGCTGGCAGCACTTTCGACAGTTTTTGCTACCATTGCCGCAACCATGGCGGGGCTGGCGACAACCCGAACCCGGTCATTCAAGGGGCAGGCGTTCGTTTTTGCCGTCATAAACCAGCCATTGATGATCCCTGAGATCGTGACAGCGGTAGGGACTCTTACATTCTTTGGCATCATCAAGCAGGTAACGGGTATCCAGAGCTTTGGCTTTCTGGTGCTGGCGCATACGGTATTCTGTATTCCGTTTGCCTATATGCCGATCCGAGCCCGGCTCGAGGATATGGACCTGACGTTCGAGCATGTGGCGGCTGATCTCTATGCGTCGCCCTGGAAGGCATTCCGTTATGTGACCTTCCCGATGATGCTGCCGGGTATCATTGCCGGTGCCATGCTGGCGTTTGTAATTTCACTTGATGACGTCATTATCAGTCTGCTTGTGGCTGGTGCTGGAGAAACCACCCTGCCAGTCTGGATGATTGGCCAGCTTCGCCGTGGTTTAACACCTGAAGTTAATGCTATTTCGACGGTGTTGCTCGGCGTTACAATCATTTTCGTTTCATTTTTCTTCTTTCTAACATTCCGGAAACGCAAATAAACTAACTAAACCAAACTACCGCAACTGAACTAACTAAACTACCGATACTGAATTGAACACAGAGGAGGATAGACTATGAGGTTAACTTCACTAATAGCAGCAGGCGTTGGTCTGGTGTTTGCCGCAGGGCAGGCAACAGCCGGTGAACTGCATTTCTATAACTGGGGTAATTACACCGACCCCAAGGTTCTTGAGAAATTCACTGCCGAAACGGGTATTGATATTACTCTTGATGGCTATGATTCCAACGACATGATGCTGGCTAAAGTCAAGGCTGGTGGCAGCGGTTACGATCTTGCTGTTCCATCCGGCTTTATGGTCAAGATCATGACAGACGAGGGCCTGATTCAGAAGGCTGGCGTCAACCAGATGGCGAACTTTAAAAACGTCGAGGATCAGTGGGTAGATGTGTATTTCGATCCGGGCCGCGAGTATTCTGTGCCGTGGCAGTGGGGCTCAACGGGTATTAGTCTCAACACCAAATACTATGATGGACCGAAGTCTGATTCATGGGCTCTGGTTTTTGATCCACCAGAAGAGTTGAAGAACCGCATCAACATGGTCAGTGAAATGAGCGACGTTATCGCTGCTGGCCTGTTCTACCTTGGCCTGCCTCAGTGCAATGGCAACAAGGCTGATCTGAAAAAACTCAACGACATGCTGCAGAGCGCCAAAGAAGACTGGCGTACCATCGACTATGGTATTGTCGAGAAAATGACATCAGAAGATGTTTACGCCTCGCATAACTGGAACGGCGCTTCCATGCGTGCCCGTCGTGTCATTCCTGAAATCAAGTACATCTATCCTAAAGAAGGGCTGAACGCCTGGATGGATAACGTGGTACTGCTTTCCGATGCGAAGAACGTCGATGAAGCCAAGGTATTCATGAACTTCCTGATGGCCCCGGAAAATGCTGGCATGATTTCCAGCTTCGCCGGTTACGCCAACGCCATCAAGGGCTCAGCCGAGTTTATGAACCCGGATATGGCCGAAGCGCCGGAAATCGTTGGTTACGAAGGCGCTGGTAAGCCTGAATTCATCCCGCCATGCACGCAGGAAGTTCAGGCTATGTACACCAAGATCTGGAACAACCTGCTTAAGTAAGCAATTGTCCAGAATTTCAGGGCCGGTTGGTGCAAACCACCGGCCCTATTTTTTTTATAAATTTTCTCTGGGAATGCGCCATGAGCGATACGAATAGCAATCGACCAATCAAGCCATTAAGCGCGGCTGAACACGGCATCATGGTTGGATCCCCACCGCCACCGGAGAAGCGCATCACCCACGAAAATTGGGATTTTCCGCCCTATAACAGGTGGTCCTTCCAACACGTTCGTGAAGTTCTGCCGACCGTACCAATCTCACGCGACAGCGGCTCGGCGACGGCCCTTCCAGAAGCCATGCAGGACTTGGATAACCTACCTGTGTCTCTGAAGAATGCCGGGCGCGACACCACAGTGTTCAGCGCCCTTGAATCCACCTACACCGATGGTTTTATCGTGATCCACAAAGGCCGTGTGGTGTATGAGCGCTACCTGAATGATATGACGCCGGCGACACTGCACCTGTCTCAATCTATGGCAAAATCCGTGACGGGTACCGTATGCGGCATACTGATCCACAGCGGCGTTATCGATCGCGATCAGCCCATCGGTGAGATCATCCCTGAATTGTCCGAAAGCGGTTATGCTGACGCGACCTTGAGAAGTCTTTTGGATATGCGCAGCGGCGTACGGTTTGGTGAAGATTACACCGACCCCAATGATGATATCGGCAAGGTGGACGTGGCCGCCGGGTGGAAGCCGCATCGCCAAGGGCTACCAACGGCTATGCAGGACCTGCCGCAAACATTGGTTAAGGAACGCGAGCATGGCGGGAATTTTCAGTACCGGTCCATCGAAACGGACGTTATGGCCTGGGTCATGGAACGCAAAACCGGCAAACGCCTGGCTCAATTGATCGCTGAAGAGTTATGGCAGCCCATGGGCGCGGAACAGGATGCTTGCTTTACCGTGGACCGGGGCGGATATGCGCTTGCCGAGGGCGGATTAAATGCATGCCTGCGCGATTATGCCCGCGTGGGCCTGCTTTATCTGAATGATGGAATGGTGGGCGACACTCAGCTGGTCCCGGCGGAGTGGGTGCGTGAGACACGCCAGGACGGCGATAAGCAAGCATTTCTGGACTATGTTTATGCGAGCCACTACCCCAATGGTGCCTACAAGAACCAGTTCTGGATCCGCGATGTGGAGAAACAGCAAATCATGGCTCGTGGTGTGTTCGGTCAGATGATCTATGTGGATCCGGCCAATGATCTGGTCATGGCTAAACTCTCTACCTGGCCTGATTTTGTTGACCTGGGATATTCCCTCGATACGATGGATGTCATAGACGCCGTCGCGGCAGCGTTGGCCGACTAAATTCGGTAGCGATGGTATCAGGGGATTGCCAATTGAGCCCGAAAAGAAGGAGCTGAACGATGCATGAAGCGCAATGTAGCTGTGGAGGGCTCAGGGTTAAGGCGGTGGCCGATCCGAAAGTGGTTATCATGTGCCACTGTACAGAATGTCAGAGGCGCACCGGCGCACCATTCGGCGTTTCAGCGTACTTTGACCAAGGTGATGTTGAGATCAGCGGGAACTCAACCATTTACCAGCGCAGTAGTGACGCTGAGCGTTCAATTACAGGCCATTTTTGTCCGACCTGTGGAACGACCGTGCATTGGCGGGCGGAATTTGTACCAGACTTCATAGGCGTCGCCGTAGGATGTTTCTCAGAGCCTGACTTTCCAGCCCCGGAACGTGCGGTGCATGTAAGGCGTAAGCACGCGTGGGTAACAATTCCGGGTGGAATTCCTGCCATCGAAACCCAAGGCTCATAACGCAACAATCTAGTTCAGCAAAAAGCCCGGCAGTGATCTGCCGGGCTTCTTTGTTGTGTACTGAATATCAGTTCAGTGATCGAGGGCTTATAATCTCGATCTGATTTTATCCAGGAAGGTGTCGACCTCGGTTCTGAGCATTTCGGACTGCTTGGAAAGATCTTCCGCTGCACCCTGAATTTCTCCGGCGGCGATGCCTGTTTCCCCGGCGGCTTTCGTGACGCCGGATATATTGCTGGAGACCTCACCCGTGCCACCGGCTGCCTGCTCAACATTGCGGGCGATTTCCTGTGTCGCGGATGCCTGTTCCTCAACGGCGCTGGCTATACTGGTCGCCACGTCGTTGACCTCACCGATAGTTTTGCCAATGCCCTCAATCGAGCTTGCGGCATTTTCGGTAGCACCCTGGATGTCACCAATTTGCCCACCAATCTGCTCTGTTGCTTTGGCTGTTTGATTGGCGAGATTTTTCACTTCTGCTGCTACAACGGCAAAGCCTTTGCCAGCCTCACCAGCTCGTGCCGCTTCAATGGTTGCATTGAGCGCCAACAAATTGGTTTGTTCAGCAATATCCGTGATTAATCCAACCACTTCACCGATCTGCTTGGCAGAATGTACCAAACCTTCAATCGTATCGTGACTGGATTTCGCTTCAGAGACCGCGTCACCAGCCATGGTCGATGACTTGGCGACCTGACGGGTGATCTCATCGATGGACGAGCTGAGCTCTTCGGCGGCTGATGCCACTGTTTGAACATTGCTAGATGCCTCTTCAGCCGCAGCTGCTACAGCCAGCGATTGCTCGTTTGTTGAGTTTGCCGTATCTGCCATCGTCTTGGCTGATGCCAACAACTCGGTCGATGCACCGGCGACGGTTTCAACGATACCACTGATGCGGGTTTCGAAATCACCCGTGACTTCGGTCAGGAACTCGAGCTTTTCTTGAGCTTCCTTGCGTTCCGCCGCCTCGCGAGCTTCAGCCTCGGCTTTTGCTTTATCGGCCTCTTCCCGCATGCGAGTATTTTCGATACGATTATCCTTAAACACCTGCACAGCAGCCGCCATATCGCCAATTTCATCAGCTTGATCTTGCGATGGAATTTCGATTTCCATGTCGCCCGCAGCCAACTCACCCATAACCCCGGTGATGCCGACAATAGGGTTGGCAATGCCGCGCGCAATCCAGAAACCGATGGCTGCAATAGCTGCTATGCCAATAAGGGCAATCACAAGCATGATCGTTTTCATGGAATTCACCGCGGCAAAAGCCTCGGATTCATCTATTTCCGCGATCAGACCCCAAGTCGTTCCACCCACCTGTATAGGGGTGTAGGCTGACAGAACCGGGTTACCATTATAGTCGATGATGATTTTTTCATCCGTTTTACCGGCAATTACATCACGACCGGCTTCTGTATCGACGCTACCCTTATCCGGGTTGGCAAAGGATGCATTGACCGTGTGATTGGCTGGGTCAAGGAACGAATCAGATCGCATCAAAAGATCCGAGCCAATCAGATAAGTCTCGCCGGTTTCGCCGAGACCTGTCCGTTCACTCATGACAGCGTTGATGTCACCCAGTGACAGTTGCAGGGCAACAACCATCTCCAATTCCTGATCGTCGGGATGGACAACGCCCTGAGCCATGAAGGCCGCCGGGTCACCATTGGACGGGGCATAGGGCGCAAAATCTTCAATCTGGAATTTTCCGGATTTCAACACGTCACGAGTCAAACTACCGAGCCCTGAGTCTTTATACTTACCCGAGACCATATTCGTTTGGTAGTCAGCTTCCTTGGCGGCGGAATAGAACACGTAACCGTCCGGCATAATCAAGAAAAGATCATAATATCCATACAGTTCGATGTATCGTTGGTAGTAGTCCTCGCCATTGGCATTCACGGGGACGAAGGCTTCTGCCACGTCAATTTCAGCCAACAGACCCCAGGATTCGCCAAAGGCGTCAATAGGTGTCCAGGCCGACAGAACAGGGTTATTGAAATAATCTGCGATGATGTCTTGGGATGTTTCCCCGCTTAAGACGCGGTTTGCCGCTTCGGTATCGACAGCGCCTTTAACCGGATCGCGGAAGGAATTCACCACAGAATGATTTTCAGGGTCCAGGTAAGAGTCCGACCGCATCAGCTTGTCCGGGCCGATCAAATAGGTTTCGCCGGTTTTACCAAGGCCTGCGCGTTCGCTCATAACACCGGTAATGGCATCAAGGGGCATCTGGAATATCAGAATGCCGATCTTACGACCATTCTCGTAGATGGGCGATGCAACGAAGCCTGCTGGTGCGTCATAAGACGGCGTGTACAGGGCCAGATCATCAAACGCTACACCATTTGCATCATTCATGGCGTTGGCTTTGGCAAATACTCGGCCAATTCCGGTGTCAGCCCAGGGACCATCAATCAGAGATGTGGCATAATCCAGTTCCTTAAAGACGGAATAGACGATGTTGCCTGTGTTGGGGTCAGCCAGGAAAATGTCGTAATACCCGAACTCCAGGAGATAGTCGCGGATCGGTGGGTGAACAAGCCCATGATATGAAGAATACTGAGAGCCATCGCTACCCGCATCCAGTTCATGTTTTGAGCCTAGCGCGCTTTTATTGACCTGAATATATTCATGCTGCAATGCAATCGTATCAGCGCTCATTTTGTCGAAAATGGCGTTGATGTCCGGGCCGTTGCCACCGTTTTGTGCGATGTATTCCACTTTATATTGGTCGTCATAGTAACTGCGCAGCTCACGTTTCATGTTGGCCAGTTCTGTGGCACCGACCTGGTTCTCTGACCGGTAGCTGCGGAATTTTTGCCCAAACTCCTGCATGGCGTCAATGACCATGCGGTTGCTGGACAGGGTGATGGCCTGGCCTTTGATGGTGTCGAAGTAGCTCTGAATGGCATTTGCTTTAATCGCACGCACAGCATTCAGTTTGGAAAAAGCTTCTTCCATGAGGGTCGTTGCCGTCGCTGTAAGAACGCTCATATCGCCTTCACGTTGTTGGAAATAACGCTCAAGCTACCCTTTTTTGATTTCGCGAATGCCTTCCAGTTGATTGAAGGCTGCCTTTTCCAGGGCACTGCTGCTTTGAGACAGCGATATTCCGCCAGCAACAGCGAACGGTACCAAGCCGATGGCTAAAAAACTGGCAATCAATTTTGGCTTAATTCTTAAATTTAGACCCAACATTCAAAAAATCCCTCTATCTATGTAGAAACTTCGGATGGCCGTCACACAAAGACCATCGCCGAAGCAATCACGCCACTAGTTTCCCAAGTAGATTACACAAATTAAATATGGCTATTCGATTGCACCATAACAAGGTGTTTCTGTTAGTATGATATTGTATGCAAGTTTCTAGCATTAGGTGACCATTTATTTTTGTCACCAATTATAGGAAGCTGGAAAGTCCGGTGCTTTGTCCAATTTCCGCTTCAGCATTCAATAGTATGTGTAAATTTTGGTAGAAGAACATGCTGATTCATAGCGAAAATATGAAAGACAGTGATTTTGTGAAACTGGTTGCCATAAACGCGAGCGAAGGCTCGGCATATGAAATGGTGCCGTCGGACAGATTTGAACTGTCGACCTCACCATTACCAATGGTGTGCTCTACCCCTGAGCTACGACGGCGTTGCTATGAAAGCGCGCGGAACATGCCACACAGGAACATCTGTGGCAAGCCTTGAACCGGTCTAGGAAGGCGGATTTTTCTTGTTCCTTGAAAGACATGGGCAAGCGTGGCAAACCGGACAGGTTAAGGAGCCTGCCTATATGACAAAACCGCCAAAATCCACCTCGGAAAACGCACCTAAGGGGCAGACCAGTCAAGAGGCGCGGGCCGAACGACAGGCCAAGGCTCTGCGCGATAATTTGCGCCGCCGCAAGCAACAGGCACGAGGTCGGGATGGGGCCAGCCCACCCGAGGATAGCGATTCGCTCGATTCACAGAGCGATCCTGATTAGGGGGGGATTCAACCCCAAAACCGTAAAATATTTCAATCTGTTAACCGTGCAGGCTTGAGCCTTTGTCAGCCATCCGATACAAGCAGTTTCTAGCTGGGCAGGCGCAAAAGTATAATAATTAAGGAGGGCGTCCATGCCCGTAATGCCTGATACCTGGATCCGTGATAAAGCCAAAAGTGACGGCATGATTGAGCCGTTTGTTGATGCCCAGAAACGCGAAGGCACCATTTCATACGGTGTGTCGTCTTATGGATACGACGCCCGTGTGTCCAACGAGTTCAAGGTTTTCACCAATGTGGATTCCGTGACGGTTGACCCTAAGAACTTCAATGAGCAAAGCTTCGTAGAGCGTGATACCGATGTCTGTATCATTCCCCCCAATAGTTTTGCTTTGGCGCGCACTGTAGAGTTCTTTCGGATTCCACGCGATATTCTGGTGATCTGCCTGGGTAAATCCACCTACGCCCGGTGTGGTATCATCGTCAACGTGACACCGTTGGAGCCTGAATGGGAAGGCCATGTGACGTTGGAGTTTTCAAACACCACGCCGCTACCAGCCAAAATCTACGCCAACGAAGGGGCCTGTCAGTTCTTGTTTCTGAAAGCAGACTCTATGTGTGAAACCAGCTATGCGGACCGGGCCGGAAAATATCAGGGCCAAACCGGAGTCACGTTACCTAAACTTTAAGCCGGGGCCTAAACTATAAAGGCGGGCGTCATATTTTGGCCTCAATGCCCTTCTATCAACACCAGATGGTGCGAATGATCGTCACCGTTATGGCAGCCAGTTAAAGAAACCAGATAAAGAAACATGGATCAAATTCTCATCCGCGGCGGAATACCTCTTCATGGCACTATTCATATTAGTGGTGCCAAGAATGCAGGCCTGCCCCTTATGGCGGCCAGCCTGTTAAGTGCCGAGCCACTGACCCTCACGAATTTGCCGGATTTGGCAGACATCGCCAGCATGGCTAGCCTGCTGGAAAGCTTAGGCGTGGATGTGCACCGTAATGGTGGTGAAGGGCCATTGAGCATGTGCCGTATGTCGGTACCCGCCATTACAGAAACCACGGCGCCCTATGACCTGGTCCGCAAGATGCGGGCATCTGTGTTGGTGTTGGGGCCATTACTGGCCCGCGCCGGGCACGCACGGGTGTCGCTTCCCGGTGGCTGTGCGATCGGAACGCGCCCGGTTGATCTGCATTTAAAGGCCATGCAGCAATTGGGCGCTGAGATAACCCTGGAAGAAGGCTACGTGGAGGCCCGCGCCCCTGACGGTGGTTTGAAAGGCGGACACATTGTCTTTCCGTTTGTGACGGTGGGGGGTACGGAAAACGCCCTGATGGCTGCTACGATGGCTGAGGGTGAGACGATCATTTCCAATGCTGCACGCGAGCCCGAGATTTCTGACCTGGCACACTGTTTGGTGGCTATGGGGGCGCAAATCGAAGGCATCGGCACTGATACCCTGAAAATTGACGGTGTGACTAGTCTGCATGGCGCTGAATATGCCGTGGTGCCGGATCGCATCGAGACCGGCAGTTATGCTGTGGCGGCGGCGATTACGGGCGGTGAGCTTAAGCTAACGGGCACCCGGTTGGAATTGATCGAGTCCGTGGCCGAGGTCTTGAACCAGTGCGGGGTCGACATCGTGGAGGATAAGGCCGAAGGCTCGCTTACGGTATCGCGAACCAATGGACGATTACGCGGCGTCGATATTATAACAGAGCCATTCCCCGGCGTGCCGACAGATATGCAGGCCCAGCTGATGACCTTGTTGTCCATTGCCGATGGCGCATCCATGATCACGGAAAGTATATTTGAAAACCGGTTTATGCATGTACCAGAGCTGTGCCGCATGGGTGCCAACATCAATGTACATGGTGCATCGGCCATCGTGCGTGGGGTGGAGCAGCTTTCTGCCGCCCCTGTTATGGCCACTGACCTGCGGGCATCCGTATCACTGGTTCTGGCTGGCTTGGCTGCCACCGACGAGACCGTGGTCAGCCGGGTTTACCATCTGGACCGCGGATATGAGCGCTTGCCGGAAAAACTATCAGCGTGCGGTGCCATCATCTCGCGCGCCAGCGAGTAACGGGTAAAGCGACCAAGCCTACCTAACCACCATCCGCTGCACGATCATGCCCGCTATCATGGCAATCACAAAGACAATCGGCTGCCAGGCACCTAACAACAGATTGCTCAATGCCGGACCGGGACATAAACCAACCAATCCCCAGCCAATGCCGAACAAGGCCGATCCGATGATCAGCTTGCGATCAATGCCGGTATTGTCGGGTAGATGAAAAACATCGTGCCACAGGGGGGAAGATCGCTTTTTTACCACCGCGAATGCAACAGTTGTGACGATCAGCGCGCCACCCATGACAAAGGCGAGACTTGGATCCCAGTTGCCAAACACATCAAGGAATCCCAGAACCTTGGCTGGGTTAATCATACCGGAAATCGCCAGGCCAAGGCCAAACACCGCACCACTCAATAATGCCACAAGAAGTTTCATCATAGCCTTATCCCCCAACCACATGGCGCATGATGTAAACCGTCAGTGCCGCCACCGCCATAAAGGTGAGCGTCGCCACCAGCGAGCGGGCCGATAGCCGCCCCAGGCCACAGACACCGTGACCACTGGTACAGCCGCCACCCAGTCGCGTGCCAAATCCCACCAGCAAGCCGCCGACAATAAGTAAGGGCAGGGGCGCATTGATGGCGGGTGCTGTATCCCCGTTCATCATCAACCACAGGGCTGGTGCACCGATGAGACCGGCCAGAAAGGCAAGCCGCCAACCGCGATCTTTCGCCTCGCTCTTTAGTAACTGCCCAAGGACGCCACTGATACCGGCAACCCGGCCAATGCCCAGTATGAGAATCGCCGACGCAACGCCGATTAACAGGCCACCAAGCGTGGCGGGGATAGGGGTGAAGTTCTCCATGAGGTATACCTGCTTTGTTTAGAATCAATGATCGGGAACCATAACCGAGAAATACCCAAATTGCGAAACTATTACCCGAACGTTCCGCGCTGGTTTTTCTTCGGAAAACACGATATGAAACGCATCGTTGCTGCTATATTTGGCAGTTAAGCATTTGTGATCATAGTGAATTTGAGAAAACCATGAATATCCCGGCGAACGAAAAACTTGTTCTGGCCCTACCCAAAGGGCGCATCCTGAAAGAAGTGATGCCGCTGGTTCATCATGTGGGCATTCACCCGGAACCCGCCTTTGATGATGACAGCTCTCGTCAGTTACGTTTTTCGACCAATATCGAGAATGTGGATATCATTCGCGTGCGCAGCTTTGACGTGGCAACTTTTGTGGCTTTCGGAGCGGCACATTTGGGTGTGGCGGGGAACGATGTGCTCATGGAGTTCGATTTCCCGGAGATATATGCCCCACTGGATTTAGACATCGGTCATTGCCGTATATCGGTGGCCGAGCCGACTGAGTTGGTGGAAGGCGATGACCCGGCCACGTGGTCCAGCGTTCGGGTCGCCACCAAATACCCGGCCATTACAGCCAAACATTTTGCCGCACGCGGGGTGCAAGCCGAGTGTATCAAGCTGAATGGGGCCATGGAGTTGGCCCCGACCCTGGGTCTGTGTCGGCGCATTGTGGATCTGGTGTCCAGTGGCGCCACGCTGACGGCTAACAATCTGGTTGAGATCGAGGTCATTACCGAGGTCACTTCGCGCTTGGCCGTGAATCGAGCCGCCTGGAAAACACGGCCGGCCGAAATCAATGACTGGATCGCCCGGTTTCGGGATGCCGTCGAGACAAAAAGTAAGGCGGCCTGATGGTTGCGCGTCTCAGTACCCAGGATGCAAATTTTGAACAGGTCTTCACGGCCTTTCTGCTCACTAAGCGAGAGGCCTCTGCCGATGTGAATGACGTGGTCACGAACATCCTCGACAATGTACGTGCCGACGGTGACGGGGCCTTGCTGGCGTACACCAAAAAATTTGATAGTTTTTCCATGCAGGCAGACGCAATGGCGTTTACAGCAGACGAGATTGCACGGGCTCGGGACGTGTGCGATCCATCCATGCTGGCCGCCATGGAAAAGGCTGCTGCCCGTATAACCAGTTATCACCAACATCAAGTACCGGAAGGCAAAGACTATACCGATGAAGCCGGTGTGCGGCTGGGCTATCGGTGGACGGCGGTACAGTCCGTGGGCCTTTATGTGCCCGGTGGAACAGCCAGCTATCCATCCTCAGTTTTGATGAATGCTATCCCTGCACGGGTGGCGGGTGTCGAGCGCATGGCCATGGTGGTGCCCACACCCAATAACAAAATCAATCCGCTGGTTCTGGCGGCGGCTGGTGTTGCCGGTATATCAGAGGTTTACCGCGTGGGGGGTGCACAGGCTATTGGCGCGCTGGCTTATGGCACTGAAACCATCGCGCCCGTGGATAAAATCGTCGGCCCCGGTAACGCCTATGTGGCGGCTGCCAAACGCCAGGTTTTCGGGACTGTGGGGATCGACATGATTGCCGGGCCATCTGAAATTCTGGTGGTGGCTGATGCCCAAAATGATCCGGCGTGGATTGCAGCAGATCTGTTAAGCCAGGCAGAACACGATACATCGGCCCAGGCTATTTTAGTGACAGCGGACCCCGCCTTTGCTGATGCGGTGTGTGCTGCCGTGGAAGCTCACCTTGGCTCCCTGGAGCGGGCGCAGATTGCACGGGCCAGCTGGGATGAATTCGGTGCCGTGATTTTGGTGGGAAATGACGCTGAGGCCGTATCCATCATTGACCGGGTTGCACCTGAACATCTGGAACTGGCGGTGGATGATCCAGACGCCTTGATGGCGCAGGTGCGCAATGCCGGCTCTGTCTTTCTAGGTCGTTATTCTCCGGAAGCTCTCGGCGACTATATGGCTGGTCCCAATCATGTGCTGCCAACCGCCCGCAGTGCCCGTTTTTCATCCGGTCTAGGCGTGCTTGATTTCATGAAGCGCACCTCGTTCATGGGTTGTGATGCAGAATCGCTTGCCAACATTGGCCCGGCTGCGGCAACCTTTGCCAGATCAGAAGGTCTGGGCGCACATGCGCTGTCCATTGACATCAGAATGAACCGCCGCTCATAACGGGAGCCTACGCACGTGCCCCATAACCAACGCATCGCGCACATCACGCTGGACGAGAAGTCCGTGATACGCCGCAGCCCGCAGGTGGAGCACGAACGCAAGGTGGCGATCTTTGATCTGATCGAAGAAAACGAGTTCGCACCCGCCCGTGTCGCTCGCGGCCCCTACGATGTATGCCTGAGCATTGAAGAAAACCGCTTGGTGTTTGATGTGAGCAGCGAAGATGGCGAGGCGCTCACCACCATTATTCTATCGCTCAAATCATTTCGCCGTATCATCAAAGATTACTTCATGATCTGCGAAAGCTATTTTGACGCCATCAAGACCATGGCACCGTCGCAGATCGAAACCATCGATATGGCGCGCCGCGGCCTGCACAATGAAGGCGCTGAACTGCTGCGTGATCGTCTGATCGATAAAGTTGAGATCGACGTGGATACGGCCCGCCGGTTGTTCACGCTGATCTGCGTCTTGCATGCGCGGTAGCCATGAGTGAACTTCCATCCGCCGTGCTGTTTGCATGCACCATGAACTCCATTCGATCACCCATGGCGGAATCTATTTTGAAATTCCTGCACGGCGACCGTATTTATGTGGACTCGGCCGGGGTTCGGTCGTTGGATATTGACGGTTACGCCATCACGGTCATGGACGAAATCGGTATTGATCTGGCACGGCATCGAACCAAGACCTTTGATGATTTGGAAGACGACTCATTCGATTTGATCATTTCGCTCTCACCAGAGGCCCAGCACAAGGCTGTGGAAATGACCCGCTGGATGAGCTGCGAAGTGGAATTCTGGAACACGTTTGATCCCAGTATCGTGGAGTCAGAAGACCGCGAAATCAAACTGGAAGCCTACCGCCAGGTAAGGGATCAGTTGATGGAACGCCTGAAAGCGCGTTTCCCGCGCGTCGGTGGTGGCACCTGAAAATTGTGGTTGGCGGCGTCCAGCACGTCTTCGGCACCACCACGATACCAGGTATCAAAATGCTCAGGTGGAATTTTCATCATGTGTTCCAGGTCCTGCTGATCCATCCAACTCAGCCAGTCTTCGGTTAGGCCGTTGTCGCCTTTCAGGTGCCAGAAAATGCTACCCTGTTCCAGATGGGTGTATCCGCCCCTCGCCATTAACCCCTTGGAGGCGCCATATGCGGTCACAAAAGCAAGAAAGTAGTCGGGCGACCATAACAGTGATCCCATGGCCGGAAGCAACCGCATTAGGGCCGCTGTCAAGCTGCCCCCCAGATTGTTTCTGCCAGCCTTGAGCCATAGTTCACCGTGATAACATAGTTTACCGGTCATTTGTGATGTGGTGGGTGACAGGCAAACACGTGATTGGGCCATATCAACCCGGTCTCTGTCGAACCAGTATTCTCTCAAATATTGGGCTAGGTGATCCGACAGCGTAACGCCGGACAAGTCGATCATTCGGGCGGCTTGCGTATGGACCACGTCGCCACGGTCATTAACGCCGATAATCCAGAAAGCATTGGCTGGTGAAACATCCGACAAATCCGGGTCAAACACCGGTGCAACGGTTGTTCTTATCCCTTCTTTCATGATGGTTTTACGAAAGGTTGTAAAATCGGTACCGATTTCCAGGTAAACACCCTTGGCTTCGGCAACCTCTATAAGGCTGTTGATGTATTGAACGGTTGATAAAAGAGACGTTTCAGGCATTTCAAGATTCCCCCAATAACATGCATGATGGGGTATATGATAACGGTAAAATTATCATCCATCACCGTGTTATTTTCTTGAACACAACTTTATGGGGTTAAATATCGAACTCCATAAGGTCTTCTTCCGGTGTCATGCCGACGTTCTTGAGGTCTAACTTGGCAATATCAATTTTATTGGTCAAAGCCGTCAAATTCGCCAGGGCCGGGCTGCCATCGGGGAAATAACAGCCAAACAAGAGCCGCTGATAACGGATGGGTTGCGGTGCCTGCCCTTCTTCGCGCGCCATACCCACGAATATATGATCAAGTCGAAGACCGCCTTCCAGTGCGACCCTGTTGTAAATCTCGACGCTGAAGCTATCGGCATCACTTTTGATAGGATCATCTGTCATGACGACACCGATGGCACTTTTGGCCCATGTCGGCCCAAGTAATCTGGCGATGGATGATTTTTCACCCACGTGCACACACAACCAGTTTTCCTCATGTTTCCGGAACACATTTATGTAGGGCGTGATCCGCTCCATGGCCGGGTGATCTAACCGAGCTTTGGCGTCCACCCACGATTGCGCCCCGGCCTGTAACAGTGGTGGCCCATCATCCCATATTCGGGTGACAGGGTGTTGCTGGAGATAAGTGGAGAATTTTTGCTCGTCGTCATATCTGACAAGTGCCAGGCCACCGACAGTTTTCGTCCGTCCGGTTAACCACGCCTCGCCCCGGCTGAGAAGGATTTCTGCCTCGTGAAGAGACTGGGACCCTGCCTCCGTGAGATTGTACTGTCTGTCCTGCAGTTTGAAGAGTTTTTCGCCTCGAATATCTTCCAGAATATCGATGTGGCGGCGAACCGTTTGCCGGGTGCTGCCAAGAACCCTTACCGCTTTTGAGAGGTTGAGTGTATGCGCCAGGGTCGTGAAAGAGCGCAGCATTTCGAAAAGTATAGCATGGCTGTGCGGTTGTGGCATGGCGAGGAAGTTCCCGGTGAAATAGTTTCAGGTAGCATACGTAAATATTTATACACATGCGTTCAGCATCTACCAACAGTCTGGTTTTTGCTAATGTGGCACTGTATATATTTCAATTATTCATGGTATTATAAATGATACAACAATAGATGTATTATTTACATATATGTTCATGATTGAGGGAATTGAATTTTTTCTACGTACCGGCGAGTATCTGATGTGTAGTGCTTAGCAAACTGGTTTCTCGTAACAAGGGCGGCTTGTCGTGCGTTGGAGCAAGAGCTTGAACAGAGGGTGAAATTACAATGATGGTCAAGAAATCCGAGAAGGTAAGAACAAAGAAAAAACGACTGCCACCAGGGGTTCCTAACCCTGTGGATGTGCATGTGGGCGCGCGGTTGCGGTTGCGGCGGACCCTGTTGGGATTAAGCCAGGAAGCGCTCGGCGACTATGTGGGCCTTACTTTTCAGCAAATTCAGAAATATGAACGTGGCGCCAACCGAATTGGTGCATCTCGGGTTTATGAGTTTAGCAGCATCCTCAGCGTACCGGTCTCATTCTTCTTTGATGATCTTCCCAGCGAATTGAACACCCATGAGGGTCGATTTGCAGCGGGGCTTCGCGATAGCGAATCCGATGAATTCGAAGCCGACCCACTGGCCCGGCGCGAAACGCTGGAACTGGTCCGGGCTTATTACTCAATCACGGACCCGAAAGTGCGGAAAGATCTGGCAAATCTGGTCCGCAGCATTGCCAAGGTAAGTGGCGAGGGTGATTAAAGCGTTATCGACCTAGTGTCCTGCCCCAGAAATCCTTAATCTTGATTTCTGGGATCAGCAGGCCACTAAGATATTGATTCTAGGGTGATTCAACTTCAGAATTACGGCTCAAATAATGAGCCTTAATTCTGAACCATCACACTAGATCAGGAACAGGTTATCCAGCGCCTCGAACAGGTCGTCACCAAAGGATGGGCCTTTACGAATAATGGGGACGTTTTTGGGTAATCTGGAAAAACGATCATTGTCCGCGTCGAGGCTGGTAATCAACGCCAGTGGGATGTTACGCGTGGCCGCCATGGCCGATAGTCCGACGGTCAAATCGATGCCATCCAATTCCGGCATGATGGCCGAAATAATGATGAATTCCGGCTTGGTCTGAACGATAAGCTGAAAGGCTTCGAACACGGTGGACACCGTCGTAACCCGGTAGCCGCATTGCTGTAACTCGCGACGTACAAAATTCGTAGCCGTACCATGCAGCATGACGAGCATGACCTCGATGTTGCGCACTTCGACGTCTAATTCTGAAAAACCCACATTGGTGGGCAATTGTCGCACCACTTGCGCGCTGTCACTATCCAGCGCCATCCGCCCCTCCGTGATGTCTTCCAGTCGGTCCACGAAAACCTGCAGGTCGTCCAGCGCATGGTCTGGTAGCGCCCCGGCACGGGGATTGAGGCTGGTCATATAGTCTTCCAGCCGGTGGGCGATGGTGCCGATGAGCCGCAAGCCGACGGTGCCTGCCTGGGACCGCAGGGTAAGGGCGACCTTCGAGACCGCCGCAATAACTTCTTCGGCAGAATTCTGATCACCTCGAAAACCGTTGAGAACCTGATTGAGATCTTCGACGAGGTCTTTGGTCTCTTCAATCACATCCTGGCGCAGTTCTTCGGCAACCACATCCAAACCACTGGCGAACACGCCTTTTAAATCTTCAGCCATGACACTACCTTCAAACGGTTTCAGCCCTTTTCATATGGTGATGAATTTATTGGTGACCACAAGAATCTTGGAGCAAGGTGTTGAATTCGGTATTGGCGGGCGTAAACAGTTGTTGCCCGGAACGTTGAAGGGGAGCGCTGCCGCCCGGATTCTCTCACGTTGGTTCAATCTGAGGGGGGAATCTGCCCCAATTCTGACACTAAGGTATTGAAATTGCATAATAATCACTTATTTCTCCTGTAATGACTTGATTTTCTTACGCTTTCCCGCCACTTTCTCGCCCATCCAAGGCATATTATCTAAAGGGAGCCGCATGGCTAAAGAAGATGTACTCGAGTTCACCGGAACGGTTACGGAGCTTTTGCCCAACGCCATGTTCCGCGTGGTTCTGGATAACGAACACGAAATCCTGGCCCATACCGCTGGCAAAATGCGCAAGCACCGCATTCGCGTACTCGCCGGTGACCGGGTGAACGTCGAGATGACCCCATACGACCTGACCAAGGGTCGTATTACCTTCCGTTTCAAATAAGATTTCGGTACGCGGTATGACCGCAACCCCCGAACACCAACCTGAACTCCGCCCTGCGCGTAAGCTGGTTCTGGCATCGGCGTCACCCAGGCGTGTGGACCTGCTTGCCCAGATCGGTATCACGCCCGATGCCGTTATCCCGGCAGATATCGACGAGTCGCCCTTGAAGTTTGAACAACCTCGGCCGTATGCGGCACGATTGGCTGAGGCGAAAGCACGTGCCATTGCGGAAACCAGTGATGGCAAAGGCGCATTTGTGCTGGCCGCGGATACAGTGGTGGCGTGCGGGCGGCGTATCCTGCCCAAGGCCGCGACCGAAGCCGAGGCCCGCCGTTGTCTTGAACTGTTATCGGGGCGACGGCACCGGGTTTATGGTGGCATCTGTCTGATCACCCCGGACGGTAAAGCGTTGAGCGACGTGGTTCTGACCGCCGTTCATATGAAAAAACTGCACAGGGACGAGATTGCGGACTACCTGGCTTGCGGGGAATGGGACGGCAAGGCCGGCGGGTATGCCATTCAGGGCCGTGCAGCCCGCTTTATCAAACAGATCAACGGCGCCTATCCCAATGTGGTAGGTTTGCCCGTCTATGAGGTCGTGCAGATGCTGCGCGGCAGTGGTTATCCGTTAGACGGTTATCCTGTAAGCGGGGCCTGATCCCCATGAGCCCCAAATGAGCCAACAGCGCACCACTATCCTTATTGATGCCCTGACCAGTGAACATCGAATCGCGCGGATGTGCGGCGACGTGCTGGTCGATGTTCAGATCACCCGACCGGGTGCTGGCTCACAAGTCGGTGATATCATCCTGGCGCGCATCAAGGCCGTGGTGCCCGGTATCAAGGGTGCGTTCGTGGATGTGGGTGATGTGCGCGATGGCTTTTTGCCATTTTCCGAAAAAACTGACCAACCGGCATTGAGCGAAGGCCAAACCGTGGTGGTTCAGGTTCGTAACGAAGCCATGGCCGACAAAGGCGCACGCCTGACCAGCCAGGTATCGATAACCGGACGCTACTCTGTCTATACACCGGGTCGCGCCGGCATCAACGTATCGCGCAAATCTGGGGATGCTGAACTGGCGGCACAGTTTCAAGCGCTGGCAGGTGAGATTTGCGGCCCTGGTGATGGCGTTATTGTACGCACAGCAGCACTGGAAGCGGGTGAGGCAGCGTTCGAGCCGTTCACCCGGGAGTTAACCACAGCGCACGACCGATGGATGCAGGCGCAGGTACAGGCACAGAGTGGCAAGTCGCCGGCCGTTTTGCTGGCCGCGCCAGATGCGATTACCGCCACGTTGACCGCATTGGACGCCACTGAAAGCGTGCGGGTTGTGGTCGAAGGTGTTGATGCCTGGGTGGATGCACAGAAACGGGTACCGCCGTATTTATCTGATGTGCTCAGCCAGCACACCGGACCAACACCTTTGTTCGAATCCTACGGGGTGGAAAGCCAACTGGATGCAGCCCTTGGCACCGTCGCCATGCTGCCGTCGGGGGGCAGGCTTCATATTGTGGATACACCGGCGTGTGTTACCGTCGATGTGGATAGTGCCGGGGCTTCCGCTGGTGGTAACCGTCAGGCCGTCATCCGCCAGACTAATATTGAAGCGGCCCGAAAGCTTGCCCGCGAACTTCGCCTGCGTAATCTGTCTGGCAATATTGTGGTGGATTTTATCTCGTCCACCGACCGGGGGGATGGGGCTGCACTACTTGATTTATTGAAAGCCGAGTCGGCTGGCGATCCGGTTCCGGTAGAGATCAAGGGCTTTTCCCGGCTGGGGCTGGTCGAGATGATCCGCCGCCGCCGCGCACCGTCGCTGGCCGATGTTCTGTGTTCAGGTGCGGTTAAGTCGCCCCTGACGCTGGCCTATAATGCTTTACGCATGGCTTATGCTCAAAGCACCAGCGCCCCGGGCCGGGCCGTCACCATCCGCGCCCATGATCACGTGATTAGCGTCCTGAAAAAGGATCTGGCAGCGGATGTGACGCATTGGCAACAATCGCGAGGCAGCACCTTGAAACTTGAAGGTGATGGCGCTATGGCTGTGGATGATTTGGATGTTTATGCGGATCACTGATCAAAGATGGAACCGGATGGCCTGAGTATGGAAGACGACGACCCCAAAGTTGTGCCCATAAAATTACGGAAATGCGCCCGTTGCGAGAAACCCGTGGTGCACGAATTCCGGCCGTTCTGCTCGCGCCGGTGTGCAAACCTTGATCTGGGAAACTGGTTTGACGAAACGTACCGGGTGCCGGTGGAGGACGCCGATGGCCTGGATGATGCCCTGAATGACGAAGATTTGGACGCAACGTAAAAAAGAGTGCAAAAGCCTGCCCACGATCGCTAGACAGGGCCTCAAATATTCTCTATAAGCGCCTCGCACTTAGGGTCATTGAGCCCTTTATTCGACGTAGCGTCGGTGCCGTGCCCGGGTAGCTCAGGTGGTAGAGCAGCGGATTGAAAATCCGCGTGTCGGTGGTTCAAGTCCGCCCCCGGGCACCATTTTCCTGTAATGAAAACAAATAGTTAAACGAAAATTCAAGATAACCCTGCGGATTTCAAGGTGCGTTTCAAGGTGCGTTTGCACGCCCCTTAACCTTTGGTTGGAATTGCCTAAAATTGAAGGTGGTTTAAAAGCCCGATTTTGGCAACTCGTCACCCTCATAACCTGAAGGTCGTAGGTTCAAATCCTACCCCCGCAACCAAATTAAAGCCCGTAACACCAGTGTGTTACGGGCTTTTCTATATCTGAGTGCCATCCGCTAAATCACCTGCACTAATCGTTGGGACGAACCGGGGGCGAACCCAAGAACAATCTATAGCAATGTGACCTTTGGTTATGAGGGTAATATGTCACTGAAGTGCCTTAGACGACGAAATGTTCTGTCCGTTTTCTAAATTCAAAGGCGTTAATTTTTAGATCAACTTTACCACCATCAAGAGGAATATCGGGATTATCCAGATAGTAGAACTCTGGTTGGGCTTCATCTCCAACACAACTAATTACCAGTCTAAGCCCACTCACGTCGGCTGATGCGCTTGCCAATCCAAGTTGGTTAAACACACTAATATCAACTTCAATATAAAACTGGACGCCAGCAATGGGATGCTGCCCCGGTGAAAATGATTTTAGATCCTTCGCCTCTGCGTGAACTCGCAGATTTCCGATAGTCTGCAAATCTGCGAGTT
>JABJGO010000037.1 GCA_018662225.1 Rhodospirillales bacterium | reverse complement strand
GTTGTTGAAGGACAAGCTTTCGAGCTAGTCACTCGCTCGTCCGGAAGGACTAACCGTCCATCAAGTCGTTTTCCCGCATAAACGAATCGATGTCTTCCTGAAGGGCGTTTCTACCGCCATCACCGTGCTCGAACCGAACGGCAAAACCGTCGTCCCAACCACGTACAACGGATGCGGGGAACGCCCCGAACTTGTCCAGGGCAACTTCAATGGATTGAATGTCATTGGCGGGAACCTGCCCTTGCAGGGACGCGCCACCCGCTGAGAAATCGCTGATATCATGGGATTCGATGAAATCGCCGGTTCGCACCTGAGCCGTCATGGTCAACTCATACCGAGTCCATTGTCGCCGTTCACTACCGTCCATTGAGCGCTTCCGATTTTTTTATTTGGCTAAGCCTAACCGTTTTCGTCGGTTCAGGGAAGCGCCATCGCCCACCGTTTGTCACCTAAAATGCAATCTGATTTGTATAAACATCCCGGTTTTTGGGTCCATCATGTATGGAGATCGTCAGGCTGTCCTCGTTCATCTCAAAAATACCAGTGCCGAGGGTTTTGCCGTAATCATCCCCGCTATCGTCGGGCTCGCGCAGAATTTCGTGCTCTGGCAGTGCCTCAAACAGAATGCGAGTTGCTCCCCCATCATCAAGTGCGCCCTGCTTTAATAATTCGTCAGCACGCGGTTGGCGTACCGAAGACGATTTAGAAATTTCCTGGGGTATGTCTTTCAATTCATCGAAGATCAGATGATTGGCATGGGCGGATGGGCGTGACGAAATTTCTTTGGCGCTGAAACCGCTGGCCGGGGCCTCTACTGATACCAACCGTCCTTCTTTGGCGGATCCCAGATTGTGATGAAAACCGCCCGCCCTGTCCTCGCGTTGCAACCACGTAAGCGCTTCATCCATGGTGGTGCAGTCCAGAATAGCGCGACAGATTAGGTGACGTGGTATGCCCGGTTTCAAATCATGGACGCGAATATTGTTAATGGTCTGCACGATCCCGGCATCATTTGCCGCCATGGCGTGACCGGCCATCATGCCCGGGTAGAGAAAGCTTTCAAATCCGGGACCGTTATCGGGTTTGGCCGTTACCCAAAAACAGTGATCATGGTTATCTGCCGAACCGTCTTCATTGTGGGCAATGGTCGCTGGTTGGTCGCCGTTCGCAGGGATAATCAACGTCGTGCAACCGTCACTCAGTCCGGCGGCGAGGCTAGGTGAAATATCGTCGGGCCAACGCAGATCACCCCGGCAATTCCATAGAAAGGCACGCTCAAACGCAATTCCCATGCCGTCGGCCATGCCTTCCAGTTCACGAACATACTGCGGAACCGTTTGACGTGACGCGGCAATCAGTTGATCGAGATAGTCCGAGCCGGACCAGCGTTGTTCGGTAACCATGAATTCTTCATTGTGCACGGCAACCTGCTGCACTGTATCCGCCATCGCTTCACCGATCATTCGCCCAACGGTGTAGGCATCACCTGAAGCCTGAATATTTCTTATTGTCATGACGTAAACTCCTGAATTCGTGCAATCAACGCGTCATCCACCTCAACACCATTTTGCTCATTATTTGCGCGTTGGTCCAGACGCCGGGTGCCGGGTAAGCGGGCATCGCCCTGACCCGATATTGCGCCGCCGAGATCGGCCATACGTTCGCCAAATGCACCGCCTGAGAATTGATCGGCATTCACGGCGAAAAAGAACTGACCGGTTTTGGGTGGGCCACCAGCGGTGCCTGCAAAGGGGCTGGCATCCTTGCCCAGTGTGGCGCCAGAAATAGCGGCGGCGAATATTTCAACCATCAGGCCGTTACCGAAGCCTTTGTAACCACCGCTCGGTACCATGCTGCCCTTCATGGCTTCATTTGCATCTGTGGTGGGGTTGCCATCTGCACCCAAGGCCCAGCCCTCGGGGATGGGTTTGTTTGCCCGGGCGTGCATGCCAATCTCGCTTTTGGCGATAACACTGGCTGATTGGTCCAGAATGAACGCGGCATTGCCATGACCATCCGGTACTGAAAGCGCGTAGGGGTTGGTGCCGATCACGGGTTTTTTGCCACCAACAGGTGCGATCGACGCCGGCGCATTGGTAAAGCCCAATCCGACTAACCCGGCCTTCGCCAGGCGTTCCACGTGATAACCCAGCACACCGCAGTTATAGGAATTGCGGACGGCCATACCGGCGCAACCGTTTTCCCGTGCCGCCGGGATTAATTCATCGAACCCGGCATCGATGGCTGGATGAGCAAACCCGCTGCCTGCATCGACAACAACCGCACTGACACCGGGTCGGGAAACCTGGGGTGAAGCATCACCTATAACCTTGCCGCACTGTACGTGTTCACAATAGATCGGCACGTATACCAAGCCATGGCTTTTGGTGCCGTCCATTTCGGCGGCGGCCACCGCACGTGCCAGCGAGGCTGCCGCCGCCGTGGATGTGCCAGCACCTTCTAGAGCGTGTTGTGCCAGGGTCTCTATCTGATCGCGGTGCATGGTTGCCATGGTTTATTCCCTATGAATTATTGATTAGCGATAACGCCGAGAAAGTCGCCTGCAAAATCACGGAGCTTGGCAGCGCCCACCCCATGAATATCAGCGAACGCTGGCTCGCTGGCGGGCTGCTCGCGTGCCATGTCTTCCAATGATCGGTCTGAAAATATCATAAAAGCGGGAACGTTTCTTTCCTTCGCCAACTGGGTACGCTTGTCCCTCAATCGGTCGAGCAGGGTATGTTGTTCGGGGCTCAGATCGTCCAGTGCAACGCTTGGGTCGCGTCGGGCCTTCGAGTGTTTGGCTGAACGCTTGATGACGTCCTTGCGGTAATTGAAAGACTGTTCGCCTTTGAGCAAGGCTTGGCCTTTTTCTGTCAGGCTCAGCCCGCCATGGCCAGCCACGTCGATGATCAGGAAACTGGCGGCGACCAACTGACGAACAATGGAACGCCACTCATCCTTAGCCAAGTCCGCGCCAATGCCATAGGTGGGCAGGTTATCATGACCGCTGGACCGAATTTTCTCCGTATCGGCACCACGCACAATGTCGATCAGGTGAGCTTGGCCAAACATCTGACCGGTGCGCACGGCAGCCGAAAGAAGTTGCTGGGCGGGTGTTGTTCCATCCACCACATGCGGCGGGTTGATGCACACATCACAGTTACCACAGCCTTCATTGTCCAAAAGCTGTTCGCCGAAATAGGCCAACAAGGCCCGCCGCCTACATTCCGGCGACTCGCAATATGAAATCAACGCATCCAGTCGCTTGTGCTCGCGCCTCTTATGGTCGGTGTCACCATCATCTTGTTCAATGAACATGCGCCGCATGCGTAAATCGTCCAGACCATAGAACATATGCGCCTCGGACGGTTTACCGTCGCGACCAGCACGGCCAATCTCCTGATAGTAGGATTCTACATTGCCCGGCATATCCGTGTGGCACACATACCGCACATCCGGCTTATCGATACCCATGCCAAAGGCGATGGTGGCAACCATGACATGGGTTTCGTCATCGGTCATAAAGGCGGTTTGGTTTTTTGTGCGCGCTTCTGCGCTCATACCGGCGTGATAGGGCAGGGCAGCAACGCCATTGTCGTTCAGGAACTGCGCCATCTTTTCGGTCTTGGCCCGAGACAGACAATATACGATGCCGCTCTCGCCCTTGTGGGCTTGCACCACGTCCAGCAACTGCCGCTTGGCATCACCCCGCATTTCCACGTTGAGTTGGATATTGGGTCGATCAAAACTGGACACGAAATGACGTGCGGGTCCGCCAAACAGTTTGGTGGCGATGTCGTCCTGGGTCGTTTTGTCGGCGGTGGCGGTCAGGGCGGCGATGGGAACATCAGGAAACACCGTCTGAAGTCGGCTCAGGGCCTCGTATTCCGGTCGGAAAGACGGCCCCCAGCGCGACATGCAATGTGCCTCATCAACAGCAATCAGCTTAACGGGAAGCTGTGACAACGCATCCAGCATGCGATCAGTCATCAGGCGCTCGGGCGCCATATAGAGCAGGCGTGTTTCGCCCGCTGCGGCCTTTTTCCATGCGGCGACATTGACCTGCCGCTCGCGTGACGAGTTGATGGTGTCGGCGTCGACCCCGGCCAATTTCAGCGCCGCAACCTGATCCCCCATGAGGGCGACCAGCGGTGAGACAACGATGGTCAGTCCCCCCATAAGAAGGGACGGCACCTGAAAACATAGAGATTTGCCCGACCCGGTAGGCATAACAATCAGCGCGTTCTCACGCGCCACCAAAGTATTCACCACGTCCAGCTGTCCTGCGCGGAAGCTGTCATAACCGAATACGTTTTTGAGAATCTGCTCAGGCATGGTGGCTACTATACGGGGCGTGTAATGAGGCTCACAAGCCTTGAAATCGCATTTGAGAATGTGACACTGTGCTATGCAGTACTATAGTCGATCAACCACGCTGATGCCTTCATCAAAATGGAACTAAGTATATGACCGTACGCCTCGCCATTGACGTTGGTGGCACATTTACAGATGTTGTGCTTGATCACCATGGCCACAAGACAACGGCCAAAGTCCTGACCACGCCATCGCGCCCGGCAGACGGGTTTATGGCTGGTGTGAAACAGGTTTTGGCTGACAGCAGCGTGGCACCGGAGGCCGTTGACTTAGTTTTGCATGGCACCACACTGGCAACGAATGCCTTGATCGAGCGCAAGGGCGTCAAAACCGCCCTTATCACCACAGATGGTCACCGCGATACGTTGGAAATCGCCTACGAAAACCGGTTTGATCAATATGATATTCAGGCTGACCGTCTGCCGCCTCTGGTTCCCAGGGCACTGCGTTTACCCGTCATCGAACGCATCAGCGCGCGCGGCGAGGTTCTGAGAGAGCTTGATGAGGACTCCGTACTGTCCCATGTGCCTCTGTTGAAAGAGCAAAAGGTGGAGAGCATCGCCATTGGATTGATCCATGCGTATGCAAACCCGGATCATGAAACGCGGATATCCGAAATCCTGCAAGCCGCCTTGCCCGGTGTTGCCATTTCCCTGTCATCGCAGGTTTGCGCAGAAATCCGTGAATACGAGCGGCAATCTACGACGGTGGCCAATGCCTACGTTCGCCCGAATATTTCGGCGTACCTTGCCGATATGGAATCGCAACTGACGGAAACCGGTTTTAAGTGTCCATGTTTGTTGATGACATCGGCGGGCAGTCTGGTCACCATCGAAACGGCATCCAAATTCCCGATTCGATTGGTTGAGTCTGGACCGGCCGGTGGCGCAATTCTGGCCGCACACATCGCCAAGACCCGGCAAGAAAATCAACTCGTTTCATTTGATAGGGGCGGCACAACGGCAAAGATCTGCCTGATCGATGATGCCGAGCCGCTGCTCAGTCGCGAGTTTGAAATTGACCGTGCCCACCGTTTTATGAAGGGAAGCGGCACCCCGGTAAAAATTCCCGTTATTGAAATGGTGGAAATTGGTGCCGGTGGTGGCTCCATCGCCCGCGTGGACGAGTTGAACCGCATTCAGGTCGGTCCTGACAGCGCAGGGTCCGAGCCGGGGCCAGCCTGTTACGGGCGCGGTGGTACGGGTGCGACGGTAACGGACGCTAATCTGATTCTCGGGCGGTTGGATAGGGACCGGTTTGCAAACGGCAGTATTACGCTCAGCAGACAGGCCGCCGAACAGGCGCTGGAGGACAGCATCGGACGAGCACTTGATCTGGGTGCATTGGACGCCGCCAAGGGTTTGATTGAAATCGTTGACGAAAATATGGCTAGTGCGGCGCGCGTGCACGCGGCGGAACGGGGTAAAGACCTCGCCGGTCGGACCATGGTAGCCTTCGGCGGTGCAGCGCCCCTGCATGCCACGCGACTGGCCGACAAGTTGGGCATTGAAAAGGTGATTGTGCCAGCAGATGCCGGTGTTGGTTCCGCCATCGGTTTTTTGTTAGCGCCCATCGCCTATGAAGTTGTCAGAAGCTTCTACGCGCGGCTGGAATCACTTGATTTCGCTTCAATCAATACGCTTTTCGCTACCATGGAACAGGAAGCCAACGACGTGGTTCGATTGGGCATGCCGGAGGGGCCGCTTGATGTGCGTCGGCATGGCTACGCGCGATATGTGGGGCAGGGGCACGAAGTCAAAATCGACCTGCCGTCCGGGCCGCTGGACGATTCGTCAATAAAGATCATCCGCGCCGCATTTGATGCGGTATACGAAAGTCACTTCGGCATGTTGGTGCCGGATATGCAGATCGAAATTCTGACCTGGTCAGTCACCGTTGTTGCACCGCGCAAACCTGATGCAGAGAACGATAAGTCGCCAGCGACCACCCAGCCTGAAACTGAACCGAAAGCGGGTGAGGCCCGTGTGCTGCATGACCCGCGCTCCAAAGACCCTGAGCAAGCCTCCGTGATTGACCGGGACCAATTGCAGGCTGGCGGCGAGATTGCTGGCGCGGCCATTATTGCGGAATCCCAAACCAGCACCATCGTCCCTGCCGATTGGCGGGTGTCGTTAAATGAATTTGGTGATTTGATACTGGTTCGCAGCGTGTCAGAAGCCCTGCGTAGCCGCGAATCTGGCTTAGCCAACGACGTTCGCATGCAGGTGTTGTGGGATCGCCTGATTTCCATCGTCGAAGAACAGGCGCAAGCCATTATCCGCAGCGCATTTTCGACAACGGTGCGCGAAGCGGGCGATTTGTCCGCCGGTATTTTCGATCCGGGCGGTCGCATGCTGGCCCAGGCTGTGACCGGAACACCCGGACACGTGAATGCCATGGCGGCGTCGGTGGGATATTTTCTGGAAAAATACCCGCCTGAGACCATGCGGCCCGGTGACGTTTATGTGACCAACGATCCGTGGTTGGGCACCGGCCACCTGTTTGATTTCACGGTCGTAACCCCGGTCTTTCACGAAGCCACAATCGTGGCGTTGTTTGCGTCCACGGTTCATGTGGTTGATATCGGTGGCATCGGGTTCAGCCCGGACAGCGGTCAGGTGTTTGAAGAAGGCTTGTGCATCCCCATCATGCCGCTGTTTGAGGAAGGTGTGGCGAACAAATACCTGTTCGATATTTTGCGCACCAATGTACGCGAGCCCGTTCAGGTCGTGGGCGATCTTTATTCGCTGGCGTCCAGCAATGAAATCGGCGCGCGTCAGTTGGTTGATATGATGGGCGAGAGCAACCTTGGGACACTGGATGATCTGGGCAATCATATTATCACCACATCTGAGACGGCCATGATTGAGGCCATCTCCAAACTGCCGCGCGGTCAGTATACGAACTCTATGACAGTGGACGGCTACGATAAGCCCATCGATATTCACGCCACGGTGGATATCGGGGCGGATTCAATTGTTGTGGACTATAGCGGCACATCGCCGGTCTCGACCTACGGGATCAATGTGCCGTTGACCTACGCGCAAGCCTACACCTCGTTTGGTCTGCGCTGCATCATCGGCAGCAACATCCCCAACAACAGCGGCTCCTTGCGCCCTATTGTGACGAATGCGCCGGTGGGATGCATTCTGAATGCGCCGAGGCCGTGCGCCGTCAACGTGCGACATGTGGTCGGGCAAATGTTGCCGGACGTGGTGCTGGGTTGTCTGGGCCAGGCCCTGCCGGGTCAGGTTCCGGCAGAGGGCAGTTCCAGCCTCTGGAATCCCATGCTGTCGGGTGGGCACGGTCTTGTGGGCGATCAAAGTTACGGTAATGCCACGCCGTTCTCGATCACCATCTTTCATTCCGGCGGCACCGGTGCCAGACCGGGTAAGCACGGCTTATCAGCCACGGCGTTTCCATCCGGCGTGCGAAATACACCGGTGGAGATTACGGAATCCATTTCGCCGATTGTCTATTGGCGCAAAGAGTTCCGCGATCAGTCAGGCGGTGAAGGTGAGTGGCGCGGCGGTGATGGTCAGATCATTGAGATCGAGCACGGCGAGGGCGCACCCTTTGCCCTGTTTGCCCTGTTCGACCGAATTGATAACCCGGCCCGCGGTCGTGATGGTGGCGATACCGGCGCACCGGGGCGTGTTTACCTGGACGACGGCACGGTGCTCAAAGGCAAAGGCAAACAAATCATCCCCGGCGGCAAACGATTGTTCATGGAACTACCCGGCGGCGGCGGACTAGGCCGAAAGCCTTAGGGCCATAAAACTTTGATTAGAAACAAGGAAATGGCGGACAGGGAGAGATTCGAACTCTCGGTACCCCGGTAGGAGTACGGCGGATTAGCAATCCACTGGTTTAAGCCACTCACCCACCTGTCCGCATGCCACCATCGGGTTGGTCGTATTCAAGGTTAAATACAGAATACGCGCCGACTGGCTATATTTCGCCATTATCTACGCATGTATTGGCCCTGCGTCAATGCAGGAATTCACATGGCGTAAAATAACGACAATATGCCTCTAATGATCTGCTGGCACGGCTATATTATAGCTCACAATCCCGCCCGTCAGGCGCTTCAGGTCTTCCACGTTTGTAGAGAATACACAATGAGGATGCCCGGCGGCGGCGTAGATTGTATCGAATCGCTTCAGGCTGCGATCAATGACCATGGGCAGGGCTGTGCTTAGTCCGATCGGGGCCACGCCGCCAATGGAAAATCCGGTGGTTTGTTTGATGGTATCCGCGTCTGCCGGTCCGGCGTCACCCGTTAAATTAAGCGCTCGGGCGAGATTTTCGGGCGCGCAACGGTGGTCACCCGCCACCAGCGCCATGACCAGTTGGCCCTGAACACTGAACACCAGGGATTTGACGATTGAGCCCAGTTCAGTGCCGATCGAGATTGCTGCATCCTCAGCACTTCGGGCGGTATCATCCAGTTCCATAACCCGGTCCTGGTATCCCGCATCCACCAGAAACTGACGCACGCGCTTGACCGTATCCCGGTTCAGATTACCCGTTTTGAGTTCTAATTCTGCCATTATGTCACCTACTCAATAACTGGGACGTTCATGCCTTTTTCCACCGCCGGGCGGGCCGCGATGCGTTGTTTCCAGTCCCATACCCTGGGGCACAGGGCGGGCAAATCAATCTCATGCCATTCCCACCGCATGACCCATGGATATGTTGCCACATCGGCGATGGAATAGTCATCCCCGGCCAGGTACGCGCCCTCGGACAATCGTTTGTCCATCACATGATAAAGACGTTTGGCTTCGTTGCGGTAGCGATCTTCGGCGTAAGGCACGTCCTGTTCCAGGTGTTTCAGGAAATGATTGGCCTGGCCGAACATGGGGCCAACGCCAGCCACCTGGAACATGAGCCACTCCAGCGTTGCCATACGCTTGCGCGGATCGGTAGGCAGTAAAGGGCTGCCGGTTTTCTCGGCCAGATAAATCAGGATGGCACCCGACTCGAACACCGAAATGGGCTCTCCATCAGGGCCACCCGTATCCACAATAGCCGGTATTTTGTTATTGGGGCTGATGGTCAGGAATTCCGGTGCGAATTGCTCGTCCTTGCCAATATCAATGGTGTGCACGGTGTAGGGCAGCGCGAGCTCTTCCAGCATAATGGAAATCTTGCGCCCGTTGGGTGTTGACCAGGTATACAGATCGATCATGGAAACTCCTTTTGGATCGGATATCCAGAAACAGTAAGGACCCGCTCTGTTTGTCACAAGCCTCTACACGGTTTGGATTTTGGGATTCGGCTTTTCGATTTGTATAGGGTACTGTCACATATCCGTAGAAACGGGAGACCCGGATCATGAAAAAGATCAATAATACGATTGCCATGCTGTTCTCAGTGGCGCTTTTACTCACCAGCTTTTCTGTGCCGATTTACGCCGCGGGCGACCTGCTGCAATGCGTGACCGATTGCATTATGGAAGAAGGCGAAGGCGAGGCTGATACCTGCCAGTTACGCTGCGCCAAAATACACGTTGATGTGAACAAGGAGCCCAAGGACTGCATGAAAATCTACAAGCAGTGCAAGAAAACCTGTGACGGTGACAAGGATTGCAAGAAAGAGTGCAAGACTGAGCTCTTGTATTGTAGCTGATATTGTAACTGATATTGTAACTGGCGGAACCCTGTATGACTGAGCTGCCAAACGAACAAGCCATGCGATCCTACCGACTGGACCGTATCCGAAGCCTTATGGCCGAGGCCGATGTGGCCGGGCTTGTGTTGTTTGATCCGGTCAACATCCGCTACGCCACGGGCAGCCGCAATATGCAGGTCTGGACCATGCATAACCCCTGTCGGTACGCCTTCATCGCCACGGGTGGCCCGGTCATCATGTTTGATCTGGGAAGCTCGAAACATCTGGCGGCGGGGCTTGAGACCATTGATGAGATCAGGCCCGCCAGTGCCTGGGATTACATGATGGTGGGCTCGCGTAACAACGAGATGGCCGCAAAGTGGGCCGCCGAAATCGCTGATCTGGTTGACCGACATGGCGGCGGCAACAAGCGCCTTGCCATGGACCGGGCCGACTGGCTGCCGGTTCAGGCCCTGCAAAAGCTGGGTGTTGAGATCGAAGATGGCAAGGCCATAACCGAACGCGCCCGCCAGATCAAATCTACTGATGAAATCAAGGCTATGCGCATTTCATTTGATGCCTGTGAAGAAAGTATTGCGGTGCTTAAATCACGGCTTAAACCCGGCATGCGCGAGAACGAGGCGCTGGGCATTTTGATGCAGGCCAATTTGGACCGTGGTGGCGAGTACCCGGAAACCCGGTTGCTGAGCAGCGGTCCGCGGACTAATCCATGGTTTCAGGAAACCTCAGACCGGGTCATGGAGGTGGGTGATCTTATGTCTTTCGATACGGACCTGATCGGCCCTTACGGTATCTATACCGATATATCGCGAAGCTGGGTTGTGGGCGGCGGCCTGCCCACGGACGAACAGCGCCGGTTGTACGAACTTTCAGCCAGACAACTGGATCACAATATCGCCCTGTTGCGCCCCGGTATGGGATTTGTTGAATACGGCGAGAAATCCTATCCGTTACCGGGCGAATTCCTCGCCAACCGATACGCCGATGTGGCGCACGGCTGCGGTATGGGGGTGGAATACCCGTTGATCCTGTACCCGGAAGACGAAGAACACGGTTTGTATGACGGCGTGTTTGAAGCGGGCATGGTTGTCTGTGTGGAAAGCTACATCGGGGCCGTGGGCGCGCGCGAAGGCGTCAAACTGGAACAACCCGTATTGATTACGGAAAACGGGCCCGAACTGTTCATCACAGATTGCCCGCTGGAAGACGATTATTTCTGATTACCGGGCATTATCCTGTTCATATTAACGGGCGTTGCCCTGTTCACCATCCACGTCAACAGCCGCCATCAGGTTGGTCAGGGTCTCATGGTCGATGATGGTCACGGATGATCCCTTGCGGGCGATGACACCGGACTGTTGCAACTCACTGAACGCACGGGCCACGGTTTCGCGGGTGGTACCAATCTGGCTGGCAATATCAGCATGGGTCGGTATGGGGGATATACGATAGAGGCCGTCACCGGCACCATCCAGTTGGCTCAAATCCAGCAAAAATGAATAGACACGTTTAATGGCGCGCAAGGTGCTCAGATCCATGATCCGGTCATCACACGTCCTGATAATACTGGCCAGTCGCCCCATCACCCGCAGACCGATTCCCGGGTGCGCCATCAGTAATTCATGAAAATCATGGGTGGGGATGACGGCAATCACGCAAGGTTCGACCGCCACAACGGCTGCCGAGCGAGGCCGGCCATCTACGGCGGAGAGTTCACCGAAATAGTCGCCAGCAATAATATTGGCGTAGGCGATTTCCTTACCCGATAGGGAGAAGTTCACCACACGTACCTTGCCCACCGAAATGAGGTACACACCCTGGTTGTCGCTGTCGCGTTCAATGATTGTCTGGCCCTTGGCGTAACTGTTCCAGCTGCACCGCTGTTCCAGTGCCGATATCTCTTCCGCTGGCAAACCTTCCAGCAAGGCAATTTCGTTCAGGGACTGATTGCTTCCCTCAGACATATGATTTCCTTTGGCCCATGTTGTTTGCTCGCAAGGCTACACCCTATTGCGCCGCCGTCCTACATCAACCTTGGGCAGTACTCTACCACTTTCGAGGTATCACATGTGTACTATTGGTCACAAATACCGGCGAAGGTAGGATTTGGGGATGAAAAACATCAAAATTCGACCCGCAAACCCGTCAGACGCCCCCCTAGTGGGGCAGCTGGTTGGCCAGTTGCTGTACGAGATTGTACCGGATCACTATGGCCCAGAAATGGTGGCCAAATGGAAGGCGATGGCGGCTAACCTGTTGGAACAGGGCACTATTTGGGCCTACTTGGCCCACGATGGGGACGAGGCGGTCGGTGTCATCACGCTCCACGAATGCCACGCAATTTATGCGGGTGGCGCTTTTGGAGAGATTTCCGAGCTGTATGTGGCCCCAGATTATCGATCGCTGAAGGTTGGTGAGCAATTGATCAAGGCTGCGACGAGCTTTGCACGCGACCGGGGTTGGCGATTCCTTGAAGTGGGAACCGGCGAGCAACCGAAGTGGCACCGGAGTCTGGCCTTTTACAAGCGTCAGGGATTCGTGGAAATCGGACCGAGGTTGGAACTGAAGACCTAGAAAGTCTCAGATATTCTTTGCAACAGGCGCACGTTGCTATATGTAGGCGGCACACTTTCACTGACCAAACACCGGACGACCTATATATGACCAAGCCTTCGCTTGCCGACTATGCTGCGCGTCTTTCCATTTCTGACTGGAAAGACTCGAACTTGTCACGATTTACGCCAAGCCGTATCAAGACTGAGGTCCTGTCCGGGTTGACTGTTGCGTTGGCATTGGTACCCGAGGCCGTGGCCTTTTCGTTTGTTGCCGGTGTTCATCCACTGGTCGGATTGTACGCGGCCTTTATCGTTGGTTTGATCACGGCAGTGATCGGTGGACGCCCGGCTATGATTTCGGGTGCCACGGGTGCGCTGGCCGTTGTGATGGTGGCGCTCGTTTCGGCCCACGGTGTTGAGTACCTGTTTGCCACGGTTGTTCTGATGGGCATTTTGCAAATTCTTTCCGGCATATTCCGGTTGGGTAAGTTCATCCGCCTGGTGCCCTATCCCGTCATGTTGGGATTCGTCAACGGTTTGGCGATTGTCATTTTCTGGGCGCAGCTAACGCAGTTTCAGATACCCGGTCCAGACGGAGATAAAGTCTGGATGACGGGCATGCCATTGATGGTCATGTTAGGTTTGGTTGCCCTGACCATGGGCATCATCTGGATCATGCCAAAGATCACCAGCGTCATACCGGCCCCGTTGGCGGGCATTGCGGTTGTTGCGGGCCTCGTCATTTTCTTTGGTATTGATGTGCCGCGGGTTGGTGACCTGGCATCCATCGAGGGCGGTTTGCCGCTGTTTCATATCCCTATGGTGCCGCTGAACTTTGAGACGCTGGAGATTATTTTTCCTTACGCACTGATTTTGGCGGCCATTGGTCTGATCGAAAGCTTGCTGACCCTTAATCTGGTCGGTGAAATAACCGGTAAAAGCGGTGGCGCCTCTCAAGAATGTGTCGCACAAGGATTGGCTAATACCGTAACCGGGTTCTTTGGTGGTATGGGCGGGTGTGCCATGATCGGCCAGTCCATGATTAATGTGAAATCCGGTGGCCGTACCCGACTTTCCGGCATCTCGGCTGCATTGTTTCTGCTGACGTTCATCCTGTTTGCCTCGTCTATGATTGAGCAGATTCCACTCGCGGCGCTGGTCGGTGTCATGTTCATGGTCGTGATCGGTACTTTCGCGTGGCAAAGCCTGACCATTCTGCGTCGCATTCCCCTGACCGATGCTCTTGTAATGCTGTTGGTAACCGTGGTGACGGTCATGAGCGATCTGGCCATTGCGGTGATTGTGGGTGTGATTGTGTCAGCCCTTGCCTATTCATGGAACAACGCTATACGTCTGCATGCCCTGGTCAACATCATGCCCGATGGCAGCAAGGTTTATCAGATTGAAGGACCGGTATTCTTTGGCTCTGTTGCTGGATTTGCACGGCTGTTTGTGCCCGATGAAGACCCCGATGTGGTCATTATTGATTTCATGTATAGCCGGGTTGTTGATCAATCCGCCCTGCAAGCCGTGGAAGATATAGCGTCCAAGTATCAAGCGCTTGGTAAGACATTGCAACTTCGCCACCTGTCGCGTGACTGCCATGCGCTGCTCAATCGCGCAGGCCAGTTGATGATCGATTCAGACGATGATCCAAGCTATGGGATTGCGACGGAATACTCGATCAAGACGGGAATATTCTAAGCAACTGAATGGGGTGTTCTCATGGCGTTGATTTTTTCGAAAGCGGTGCCATCTCAGCACGATGAGATTTACGATCTCATGCTCGCAGCCTTCACGCCCTATGTGCAGCAAATTGACGAACAGAACACCGCAGGCCCTTACCCATGGCTGAATGTTGCCATCAAAGGTGGCAATGTCTATGTGGGCATGGACGGACATTCGATTGTCGGCTTTATCTGTACCGTGCGTGACCATAACCATTTGATTATTGACCAGCTCGGCGTTAATCCAGCCCGACAGGGGCAGGGTGTTGGCAGTTGGTTGATCGGTGAGCTGGAGCAAGTTGCCATAGGCGACGGTGTGACCGCGCTGGTTTTACAAACGGCAGAAATGATGGATCATCTGTTACGGCTTTACGCCCGGCATGGGTTTGTTGAAACTTCCCGGATGTTGCCGGAACACGGTGACGATACATTCAAGCGCGTTCACATGCGTAAACAGCTATGAGAGATCGTTCACAATGACATTCAATGTCCTGACCGCAGAGTTCCTGCACGAAACCAATACATTCAGTGTTCGCAAAACGGGCATTCCAGCATTTGAAGCGGGTCGCTTTTGTGTTGGTAATGATGGCCTGATCGGCCTTGAGGGCACCAACACCGGCGTGGCCGGGTGTCTGGAATGTGCCCAAGCCTATGGCTGGCACATGACGCACGCGGTGTCAGCCATTGCTGGACCTTCCGGCCTTGTGACACGTGAGGCCTTTGATACGGTGACTGATCTGATCTTAGGCGCGGCCCGCGACAATCCACCTGACGGCATTCTATTGCCACTTCACGGGGCTATGGTGACCGAGGACAGTCACGATGGGGAAGGTGAGTTGTTACGCCGCATACGGGCGCTCCTCGGGCCAGACGTGCCCATCGCCATCACCCTGGATCTGCACGCCAATGTAACGGCCCAGATGTGTGAATTGTCCAATATTATTGTGTCATACAAAACCTACCCGCATATCGATATGCGCGAAGCCGCCCGCCAAGCGGGTGATATCCTGCAGCGGGCCATGACAGGTGAAATCACACCGATCACCTTGCGCGCGCACCGTCCCATGTTGGTGGAAGCCAACGGTGGGCGGACCGATATCGGCCCTATGATTGAACGGTTTGAGCGGGCGCGGGCCTACGAACAGGAACCCCATGTGTACGCGGTCAGCATCAACGCCGGGTTCGAGAGCAGCGATATCAGTGAGCTGGGACCGACCGTCCTGGTGACCTGTGACGGCGACCCGACCGCGCACCAGGCCTTTGCCGAACATATGATGGATGACATCTGGGCCAAGCGGGATGAGGTGTTGAATACCTTTTACAGCGTGGATGACGTCGCCGCCATGGCGACTGAGTTTACCGCGAATGGCGCGCCGTTGATTATCGCAGACTATGCAGATAATCCGGGTGGTGGTGCCTATGGGGATGCACCAGCGCTTCTCAAAGCCATGCTTGATCGTGGTGTGAAGGATGCCTGTTTCGGGCCTATGGTTGATCCGGAAGCCGCCGCCAAACTGCATGAACACGCGGAAGGCGAAACCGTGACACTGGATATTGGTGGCAAGACTGATCCCCGGTTTGGCGGTAGCCCGCTTTCCGTGACGGGTGTGATCAAGTGTCTGAGCGATGGTGAATGCGTGGGCGATGGTCCCATGAAGGGTGGTCAGACCATGCACTTCGGCCCGACCGCTGTTCTGCATGTGGACGGCATTGATGTGCTGGTCACGACCGAGGCCTCGCAAATGTATGACCAGCAGCAGTTTCGCGCTTTTGGTATTGATCCCTCAGCCAAATCCGTCGTCGCCCTTAAATCCATGCAGCACTTCCGCGCTGCATTTGAGCCTATGGCGGAAAAGGTGGTTGTGTGTGACAGCGGTGCGTTGTGTACAACGAATTATGCGGCCATGCCCTATGAGAACGTGCCGCGACCCATCCATCCGCTTGATCCGGATGTGACCTTTTAACGCGCCAGCAAGTCATCCGCGCAGCTATCCGCGTGACGGGCATTGTGCTCCTTGATGTGACCAAAGCCCCGAATACGCTCAGGCAGGCTGGCGATCTGTACGACGGTGTCATCGTTGGCGGCATCCAGGCCCTCGATCAGCGTCGCAATCTGGTCTTTGTAATCAGCAATCCGTGATCGCTCCGCCCGGCGTTCTTTGCTATAGCCGAACACATCAAACGGCGTGCCTCGCAAGCCGCGCAGTCCAGCGATCACCCCTAACAAAAGCTTCATCCATCCACCAAAGGCCATCTTGGCCGGAACACTGGTGCGCAGATCTTTGCGCGCCAATACCGGCGGTGCCATGTGATAGGTGATCCGGTAGTTGCCTTCAAACTGGTCCGCTAGTTCGGCCTCAAACCGGCCATCGGTGAACAAACGGGCGACCTCATACTCGTCTTTATACGCCATCAATTTGTGCAGGTTGATGGCAACCGCACGGGTTAGCTCGTCTCGACTGTCGTGTTGTACGTGGGCGATGAATTGCCGGTACTGATCCGCATAGGGTTGGTTTTGATAAGCAACCAAATCAGCGGTCAGCGTTTCGATCAAGTCCGCTGTGCTTTCCGGGACTGGTGTATCGTTGGTCGCGAGATCTTGAATTTGCGCCGGATTATGCGCCATACGGCGGCCCCAGGTGAAAGCAATCTGATTAAACTCAACGGCCACACCGTTCAGGCGAATAGCTTCCATCACGGCATCCAGTGAAATGGGAATCAGGCCTTGCTGCCATGCGTAGCCCATCAACGTGATATTGGCCGCAATCGTGTCACCCATGACACCGGCCGCCACGGCATGAGCATCAAAGCTGTGACAGCCCTCGGGTTTAACGCAGCCCTGAATGGCGTCCATCAATTGTGCGACGGGGAACGTCAGATCAGGGTTTTGCGTGAAATCCGCCGTCATGGTCTGGTGTGTGTTGACGACAGCGTTTGATACGCTTGGCCCCAAACAGCTAAGGGTATCGGCGCTGGCCGATGCAACCATATCAAAGCCCAACAACAGATCAGCCTGTCCCGGTCCAATACGTGTGGCGCGAAGCTGATCGGGACTCCGTGCGATGCTCAGGTGTGTGAACACGGCACCATTTTTTTGCGCAAGACCCGCCACATCCAGCACGGATACCCCGCGCCCGTCCAGGTGTGCCGCCATCGCCAGCAGGTGACCGACAGTCACCACGCCTGTGCCCCCGATGCCGCTCATCATCACGGTGTAGGGCTTCTCAAGCTCGGGTAATGGTGGTTCAGGCAAGGCTTCTTGCTGATCAGGTGCGATGGGATCAGGTTTTCTGAGGGTGGCCCCTTCCACCGTCACGAAGCTGGGGCAAAATCCGTCAACGCAGCTGTAATCTTTGTTGCACGACGCTTGATCAATGGCCCGTTTCCGGCCAAATGCGGTGTGCTTGGGCACGATGGCAACACAGTTGGAAACAATCCCGCAATCGCCGCAACCTTCGCACACAAGTGAATTGATAAAGGCGCGTTTGTCCGGGTCGGGATAGGTGCCGCGTTTTCGGCGGCGGCGTTTCTCGGCGGCACAGGTTTGATCGTAAATAAGCACAGAGACTCCCGGCCAGTGCCGGATATCGCGTTGAACCTGATCGAAATCATCACGGTGATGGAAGCTGGTGCCGGGTGCGAATATTGTGCCAACCGGATACTTGTCGGGCTCGTCTGACACGATAGCGATGCGTTCAATACCCTCGGCCCGCATTTGCTGGGTGACCATGGGTACCGTCATGGGGCCATCCATGGGTTGGCCGCCCGTCATGGCAACGGCATCGTTGTATAATATTTTGTAGGTTACATTGGCGCCCGATGCCACGCCCGCCCGGATGGCGAGGGTGCCCGAATGAAACAGCGTGCCATCGCCGATATTGACGAACATATGCGGTGTTTTGGTGAACGGTGCCCGGCCCAGCCAGTTGGCTCCTTCTGCCCCCATTTGGGTGAAGGTGTCGGTGTCGCGGTCCATCCAGGTCACCATGAAGTGGCAACCAATTCCGGCGGCGGCCTGTGATCCTTCCGGCACCACGGTGGAGGTGTTGTGGGGGCAGCCTGAACAATAGTAGGGCAGGCGCTTCACGTCGCTGGACAGGGTGCTGACCCGTGTAGCGCGATCTTCTATCTGTTCCAGTCGCTCAAACAGGTTCGCCGAAATGCCATGAGCGGTCAGCCGCCCCGCGATTACGCGGGCGATGGAATCTGCATTCAGTTCCGCCCATGCGGGGATGGCGGGTGCGCCGTCCGGATCATGCTTGCCGGTAATTCTTGCACGGACGCTATCGGGTTGATGATAAAGCTGTTCTTTCAGTTGTGGCTCAATGACCGGGCGTTTCTCATCAATAACGATGATTTCTTTCAGACCTTGCGCGAACTCAGATGTGCCTTCCGGTTCCAGCGGCCACGGCATACCCACCTTGCGAACGCGGATACCCAATGCGCGGGCTTTCGCATCATCTATCCCTAAATCTTCCAGCGCCTGTAGGGTATCCAGCCAGGCCTTACCGGCGGCCATAATACCAATGGTCGCTACCGGTGCGTGGATGATGGTTTTATCCAGATTGTTGGCCCGCGCGAAAGCCGCCACGGCGGGCATCTTGAATTCTTGCAGGCGCCCTTCGACTTTATCTTTCGGATCAGGCCAACGCGCGTGAACACCGCCTGTCGGCATGGTGATCCCTTCAGGTAGAGCGATCTGAACCCGGTCCAGATCAGCGTCAATGACAGCAGAAGAATCCATGGTGTCGCTGAGCGTTTTCATCGCCACCCAGCACCCTGAAAACCGCGACATGGCCCACCCCATAAGACCGTAGTCCAACAGCTCCTGCACATTGCAGGGCGCAAGTATGGGTATCCATGCATCCATCAGGGCGTGTTCGCTCTGGCTTGGTACCGTGGATGATTTCCCCGATGGATCATCACCCGCCAAGACCAGCACACCGCCGAGTGGTGAGCTGCCCGCCAGATTGGCATGACGGAAGGCATCGCCGGATCGGTCTACGCCCGGTCCCTTGCCGTACCACATGGCAAAAACACCATCGTGGGTGGCACCCGGAAACAGGTTCGCCTGTTGTGTGCCCCATACAGCAGCTGCACCCAGGTCTTCGTTCACGGCGGCTTGAAATTTTATGTGGTGGGCATCCACTGTTGCGCGGGCGCGACCGAACTCCATATCAACAGTGCCCAGTGGTGACCCCCGGTAGCCGGTTACGTACCCGGCGGTATTTGCACCTGCACGCTCATCCCGGCGGCGCTGCATGAGTGCCAACCGCACAAGCGCCTGCGTGCCCGTAATGAACACCCACCCTGTATCGAGCGTGTATTTGTCGTTCAGGGATACGGTTTTGAGCATAGCTGGTTTAACTCTATTGCCGAGGTGAGATCAATCGATTGAGACCGAGAGCATAGAACATCCCGGCGCTAACCACGACTAATCCTGAAAGCTCCCACATATTGGGTGTTTCATCCAACGCGCCGTAGGCCAATATGACGGTGATGCCGGGAACAAGGGCCGCAAATAATGAGCCACGCGCAGCCCCCATGAGCTTGACGGCCCGGCTGTAAAACAACAGGGCCAGCAGACCCGCGGCGATGCCCTGAAAGGCACCCTGCGTAAGAATTTCACTCATGGGTGCTTCGGGGATGTTGCTATCGGCGAATATCAGGTACAGCGGCGTGTAGACGGCCATGGAAATGACAGAAACCACGGCGGTTGCATGCAAGGGGTCTGTATCACAGGTGCGCAAGGTCACGGTATACACACCCCACAAAAATCCGGCACAGATGAAAAGTAGATCACCAATCCAGGTATCTACGCCTGTACTACCGCTTAAGCCTTCTCGACCGATCAGGACAATCCCTGTCAATAAGATGCCATAGCCCGTGAGGCGAAGCTTGGTTGGTTTGTCACCCAAAACGATCCAGCTACCGAGCATAGCCGTTGTTAACATGGTGCTTGGGACCAGCACGCCACCGTGTCCAGCGGGGGCGAAATTAAAACCATGGGACGCGGCCATCATGTAAAGAATGCCAGCCCCACTGGCCATGATCAAAGCCTTGGGCCAGCCAATGCCCTGAAGACCGCGTTTTATAAAGATCGGCAGCGTGATCATGCCAACGACCAGAAAACGTAGAGCTGTCACGTCAGGCGCGCTCAACGTTTGTTGCACGCCAAATCGCGTTACCACGGGCCACGCCCCCCAGATCAAGGCCGCAAGGACGCCGAACAGAATGCCTGTGGTTAGCGTATCGCTATCTGATCGGAACAATCGCAGGAGAGCAGCCATGACGCATTAGTGTCCGTGCATCATGCCGCGTTTTTCGAAGAACTTCTGATGATCTTCTTCGGCGCGCCAGAATGTGGGCGCGGGTTCAATGGTGGTGGCGATAGGCTGGCCCAGCAAACCCGATTGGCCAAGGTTGGCTTTAGAGGCTTCCGCCTGGGCCATCTGGTCATCGGAATGGGTAAAAATAGCGGTCCGGTACTGGGTGCCTATATCCGGGCCTTGTCTGTTGATCAGGGTTGGATCGTGGCATGCCCAAAAGATATTGAGCAGTTTATCATAACTGACGATTTCGGGATCGAACTCAAGCTGTACAGCTTCGGCATGATTGGAGGTGCCGGTACAGACGTCGCGGTAAGTGGGATTGTCTATGTGGCCACCTATGTAACCCACGGCGGTTTTGGTCACACCGGTCACTTTGCTAAAGCTCACTTCCGGTCCCCAGAAGCATCCGGCCGCAAATGTTGCGGTTTCCATGATGTATTCCCCTATTCGGCCGCTTCTGTGTCAGCAACCACTGATTTGGCAGAACATACAGCGCCATCGTTGCGCTCGAAATATCGTTGTTCAGCTTCATCTGCCCGGTGGAAATGACCTACGGATTCGATAGTTGTGGTGACGGCTGTGGAGAACCGGGCAGACTGGTTGACCACGTCACGTTCTGTCTCGGCGACCTTGCGTTGTTCATCATTCGACACGAACAGGACGGAACGTTCCACAGACGGTCGACCATCTTCAGGGAGGTGGGTAGTCCGGGCCGCATCGTGACAGTTCCAGAATGTATCCAGGAGTTGAGCGTAACTGATCTGATCAGCGTCGAAGTCAATCTGAACGACTTCTACCATACACAAGCCTGCGGCCTCTTTATCGCTGCTCGGTACAGTCGCGCAACATAGGGAATCGCCCATGAAGCCAACACTGGTGTTCATGACGCCCGGAACAGACCTGAATGCGGCTTCTGCGCCCCAATAACAACTGGCACCAAATACCGCACGTTGATGATTTTTGCTCATACACTGAACATACCCGGCGATGGCATTTCGGCCAAGCAAAACTAGGCCGTATCTATCGTCGCCCAGCCAGGGAGCGTCCCTTCATGGTTTCGCGGTAGAACACGAACAATCCGCTTCCCGCAATGAGGACCATGCCCAAAACCGAAATAAAATCGGGCAAGTCGCCCCATAACTGGTAGCCCCAGAATACGGCCAATGGCAGGGCCAGATACTCAAATGGCGCAATCACGGCGGCTTCTGACAAACGGTACGCTTGTGACACCAGATAACCGGCCATGGCGACCAGAAAACCAGCCAATACCATCAACAAGAGATCGTCATTGCCGGGCCAAATCCACCTGCGGAACAGGAAATCAATGGTCGGGTCAGATCCGTCGCTGAAGCGACCATCGCCGGCAATAGTCCAGATACTGACGCAGGCCACGATATAGGTCGCATGAACATAAAAGGCCAGAGTGGAGGCTTTATCCCGTACCCCCAACTTGCGTGTCATCATCTGCATCAAGGCGTAGGCCAATGCGCCCCCCACGGGCAGCAGGGCCGTTATCTGTATCACGCCTGAACCGGGTCGCACCATAATGACCACACCAAGGAATCCGGTCAAAACAGCTGCCCACCGTAACGCACTGGCGCGCTCACCCAGGATGGGGACGGCGAGGGCCGTGATAAACAGGGGTGCCAGAAAGAAGATTGCGGTGTTCTCCGCCAGTGGCAGTGTGGCCAGCCCTAAGAAAAATCCCATATTGGCGCACATGACCAACAGGCCGCGCAGGATATGCAGCCCTGGCCGCCTAACCCGTAAGATGCTGAAGCCACCTTCTAACTGTACAATAATCAATGTGAAGCCAAGTGCGACGGCGGCACGGAACAGGACAATTTCATGCAGGGGATAACCACCGCTGAGCCATTTGATGGTGCTGTCGTTGGCCGTGTAAAACACGATGCCCAACAAGACACACAGTATGGCCCGGATACGAGGGCTGGATGATCGAATGGCTGAAATCATGGCGTTATGCAGTGCCGGTCCAGTCCAGAATTACCTTACCGGAATTCCCGGAACACATGATGTCAAAACCTTGCTGGAAATCATCTATCGGAAAGTGATGGGTGATGATCGGCGATATGTCGAGGCCTGATTGCAGCATAGCCGCCATCTTGTACCAGGTCTCAAACATCTCACGACCATAGATGCCTTTTAACTCAAGGCCCTTGAACACAACCCATTTCCAGTCGATTGAGGCTTCGTCCGGCATGATGCCCAGAATGGCAATCCTGCCGCCATGGTTCATGGTCTGTAGCATGGACCGAAAGGCTTGCTGGTTGCCGGACATTTCCAGGCCAATATCGAAGCCTTCCTGCATGTCCAGTTCTTCCATGACGCTTTCCAGGCTGGTGTTGGTCACGTTGACTGCCCGTGTCGCGCCCATTTTGCTCGCCAGTTCAAGCCGGTAATCGTTGATATCTGTGACCACCACATGCCGGGCGCCCACATGTCGGGCGATACCGGCGGCCATAATGCCGATGGGACCGGCACCTGTGATCAAGACGTCTTCGCCGACCATGTTGTAGGTAAGCGCCGTGTGGGCGGCATTGCCAAAAGGATCCAGAATGGAGGCCATATCAGCAGAAATATCACTCGGTAATTTGAATACGTTGGAGGCCGGGATCACCAGATATTCAGCAAAGCAACCGGGGCGGTCTACGCCCACACCAACGGTATTGCGGCAAAGGTGTCGGCGTCCGGCCCGGCAGTTACGACAATGACCACACGTGATATGGCCTTCACCCGATACCCGGTCACCGATTTCCATACCTCGGACTTCGGTGCCCAGTTCCACGATTTCGCCCATGAATTCATGGCCTATGGTCATGGGCGTGGGGATGGTGTCCTGCGCCCATTGATCCCAGTTATAGATATGAACGTCCGTCCCGCAGATAGCGGTTTTATGAATTTCAATGCGCACGTCGTTGTGGCCCATGGAAGGCTCGGGGACGTCTTCCATCCAGATACCCACTTCACGTTTGGTTTTGACGAGTGACTTCATACATTTTCTCTCAAATAATGTTCAATTCCCGGCCCACGTGGGCAAAAGCGTCAATGGCGCGGTCGATTTGTTCAGGCGTATGAGCGGCTGATATCTGGGTGCGGATGCGGGCCTTGCCTTGTGGCACCACCGGAAACGAAAAGCCCACCACATAGATACCGCGTTCCAACATTTTATCGGCCATTTGTGCCGCCAGTCGGGCATCGCCAAGCATGACCGGGATGATGGGGTGTTCACCCGGCACCAAATCGAAGCCCAACTCGCTCATGCCTGATCTGAATTGTCGGGCGTTGGCATGCAGGCGGTCGCGCAGGTCGTTGCTACCTTCGAGCATGTCCAATATGGCGATAGAGGTTGTGGCGATACTGGGTGCCAGTGAATTGGAAAACAGATAAGGCCGCGAGCGTTGCCGTAACCATTCAACCACCGGCCCCCGTGCCGCCGTATAACCGCCCAGAGCGCCACCCAAAGCCTTGCCAAGGGTGCCGGTATAGATATCAACCCGGTCGCCGACACCGGCGTGTTCCGGTGTGCCGCGTCCGCCCGGTCCCATGAAGCCTACGGCATGGCTGTCATCGACCATGACCATGGCGTCATACTTATCGGCAAGTGCGCAAATCTCGGCCAGATTGGCGATGATTCCATCCATGGAGAACACGCCGTCTGTGGCAATCAGGCGAAACCGGCAATGGGCAGCTTCTTTCAGGCACCGTTCCAGATCGGCCATATCGTTGTTGGCATAGCGAAACCGTTTGGCTTTGCAGAGCCGAACGCCATCGATGATGCTGGCATGATTGAGCGCATCGGAAATGATGGCATCCGGTTCACCCAAAATAGTTTCAAAGAGGCCTGCATTGGCATCAAAACAGGACGCATAAAGAATGGTGTCGTCCGTTCCCAGAAATTTGGAAATACGGTTTTCCAGCGCTTTGTGAACGTCCTGTGTGCCACAGATAAAACGCACAGATGCCATGCCATAGCCATGCTCATCCAATGCATCCTTGGCCGTGGCAATGACCTGAGGGTGGTCGGCCAGACCCAGATAATTATTAGCGCAGAAGTTCAGAACATCTTGAGTGGCGTCGTTATCGCCCACTTTAATATTCGCCCCCTGTGGCGAGACGATGACACGTTCACCTTTGTAGAGCCCGGCCTTGCGCACAGTATCGATTTCCGTATTCAGGTGGTCGAGAAAGGCCTGGGTCATTTTTTCTTATCCAGTCCAATACTCCGGCTCACCCAATCTGGGAGCTCGGAAAGTTGAGCCTTTTTCAACGCTTGTTGGACATCATCCGGCATAGGGCCGGGGCGACCGGCACGGGTATCATAGTGCAACATCATGAATTCCACCGTGGCGCGCTCCCGTCCATCAACTTCCATGATGTGGCCAAAGTGAATGCGTTTGGCGTCTGATCCAAAAATCATGGACTTGATGTCGAGTTGTGCCGGTGCGCGGACCTCATCCAAATACCGAAGGTGCGTTTCCAGGGTATAGACCGCGCCCCCTGTCTCGTCGAAGTATTCGGTACCGATGCCAAAATGGGCCTGTAACGGCCAGGTCGCGTTAGAAAACGCCACCAGATAATAAGCCTCATTCAAATGGCCATAGGCATCCAGCCATGAATCCTGCACAGGTTCTGAATGAAGGGAAAGAATGGTCATTTTTCAAACTCCGTTGACTGCTGACGTGCACTGTACGGCGAGGCGTTGACCTTGGCTAGGGGGGCGTTTAAAAAGCTGAAAGCAATTGCCATGCTGGCTCTGTTTGGTATTCTTTGCGGTGTAAATATAACAAAAAGGATGTTGGCTGTGACTGATGAAAATAACGATATTTCCATGGACCGAAATGATGCCGACCGGCGACAGGGCAGTGGCATGTCACGGCGGACGCAAAATGACCCTGAGGTGAAGGTGATGTTCGAAGAATTCGGCGTTGAAGACGACCGCAAAGGTGACCGCCGTACGTCAGCGGACCGACGCGATGAGAATAGCGTAAAAAGCCTGGTGGAAGAGTCCGGAGATAGCCCCGGCTATATGGAATAATCCGGATTTACCGAAGGCATGGCATGGCCACCGTGGGGCACGGTTGGGCCCTCGGATCGGATTTTTTCCTTGGTGCCAAGTGGCGCGTTTTTGCCGGTAATCTCGACCGCATACGGGCCGATCACCACGTTTGACTGGACGCATCCCTCAGCCTGAATAATGGCACCACCGCGTTCTTCTGTGGGAAAAGTGTCGGCGTTGGCAATATCCGTCACCCACGTCGCCCCGCCATCTTTCTCGGCCATATAAACCACATCGCCCTCAACCAGTCGGTTGGCGGTAATGACGTAGTATGTTTCTTGGCTGTCGGCCATGGCGGGCGCTCCTGTTACTCTCCCCGTTAACATAGGGTCTTCGAAAATGTATGCAAGCGTGTGCATTACGGGGTCGCCAATTGGGCCGGGTGGGATAAACTCGGTTTATGATTCCTGTGATTAATAATTCCGATGCCCGGCGACTGTTTATGCACCTGCAAGGGTTATCGGCCTCACCATCGCGTAAGATTGGCAAAGATGGTGTGCTCGAGATGATCGAATCCATGGGGTTTGTGCAGGTGGATAGCATTAACACGGTGGAACGCGCCCACCACATGATCCTGTTTTCGCGCAATCAGACCTATCGACAAAAATACCTGTCCACATTGCTTGAACGCGACCGTGCCTTGTTCGAGAACTGGACCCATGATGCATCCATTGTGCCGACCCGGTTTTATCCCTACTGGCGTCACCGGTTTGTGCGCCGTGAGCCTGTTTTGCGGGAACGGTGGCGCAAGTGGGGGCGTGATGGGTTCCAAGGTAATCTGGATCAGGTTCTGGGCCATGTGCGTGATCATGGACCTGTGCGGTCTCGTGATATGCAGGCACCCAGGGATAAAGGAATATACGGTAAAGGCAGCGACGGCTGGTGGGACTGGCATCCCTCAAAAACGGCACTGGAGTTTCTGTGGCAGACTGGTTCGTTAGCCGTAGACCGGCGGGAAGGCTTTCAGAAAGTTTACGATCTGAGCGAGCGGGTAATTCCGGCCAATCATTTGAACACTCAGGTGGGGGGCGATGATTTTGCGCACTGGGCCTGTAGCGCGGCACTGGACCGCCTGGGTTTTGCCACCGCAGGAGAATTAGCCGCATTTTGGGACATCATTTCACCGTCCGAAGCAAAATGCTGGTGTGACCGGCAAAATCCGAAAGATTTGATACAGGTGGACATCGAGTCTGCTGACGGCAGCAAGCCACGCCGCGCGTTTGCCCGTCCTGATGTGATGGAGCAGGCGCAAGACGCGCCGACGTTGCCAAGTCGTATGCGGGTTCTCAGCCCCTTCGACCCTGTGCTCAGAGACCGTAAACGGGCGTTGAGGTTATTCAATTTTCATTACCGCATCGAAGTTTTCGTGCCAGAACCGCAACGTCAATACGGCTACTACGTGTTTCCATTATTGGAAGGCGAACGATTGGTCGGCCGCATTGATATGAAGTGTGACCGTAAACAACGTGTTTTGTCTGTTACGGGGCTATGGCCAGAGCAAGGCGTAACGTTTTCAAAAGGCCGCTTGGCCAGGCTGGAATCAGAGCTGGAGCGAATGCGGCGGTTTACAGATATGGACCATGTGGTGTTTTTAAATGGATTCTTGAATGATTCTAAATCGTAGAACACGTGAAGCGGTGTTCTTTGTATACCAAGGTGTTATACTATCGTGAGATTGTATAAACGGGGAGTTTCGGCCATAAACGATGAGGTCGAATCGGGGGGGAATACAACATATGAGTGACAGAGATAAATATTCTGTACTTTTGGTAGAAGATGAATCGTCTTTGGCGCTCATCTATCAGGAGTACCTGCGCGATGAGCCATACGACATCACCGCTGTTGAAACAGGTGGTGATGCGATGGCGGCGATCGCCAGCAAACCTGAGCTGGACATCGTGATTCTTGACCTACATCTGCCCGATTTTAATGGCCTTGAAATCCTGAAGCACATACAGGCCAACAATATCCCCCTTACCGTCGTTGTGATTACGGCGCATGGTTCTATTAACACAGCTGTGGACGCCATGCGATTGGGGGCGACGGACTTCTTACTGAAGCCGTTTAACCCGGACCGCTTTATCTACACATTGAGAAATGCCCACGATCGTCACAAGTTGACGAAAATCGTCGAGGATTTCGAGAACGCGTTTGACCGTCGGGAGTATGAGGGGTTCATCGGCACATCGCTTGCTATGCAGGCCGTCTATAAAACGATTGATGCGGCGGCCCCCAGCAGCGCATCTGTGTTCATCACAGGCGAATCCGGTACAGGTAAGGAAGTCTGCGCGGAAGCCATTCATGCTAAAAGCAACCGCAGCGGAAATTCGTTTATCGCGCTCAATTGCGCGGCTATTCCAAGAGACCTGATGGAAAGCGAGATTTTTGGACACACAAAAGGCGCATTCACAGGGGCATCGGTTGACCGCGATGGTGCGGCCATACTCGCCAATGGCGGCACGCTATTCCTCGATGAAATTTGCGAGATGGATTTGGGTCTTCAGGCGAAATTGCTGCGATTTATCCATTCCGGCACCTTCCAGAAGGTGGGTAGCTCGGTAACCCAGGAAGTGGATGTGCGTTTTGTTTGCGCGACCAACCGCAACCCCTGGGCTGAGGTCGAAGCCGGGAACTTCCGTGAAGACTTGCTGTTTCGCTTACATGTGATCCCCATCCACCTGCCGCCTTTGCGCGATCGGGATAACGATATCGTGCAGATTGCCGATGCCTTCCTGGAAGAATACACCCAGGAAGAAGGCAAGAGTTTCACGAGCTTTACAGCGGACGCCATTAAATTGTTGAAGGGGCACCCATGGCCAGGCAATGCGCGCGAGCTTCAAAACGTGCTGCGAAATGCGATCATCCTGAATGACGGTGAAGAGATCACGACGGAAATGCTACAGCTCATACGCGCAGGCGAGGCAAGCAACGGTGCGTCTTCAAGTAACGAAAATCAGGCGGGCCCGACACAACCTGACTCGAACGTCGTGCCACTTCATTCGGACTATGCCGATAACGATACGGTTGAAATTACGCCCTTGTGGCGAGTTGAAAAACAGCACATCGAAAATGCGCTTAAGGCCAGTAACGGTAATGTGGCGCGCGCGGCCGCCATGTTGGAGACCGGCGCATCAACACTGTATCGTCGGCTTAAAGAATTCGATCAGATGACGGCGGAATAATCCGTTAACTGTCGCCCTCGAGCGTAAATCTGAAATTGCAACGCTTGTGACCGCCCATAATTGTTTCTGTGCGGCTCATCCTGATGCGTGGATCATAGCCTTCGCACAAGCTACCATCGCGATTGCACGACAATGCCGCGCCCAGATCCCCAGCACCGATTTCATGATACATTTCAGCGTAACGGCAGCGGGTCACATCAAAGGCGAGCGTCGTAGGCGTTGTCTTCTTGATATCAATTTCCAGCGCACCGCCTTCCTGCCACATGGGGACCACATCGGCAAAGGTGCTCAGGTCTGTCTGTCCATCCTTCTGGCCATCCTTTTCGCCCAGAGACTTTCCCATGTCATAGGCCGACTTGCGGGCCACATTCGCCAGGATTTCCAGCGATTTTTCGGCACCGATTTCCTGAGACATCTCATCGAACATTGTCTTGGCAAGTTCCGCCTCAATGCGTCGGCGTTCCAGTAATGTGGTCATGGGCATCCTCCTCATGCGTAGGAGGCAGTTTAGTACCGTGCGCTACAAACTCAAATCATGAATTCGAGCGGCGGTACTGTGCCGTTGGCGGCATCTTCCGGGCTTGGGTTTCGAACCCGATTGGCGACCATCCTGTCATGCAGTTTGGTGATCAGTTTGCTGCCAGTTTTGACAAACAGAAAGGGCAAGACGGAATGGATGAAACACACGATCGTGGCAATGAACATGGTTCCGGCAAATGTCATGGCCGTATACAGGTGCTCGAAATAGGTCTCGTTCACGGACGCCGGGTGTTCTGTGAATAGCTTGAACATAATATTCCCCCTAGCATTGGGCGGTTGCTGGAATTCGATTGTTGTAAGGGTATCCCAGAATACGGGGTAATTGTCGATATTTACTGTATGTGTGACGATCAGGCATCCAGAACCACCATTTCCAGCGGGGATTTGCAGGGCTGGGTTGCTGTATCCTTTTTGAACATCAACGTATCGATATAGTACGTGATACCTGACATGCGCGGAGAGAAGAACTGTGTTTCAAAGTTCACCACGGTGCCCGGCTCGAAAATGTGATCGCTGTCTGTATCAGACATCTCATAGACAAAGTTTCCCACCCAGTCTGGTGGAAAACCGATGCCCAATTCGTATCCACCGACCCATCCGGCATCGTCCCAGATGCCGACCTCCTCATAGTATTCACGGGTTTTGGTTACCAGTTCGCGTAGCGGCAGATTGGGCCGCAACATGTCGGCAATAACCTTGAACACGCCTGCTGATTTGTTGTGGAAATCCAGAACGTCTTTGGCGGGCTCGCCCACGTGAAAGACCCGCGCGGCATTGGCATGGTAGCGATTGAAAACACCACACACATCCACGTTGACCTGTTCACCAGCCTGGATGATCTTGCGGCTGGCCAATGAATGGCCGGTATTGGCCTTGGCTCCAGATAAAACCGGCAGGGTGATCGCCGCGTTTTCGCCGCCAGCCTTGGCCATGGCATGGACCATGGCACCATAAACGTCCAGTTCGCTGACGCCGGGTCTGATGGCGTCGCGTGCTGCCGTCATGCCGATATCGGTGATTTTGGCAGCTTCTTCCATATAGGCGATTTCCGGATCGGATTTTACCCAACGGACGTCGCGCAGGATATCGCTGCCATCTTTGATGGCCATATCTACCCCTTCAAAAGCGGACCTGAAGCGGCCGCTGATGGCGGGATTGGGCCGGTAACTATAAAATTCCATGCCCACAGTACCTGATAACCATCCTTCGGCTTTCAACTCGTCGATGATAAATCCGATACCGTCGCGCCGACCGGAAATGGGAAAAATTCGCACGTCATCAGTACAGGTGACGAACCGGCACATGATTTGCTCACTGGGGGTATCAAACATGATGAACCTGTCATGGTCGCGGTGAATGGCGATGCCGCTGGTGGCGGGCCACTGCTTCGGGCTTTGGGCCTGATACCACTCACACTTATAACCGCTGATGTAATACAGGCTTTCCGGTGCCATGAGCCACAGCACATCGATGCCATCGCGTTCCATGCGCTGGCGAACCCGGGTAAGGCGTTCTTTGTATTCGGCATCTGAGAATGCCAGTTCCATTTCCGGCTGGCATTCGTACAGTGCCTGATCACGATTGATACCCATAATGAAGAAACCTTTCCTGCGGACAAATGAGGGGCTAACTTTGCGGCTAAGATTAGATGCGGTCAATTCCCTTTTCATTTTTGCTGACCGCAAGTATCACAGTACATGACATTCGACGTATAGGGAGGCAAAGCCATGACTGATCAGTTGTCCGTGTTTTTTGATCCGAAAATTTTCGAGCATAATACTGGCGAGGGTTTTTTTGATTCGATTCCATCCGAGTACTTGCCTGTTGTCGAACTCGCCCCGGAAAATGCGGACAGAACCCGCAATATGCTTGGCGTGCTTAAAGACGGCCCCATTAAATCGTCACTAACGTGGCATCAGGCCCCGCCTGCAGACAGGGAAGCCACGGCGCTGTTTCATGAAGATGGGTACCTCGATAGCCTAGACGCCATTGGCCCCACTGAAATTGTGCGATATTCCAACACAACGGTGTTTGGGCCGGGCAGCATGGGCGCGATCAATGCAGCCGCTGGCCAGACGATTGGTGCTGCGGATCACGTATGGTCCGGTGAAGTAAAGCTGGCCTATGCACTGGTTCGCCCGCCGGGCCACCATGCCCAGCCAACGAAAGCCGATGGATACTGTTTTATTAATAATATTGGCGTTGCCATCGAACACTTAAGGCAAAAAGGCCTGAAGAAAGCCGCCGTCATTGACTGGGATGTGCATCATGGCAATGGTACTCAGGAAGGGTTCTATGATGACCCTGACGTGCTGACCATATCCCTGCACATGCCCCACGGCGCATGGGGCGAAAGTCACCACCAGACAGGGGCGGCTGACGAAGTCGGTGTCGGCGCAGGCGTGGGCAGCAATATTAACATTCCGCTTCCTTATGGCAGTGGGGATCAGGCTTACGCCCGAGCGTTCGATGAGATTATTGCACCTGCGATTGAGGCCCATGCGCCAGAAATAATTTTTGTGGCGGCGGGGCAGGACGCTAATCAGTTTGATCCAAATGGCCGTCAATTACTGACCATGGCGGGCTTTCACCAACTTGGCCTGAAAGCTCGAGGCCTGGCGGACAAGGTTTCTGATGGCCGGCTGGTTTTGGTGCAGGAAGGCGGGTATGCCATGAGTTACGCGGCTTATTGCCTGCATGCGACACTGGAAGGTGTGTTACAAATTGATCCATCGCTTTCAGACCCGATTGCTTATGTGCCAGAGGACTTGCGTGGCCTCACTCAGGCTCTGGAAGAGATCAAAGCAGAACGAGCGAGTGCAATTGCACAAAAATCAGGCGCCTGAATAACGATACGGAATGAATATGTATTTGAATATCCTCAAGAAACTGATGCCCGTTCTGTTCGTAATCGGGATAACGGTGTCCGCCGTTAGCGGGCCAGCAATGGCGGCAGCGGAACTTGCCTCGCACCGCGCCTTCTATTCCGTATCCATGGCACCTGACAGCGGCTCAAGCACAATCGCGGGCGTGGACGGTGCTATGACCATGTCGCTGGAGAAAACGTGCGATGGCTGGATATTCACGCAGGATATGAGCACGGTGATTACCCTGCAGGATGGTAGTGACGTGAAACAAACGGCCTTGTTCACAAGCTGGGAATCGCTTGATGGAATGAGTTATCGATTTGCGTCCCGGTTCGCGACAGGCAATGGGCAGTCAATGGTACGCGGCAATGCGAACTTGAACCCGGAAGGAGACGGCGAGGCACACTACATCGAGCCAACAGAGGTCCGGGTTGTGCTACCACAGGGAACGCTGTTTCCTGTTTCGCATACAGCGTGGGTTATAGACGAGGCGGAATTGGGTAGCCGGTCCGCATCACGCGTGGTGTTTACAGGCACCGAGGAACTTGAGCCCGAGCTGGTAAATGCCTTTATCGGGAATCCTGTTGAGGCTGACGCGCATGAATTCAGTGGCATTGATGACTTAGGCTCCACCAGAGGTTGGCCGTTGACCATGGCGTTTCATTCGATGGCCTCTCAGTCAGGCGTGCCGTCCTTCGAGATGTGGGCGTTACAACTGGACAACGGAATAGCGCCCAGTTTGCGTATGAATTTTGGTGAATTCGCCACGGTTATGACCGTAAAGCGACTTGAACGCCTTGAGACACCCGCGTGTGGTTAACCACATCCGGAAATCATAAACGATTGTATTTGTTGTATAATTAAGAACAATTCCTTACATTAATGGTGACGGCTGAGTTGGGGTAATGATTGGCATGACACATAAGGTTCTCAGAATGCGCTTCGCATCTGCGGTTCTGTTACTTCTTTTGGCATTGACGGGCGGTTCGGCCATTGCGGCGGAGCGTGCCTACCTTGGTATGCAGCCACAAGAATTACCGGCTGACGCGATGGCTGCGTTGGGCATAGATGCACCCAGTGGTATCATGATTCGTGATGTTGGCCGTGATACAGCGGCATCAGCTGCTGGTGTTATGCGTGGTGACTTACTGCTTGCCATGGATGGCACGGATATAACGTCGCTGACCCAACTTGTTTCAGTGGCACAGGCCCTTACGCCAGGTAACACGGTCGATCTGTCTGTCTTGCGCGCCGGCAAAATGATGGACCTGAGCATGGTCGTGGGGTCTTGGCCTGTGTCACGTGACATCGCGAAATCATTTGTGGGGCAAGTTCCGGCCCTGGGCCTGACCATGATTGCGTTACCAGCAAAGGTCAGAGAAAAGTTCGCGGTTCGCTGGGATTCAGAAGGCCTGCTGGTCTCACTGGTTGATCCATCCAAGGGTATTTCCGAGATCATCAAGCGCGGTGATATTATCGTTCAGATCAATCAACAGGACGTGTGGCTACCTGAACAATTTATCGAAATTTATCAGGCTGCCAAAGATGCGCAAAAGCGCCAGGTTTTATTGCTGCTTGAACGGACTGATGGCTACATGCTGATCATGCTGCCAGTGCGTTAGAGGAATTTAGCTGGCAGCCGCCTTTTCCACCAGTTCTCTCATCGTTGAAATATCAATAGCGCCCGGAATCAGTTGGTCACCGATGATGAAGGCTGGCGTTCCACTAATGCCAAGGGATTCAGCCAGATCTTGGTTGTCTCCCAATGCTTCATTGATACGGGGATCGTTCATGGCCTCTGCCAGTTGGTTCGTATCCAAATCCAGCGTTGCGGCAATTTCCATGATGCGGCTCTGGCTGATAGCACCCCGGCCACCCATCAGCGCATTATGGAACGCTTCATATCGGTCGGGCCAGTTAATCCAAATCGCCAGCGATGCGCGAGACGCCAGAACAGACTCCTCACCCAGGATTGGGAATTCCATGAAAACGAGGCGAATATTCTGATTAGTGCTGATCATTTCCTTGACGACGCTGAGCACTTTTTTGCAGTACCCGCACTGGTAATCAAAAAATTCCACAATGGTAATTGCGCCATCCGGGTTACCCATGATCGGTGTTATAGGATCGTCCGCCAGAATATCACCCAAGGAAGCCAGCGTGGCGCTAACGCGTTCTTGTTCAGCAACGGCTTCTTGCTCGCGGTAGAGCCGAACGGATTCCAAAATAACGTCTGGGTTGGCCATCAGATAATCACGGACCAGGTTTTCGATGGCCTGTTTTTCTTCTTCACTCATATGCTCTGCCGCCCATGCTGGCAGTGGGGCTGCCCACAAAAGGCTGAGGGTTAGAGCACTAACGGCGCAAATATTTTTAAGAGAGCGGGTGTGGCGGTGATACATGGGCATCAAGTATATTCCTGATTTATAGAAGGTGACGTTAGACCAATTCTGCCCGAAAAGCAGGGATGGAACAAGGGCACCGGTTAACGGAACAGGTCTATGTTGGCGAGATACATATCGGTGCGCGGATGTCTCGTCTGCGCGACAATGGCTAGGAACGCGATGCGGACCTGGGACATATCCTCACCGGGCCACAATTGGGCGTAGGGTTCCGATAGTGACAAACCTTCGCGCCACCACCGCCCGGTGTTCTCATTGCCGCCACGCGCAATGTAGATGGGCACATCGATCTGCCCATCCGCCTTGCGAACGTGGCCGCGTACCAGCGCTGAATTAGCCCACCGAATAGATAAAAACCGGTTTGCCCCAAATGCGTTTGGTATGTCCGGGATCATTTCCGGCATATCTCGTTCGGGTGCACCGACTGGTGCTGTAAACCCGATCAGCAGAGACGTCTCGTGGAATGGCGTATCCGTCGCGGCCACTTTCCATGACCACTCAAGAAACGGTGTCGCAAGAAGTTGCGCATTCAACAAACGGATCAGTGAAAAATCGCGATTAGTGCCGCGAACGAGCAATGCCCGCACATCGTCCTCATCCACAATACCGAGTTGTCCAGGGCCGAGGTTGCCGTGCGCAATCCAGGTGCCATCATCGAGCGCCGTAACAAATTCCGCCTTGGGGCCTAGCACATTCAACGTGCCATCCGGGCCAATAGTGGCTGTTTTAGGCACGGGTGCGCAGGCCGTCAAAAGCAATCCAAGTACAGCAAATGCCCAAGAATGGAGACGTGGAGGGGGCATTCGCATCAAGGGGCTTGGCTGACAGCATTCTCAGCCGCATTCATGATATCTGCGGCCTGCAAATGCTCTTTCGTGCCGGGATTAAACATGGTTTCGGCTTTTCCCGCCTGATAAACGGCATCGCTGTAGCGGCGTTGCAGCATGGCCTCTTCTGCCATGGCCAAGGCGCTCAGGCCCATACGATCGCTCCGGCCATAGGCGATAGCCAGTTGATTCCATGCGAACGAGGACCTGGGCTCAAAGAAAAGGCTTCTTTTCAGGTTCTTGATGGCGGGCTCCATCATGGCTGGATCTTCTGTTGCTACCTGTGCACGCGCCAGTTCAATCAACAATATTGCCGTGTCCGGGGCCAGACTAGATGCCAGTTCATAGTAGGGAACAGCTTGCGCTACCTGTCCGTGATCGAAAAGCATCTCGGCCTTTAGCTCATGAAAATAGGCATCTTCAGGCATTTCAGTGATGAGTTCATCAATAAGTGTCAGCGCCGTCTCAAGGTCCGGTCTCTTGTAATAGGCGAAGGCGCGCGCGTAGCGTGCGGCGATGGATGTGTCGGTCTTCGGGTATTCTCGTAATGTTGTAATAAAGGGGTGGGTGTAGGCGAATAGTTTTGCGCGCACACGGTCATGAGCCAATTGCACGGCGCTGGGCGGGCGGGCGTCGGTGAACGGAGAGTCAACCATGTGATTTTCAATAACGGCAATGCGTTCACGCGTTACGGGGTGGGACCGCTGGTACGGGTCCTGACGTTCCGGGCTTAACAGATCATTGTCCTCCAGTACGTGCAGAAAGTCATATAACCCACGCGCAGACATGCCGTTGCTTTCTAATAATGTCAGCGCGGCTTGATCGGCGGATGATTCCTGGGTGCGGCTGAATTTCAAGAATGATCGTTTGGTGAGTTCTGTTCCACCGGCGGCGGCGGCGGCGGCCACATCGCCCCGGCCTGATAGAATTCCGGCACTGACGCCCAGGATCGTCGCGACGATACCCAGTGTCTTGGCGTCATTCATGGCATCTGATGAGCGGGCCAGGTGGCCCCCTGAAATGTGTCCGGTTTCGTGGGCAATGACGCCAATCAGTTCATCAACATTGGTTGTATTCAAAATCAAACCGGTATGAAGGTAGATGTTCTGCCCGCCTGTTACGAAGGCGTTCAGCGAGCTGTCCAAGATTAGTTTGATGCCCACATCAGAGGGCACAAGGCCCGCTGCTTCAAAGAGTGGCTTTGTGTACGCGCGGATGGTACTTTCCGTTTCCGCGTCCCGGATCAGGATTCGTTTGCTTTGTGCAAATGCCGGGGTAATCGAGACCAACAACGGCAATAGCAAACATAGAATGGTAATGGCGACCCTGATGACTTTAAACAAAACAACATTCCCTGAGTTTTCTGGCCCTGAGTTTTCTGGCAGGAAGAGTAGTCTTGCCCGAAGAATACGTCAATTTGTAGGCACTCTGGTCCTTTGGCTGATTCTGGGGCTGTCAGTTGCGGCCTGTGGCCTGATGCCGGAAGATGACGGGATTCGGGGTACTGTTGGGCTTATTGAAGGTTTCATTGGCGGAGTGGCAGCAGATGAGCCACGGGCGGCGTTGGTTGGCCGGGACGTTCTGTCAGCTGGTGGCAATGCGTCGGACGTTGCTGTTGCCATGTACTTTACGCTGGCCGTGACACTGCCGTCAGCAGCCAGTTTGGGTGGGGGTGGTGTGTGCATGGTGCATGATGCCGCGTCCCAAGAAACCCAGGTACTGGACTTCCTGGCCATGGCCCCCCGCGATATTCCCGGTTCGGCCTCACGTCCCAGCGCCATTCCCGGCAATCCGCGTGGTTTTTTCGCGCTTCACGCAAAATATGGTGAACTTCGGTGGGAAACCCTGGTTGCACCGGCTGGAAATCTGGCGCGGTTTGGCACCCCGGTCTCACGCGCACTGGCGCATGATATTAATGCCGCCGGTAGTGCTCTGCACACTGATCGTGAATTCATGAAGATATTCTCCAACCCCGAAACTGGTGGTTTGGTTCAGGAAGGTGAAATCATCAGACAGTTAGAGTTGTCGGCGATCCTCACCCAGATGACGTCCAAAGGACCGGGCGATTTTTATGGCGGACAGACTGCACGCCTGATCGTTGACGGGGCCATACGGGCAGGGGGCTCGTTGAGCGCCGACGATATGCGTGATTTCAAACCCGTTTGGCGTGAACCGCTGCGGGTTGATGCCGGTGATTCCATCCTGTTTCTGCCACAGCCACCAGCCGCAGCGGGGGCAGTTGCGGGCAGTATGTGGTATATGATGACAGAAGATGACCGGTTTGAAGACGCCGAGCCTGATGAGCAGTCCCATGTGCTCGCCGAAGCAGGTATGCGGGCCTATGCCGACCGGGCCCGTTGGATGCTTGATGATAGCTCCACCCGTTGGTCTGTAGCGGAATTGATGGATTTCAGACGGCTTGATCAGGATATGGAGAGCTATAACGCGCAGCGCCACACAGCGGTTGGCGGGTTGGCGCAAAGCCCGGTACCGCGGCGTGAAAATCCGTCCGGCACTAGTTTTATCGCCGTGGACAAGGATGGTGGCGCGGTTGCCTGTGCGCTTAGCATGAACAACATGTTCGGCACCGGACGCGTTGCACCGGGAACGGGTATCGTTTTATCAACCATTCCGGATAATGGTGGCCAGAGCAGCAGTGGACGAGGTGCTACATCACTGGTTCCCAGCCTGATTATCAATGAGAATACCAATAAATTCTATTGGGCAGGTGCCGCCACCGGTGGCGTTACGGCTCCCACAGCATTGATGAATGTGCTGGCACGATCATATCTGGGCGAAGGCGTGCTTCGGGGCGGCATGGATGCCAAACGGGTGCATCACGGTGGATATCCGGACATTACGTATTTTGAGCGCGGGCTTGATCCTTCGATTATTGCTGCCTTGAAAGCGGGCGGGCATCAAACGACCGAGGTTAAATCCATCGGCCGGGTCAATGCCTTCATGTGCTTCGAAGGGCTGCCTGAGTTCCCCAATAGCTGTGATGTTGCACATGATCCACGCGGCTTTGGCCTGTCATTCATGGCCGAAGGTTTGTGAGGGCGATTAATCGTGGCTCTTAAAATTTCCAATCGAGGGCAGGTCCCGCCATTCGTGGTTATGGATGTTATGCGTGCGGCCACCGAGCGTGAACAGGCTGGCGAAAACGTCATGCATATGGAAATCGGCCAACCGGATACAAGCGCACCAAGTGGTGTGATTGCGGCCGCCAAGGAAACCCTGGATCAGGACCGCTTGGGCTACACGCAGGCGTTGGGTATCCCACCCTTGCGCAATGCCATTGCCGGGCATTATCAGGATACATACGGACTGTCTGTGAACCCGGAACATGTGGTTGTGACAACGGGGTCTTCCTGTGGGTTTCTGCTGGCGTTTCTGTCTGCTTTTGATGCTGGCGACCGGGTCGCACTGGCCAGTCCGGGGTACCCGGCCTACCGCAATATATTGCGGGCGGTGAATATTGAGGTTGTTGAGCTGCCGGTGGGGCCTGAGACAAATTTCCAGCCTACACCTGAAATTCTCAAAGAACTGGGGGCTGATCTGGATGGTTTGATTATCGCCAGTCCGTCCAACCCGACCGGCACCATGATGAGCGCCGACCAGCTACGGGCTTTGGTGGATTACTGTAAGGTGCAGGATATCAGATTGATCTCTGATGAAATTTATCACGGTATTACGTATGTGGATGACGCCACCAGTGTGCTGTCATTTACGGACGATGCCATCATCATCAATAGTTTTTCTAAATACTTTTCCATGACCGGATGGCGTCTGGGATGGATTATTGCGCCTGATGATTTGCTCCGGTCTATGGAATGCCTGGCACAGAATATGTTTATTTCCCCACCCACATTGTCCCAGTGTGCCGCCGTTGCCGCATTCGATTGTCGAGAAGAGCTTGACCTGAATATTGAGCGGTATGCGGCAAACAGAGAGCTGTTGCTGCGTGAATTACCGAAAGCCGGGTTTGATAAGCTGGCCTCGGCTGATGGCGCTTTTTACATCTACGCGGATGTGAGTGCCTTCACCGATGACAGCTCAGCTTATTGTCGACGCATGTTGCTGGAAACGGGCGTTGCGGCGACCCCCGGCATCGATTTTGATCCGATACGGGGCAATGCGTTTGTACGGTTTTCCTTTGCCCGCTCTACCGAAGACATGGCCGAGGCCGCGCGTCGGTTGATTGCCTGGCAAGGGTAGGGGTAAACATGATAACGCCCCGGAGCCGTTAAGCGCCGAGGCGTATTTCAATTCTTACAGTGGATTATACAATGGGGCGATTTTTACCGACGCCACCATCCGCGCTTGGATTTCTCTTCAGCTTTTTCAGCTTTGTCACCAACCACAACTGTATTTGTCTTGGCGGCAATGGCCAGTTCTGCGTTCTGTTCGCTGGTATCTGCTACAGGCTCAGCAACCGCTACCGGTTCGACAGAGATTTCGCTCTCGCCCGGAAGTGCCGCCTGTTCAGTCGGGGTATCTTCAACCGGGGCCTCTTCCACAACCTTCTTTGCCCGTGATTTTCGAGCCGGTTTTTTAACTTCGGCCACCTCAGGCTGTTCATCAGCATCGGGTACAGGGCTGGCTTCAGACTCTGCTGGTGCTTCCGCATCATCGCTGGCGGGTTTTGCTTTCCGCGTGCGTGTCCGCTTGGGCTTGTCGATGATGATGGCGCCTACATCATCTGAGTCCGTAACGGATGCGGGTGCAGCCTCGGTTGCACCGTCAGAACCGGCTTCAGCTTCAATGGCATTTGTGGCATTTGTGGCATTTGAGTCAGTGACTCCTTCGCCTTCATTCTGCTCTGTTGTTTGATCCGCATTCTGCTCCGTTGCCTGATCAGCATTCTGGTTTTTAGGCCGCCGCCGACCGCCGCGACGTCCCCGACGACGTTTCTTTGGCGCGTCAGAGTCGTCTGATGCGCTGTTGTCATTATCGGGATTGCCTTCACCGCCGCCATCGTTCTCGTTGCTGGCGTCAGTGGTTTCCTGATTCTGCCCACCATCTTCACCGCCACGACCCCGACCACGACGGGACCGCCGCCGCCGCTTTTTCCGGGGCTGGGAATCGTCACCCTGCTCATCATCATCATCATCTCTGTCTCTACGGGGAGAGCGTTGGGTCGGCGCTTGTTGCCGTGGTGTTGACTGGCTTGCGTCAGCGCGGGACGTAGACGACTGGACAACGCCATCCTTCATCCGGTCAATCCGGTAATCCGGTGCAACCAGTGTATCGTCGCCGGCCAACATAACCTGCATACCGTAACGTTGTTCAATAGCCGTCAGGGACTCGCGTTTCTGGTTAAGGATATAAAGCGCAATGGGCGTTGCCACATTAACGGTGATTGAGGTTGAACGTCCGCGCATGCCCTCTTCTTCAATGGCACGAAGCACGCTCAGTGATCCTGAATCGATGGACCGCCGCGCGCCGGTACCAGCGCAATGTGGGCATGGCTCGGTGCTGGTTTCCATCAGGCTGGGGCGTAGACGCTGGCGGGAAAGTTCCATCAAGCCAAAGGGCGAAATCCGGCCTATCTGAATGCGTGCACGATCAACACGCATGGCTTCTTTCAATTGGTGTTCCACTTTGGTCTGGTTGCGGTGTATTTCCATATCGATAAAATCGATGACGACCAAACCAGCCAAATCGCGCAAGCGTAGCTGGCGGGCAACCTCATCTGCGGCTTCCAGATTGGTCTGCAGGGCCGTTTCTTCAATATTCCGCTCTTTCGTCGCTTTGCCAGAGTTCACGTCGACAGCCACCAGGGCTTCGGTCTGGTTGATCACCAGATAACCGCCGGACCGTAATGTGGCCACGGGGTCGTGCATGGCATCCAACTGTGTTTCCACCTGATATTTGTGGAATAATGGCGTTTCTTCCTTATAGGGCTGAACCCGCTTTGCATGGCTGGGGATCAGCAACTTCATGAAGTCTTTGGCGGTGCGGTAGCCATCGGCACCTTCCACAATCACATCATCGATCTCTTTGGTGTATAGATCACGGATGGCGCGTTTGATCAGGTTGCCTTCTTCATAGACAACACACGGCGCAATAGATTCCAGCGTGGTTTCGCGGATCTGATCCCACAATCGCATGAGGTAATCGTAGTCGCGTTTGATCTCGGCCTTGGTGCGCTTCGATCCTGCTGTACGCACGATCACCGCCACACCCTTGGGAATATCCAGTTCGTTGAGCATGGATTTCAGGCGACGGCGATCCGATGTGTTGGAAATTTTGCGTGAAATACCACCACCACGTGCTGTATTGGGCATAAGAACGCAATACCGGCCGGGCAGTGAAATATAGGTTGTTAGCGCAGCGCCCTTGTTGCCGCGTTCTTCCTTGACGACCTGCACCAGCAGAATCTGGCGGCGCTTGATCACTTCCTGAATTTTGTAATTGCGGCGAGATTTTACAGGGCGGCGTGTTTCCACTTCGTCAATATCATCGCCACCAATGCTTTCCACCGCTTTGCCATCGTCCGACTCACCATTGCCGTTGTCGGTATCATCATCGTCCGTCTGATCTTCCAATTGCTCAGCGATCAGGGCTTCCTTGTCAGCGACAGGAATCTGGTAGTAATCGGGATGGATTTCGCTAAACGCGAGAAAACCGTGACGGTTGCCGCCGAAATCAACAAACGCGGCCTGCAACGACGGTTCTACCCGTGTCACTTTAGCCAGATATATGTTGCTCTTTAGTTGCCGTTTTGACTCTACTTCAACGTCGAAGTCTTCGAGCCGGTTGCCGTTGACAATCACCACACGCGTTTCTTCTGCGTGGGTGGTGTCGATTAACATTTTTTTCGTTGCCATTAAAACTTGAACTCCGGTTATCCCCGGCTGCATACGCCGATGAGGCGTGATCGCTCATTCGGATGCTGGGGGATGGTATATGGGAAATGCCAGAGTCGCGCGACAGGGTTTCCGCTGCTATCAAGGCTATGCCCGGCAGGTCCATTCTCTGTTCGCTTGCTACATCTTGTTCGTACATAGGTACTTCCAGCATTTGTAACGCCCAGGAAGCCGCCCATATGGTAATCGGGGGTTGATCGGGTTTTACGATCTAACCGATTATAGGGACGGCGCTGGTTTTGGCGGACTATCCGCCGAAAAACTTTCGGGAGCGGGGTGGCACGTTTAGCGCAACTGAACCTGTGCGATCAACAGCTTGGCCACCGAACACCGCTTCGTTGTTAACATAACGTCAGTAATATAGTTCCACAATCACCTAGTTTCAATTATGACGAATAATTGTGCGCACCCGCGATGCAGGCGATAGCCGTTGAATCCGGCGTTGAAGCGTGCCCTTTGGGGCGGTATATGTATGATTCGTAGTTGTCGTAAGCACAATATGTTGAGGAAATTGCACTGATGCGCGCCCTTTGCCGCATGATCCTGTGTTTGATGTTGCTGGTTCCTGTGGGAATAGGGATCAGGATACAGCATGCCGAGGCCGCAGATGCATCAGATGCGCCATATGCAAATGTCACTGACGTGCGGGTTGGTCACCATACCGACAAAACCCGATTCGTTATGGAAATGTCGCACGGTCTGGATGTGCGATTTTTCATGCTGGATAACCCCTATCGGATTGTTCTGGATTTCCCGGAATTGGATTGGCAATCGCTCCCGAGCACATCACCAACGCCGACCGGGCTGTTCAAAACCATGCGATATGGCCTTTACAAGCCCGGGCAGTCTCGCGTTGTTGTGGAAACCAGCATGCCTGTTGGTGTGCAATCAGCGTTCTATCTGTCGCCCCTCAGTGACGGATCCCAGCGTCTGGTTCTTGATCTGGTGCCGGTCACCCGGCAACAGTTTCTGGCCAGCTTAAAAGTAGCAATTCCGGTGACACCCACAGGCGTGGGATATGCCAGTGATGTTGTACCCAGCGATATAGACGTGGCCGCGACAACAGGTACGCCCGTTACTGGCACGCCCGTCACTGGCACCACGACTTCGGAACCGGCCGTTGCGCAAGCTCTGCCATCGATGGGATCGGTATCGACAAGTGGTGTGCTGATGACGCCCAAGCGAAAACCTGCAAAACGGGTTTTGGTGCTGGACCCCGGGCATGGCGGAGCTGATCCGGGCACCATTGGCGGGTCCGGGGTGTATGAAAAGCACATCACCATCGCAGCCGCCCGAATTTTTAAAGAACACCTGGAAAAATCCGGACGCTATACGGTAATCCTGACCCGAGACCGGGATATCTTTATCGCCTTACGGGACCGGGTTGCCACCGGGCGTCGCGCGAAGGCTGATTTGTTCATGTCGATCCATGCCGATTCCATCAAGAACAAATCGGTCCGCGGCGCATCGGTTTATACATTGTCTGAAAAAGCATCGGATAAAGAAGCGGCGTTGTTAGCCGAGAAGGAAAACAAGGCGGATGTGATTGCGGGCATGGATTTTTCTACCGAATCGCAAGAAGTCACAAACATACTTATTGACCTGGCGCAGCGCGAAGCCATGAACCAGTCTGCGCGTTTTGCCGGTATTTTGGTTAAAGATTTGCAACGTACATCAAAAATACTTTCACGCGCCCACAGGTTCGCAGGCTTTGCCGTATTGAAAGCGCCCGATGTTCCATCGGTCCTGGTTGAACTGGGATTTCTGTCCAATGCCAAGGACGAAAAGAACCTGCGCTCCAAGGCGTATTTGAAAAAGATTGCCCAAGCCTTGCTCAATGCTACGGACAGTTATTTCACCCGTATCCAGCAAGCGAACGTGAACTAGTCATAACTGCCCTTGTTTTGCCTGATTTCATTGCCAGGGTGTGCGCAAGTCAGACTTGAACCACAACCTCGCGTAACGCAAACTGTCGCCGACCATGTTTAGAGCCCTTTTCATAACCCTGTTGTTACTGGTGGTGCTTGGCATCGGTGTCGGTGCGGGTGGATTGTTTGTATTCCACAAGTACGGACGCGATATGCCGGATCACTATCAGTTGGCGACCTATGATCCCGCAGTGATGACGCGCATCCATGCCGGTGACGGGCGGTTGCTGGCCGAGTACGCTATTGAACGGCGGATGTTTGTACCGCTTGGCGCGTTACCACCTCAAACAATTCAGGCCTTTATTGCGGCGGAAGATCAGAACTTCTTCCAGCATTCGGGCATCGATTTAACCGGTGTTGCCCGCGCTATTTTGATCAATTTGAAAAACATTGGCAAAGGCCGCCGGTTGGTGGGCGCGTCCACCATTACCCAACAGGTGGCAAAAAATTTCCTGCTCACCAACGAGGTTTCATGGGAGCGCAAAGTCAAGGAAGCCATTCTGGCGCTACGCATGGAAAAGGCATTTACCAAAGAACGAATTCTTGAGTTGTACCTGAACGAAATCTATCTGGGGTTTCAGTCGTATGGTGTGGCGGCAGCCGCATTGAATTACTTCGACAAATCACTGGATGAACTCAGCATTGCCGAAATCGCGTATCTGGCGGCGCTCCCCAAAGCACCGAACAACTATCACCCCACCAAAAAACGTGAGGCTGCGATTGCTCGCCGGAACTGGGTTATCGGGCGTATGTTGGCAGAGCGATATATCACACCGGACCAAGCCAGGAAGGCTGTTGTCGAGCCGCTTACGGTTGTTGCCCAGCGCCGCGAAACAGAATTCGTGCAGGCGGATTATTTTGCCGAGAAAGTCCGTCGTGAGCTGATCGCCCTTTATGGTGAAGAGAAGCTCTACAAGGGCGGGCTGTCCGTGCGGTCCACGCTGGATCCGCACTTGCAGGAAATTGCGGACAGATCATTGCGCCGCGGACTGGAACGCTATGATATCCGCCATGGCTGGCGAGGCGCACTTGGCAAAGCCCCGGAAGGCGCTAGCCGCATTACCGCCATCAATGAGTTCGAGCCGCCCAAGGGCATGGCCCACCGCCGTGCGGCGATTGTAGACAGCATGGATGATCAGGGGGTCAATATTCTATTCGCTGGTGGTCAAGCCGGTTACTTACCCCTTCAGGAAATGACATGGGCTCGCGCCTGGGCAAAAGGCGAGAAGCTGGGCAGCAAAGTATCTGTGCCATCCACTGTGCTGTCAGTTGGCGACTTCATCGCCGTGGATCAGCGCATACAGGCCCGCACGCACGATGGCGTGCCGGGTGAGTTGTACCCACCACACACCTATGGGCTGAGCCAACTGCCAGCCGTATCTGGTGCGATTATCGCGCTTGATCCCCATACAGGTCGTATCCTCGCCATGTCTGGCGGGTATGATTTCGAGGCTAGCGAGTTCAATCGCGCCACACAGGCAAAACGCCAGCCCGGATCAGCCTTCAAGCCGTTTGTTTATCTGGCCGCGCTGGAATCCGGCTACACCCCATCCACGCTGATTTTGGATGCGCCGTTCGTTATTGATCAGGGACCCGGTTTGCCCAAATGGCGACCGGCCAACTATACCAAGAAATTCTACGGCCCCAGCACCATGCGGCTGGGGATTGAGAAATCCCGTAACCTGATGACCGTGCGTCTGGCACAGGCCGTTGGTATGGAAAAGGTCGCTGAATATGCCGAACGCTTTGGGGTCGTTGATAAGTTGCCGCAGCAACTTTCCATGGCGTTGGGGGCAGGGGAGACCACGTTGCTCAACCTGACAACGGCTTATGCCATGTTGGTCAATGGTGGGCGGGCGATTGATCCGTCGTTTATTGATCGCATTCAGGACCGAAATGGTCTGACCGTATTCCGCCATGATGTACGTGAATGCCCAGGCTGTGACGCATCTTTCTGGACGGGTCAGCCCGTGCCCATATTACCCGATAACCGTGAGGTGCTTGCGCAACCGGGTACGGCTTATCAGATCGTCTCCATGCTGGAAGGCGTGGTCCAACGCGGTACCGGCCGTCGTATTCGTGCTGTTGGCAAACCGCTGGCGGGTAAAACCGGCACCACCAATAAACAGGTGGATACATGGTTTGTGGGTTTCTCGCCTGATCTGGCTGTGGGGGTTTTTGTGGGCTTTGATGAGCCGCGCGGGCTTGGATACCGCGAAACGGGCTCATCCGTCTCGGCACCAATATTCAAGAGCTTCATGGAGCAGGCCCTGGCTGACAAGCCCGGCATTCCGTTCCGAATTCCGCCTGACCTTCGACTGGTGCGGATTAATGGCTCCACCGGCGCACCGGCGGAACCGGGCGACGAGAATGTCATTTTGGAAGCTTTCCTGCCCGGTACGGCGCCCAGTGGCGAACAGCAATTGCTGGCGGGTGACGGCTTTACGCCGGGTTATTCCGGCAGCGGCGAGACTGCGGGCAGTGGCAACCCGTCTGTGGGCACAGGCGGGTTGTATTAACGGGGCTTTATTAGCTTGTAGACCTGCTGTGCTTTCGCTAGACAGCTACCCATAAAGATCATCAAACGAGGTTCCCATGCGGGCGGAGATTGAGGCATTTTCCAGTGAGATCAAGCAGTCGGTGACACTGCTGAGGAGGCATCTTTGACTACGATAATGCTGTCAGACGTCTGGATGAGCTAAACGCGCTGTCCGAGGACCCGGCGCTGTGGGAAGACCCGGACAAGGCCCAGACGATCATGCGGGAACGCAACCAGATCGAAGCCGGCCTGAAAGAAGTCCACGATTTCGAGACAACCCTGTCCGATAATCTGGAACTCATTGAAATGGGCGAAGCCGAAGGCGATGAAGAGATCGTTCTGGAGGCTGAAAAAATCATTGGAAAATTGCGCGATGTCGCCGCCAAGGCAGAGCTGAAGACTCTGCTATCGGGCGAAGCTGACGGTAATGATTGTTATATGGAAGTTCATGCCGGTGCCGGTGGCACCGAGGCCCAGGACTGGGCCGAAATGTTGCTGCGTATGTACGCACGCTGGGCCGACGCCCACGGCAACAAGGTCGAATGGCTGGAAGAAAGCGCTGGCGAAGAGGCTGGTATCAAGTCGGCCACATTGAAAATCTCCGGCGAAAACGCCTATGGCTGGCTGAAAACGGAAAGTGGCGTGCACCGGTTGGTGCGCATATCGCCCTACGATTCCAATGACCGACGCCATACCAGTTTCGCCTCGGCCTGGGTTTACCCGGTGATCGATGATTCCATTGATATTGTGATCGAGGAAAAGGACCTGCGTATTGATACCTACCGCGCCTCTGGTGCGGGTGGTCAGCACGTAAACCGGACTGATAGTGCCGTGCGCATGACGCACGAGCCATCCGGCATTGTGGTGCAGTGTCAGAATGATCGCTCGCAGCATAAAAACCGCGCCACCGCTATGAGCATGTTAAAAGCACGTTTGTACGAAGCCGAATTACAACGCCGTGAAGAAGCCGCCTATGCTGAACACGAGTCCAAAAGCGACATTGGCTGGGGTCACCAGATCAGGTCATACGTGTTGCAGCCCTATCAGATGGTGAAAGACCTGCGCACCAACGTGGAAACCTCCAACACCCAGGGCGTGCTGGATGGTGACATCGACGACTTCCTCGCCGCCGCGCTGGCGCAGCGGGTTAAGGGTACGGATGAAGAGTAGATTTGCGACCTACTGCACCACCATCGATCGGAACAGCACGTTCTGAACTTTGGCGGGTTTGATTGTGGCATCCAGAATCAACGTTAGTTCCGTGCGCAGGGCTTCGGCTCCGTCTTTGCCAGACAACTCGTGCCTTTCCTTGCTACGGAGGTGTTGTTGGAAGCGGTCAATGATCTTGGGTTCACGTTCGATGATGGTTTCGATGTCCATCTCGTCCACTTGAATGGTCAGCGCCAGTTTGAGGAATGGTGATCGGCATTCACCCGTTACCAGGTCAGCAACAAATTCCGGCAGTTCATGATAAACGGGGGTGCCAAGATCCGGTGGATCATTCGACATGTCATCTGCCAGTGGATCATCCAAACCCAGTATGGAATCCAGGAAGCCCATGAAATAGAGACCACCGCCAGCGCCGCCCGATAGTATCAGGAATGCAACGACGATAATGGCGATAAGCTTACCCTTACCGCCTTTTTTCTCCTTGCCCTCACCGTCTTCGTCACTGTCTTCGTCTACATCGTCAGCATCTACATCAATGTCTTCTTCAGTGGCGTCTTCTTCGGCGGCATTTTCTTCTGTAGGTTCTTCAGCCATTCCCAGTCCCAATTTCCAACCTGTTACCTGTCAGATACATCAAACCATATCGCAACCAACACGGTCATTACAGGATTTGTTATATACATATTTGTTATACGGCGTGGGAATTCAACCCATCGTGTGTTTTTATGTGGTTTTTTCTCTAAGTTTCGCGATTAGCAGTTTAATCGCCGCCATCCTCTTCCACAGGTTCGCCAATGATATCCTGGAACAGGGCGTAGACCTGTTCTGCGGTGTTCAAAATTGTTGCCTCCACGTCTGCGATACTGGCGGCGCCACCAAGGCTCATCAGCTTTTCCTGCAACGCAACAGGCATGGATTTGGTGCCGCCACTGGGCGCATCTGTCTCAATAGTGAGATGCAACCGGCTTTGCAACGCCTGCCATAAATCCAGCGCGCCCAGCAGGGTGGCCGCTGTTTCAGGTTCAAGAATTTTCAGGCGTGCCAGATTTTTGAGCGACCGCCAGGTATTAGGTGAGAGAACGTCGGGCTGATCTGCTGCATATTTCAATTGTAGGTACTGGGCCATGAACTCCAGATCGACCAAACCGCCCCGAAGGTGTTTGATTGACCAGGGGGATTTGGTGCTGTGTTCCTGTTCGATCCGTGCGCGCATACTCGCCACATCACCGCGCAGCGTATCGGTACCCGTACCCGTACCCGTACCCGTACCCGTACCCGTAC
>JABJGO010000036.1 GCA_018662225.1 Rhodospirillales bacterium | reverse complement strand
TACGTTTATGCCTATGCGTTCGGCGACTGTCTGGTGAATTCGCTGTATGACGTGTTTGATGGTGGCCATCCGGGCTTTCAGGCCAAGTATCTGGACATGTTGAAAGCCGGTGGCACCTTGCGCCATAAGGAGCTTCTGGCACCGTTTGGCCTGGACGCTAGCGATCCTCAATTCTGGGGCAGGGGCTTGAGCGTGATCTCTCGCATGATCGATGATCTTGAGGGAATGGATTAACGTTCGGTTGAGTAGCTCTTGCGTCGTGCGCTCAAAAGGCTACCATCATCATGTGGATAATTAATCTCCCGAGCAACAAGCGCGCGAATGACATATAAAATAGACGTCACTAAATTTCCGGAACTGGTTTCCCAGTTTTCCGACTTTCAGGTGGATGAAAGCCATCTGGAGTACCTGGACGGTAAGCTGCATACTTTGTGGGGGCTTGGCCGCAATTTGGTGCTGGTCTGGGTCGCACATGAACGTGCGATTGATGCATTGATTATCCCCCATTATACCCTGAGCGAATTTGCGGCACAAAATCGTGTCGATGATGATGACCCGCTGAGCATGATTTATGGCGCAGATGAACGTTCGGACCGCTCCAAGAATGTACTCGAAGATGTCATATCCGGTCCCAAGCAGGTGGACGACGTAGAGTTTTCACATCTATGCAAGTTGCTGGACGGTCAACGCCATCATATAGAGTTGCCATTTGCGCCCGGTGTTGATGTGCCGTTCGTCATGATCGAGACGCTCATCAAACGGTATAGTATTTCCTATGTGGAAGACCGGGCCGTGGCCTTGTTTGATATCGTGGGGTTTTCGTTGTTATCGGCGCTTGATCAAGTGACTCAACTGAACAGCCTGGCGTATTCACTCAATTCTGCCTATGCCAAAATGCTGAACAATGACATTGAGATCAGCTTTGCGCGCTCGACCACCGGTGACGGCTTTTATATCTGGAACCGGGATCGCAATATTCAGGCCAATGTGAACCTGTATCACTTCATGCATCTGGTTTTGGCCGACAACGCCATTGCGCGCAGCAAGTCGGCACCCAACACCACACCGCAATTACGCGGTTGCTTCCATATTGGTGGCCATTACGAGTTCTATCAGTCGGAAGGCCTGAACCCCACTGTGTATAGCTACATCGTGGGTGATGTGACCATCGAGTTGGCCCGTATGGCTGATCGCGCCCTACCGGGGCAGATATTGGTGGGTGATTTCTGGGTCAATATGCCGGATTGGGAACACGGCATGGTCATTAAAATTGATACGGTCCAATTCATTGAAAAAGCACAGGAAACGCTGTCCAATTTGAAGGGGCTGGTGCTGTCGGGCGATCATATTGAATCCATCAAATGTTATTTGAGTGGCGAAAGGTTGGAAGACGATTCGTTCGGTATCAGTCGTTTCCAATTGGCCGATAAGCACGGGCGCTTGCGGAATGTTTATAACGCCAAGGTGAACATTTACCGCCGCGGCTCTGGTCCTATTTATCTGGGATTACAAACTTCTGATCTAGGCGACTTCGAAATCGTTCAGAAGGAGTTCGTCAAGCCTGTCGCTGAGATGACCTATGATTGACTCACCGTCGCATGAATATATAATTTAACACATGTAAAGTGTATAAAAGTTAATTGTACATTTTTTTGTTGTTAGCCTTGTCGCGTACCACTGAATACGGCATAACGAGGCATGAGCGTGTAATTTTCACATTCTATTGATCGTAGCGCCTCTACAACCGATGCAGACGCGTCGGTGATGCTAGGCAAATAATGACAGGGTAACCGCATGAAGATTGCCATTCCAAAAGAAAGCCTTCCAGGCGAAACACGCGTTGCGGGATCACCGGACGTGATCGGAAAACTGATAGCCCTGGGGTTTGAGGTTGTTGTTGAATCCGGCGCTGGAACCAGTGCCAATTTCACCGACCAATCCTACAAAGATGTTGGCGCGAGCATTGCCAAGGATTTCACAGCGACCGTAAAGGGCGCTGATATTGTTCAGAAAATTCAGGCACCGAGCATAGATGGTGAGTTGCCTAAATTGACCAAGGGTACGGTACTTCTGGCTCATATGTCCGCGTTGAGCAGGGCGCCTGACATGGCAGCCTTTGCCAAGGCTGGCCTGACCACATTTGCCATGGAACTCATGCCTCGGATCAGTCGGGCGCAGAGTATGGACGTGCTGTCATCGCAATCCAATCTGGCCGGTTACAGGGCCGTCATTGATGGCGCATACGAACTGGGGCGTGCGTTTCCCATGATGATGACCGCTGGCGGTACAGTCGCGCCGACAAAAGCATTTATTATGGGGGCCGGTGTTGCTGGCCTACAGGCAATCGCGACGGCTAAACGTCTGGGTGCCGTGGTAACCGCCACTGATGTGCGGCCCGACACCAAGGAACAGGTTGAAAGCCTGGGCGGAAAGTTCCTGGTCATTGATCCGGATATGGAGCGCGATGCGCAAACCGAGGGCGGTTACGCCAAGGAAATGCCACCTGAATATTTTACCAAACAAAAACAAGTGGTGGCAGAACATATCAAAAAACAGGATCTGGTCATTACAACGGCTCTGATCCCTGGCCGACCGGCACCGACACTGATTACAGCAGACATGGTTGCGTCCATGAATGCGGGTAGCGTGATTGTGGATATGGCGCTCGAAGCTGGTGGCAACTGTGAAGGCGCTGTTGCTGACAAGATCGTGGTCAAAGACGGCGTGAAGATTGTTGGTTACGCGAACATTGCGTCACGGATACCGGAGAACGCCAGTGCCCTGTTTGCCAAAAACCTGTTCAACTTCCTGTCGCCACATGTGGACAAGGAAAGCAAAACGCTGTCCTTCGACTGGGAAGACGATACCGTGATTGGAACGCTGGTCACCAAAGATGGTGCCATCGTACATGAACGGATCGCCAGTGCGGCAGATAGTGCTCGGGCTAACTCAATAAAGAAACCACGCGCCAAACCGAAAAAGGCTGCCAGCAAAACAGCCGAGAAGGGGGAATAGGTCATGGACCCAACCAACATCCAGGAACAGGCAGCGCAGCTGGTTGATGAAGCCGCTGAATTGTTTTTGAAAGCAGAGGACCTGGCAGAGGCTGCCAGCCAGATTGCGGCGCAAGCAGCAGCCAGCAGCGGCAGCGATCCTTTCCTTGGCCTGTTTACCATTTTTGTTCTGGCCTGCTTTGTGGGCTATTTCGTGGTTTGGAGTGTGACCCCAGCCCTGCATTCTCCGCTGATGGGTGTTACCAACGCTATTTCATCGGTGATTATCGTGGGGGGCCTGTTGGCAGCCGGTCCGGCTGGCGAAATGGATTTCTCAAAGGCCATGGGTTTCATGGCGGTGACGTTGGCATCGGTCAACATCTTCGGCGGGTTCATTGTGACTCAGCGCATGCTCAACATGTTTAAAAAGAAAAAGTGATAGGGACGTACAATGAGTAATTTTACCGGTTACGCGTACCTTATCGCGTCTGTTTGTTTTATTCTGGCCCTGCGCGGGCTGAGCTCTCCGGTCACCGCCAGGCGCGGTAACATGCTGGGCATCATCGGTATGGTGATTGCGGTGGGAACCACATTCATGGATCCCGGCGTGCTGAGTTATAGCACCATCATCATTGGTATTCTGATTGGTGGCTCCATCGGCACATTTATCGCGGTGCGAATCCAGATGACGTCTTTGCCGGAACTGGTGGCGTTCTTCCACTCGTTGGTTGGCTTGGCGGCTGTGTTTGTGGCCACGGCTGCATACTACAATCCAAGCGCCTATGGCATTGGTATTCCAGGGGAAATCGCTACGGCGAGCATGATAGAATTGTCACTGGGTGCGGTGATCGGCGCTATTACGTTCTCTGGTTCGTTGATCGCATTTGCCAAACTGAAAGGTATCATGGGCGGATCGCCCGTGACCTTCAAAGGTCAGCACTTGCTCAATGCCCTGATTGCGGCGGCTATCGTGCTGGGTGTGGTTATGTTGGTGAGCACACAGGAAAACAATATTTACTGGCTCATCGTCGGGCTGGCTTTCCTGATCGGGTTCACACTGATTATTCCAATCGGCGGCGCAGACATGCCAGTGGTTGTTTCCATGCTGAACTCTTATTCTGGTTGGGCTGCTTGTGGCATCGGCTTCACCTTGTCCAACCCGGCACTGATTATTACAGGCGCGCTGGTGGGCTCTTCGGGCGCTATCCTGAGCTATATCATGTGCAAAGGCATGAACCGTTCTATCTTCAATGTATTGTTGGGTGGTTTTGGTGGCGATGCAGCAGGCGGTGCCGCCGCTGGCCCGCAGGGCGATCGGTCGGTGCGTAGTGGCGCCGGTGATGACGCCGCGTTCATCATGTCCAACGCATCCAAGGTGATTATTGTTCCTGGCTACGGCATGGCCGTGGCCCAAGCCCAGCATGCATTGAGAGAAATGTGTGACAAGCTGAAAGCCGAAGGGGTTGAAGTGAAATACGCCATTCATCCTGTGGCTGGCCGTATGCCGGGGCATATGAATGTGTTACTGGCGGAAGCCAACATCCCCTATGACGAGGTGTTTGAGCTGGAAGAAATCAACCATGAATTCTCCACCGCAGATGTGGCCTTTGTCATTGGTGCAAACGATGTGACTAATCCCACTGCCAAGACCGATCCGCAGAGTCCCATTGCCGGTATGCCTATTCTGGATGTGGACAAAGCGGGTACTGTGTTGTTTGTGAAACGCGGTATGTCCGTCGGTTATGCGGGTGTGGATAATCCCTTGTTCTTTGCCGACAATACAATGATGCTGTTCGGCGACGCCAAGGCGATGACTGAGGAAATTGCTCAAGCACTTGGCTAATACTTACAATTAGCGGAGTTCCTTTATGCAACAACCTGAGACGATCCGAAATCCACAGTTGGATGTTCTGGACGGGCGCAAGTCTGAATGGAACCAACCGGCGATCCGTCGCTGGGGTTTTCATAACCTGTCACAAATTTCACGGTATGGCCTGAGCATCCGTTCCCCCCGGGTCATGGTGTTGGAAAAGGATCAGGACCGCCGCATCGATGAGCTGCCATCCGTCCGTCGTATGACCGGCGCGGTTCAGTTCTCAGGCCTCGCTGTGGTGCGGCATAGCACTTTGTTGCATGAGGATTACGCTGCCGATTTCGGCTCTGATCAGACCCATAGCATTCAATCGATCAGCAAGACCACCATGCACTTTGCCATCGGTCGGCTGGTGGATGCGGGTAAGATCGATACCTCGAAGACAGTCTCGCATTACATCCCCGAAATCGGTACAGGGTACGCGGGTGCAACCATCCAGCAGGTGCTGGATATGGATGTAATCAATAACTTCGCCGAGGACTACTCCGGCCCCTACGAGCACGAGGCCGCAGTTAATGGCGTGATGAGCTACACGAGGCAGGAAATCGCTCTTGGCTGGCGTCTACCGCCACCGGGCGAGGACAATGTCAATATCCGTCCCTTTTCCGCGCTGCTCACGTCAGACGATGTGGCAAATCCTACGGGCAATATGGAATACCGGTCCGCCAACACAGATGTGCTGGCCTGGATTGCTGAACGGGTGAGCGGTGTTTCCGTGCGTGATATGTTAATCGAAATTGTTGAAGCAGCCGGTATCGAAGAAAACTTCTTCATGTCCACAGATAGCACAGGTGTGCCCATCGTGTCGGGTGGTGGTGCGCTGACGGCGCGTGATCTTGCCCGTTATGGTCAGTTATTTGTGCGTGGTGGCGTTGGCGTTAATGGTGCGATGGTCGGCGGGGCGAATTTTATGAAAGAGACCCTGAACGGTCGCGGCACGGTGGTCGATGAATGCCCGCACGGCGTGCGCTACAGCAATCAGACCTTCACCAACGGCCACTGGTACGGACATGCTGGGTTTGCCGGACAGTTCCTGACAGCACATCCGGCCACCGGTATTTCGGTTGCCTATTTCAGCGTAGTTGAAACCGAAGACGCCCACGATGATGAAATCTTCAACGACATCATGGGTATGTCACAGGACATCATCGCGCTTTATGAGTAGTCGTTCGCGCTACACATCCCCCTAGACATCCCCCTAGACATCCCCCCTAGACATCACTGTAACGTGCTGCGGCCAGCGAGGCGGCGTGATCCAGCGCGGCTATGGCCGTAGCCGATAACAGGGTATCAGGCACCGGGTCACGCTCGAAGGATGTGTTGCGGTCTTCACCCGCCACATAAAGCGCCGATTCCCGGTATCCCGGTTTCGGGTTCACATCAGCGGACACAAAATTCAATGCCACAGCCAGACGCCAGGCCCCCGAATTATTTCCAGCTGAGCCATGCAAGGTAAAGGGGTGATGGATGGATGCCTCACCCGGTTGCAGGGTGCTTGGTGCGGCCTGACTGTCATCAATGCTGTCCAACACGCGTTGGCCGCGGCGCAACAGGCTCTTGGTGTCCTTGGTCATTTCATGGGGGCGCTGGCCCTGATGATGGCTGCCTGGCAGGAAGCTCATACTGCCGTTTTCAGGCGACACATCACTTAACGCGATCCAGATGGTCACCATTTTCTCAACCGGCGTCAGGTGCCAATAGGTAGCGTCCTGATGCCAGGCAAAGTGCCCTTGGGAATGCGGTGGCTTAAAGGGGATGAAGCTGTTCCACAGCAATATATCGGGTCCCAGCACACTGGTGGCGGCATCCACAACACCGGGAGCCGTCGCCAGGTCCAAAAGCCAGGGCATGATCATGTGTGACTTGAAATAGCACCAGTCGGCAAACTTCGGGTGTTCACCATGGGATTGTATGAAGGCCTCCAGATGCTGTCGGGCCTCCTCGGCATGCCCGGTGCTGATCAGTGGCGTGCGGCCAATGAACCCAGCGCTGGTATAATCATCCATGGAAATCATCTCATCAGGCCGCTGTTGCGTCGCTGTGGCTCTGGATCACCCGCCGCAGTAAGGGCGTGTAATCAGCAAAGCTGGGCGTTTCGATTCCAGCAACCTTGCCCTCATCATCCCACAGGCGAATATTGACAATGCTGTCCAGATTGGAGTTTTTTTCAAATTCTGCCACTTCATCATCATCCATGGGCCCGCCCTGTAAATTTAGGCTATGGACAGATGCATCCGAAAGACGGCCAAAGTAATCATCGCGCGTGGCACATAGGTATCGTTTGGCGGCCACGTGATAGCGTACACAATCCACAACCAGAGCCGGGAAGAATTTTTGAAGAATAGCGGCACCTGTTTCGTCGTGGTAGTTATTCATGCCTTTTTCCAGGGTATCTACGGGGAATTCGCCTGTGTAGTGCCCGATATCGTGCAAAAGGGCGGCAGCTACCATGTCTTCGCTGGCACCGGCCTGCTCGGCGCACTGGGCGGCCTGCAGCATGTGTTCAGACATGGTTACATCTTCGCCGAGATACGAATCTGCGCCACGGCGTTCAAAAATATCTGCAATAACATCGACGATAGTGTCGCTGGTCAGTTGTTCTGCCATTTTACGGTCCTCGCGCGAAAGATCATTCAGTCTGAAACTAAGCGATGCCTCGGAAATTATTTCAAGCAGTATTGCGACCTTCGCGCGCGACCCCAAACCTCAGACACGACAAAACCGCCTGATCCTGTACAGAAAAGGCGGCTTAAGTCGTTTACTGAAACCCCAGAGAGGCCAATCAGAGTGGCCTACTAGAAGCCTTCACGCTCAACGCGTTTACGCTCCAGCTTACGGGCACGACGGACGGCTTCAGCCTTTTCCCGCGCACGGCGTTCTGATGGTTTTTCATAGGAACGGCGCAACTTCATCTCACGGAAAATGCCTTCGCGTTGCATCTTCTTCTTGAGTACTTTGAGCGCCTGGTCAACGTTGTTATCACGAACAGAAACTTGCACGTCAGTAATTCTCTCATCATGTTAGTGGGTACACCGTGTACCCTGTGTCATCTAAGGTTGCGGCTTCTACCATGCCCACACCGGTATGGGAAGGCCCCAATAGGAAAATATCGTAAAAAAAGGTCGAAAAATATGACTCTGTTAAAAATCGCCAAAATGGGAAATGCCGTGCTTTCCAGCGTGGCCGATCCCGTTTCGGATCCAACCAGTCCGGAAATCAACCAATTGGTGAATGACATGGTGGACACCATGCTGGATGCGCCGGGTGTTGGTCTGGCGGCCCCACAGGTTCATGTGGCCAAACGGGTGGTCGTTTACTATGTACCCGAAGACCGTGACGAGAACGGTATCGGAGAGCCCATAACGGCCCTGATTAACCCGGTCCTGACAACCATCGGCACGGAGCAGGATTACGCCACAGAGGCCTGTTTGTCCCTGCCAGATATGTCCGGGCAGGTACCCCGGTACCTGAACTTGCATGTGAAGGCCGATCTTCTGAACGGGGGTACGTTTGAGCGTGACGTCAGCGGCTTCCATGCCCGTTTGTTACAGCATGAATGCGACCATCTGGATGGTATTCTGTACCCGATGCGTATGGATGATCTGGATACTTTCGGCTATATTAGTGAATTGGAAGATCAAACGTCAGACGCTGATACGGAAGAAGGCTAATGAGCGATCACCTTGATCAAAAGATGCAGACGATCCGCACCGAAATCCTGAATGCCATGCTGCCCAATGTGGTATTCGATGGCTGGAGCCGCCGCGCCCTTGATGCCGGTGCAAAGGATGCTGGATATGACGAGATCAGGGCCCGGCGGGCGTTCCCGCGTGGTTTGTCCGAGGTTGCCACCCTGTGGTCGGAACAGTCCGATCAGCGCATGCTGGAGGCTTTGGACGAGTTGGACCTGAGAACCATGCGTATTCGCGATCGTATCGCCGCCGGGGTTAAAACCCGAATTATGGTCAATACGGATCAGCGCGAGGCTTTACGTCGCTGTGTAGCCTGGCTGGCGTTGCCACTGAACGCCGGGCTTGGCATGAAGAATGCCCTGAACAGCGTGAATGAGATGTGGTATGCCGCCGGTGATCAGTCCACCGACTGGAACTATTATTCCAAACGCGGGTTGTTGTTGCCGGTGTATACGACCACGGTTCTGTACTGGCTGGCGGACACGCCTGACGAGGCCGGTGATTATCCGGATACGTGGGCTTATCTTGATCGCCGTATCGATGATGTGTTGAAGACCTTCGGGATACCAAAACGAATTCGCGAGAGCTTGCAACAGGGCTTTATGGGTGCCCGGGATGCCCGAGATGCTGGGGATATCAGGGACGCAAAGGCATGATCCAGCCCCTGTTGTTTGCCACCTTGGCGGCTATTGGCAATGCCTTGTTTGTCTATGGGCAACGTGGTGCCAATGCATCGGCAAACCCGTTTTTGTTTGTGTGCGGGGCAACGGCCTTATGTCTGACCATGTTTCTGATCGCCAGCTTTCTGTACAGGACGCCCGGTGATGGCAACTATTTGATCCAAAATTGGGGCATGATTGCGATCAGCGGGGTCGGGTTTTTCCTAACGTTTGTGGGGTTCTTCCTGCTGTACAATAACTACGGCGCATCCCAGTACTCGCTGTATGCCGTCATATCCATTCTGACCACCAGCGTGGGCGTGGGTATCATCATTTACCGTGAACCGGTCAACGCCTATCAGATCGCCGGCATTGTCATGGCTATAGCATCTATCGTGCTATTCACGTATGGGCGGAGCAAGGGGGCTTAAGCCGCACTCAAATCCGGGCGACCTCGTGCGGTGGCGATCAGTTTACTTTCCACGAACACCGTCGAGCCGCCGCCTACATCCACGATGATTTCTTCGCGGTTGATACTGGTATCGGTTTCCGATGCCCCGCGCTCGATGGCCCGTGTTTTGGCCAGATCCAGCGTCGTAATTTCGGCGTGGCTGTCAGCATCCTTGAGGTTACCGAAATCCTGAACGCCGGCATCGGTGTGAACCCGGAATACACCCGACTCGGGCTCGGTGATCAGGGCTGTGGCGTCGCCTGTGACGCTGCCTACGACGGCCCCCACGGCATTGGCTACATCGGCATGGGGCAGGGGCACCAAATCGGCATTGAGACGCTTGGCAGCACCGTTTGCGCCGCCATAGTACGTGGCTGCCGGTGCGCCAATGGCCAATAGCGGGCGGTTCAGGCTTAAGCTAAAGGCCAAAGCCTCGGACGCCGTATCGGGGCTCGTTTTGTCGCTAACGGCATCCTCTGTCAAAAACCGGTTGAGGATCGACTTGGGCTCAGGTTCCACACCATAATGTTCGGCCAGTACGGCACCCGAAACGGTTTTGGCACTTTCCACGATGGCCCGTTCAAACACCAGTCTGGCAAACTCTTCAGCGTCCTGGGCGGTCTCATAAAACCCCAGATCAAACAGCCGGCGCACAAACAGCGTAGCCCCCAGTTCTGCGCCTTTGGCGTTCCAGTTACTTTGCAGACCCAGCACATGGCTGGCATCGGAGGGGGTAAAGCCTGACAGCACCGCGCGGCCTTCGTTGACCAGCCGTTCCAGAACTTTTTCGCCCATGCCAAAGACCGTGAGCTGATGCAGCGGTGCCGGGCCTTGTCGAAGGCGCTCTATGATGTTCACGGTTGTTTTATTGGGCGGGCGACCATCGGGACCGGGTTCCAGGCTCATATCGCGCAACAGGATGGCGAACTTGCCATCCATGGCCGTGGTGACAGGGCGTTCGCGCTGGTTTTGCAGGATTTCCAGTGTTTCTGGGTGCTGTTCCACCAACAAGGATAGCGGTACCACCCGGCGTGGTCCCAGCAACAGATTAGCATGGCCGTCGGTGCTGAGACGTACCTCACTGTCGCCACCCAACCCATAGGTGCGAACGTTGACGGCGGCCACCATGGTGCGCCAACCACCAACCATGGCACCGTCTGCGCTGATTGTGGGCCTGCCGCCATCGAACAGTACAACGTCGGTGGTGGTGCCGCCCATATCGGATACAACACCGCCATCACAGCCAGATAAGTGGCTGGCACCAATAACGCTGGCGGCGGGGCCGGACAGAATGGTTTCCACAGGACGCTCCAGAGCGCTCTGGGCCGCAATCAGTGAGCCATCACCGCGGACAACCATCAGCGGGGCTTTAATGCTTCTTTCGTCCATCAGGCCCTGTACGGACAAAATCAGGCCTTGCAGCAGGGGGATCAGACGGGCGTTGATCAGGGTGGTGAGTGCCCGCCTGGGCGCATCCAGACTGGAGGTCAATTCGTGTGAACATGTGACCGGCAGACCCGACATCTCGCGGATGATATCGCGGGCCCGGTTTTCATGGCTGGGGTTGCGCACCGAGAAATAACCGGCAACCGCAAAGGCCTGAACGTATCCGCTGTGTTTCTCCACGGCAGCGCGGATGGCGTCCTCGTCCAAGGGCGCGTTTTCCTTGCCTGTGCCGGAGTGTCCACCTGTCACGAATGCAACCGGGCCATCACCCACCAATTCACCCAGCCCGGCACGCCCCAGCGCGCGTTCATCCTGGCCAATCATGATCAGGGCAGCGGGCGTGGCATGGGCTTCCACCATGGCATTGGTGGCAAGTGTGGTGGAAACGGAAACCAGACGGGCTTCGTTGACGATATCAATGGGTAGCTGGCTAAGCGCCTTACCCAGACCGATGGAAAGGTCGGCCTTGGTGGTCAGCGATTTGGCGGACCCCAATACACCTTTGTCTTCGTCATAAATGACGGCGTCTGTGTAGGTGCCGCCTGTATCAAATCCAAGCAGGATCGCCATGGACGATTACTCCCGTGCAATACTTGCGCATCTCAGTATTGTAATAATTCCAAATTCCTTATAGCGACGTGAATTGTTCGCGACCAGCACGAAAGAGCGACAGTATGAGCGATAAAACAGCCCTGGTTACGGGCGCTACCCGCGGCATTGGCCGCGCCATCACTGAAGCCCTGTTGGAAAGCGGCTATCGGGTGATCGCCGTCGGCCGGGATGAGGCAAAACTGGCTGAACTGGCTGAACTGGCTGATCTGTCTGGGCAGGATGATCGAATTTTACCGGCTTCCCTTGATCTGCACGATACGGACGCCGTGGCACAGTTCGTCAGTGATCTGCCACCTGAATGGGCCTGTATTGATGTGCTGGTCAATAATGCCGGTCACGATGTGGGCGGCAGGCAGGCGTTTCACGAGGGCACAGCCCAGGAATGGGATGACATTATTGAGATCAACGTCAAGGGGCTGATGCGCATGACTCGCGCTGTCATCCCGGCCATGGTCGCGCGCGGGCAGGGCCATGTCATCAATATGGGATCTGTATCGGGGTTATCTACCTATGCCGGTGGTACAGCCTACAATGCGTCCAAGTATGCCGTTCGCGCCTTCACCGATGCCTTGCGAAAGGACTATGCCACCACAAAGATTCGCGTAACTGAAATTTTGCCGGGATTGGTGAAAACCGATTTTGCCGAAAGTCGCCTGTATGGTGAGCCAGATAATGCCGCCGCATTCTACGATGGGTTTTTGTCCCATCTGGAGCCTACTGATATCGCAAATGCGGTCCTGTACGCCCTGGAACAACCTGCCCACGTGAATATTTCACAGGTGGTGATCGAGCCGACGCAAATCGGGCGTAAAGAGTCTTGATGACCAGCACACCCGAATCGGGTTATAGTACATCCAAATAGGGATTCTCTTGGACCGTGGACAAAAACGCTAACCAGCCTGCGAACAGCTTTTTCGCACCACCAGTCGTCGACTTGGCCGAACATTTTCTGGAATGTGGCAAGGTGGGGCGGTATCTCACACTGGTTGATGAAAGCCGGTTTATCGTTACCGATGATTTCGGCCAGAGTGTTAATTTACCGTCCATAGCAACGGCCACCGCATCGGTCTTCTCGCGCGACACATTGGTTGCGCGCGCGGCGCTGAACGATAATCGCACGCGCGAACGTTACGAAGAACTGTTTACCCTGATCGAGAAGACGGCGTTCAGTGCCGAGGTTCGCAGCAATGCCGAAGGCGTCCTGCGATCCGGGTTCGACGAAGTGCGTATCCGTGATTTGGAGCGCGAACTGGGTGGCATGACATCACCTGCCCGGCAACGTTACCGGATATTCTTAGGGATTGTCCGCGATCTTATGGAGCGTAAAATTTCTGTGGAGGGATTCCGCGAAGAGTTTCTGGAATTCACGCGCGCTGTGGCTGGTAAACTGGACTTCGGTATATTCAGCTTTTGTCTGGACCGTATCTTTATGAACCAGCAGATCCCCATGAATGCCAAAGGGGCACTTGTGGCCGAAGTCATGTTGTTTCCGACCCTCATCCGGCGGGAATTGTTAACTAATATTCTGAGCGGCCCGGGCCAGGAGCCTGAGTTTATTCAGTTCGTGCGAAACCTGATTGAACAGGAATTGCCAAACGAGTCTGTGGTAGAAATATACCTGCTGGTTACGCTGAAGTCGTCGCGTATGTCACTGGGCGACGTGGAAGACCTGTTTCTCAATGATAAATCATCCACGCTGGATAGTTTGAGCAGCGTGCCGGGCTTGCACGGTACAGCCTAGACAAAAGTGCCGGGCTTGCACGGCACGGCATAACGAACATCATTATTTTTGAAAAAAATGTCCCGGAAGCCAATCGGTAAACCAATTTGGTCGTTTTACGGTGGGCCAAGGGGGAGTTCGTCCATTTACGAACCCGTAAAACGATTTAAGCCTCCGGGACTGTAATGGTGACACACCGGATGTCACCATGTTCTCGGTAGTAACAGGAACTACATTGAACCCGGTTCAAGTTCCCATCCTTGACTTAAGTCAATTTCACAAAAAAATAAGCGCGGTTCGAAAACCGCGCTTAAGTTGGAAGAGTGGGGTTCGTCAAGAGACGAATGAGGGTGTGATCTCAAGCCCTCTGTGGTGGGGAACCACTATCATGAAATTATAATAGATGGGTACAGCGGCGTGTGCGAGTAACGTTGTTACACGGGTTCGTGAACGAATTATTCGTTAGGCAACGGGCCAATTATTTGTTAGGCAACTGGCCTAGGGGGAACAGCCTGTTTACGTGTCCCATCTTACGGCCCGGTCGTGTCTCCGTCTTGCCGTAAAGGTGGAGAACTTCATCAGGATTACGGATCACATCACGCCATTTATCCACATCATCACCAATCAGGTTTTTCATGATAGCATCATGGTGAGGGGTGGCTGAGCCAAGTGGCAGACCGGCGACGGCTCGCACGAACTGATCAAACTGTGACGAAATACATGCGTCCATGGTCCAGTGACCTGAGTTATGGGGGCGCGGTGCGATTTCATTGACCAACAGATCGGAATTCGGGCCCAATCCACCCGTACCCTCATCAACGGTCAGAAACATCTCGACGGCCAGCAAGCCTATGAGGTTCATCTCATCAGCGATGGCCGAGGCGGCGCGCACAGCAGCATCACTGGTTTTGTCCGGCAATCGGGCCGGCGCACGCGTCACATCCAGAATATGATTTACGTGGCGGTTCTCGACGGGCGGGAAGGCGGCCCAGTTGTTGTCATCACCGCGTGCCACCACCACCGATATTTCCATCGCCAAATCCACAAAGGCTTCCAGAATGGCAGCATCACCGCCCGCCGCACTGGCAATCGTATCCCATGCGGCGTTCAGGTCCGTGTCTGTACCAATCACAACCTGCCCCTTGCCGTCATAGCCCAGACGCGTGGTTTTGAGCACGGCGGGGCGGCCAAATTCTTCGACAACGATTGCCAGTTCGTCCGCGTTGCGAACGGCTCTGTACGGTGTGGTGGGAATGCCAAGGCCATTGATGAAGTCTTTTTCCACCAGGCGGTCCTGGGATATACGCAGGCAGTCCCAACCCGGCCGTACGGCCACGCGCTCTGCCAGTGCCTGAACACATTCAAACGGCACGTTTTCAAATTCAAATGTCACCACGTCCACGTCGTCGGCGAAACTTTCCAGAGCCTCGATATCGGAATAGTCCGCCACGGTAACGGCGGCCGACACCATTTCTGCCGGGCTGTTTATTTCTGGTGTAAAAATGTGACAACGGTAGCCAAGCGGTGCGGCGGCCAGTGCCGTCATGCGGCCGAGCTGTCCACCACCCATAATGCCAATCGTGCTACCGGGAGCGAGGGGGAAAGAGGGCTGTTCCGGCATGTTTAGTTTAAACTCTCGTCAGGTGTTTCAGCGACAGACGAGGTATGGGCGGCTCGATAATCTTCCAGTGCCTTAGCGGTAGCCTCGTCTTCAATGCCAAGTACCGCAGCGGCCAACAATCCGGCATTTTTGGCACCAGCAGGACCAATAGCCAGCGTGCCCACTGGAATACCACCCGGCATCTGAGCAATAGAGAGTAGACTATCCATGCCGTTGAGGGCTTTGCTTTCAACCGGCACACCAAATACCGGCAAGGTGGTCATCGACGCGACCATACCCGGCAAATGTGCGGCGCCACCGGCCCCGGCAATGATGACCTTGAGGCCGCGTTCACGGGCAGACTTGGCGTAGTCATACATACGGTCCGGCGTACGGTGAGCAGAGACGATTCGATGCTCCGCGCATATACCCAGTTCGGCCAGAACGTCACAGGCATGCCGCATGGTTGTCCAGTCTGACTGGCTGCCCATAATGACACCGACCAGCGGTGTGGAAGTCTTGGAATTGGATGACATCTCAGTTGCTCCATACTCGCGCGCAATGGCGGGAAGCGGCGCATTATAGGCAGAGAGGGCGTATCTGCAAGAGAAACACAGAAAATATAATCATCAAGTAATTGTTAACTATAAAAGTGTTATAATGGCGAGAAGGCCAGAACTACTACATGCAACTGTTTCACCTGACGATGCTGGGGATACTAAGCCATGGAAGTAAACAAGTCTGAGGCTATTACCCCCACGTCAGGTGGCGGGAAACGCTCGCTGGATCGTCATCTTACCGATGATCAGGAAGACAATGACAAGCCCGACGATGAACAGCCCCGCCGTGATGCCTTTGAGGTTGACGGCGAACTAGGCGGGTCTATTTCCCCGAAGGTTCAGCAAATGCTTGGCGATTTGGCTGCGCAGCTTGAGCCCTTGCGCGCTGATCTTCAACGATCACAGGCCCGAGAGCGTGAGTTACGCGATCGTATAGAACGTCACCCATATCTCCCGGTTTTGAACCGACAAGGGTTAGAGCACGAACTGGCCCGTGTTGTCGGTCATATTCAGGGCCTTGGCAGTGCGGCTTTTGTTTGTATCTCTGTCACCAATGCTGAACAGATCAGGCGTGAGCATGGCCGCGATGTGTATGAAGAGGCCATGGCCCATGCCTGTGAAGTGGTTAGTGATCTGCTCAGCAGTGTGGATATAGTCGGGTGTCTTGGCGGGCATGATTTGGGGGTGCTGTTGCTGTCACCGGATAGTGACCCGGTCAGCCAGTTGAACGCGCGCCTGCAAAATGCGATGTCACAGCATCTGTTTGCCTTTAAGCAATCGGCGATCGTGCTACAAGTGGCCGTCGGTGGCGTACGGCTGCAAGCCGACCACACTTTTCCCCAGGCACTAAAGTCGGCTGATGAAGATATGAAGGAACGTGCGCGCAACTAGCCACGCTTTAGTATGCACCAAAATCAGGCAATAATATCGGGCAGCATGCCGTCTTCCAACTGCGAAATCTGGTCCTTGAGCTGAAGCTTTCGCTTTTTCAGGCGCTGTAGCTTGATCTGATCAAAAGGCCCCGATCCGATGAGGTGCCGAATTACCTCATCAAGGTCGCGGTGCTCATTTTTCAATTCCGCCAGTTCACCTTGTAGAGAATCTATGTCGTCCATTCGTCTCTCTGTGCTGAAGTCTGGCTGTAAATGAAGTCCATTTGGATGATTATATCATAAAGCTCAGATACATATAGGCCGATGAGCACAAAATTCTGAAAATTCGCTTGTTTCGGAACAGATTTTTTTCAGATTTGTAGATTTTTCGCACAACATACGCTAGAATCATGTGGTGTCGAAAACCAACTTTCTGATTGAGTGGGCCATACAATCGCATGACAGGAGGATTAGCATGATTCAACCGGAGCGGATTCAATCGCTACAGAACAAACACCAGGCATTGGACGATGCCATTGTTCAAGAGAACGCTAGGCCACAACCTGATGACAGCACGATTGCTGAATTGAAAAGACAGAAACTTCGAATAAAAGACCAACTTGCGGATCATATGCACTAACACGCTCGTTGCCGGCCTCTAATAGGGCCCTTTCCCGTGTATAAAAAGTCTGCCCTGTGGCGCTCTCGCCCACAGGAACAGCTTTTGTGTTGCTGTTGTCTCGACAACCACGAAAAAATCCATACAAATAGATGCGGAATAGTGAAGGGCCAGAGTTCGCGTGCCAGAGTTCACGTGCCAGAGGTCGCATGCTGGCTCGATTGGGTTAAGTGCGAAGTAGAACGTCAAACCTATACAAGGACGCAAAGATATGACGAACCCCTATCAAGCAATTTATGAGCGCTCAATAAATGATCCTGATGGGTTTTGGGGGGATGCGGCCGCTGATATCGACTGGACCAAGACGTGGGACCGGGTTCTCGATGATAGCAATAAGCCCTTCTACCGTTGGTTTTCAGGCGCTGAATGTAACACCTGTTATAACGCACTGGATCGTCATGCGGACGGCGGGCGTGGCGACCAGGCTGCCTTAATCTTTGATAGCGCAGTTACCAGTTCTGTTAGCACCTATACCTATAAGGAATTGCGAGATGAGGTCGCCCGCCTGGCCGGGGTATTGGCGACGAATGGTGTCGGAAAGGGCGATCGGGTCATTGTTTATATGCCCATGGTTGCCGAAGCGCTTATGGCCATGCTGGCATGTGCCCGGCTTGGTGCCGTTCATTCTGTTGTGTTCGGTGGGTTCGCCTCAAACGAACTGGCTGTACGGATCGACGATGCGAAGCCCGCTGCCATCATTTCCGCATCGTGCGGAATTGAAGGAGCACGGGTCATCGAATACAAACCCTTGCTTGATGACGCTATCGAAATCGCCACCCATAAGCCACCGCGCTGCATTATCTTGCAACGACCACAAGCCACGGCCTCTTTAATCGAAGGCCGGGATGTGGATTGGCATGATGCTATGGCATCTGCAGAACCAGTTGATTGCGTGCCAGTCAAAGCGACTGACCCGCTTTATATTCTCTATACCTCGGGGACCACGGGTGAGCCGAAGGGCGTTATTCGTGACAACGGAGGCCATATGGTGGCGCTCAAATGGTCCATGAAGAACATTTATGATGTTGATCCGGGTGATGTGTACTGGGCAGCATCAGACGTGGGCTGGGTTGTGGGCCATTCATACATCGTTTATGCGCCGCTGTTGCATGGCTGTACCACGGTCATGTACGAAGGCAAGCCAGTCGGCACACCGGACGCTGGTGCATTCTGGCGGGTGATCTCACAGCACAACGTAAAGGTCCTGTTCACTGCCCCGACTGCTTTTCGCGCCATCAAGCGTGAGGACCCGGAGGGCAAGCTTATCAAGGACTATGATATCAGTTGTCTGAAATACCTGTTTCTGGCCGGTGAACGAACAGATCCAGATACATTGACGTGGGCCGAAGAAAAATTACAGGTGCCGGTGGTTGATCACTGGTGGCAGACGGAAACCGGTTGGTCAATTGCGACAAACTGTATGGGATTGCATCCTGTACCATTCAAGGCGGGATCGCCCAGCATGGCTGCACCCGGATGGGACGTGCGTATCCTCGACGATAACTGCAACGAAGTAGCGGATGGAGATATCGGTGCAATTTGCGTCAAGTTGCCCATGGCGCCATCGAGCTTACCGTCATTGTGGAACGCGGACGAACGCTTCAAGCAGGCTTATCTGGAAGAATTTCCCGGCTACTACAAAACATCGGATGCTGGCTATAAGGACGAAGATGGGTACCTGTTCATCATGGCGCGCACCGACGATATCATCAACGTAGCGGGACACCGATTATCCACAGGTGGCATGGAGGAAGTTCTCGCCGCCCACAAAGATGTGGCTGAATGTGCGGTGGTCGGTGTTGCCGATCAGTTGAAGGGCCAACTTCCGGTTGGTTTTCTGGTGCTGAATGCCGGTGCGGTTATCGCAAACGAAGACGTTGTACGCGAGGTCATCCAAATGGTGCGCGACAAGATCGGACCTGTGGCGGCATTTAAGACTGCGGTCGTCGTGGAACGATTGCCCAAGACCCGGTCCGGCAAAATTCTTCGTGGTACCATGCAGAAGATTGCCGACGGCGAAACCTACAAAGCACCTGCCACCATCGACGATCCGGTGATCCTGGATGAAATCGATGAGGCGCTTCAGTCTATTGGCTATTCTTCAGCACGATCGTAACAATCTAAAATAAGAACAGGGCGTACAGCGCTATGGCACTAACAGATAAATCGACCATTATCACAGGCGGCGCTGGTGGAATCGGATTCGCATGCGCGGAACGGTTCGCCAAGGAAGGGGCCCGCATCATGATCGCAGATGTGGATGTTGAAAATGGCGAAGCTGCCGCCGCGCGATTGCGTGACGCCGGTGGTGATGTTCAGTTTCGCCGCACTGATACGGGTAACAAGTCTGATGTAGATGGTCTTGTGGCTGATACGGTTGAGGCCTTCGGGCGGGTTGATGTCTTGATCAACAATGCGGCTATTCTGCGCATGGCCGGATTTCTGGATATTACCGAAGATGATTTTGACGACACCGTTCGGGTCAATCTGAAAGGCTACTTTCTGTGCGGGCAGGCCGTCGCGCGCCAGATGGTGGCGCAAGGTGAGGGTGGCGCCATCGTCAACATGTCATCGGTGCAGGCGGTATTGTCCGTTCCCACCATTCTGCCCTATGTGGTGTGCAAGGGTGGCGTCAATCAGTTGACCACCAGCATGTCTGTAGAACTGGCTACCGAGAACATCCGGGTTAATGCTATTGGCCCGGGCACCATCCTGACGGAGATGGCGAAATCACTTTTGTCTGATGAAGCGGCGCGACACAAGGTGCTGTCACGCACCCCGGTTGGGCGATGTGGAGATCCAGAAGAAATCGCTTCTATTGCCGTATTTTTGGCAAGCGAAGAATCAAGCTATGTGACAGGACAGTGCATCTACGCCGACGGTGGCCGGTTAGGGCTGAACTATACCGTACCCGTAGCCGAAGGCGCCGGCTTCTGATCAGTCGCTGGTTTCGCCGGTATCAGCCGTTTCTGCAGCCATATCAGCCAGAGCGTCGAAAGAACTGGCCGGTGGCATGGATACCGGTTTGTCACTCACCGGCTCAGCCGCCACTTCAGGCGTGTTCTGTTCAGATATCGGGCCCAGATTAGCGGCAACCGTTCCGGCCTTCGCGCGGGCGACCGTGATGGCCTTTTCAAGATCAGCACTGTTGCAAAGCCCCAGACTTACCGGATTCTGTGCCGTAATATTTGGTGAATTCCAGTGGCTGCGATCGCGCACGGCATTGATGGTCGGTTTGGTTGTACCAACCAGTTTGCCAATCTGTGCATCGGTCAGCTCGGGGTAGTTCTTGAGCAACCATGAAATCGCGTCGGGACGATCCTGTCGTTTTGATACAGGGGTATAGCGGCCCTTTTTCTTGCGTTGCTGTTTAGCATGATCGGCTGCCGCTTTGGTGATCTCCAGTTTCGCCTCTGGGTCAGCTTCGCATTCCTTCAACAGATCAATATCCACTTCGCCGCTGCGAATAGGGTCAAGGCCCTGCATGCCAATTGCCACTTCGCCATCAGCAATCGCCTGGATTTCCAGCATGTGAAGGCCGGAAAATTCAGCAATCTGCTGGAACGTTAAAACAGTGTTTTCCACGAGCCAAACCGCCGTGGCCTTTGGCATCAAAGGACGCGTCATATGTAAATTCCTTTTCCCGGTGAAGCGGTTCGCAACAGGCGTTCCTGCATCGACATCGGATTTGGCCCCTTTTAACCATCTAAATCCCCCGTGGTCAAAGACCTTGTACGCTATTTGGCATCAAAATTTTATGGGCAGTCTTCGCAAATTATGTTTTATGCATACTGAACAACCATCCTGCACTCACCAGAGGGGGCAAATATGAGCGAAGATGACCTGGAACCTATCTTTACGGTAGAGGATCGAAAGAACCTGGCGGTCATGTCGATCGACGCTTTGCATCAGTACATATCTGAATTGGAAGCGGAGATCGAACGAACCCGTGAGGCCATCGGCGGCAAACACGATGCGCGGTCCACCGCAGATACGTTTTTCAAATCATAATGCGATAAAAATACGGCCAATTCTGTACCGGGCGCACATTGAATTTGGTTCTAAATCTTAACGTACTTTTAACTTTGTCAGGGTATCTTAATAATTGGATGGGTCTACCATCCAGTCAACTTCGACACCTCCCTGTAAAACTCGCCGCCCCACTTATCGGGGCGGTCTTTTTGTTAAGCTTAGCCGCTTGACCATTGTTGCGGACCCTGTTTAGATACGATCGTGACCGTCTAAAACGGCGAGTTTGACAGGTAGAGGTATCAAATAAATACCAATAAATAGGGGGCAGCTCTCATGAGCCGCCCCCTAAATAATTGGTGCGTACCTTTACGCAAGCTGCGGTGATCAGGCTGCCTTCTTTGTGCCGATCGAACGGGCTTTGTCGGGCGCCACAATTTCAATGCGACGGGGCTTCTGTTCTTCCGGTACTTCGCGTACCAGGTCCACGTGAAGCAATCCATTGTCCAGACTACCGCCAACAACCTTAATGGTGTCAGCGAGCTGAAAACGCCGTTCAAATCCACGTTTGCCAATACCGCGGTGGAGGAATTCAACATCACCTTCGCCGTCGGCTGACTTGCCGGTAATCACCACAGTATTTTCTGTGACGGTCACATCCAGTTCGCTCGCATCAAAACCAGCCACAGCCATCGTAATCCGGTAGTCGTTTTCATTATGGGATTCGATGTTGTAGGGCGGGTAGGCGGAATCGCCAGCATCCAGACGGGTTGCTGAGTCCACCAGGTTTTGCATGCGATCAAAACCGACGGAATGACGGAACAGGGGGGAAAAATCAATTGTACGCATAGCCATATCCTCTTCAGAGCTACATGGGTTCGTGTCCACCAGTATTGGCTGGACCACTGCTGTTCAGATGACCGTGTGGGCCCTGTATAGGCACCCGGTGATCATCTGTGAAAAGAGATATGCTCGTTGAAAAATGACGCAAGGGGACGAGAGGAATTATTTTGGCGATTCTTCTTCTTCTTCGCGCCACAGAACCTCATACAAAATGGGGTCTACTTCGAAGCCCTTCATGGGGTAGGGGCCACGGTTCTTGAATTTGTAATTTTTGCCAGCACAAATCCCGCGAACGATCTCTGATACAAAAATCTCTTCTCGTGATGCGGTGTCCACGATACGAGCTGTCATTTGCACTGTGGTACCAAACAGATCGTTGTCCTCGGAAATAGGCTCGCCAGAATTGATGCCGATTTTTAGCAATACGGGGCGGTCGGGGGATTGTTCGGTATGCTCTGCCGCCTCGCGCTGCATCTGCATAGCAGCGTCCAGACTGTCTGACGTCTTGACGAACGAGGCCATGATGCCGTCACCGGTATGCTTCACTTCTCGACCGTTCCACATGGTCAGGGCTTCTCGGACGATACGGTTATGGGCCCGCACCACTTCCTGGGCACCGGCATCGCCCAGATTCTGGGTCATGGCGGTGGAGCCAGCAATATCGGTGAACAATACAGTAATGGGGCCAGCCTGACTTTCCTTAACCTTGGGTTTGTTCCACTCTTCCATGGCGGTGTCCATGTTCGTGGAGATTCTAGATTCGTCTACCAGGTAGACATTCATGGCATTACGGCCAGCTTGGAACATCTGCATATAGGTTGGATCCTGGACCAGATATTCATCATATTTGTCGGCAAATGATTTGGCGTGACTGCGTTTGAAGCCCATGGTCTGGACGCTGTCAGCCATAATTTTTGAACTGGCTTCATCGCTGACCTCAGTTTTATGCGACATGGTTTCGCAGGCCCCAGCCAGGAACAAACTGACGCCAAACTTGTCAAAGTTAGACATGGCCCTGTTGTCCTGCCCCAGACCTTCCATGGCCTGGCCGATGAATTGCATCATGTAGGTCTTTTGTTTCTCTTCGTGCGGGGACATGGGGTCAGAGGCG
>JABJGO010000035.1 GCA_018662225.1 Rhodospirillales bacterium | reverse complement strand
TTAGCGTGTTGCATTGACCAGTTGAACCCGCACCCCAAAACCAGAAGTGTTTCAGTACTGGTAAACACTTCCGCTAATAGCCATAAACAGAAATGTTGGCCCCATCAAAACGGGCGAGAATTACTTCCGCTAACGCCCCATTGCGGAAGTTTTTACTGATTTAACAACAATATGTTGAAATCACAGAGAGCCCAGCCGATTAGTTGCCCAACCCCACTGAATTTTTGCTAACTGTTTCGAGAAAAAGGCCGGGGTCGATATTGCGCCCGGTGATGATCAATACGATTGTCTTTCCGCGGTAGCATGCATTGTCTTCGCGCAGCAATGGTGTGTAGGTCAAGGCCGAACCGCCCTCCATCATCAAGCGGTCGTTATAAAAGGCATAGCTCATTGATCCGGGAATTTCGTCCTCGTTGATGAGGATGGCCTCGTTGATCAGTTTTTGAGTGATCGGAAAAGTGTAGGCGTTTTCAGGGCTGATTGTGCCGGCCATGCAATCTGCAAGGCTCGGGTGCTCTTCCACCGGAACCGGTTTGCCGGCGTCGAGGGTGGCAAGCATGCCGTTTCCGTGTTGATTTGCAACGCCTGTGAGCGTAACGGCGGGGTTGATGGCTTTGGTGGCCGTCGCGATACCGGCAAACAATCCGCCACCAGACAATGGAATGATGATGTTGTCCACGTGCGGGCACGATTCCATGATTTCCAATCCAATTGTTCCTTGTCCCGCGATGACGAGAGGATCATCAAAAGGTGCGACCCAGGTAAGTCCCTGGTCCTTTCTCATTTGAACCGCAACCAGGTCCGCTTCTTCATAGGAGTCGCCACAAATCTCTACGTGCCCGCCCAATTTTTGTATCGCTTCAACTTTGATTTCGGGCACTTTGCTGGATAGACATATCGTTGCCTTGACACCGAGACGAGCGGCGGCAAAGGCGAGCGCGCGGCCATGGTTGCCGCTTGAGACCGTGATTAAACCACGGGTACGCTCCTCGTCGCTCAGGCTCTGAATCTTGTTCATGGCACCGCGATACTTGAAACTGCCAGTTTTTTGAAAGCACTCGAGTTTGAGATAGACCTCACCACCTATGCGCTCGGACAAACTTTCTGAGAGAATAAGCGGTGTTGGTTCCACAAGTCCGGCGATGTTTCTTTTTGCGCGATACACATCGGCCAGGGTGATTTCTTCGTTCATTAATAGCCTCCTCAGGATTGGAGCGGATTGTTATGCGTTGCTTTCTCGAATTTTAAATACGCCCTCAACTTCCACGGTTGTATTGCCGGGTAGGGTGGAGACACCAAAAACAGTGCGTGTGTGAAGTCCTTGGTCTCCAAACAGTTGCACAAACAGGTCAGAGCAACCATCCAGGACCAGGTCGTGTTCTGTGAATTGGGGCACGGCACAAATTGTGCCCTTTAAACTAACGATTTGCTCCACACGTCTCAGCGAACCAACCGCCGACTTAACGGCAGCAAGCAGATTGATCCCACACCGTCGAGCATGGTCGACGGCTTCCGTCGTGGTTACGCCGCCACCGACGACGCCCTGTGGAAGTGGGAGGTTTTCCGTTGAAGCATCTGCATTGGAGACGTAGAGGAGTGACCCCTGAATTCGTGTCGGCCGGTATGACCCGACGGGCTGAGGTGGGACAGGCAGAGAGCCCTCGAAAATTTCAAGTGTGACGCGGGACTCAATCATCACACCTCACCCACGGTCCCCAAGATTGTACAAATTGATGGCATTTTCAGAGCAAATTGACCCGGCAATATTCAGGGCATCCTGTTTGCTGCAGTAATTGTCGTTCACCCATTCCTGAAGCATGGTTGCCAGGAATTGGCGAAAGCGGACGGCGCTGATTTGATACAATTCGGCGAGGCTGAATGCATCGGAGCTGTAGAGTTGCTTGTGGAATGGGCCAATTTCGAACGCCTGACGCAAAATTCGCTCTATTTCCTTGCTGCCGAAGGCAAACATAAAGCCCGTGTCGTAATAGACATTGTCGTAGATATCCGCCAACCATTGGGCAGAACGAACGTGGGGATAACAGTGCAGGAGGGTCGCATTCACGCCCATGCTCTGCATCTCCGAGAAATAGTGACTGAAATGCGCCGGGTCGTTACCCGGCATATCCACATCATCATCACCAATGCCCACATGAAACTGAATAGGCAATTTGTACTGCTTTGCGATGATTGAGGATAACCACAGAACCCGGCGGCACAGAACGGGGTCGTCTAACCGAAGACGTTTGTCACCTTCACGAGAGGCCAACCACTTATCCAAGGCGACTGAGACTTCACTGTCAGATGGATCCGTGTTGTCGATGGCATACCCTGTGCGATAAGCGATAACGGATTTCATGCCGACAGCATTTTTCGCCAACGATGTCATTTCGTCGGTAAATGCAACAAATAAGGTTGAAGCATCACCAGTGGTCATCGCAATGTTCTCAAAAATAGATTCAATCCGAAGAACTTCATAGGTTGGCATATTAAAAGCTGCGGCAAACTCCGTTGGGTCGGTCAGCTCCGATGGCTTGCGATTGTAGGTGTCGAGCAGCGAGGCCTGCAGGTTACAGTCTTTCATGAGAATTCTGCTCGCCTCGGCACCACCAAGTTCTGCACGACGCGCAATATAGTCTTCAATGGAAACGTGTGCGGGTAAACCCAAAGCAGGTGCACAGTAGGTGCGAATGTTTAAGCCTACAGGTTTTTGAAAGGCTACGGCACCACCGAGTTTCGGGCTGCTCGATTCATTGAGCATGTCACCCATTCGTTGGATATCCATATCCTTCATCGACACGCCATGCGCATGGTGATCGACCAGCTGCATTTCCATTATTTCTTCATAAATCAAAGTGTAATTCTCCATAGTTTTCGCTAATTCGCGGCATTGACATTCATGTCACTATTAATGCCATTTCCATATCCTGATGGAGGTGGCTAATACGTTCGTGTTTCCGCAGCGATGTCCCTTAACGCGATCGAAGATCGTTCGCCCCACCGATGTCTGATAAGGACAACGGTAGGGCATGACACATGCGGGGCGTTCGGTTTACAAATTGGCTTTTGCCCGCATAACCATTCCGAACAAGTCTCTTGTATCGTCGGGGTCTGCAATAATGTCCAAATTCTGATACTGTCCAGTTCGTTGCAGCTGGTCTCGGATGAACCGGAGAGCTGAAAAATCTTCGATGGCAAATCCGACGCTGTCGAACAGGGTGATCTGTTTGTTGTCTCTACGGCCTTTTTTCTCTCCGCGCATGACCTCCCACATTTCTATTACAGGATGGTCATCACTCAGCTGTTGTATCTCACCTTCAATGCGGGTTTGTGGCGTGAATTCAACAAATATATCCGAGCGCGTCAGGATATCCTTGTGCAGTTCCGTCTTGCCGGGGCAGTCGCCTCCGACAGCGTTGATATGCACGCCGGATCCCACCATGTTATCGGTCAGTATAGTAGAAAATTGTTTGTCCGCCGTGACGGTCGTAATGACACTGGCACCTTCAACCGCCTCTTGGGGAGTTTTGCATTGAATTACATCAAAACCCTTGTCAACGAGGTTTGCTGCGCATTTTTCTGTCGCTGCAGGGTCAACGTCAAAGAGTCGCAGTTTTTTTATACCTAGCATGGTTTTGAAACCAAGTGCCTGAAATTCCGATTGTGCGCCATTGCCAATAATTGCCATGCAGTCTGCGCCTTTTGGTGCAAGATATTTTGCGACGAGCGCTGACGTTGCGGCTGTTCGAAATGCGGTCAGGATGGTCATCTCTGATAGAAGTACCGGATAACCGTTGGACACATCAGACAGAACGCCAAATGCGGTCACAGTCTGAAAACCCTCTGCCATATTCTTGGGGTGACCGTTGACATATTTGAAGCCATAAAGTTCTCCATCACTGGTTGGCATCAGTTCAATGACGCCTTCCACGGAATGGGAGGCTATACGTGGTGTTTTGTCGAAAAACTCCCAACGTTTGAAATCCTCTTCTATGTAGTCCGCAATTCCACCCAGTGTTTCTTCGACGCCAATTTCCAACACAATCTTCATCATGTGATCGACGCTGACAAATGGAACGATGTTAAGATTTTCTAGTGTCATCTACGAAGTTCTCCGGTTTGGGCGCTACCAACCTTCAAAGGGGCGTATGTCATCATCGGAAACTTTACCCGCAGTGACGTCCTTCATCGCGCGATCAAGGATGTCGACGGCTTCATCGACTTCCTTTTTGCTGAGATTAAGGGGTGGCGTCATTTCAAGGACGTTGGATTTCATACCAACGTAGTACAGCACCAGTCCAAGTTCAAAAGCGCGATACACGAGTTTGGCGGCATACCTGCTTGCAGGCGTTTTGGTCTCTCTATCAGAGACCAGTTCAAGTCCGACGGTCAGGCCCCGCCCCCTAACATCACCGACCATTTCCTGGTGGACCGCAAGAGACCGTAATGAAGATTGCAGATAGTCGCCGACCTCGATGGCGTTCTGTTGCAGACTTTCCTTTTCCATCGTTTCGAGCACAGCCAACCCTGCGGCAGCACAAACAGGATTACCGTGCAGTGTCTGCATAGAGAAAGAAGTGGCAAAATTCATAACGGATTCAGGACCGATGACTGCGGATAGCGGCAGCCCTCCACCAAGGCCCTTGCCGAAAATAACAACATCCGATGCAACGTCTTCATGGTCGATGCAACTGAACAGACCCGAACGTCCCGTGCCGACTTTCACTTCGTCTGAGACAATCAGGATGCCATGTGAGCGGCACAGGTCCGACAGTCGTTTCATGAACCCTTGCGGTGGAACAATCAGGCCGCCGTCAGATTGAATCGGCTCAATAAACAGGGCGGCCACTTCGTTTGGCGGGCAATCATTTTCGAACGATTGCTGCAGTCGGTCGATAATGCCGCCGCATAGTGGATCTCCCTCGTATGGCCGATAGGGATCGGGATAGGGAATAACGTGCAGTGTGTCCGATCTTTCGGCGTGCTCCTGAACACTATGCGCCGAGACCGCCATGGAACCGGCTGTTCCACCGTGATACGCCCCGGAAAATGAAATTATTCGGGGGCGGCCTGTTGCTGCCACAACAGCCCGGGCAACTGTTTCATTCGCGTCTGAGCCAGAGTGACCCAGCCAAACACGTCTGTCGTCGTTTCCTGGAACCTGTTTCAGCAAGCGTTCAATAAGCTCTACTGCATAAATATTTGTAGCCGATAACATGCTGGCACCGGCTTGATTGCTCAGCGCTTTGTCCACAGCAAATCGAATGGCCGGATGGCTGTGCCCCAGACTGGCGGCACCCCATGACGCCGAAAAATCGAGCAGTGAACGGCCATTCTCATCGATAAGATAACTTCCTTTCCCACCGGTCACTGCGAGTGGAAAGAAGCGCAGTTTCTGCAATCGGGAATGTGCCCGCATGTCTCGTTCATACAAGTTGGTCATTATCTTTACCGCCTCAGTATGCGTTTTCGTATGCTTTGTAGATTTCATCAGGCGACATGTTTTCCAGATGTGCCATTTCGCCACGCTTGTGCTTGAGGTAGACGTCAATGAAAGGATCCGGGAACCACGAGCGCACTACCTGATCGTTTTCCAACCGCTCAAGGGCTTGCTCGAGCGAAGACGGCAGCCGTTCGAAGCCCCGACCCGCGATAACGGCCTCATCCAGAATAGACAGATCTTCTTCCGTTGGTTCCGGTGGCTCCATCTCGTTGCGGATGCCATCGATCCCGGCCAGAACAGCGGATGCCAGCTGCAGATATGGGCTGGCGGTGGAATCACCGGCCCGGAATTCGAAGTTGAATTGCTTTGCCACATCCAACCCCGGTAGATCGGCAACCGGACAGATACGCACGGATGCTTCGCGGTCACGGTAGCCCAGATTGTTGTACGCCGCGCTCCATCGGTGGGGTGCAAGACGCTCATAAGAAATGGCGCTGGGTGAAGCGAAGGCAATAATTGTCGGAAGATGTTTCAGCAACCCCGCGACAAAATGACGCGCCGGTTTACTTAGGCCGCCCGGTCCCGTCGGATCATAAGTCGCCGGATTGCCATCATCATCGAGGAAACTCATATGAATATGAACCCCATTTCCCACAGCATTAGGATAACGAATGGGCGTAAATGTGATGGGGTCATTCAGGCGTTGCGACGTGGCACGGGCCATTTCGCGCATCATGACGGCGTTGTCAGCTGACTTCACACCAATCTGCGGATGCATGGTTACTTCGTACTGCTGTTCACCCCATTCGCGCAGGAATGAATCCGGCTCAACACCGGCGGCACGCATCGCGGCAACATAGACTTCACCAAACATCTTTTTCTCTCGAAACCCCGGCAATCCAAATCCGGGGCCATAGTCCGTTTCATCGTCGAGAAATTGAAACTCCATCTCAAATGCACTGAACAGTGAAAGGCCTGTTTCAGCCTTAAGTGTCTCAAGTGCGTTGATCAGGCAGCTTCGCAAACAGCATTCCCAGGGCCGGCCATCTGTGTACGTGATATTGCCCATAAAAAAGTGCTCAAGAGGAGAGCCATCTCCGAAATCAACCCGCGCCTCTGCATCGGAGTCCGGGATCAAAAGCAGGTCACCCAACGATCCAAAGGGTGAATCGGCGATATTGTTGAAAGCCGTAATTTGCGCGTTTGTGGGGACCCAACCTATACCGCTTGAACGCCTTTTCTCCAAATCCGCTGTGGGAAACGCCTTCCCCTTCACATGACCAGAAAGGTCACTGCAACAGATCATTACAAGTTCTTCACGGTTCATCTCAACATCCCTCTGTCTTGCGTGTTTTATTTGGGCAGCTCGTCGTCAATCGCCAGGCCGCTTGTGTTTCGTAATTGATCCCAGGCCTCGATCCGTTTCCGGGTCGCATCCCAATCGTCTTCCGATACGCGATTGATCACGGCTTCGATCAATAACAGGAGGCCGACATTCGTGTCCCATGGGGTACCAACATCCACATGAACAGGTAATGTGTGCGCGCTGTACTTGGATATGGGTGACAGCCATTTATCGGTGAACAGAACGATTTTCGCACCTCTGTCCTTCGCAGCAAATTTGGCGAACTTCTCCATATTTGGTTGATATCGGCGGAAGTCCATGGCGATCACCACGTCCTTCTTCCCCATGCGAAGAAGGTAACCTGGCCAATCCTCTTCATACTCAGGGATTAGAAAAACCTTGGAGCGGATTTGACGTAAATGCCGGAACAGAAACATGGCTAGCGTGTAGGACATGCGGCCACCTGTCAAAAAGATGGATCGTTTTCTGTCGGCTATCAGCTCGCAAATCGCGTCGAACTGTTTCCCCGACGTGGTTGAAACGGTTTCACGCATGGCCTCGATGCTGGCTTCAGACAAATCCGAGAGAAAAGAGTCGTCAATACCGTGTTGGTCCTTCACATCATGTAAAATTAGCGGTGAGTGATAGGCCTCTTTGATTTCTCCAATGACAGCCCGTTGAAAGTCTCCATATCCACTGAACCCAAGCTTGGACACAAGACGGAGAATTGTTGGTGAACTTGCGCGTGATTTCTTGGACAATTCAGCCAGCGTAAGTAAACCGGCAAAAGGGTAGTCGGCAAGCATGGCCGTCGCCGCTTTACGTTCTGCAGCGGTCAGGTCACCTATCCTGTCTCTAATGTTTTTTTCCAGTCCCATATGTTCGGCGAATCAATCTCGTTCAGAGTGAAATAAGGTCGAAGGCAATTACATTTGTCGAGCTTAATAGCATAAACATAGATTTGCCAATATGGAAAAAAAATTTCATTTTGCGATTTTTTTGTTGATTTGGAACGTATATTTGATGTTGAATGTCGTTGAATTACGAGCATGAGACTCGAAAAGGCAGGGTGGTCTGGAATGGTAAAATCAATAGTCGGGACTGGGGGCTTCGTTGTTGTGATGGTATTGGCGGCGTTGATCGCTGGTACGATTGGCGGCAGCATCGAACGAACACTGGTCGTCTTCTTTATCAGTTTAATTGCCGTGCTTGGTATGGGCGTCTATTCCGGGAACTCTGGAATCCTGAGTTTTGGCCATCTTGGCTTTATGGGACTTGGTGCGTACCTGTCCGGCATCCTGACCATGCCGATTGCAATGAAGCAGATGACGCTAGCCAACTTGCCCCCATTTCTGGCGACCGCTCACTTTGATTTGCTCGGAGCAACGGTTATCGCGGTTATCTTCGTTATGGTGGTTGCGCTGGTTGTTGGAATTGTGATTTCCAAACTTGAAGGGTCAGCGGCTACGATTACCACATTGGGTCTTTTGGTTATTGTTCATGGCATAATCATTGGGGCGCGTGATTTCACCCGCGGCAGTCAATCGTTCTTTGGCGTACCGAGGGTGACAGATCTGACGGTGGCGGCTATATGCGCGGTGTTGGCAATAATTGTTGCGCGTTTTTACAAAGATTCTGTTTTTGGGTTGAAATTGCGCGCTTCTCGCGATGATCAATTGGCAGCTGGCGCTATGGGCGTTAACGTAAGGCGAGAGCGGCTTCTATCATGGGTTATCAGTGCCGGGATCGTCGCTGTTGCCGGCGTCCTGATCGGCCATTTTCTTGGTGCTTTTTCCGTCAAGAAATTTTACTTCGTTGACACGTTTGCTTTGCTGGCCATGTTGATTGTTGGCGGCATGGCAACCGTGACAGGTGCTCTGGCTGGTGCGACTCTGATAACACTGGTTACTGAAATATTGCGACGTGTAGAAGGTGGTATCGAAATTTTCGGCTTCCAGACACCTCAACTATTCGGCACGACACAGATTGGTATTGGCCTGATTATTCTGCTGGCCATGGCCAAACGAAGTGACGGTTTGTTTGACCGCCTCGAATGGGATGAAGCATTGCTCGGCGGCTGGTTCGCTAAAAAGGAAAAAATCGTTGGCGATGCCCCCCCTGAACATAAACCGGTTCCTGAGGGCTCCCTGCAGGCCAGCAGCATAACAAAATTCTTTGGCGGGTTGAAAGCGCTCGACCAAGTTTCTTTGGCGTTGGCCAATAGAGAAATTGTGGGCCTGATCGGCCCCAATGGCTCTGGTAAAACGACACTTTTGAACGTGTTGTCTGGTGTGCTGCCGGCAAGTGAAGGCGAGACACTGGTGGATTCACAAGACGTTTCCACAATGACGTCCCACCAATTGGCTGGACTGGGGATCGGCAGGACATTTCAGAATATCCGTTTGTTTTCTTCACTGTCTGTTCGCCAAAACGTTGCCGTTGCAGCATTGAATGCCTGGCCCAAGGTGTCGACGATCGTAGCAAACGAAAAAGTAGATATGGCCCTGGAGGCCATGGGGATTACAGAATTTTCGGAGGTTCAGGCGTCCACGCTTTCCTACGGCAACCAACGTCGTGTGGAAATTGCCAGGGCGCTGGCACTTGAACCGCGGTTCTTGTTTCTTGATGAGCCAGCAGCAGGTATGAACCGCGAAGAAACTGATTCATTGATGGATGATCTCAAAAGCCTGTGCGACAGATTTGGCATGGGGATATTAATTGTTGATCACGATCTCCCGCTCATCATGCGTTTGTGTGAGCGCGTTGTCGTTTTAAATGAGGGGCGCGTCATCGCCGAGGGCGAGCCCAAAACGGTCCAGAAAGACCCTCAGGTCATTGAGGCCTACCTCGGTCACAAAGGCAGCCAGCAGGTTGCGGAAGTACTTTCAGATTAATAGTGAAGTAAACAATGGGAGAAGATCATGTTAAAGATGCTAAAATTGGCTACATGCGCTGTAGCACTGTTGGTGGCCGGCACTATTTCCAGTGCCAATGCTGGCGATACGCTGACGATTGGCTTGGCAACCGGGCAAACTGGTGGCCTTGCACCTTATGATGGACCCGCAATTGAGGGCTTCCAGATTGCTGTGGATGAAATTAATGGCGCAGGTGGTATCGGCGGAAACATCATGATTAAGATGATTTCCAAAGATACTCGTTCTGATGCTGCGCAAACATCGATCGCGGCACAAGAACTGCTTGAAATGGGCATTGATATTCTGGTGACCCCGTCCGATGCCGATCCAGCATTTGCAGCAGCCGCATTGGCAACTGATGCCAAAGTACCAGCCTTCTCACCAGCCGCATCCTCACCTACCTTGCCTTTGATGGGCGGCGACTTCATGTTTGCCAACTTCCCTGGCGATAACGTGCAAGCGACTGTTTCTGCTGAGTGGGCATATGGAGAAGGATTCCGGAACGCCTACATCCTGTATTCACCCGACACCCAATACACGACCCTGCCTTTGTACTTCTCTGATGTATGGAAAGTACTGGGTGGGACGGTAGCTGGTGAAGGTACCTATGTTATGGGTCAACAGGACTTCTCAGCCGAGGTTACTAAAATTAAGGCCTTGAACCCACCTGTCGATGTCATCATGACGGCCGCTTACGAACCTGATTTCCCCGCTTTTATTCGCCAGTTGCGTTCTGCTGGTGTAACAGCGCAGGTTATCGGTAGTGACGGCATTGATTCACCAACAACGTTTTCGCTTGGTGATGCTGGTGACGGTGTTGTGTTCTCTACTGCGGGTCACGCCCTACCAGGAAGCGCGCTTGAAGAATTCAACAATAAGTTCAAAGCGACGTATGGTCGTGATGCAGACACAATCTTTGCTGCTATCGGCTATGATCTGATGAAAGTTATCGAGGCTGGCGTTCTGGCCGCTGGTTCAACCGATTCTGTCGCCATTCGCGACGCCGTTGCGAACCTCGAAAACGTTCAAGGCGTAACCAGTGTCATTACCTACAAAGGCACAACTGGAATGCCTGTACGCCAGGTATCTCTTATCCGCGTAAAAGGCGGTGACAGAGAGTTGGTTGCTCAACCATCCCCGACGGCCAGCTTGGTCCCTGCTCCGCGAATGCAATAAGCATCGCGTAGCCAAGTGAGTATGACTCAGTGACAACACTTCTCGAAGTGAAAGGCCTCTACGTGCACTACGGTGCCGTAGAGGCTGTTCGTGGCATCGATCTGACGATTAATGCCGGGGAAATTGTAGCGATCCTTGGGGCCAATGGTGCCGGGAAATCGTCAACCCTGAACTCAATCGTTGGACTTGTTCCGCCGCATAAAGGAGAGATCTCATTTTCAGGCGGTAACCTGTTTGGCCTTCCGACCGAGATTATTGTTCGTCATGGCATTACTCTAACCCCGGAAGGTCGACGGGTTTTTGGCTCACTGACGACAGAGGAAAACCTCCTCCTCGGAAGTTTTCCTCTCGTCGATCCCGGAACATACCGAGATCAGAACCTTCAGAATATGTACGACCTGTTCCCAATTCTGGCAGAGCGTCGTGAACAAATTGCCGGCACCTTGTCCGGTGGACAGCAACAAATGCTCGCTATTGCGCGATCATTAATGTCATCGCCAAAGCTCCTGTTGCTTGATGAACCATCATTAGGATTGGCACCTCAGATTGTTGATACGATTTTTGAACAGATTGTAGATTTACGAAATTCCGGCATCACGATTTTACTGGTTGAACAAAATGTTGCCATGTCACTTCAAGTGGCGGACCGCGGCTATATCATGGCGAGTGGAACCATTGTGACAGAAGGCAGCAGTGATGAATTAAGTTCCTCGAATATTGTGGAACAAGCCTATCTAGGGCACGAGTGATGCAGAGGGAAACACATGGATAGCGATCTGGCAGTTTTTATTCAGCAAACCGTTAACGCCATTTCGCTTGGCGGCACTTACGCTCTTCTAGCTTTGGGATTGGCCATCATCTTCTCCATTATGGGGATGATTAACTTTGCCCACGGCGAATTAATGACGATCACGGGCTATACACTAATGTATTGCGGCTTGGCGGGGCTGCCCTTCTATATTTCGGCACCGCTCGCCATGATGGTTGCGGTGGTCTCCGCCGTGTTAATGGAGCGAATAGCCTTCAGACCGGTTAGGGGAGGCTCCCCGGCGTCAATGCTGGTGACGAGTTTTGCTGTTGCCATCATTCTTCAAACGTTATTCCAAAATTTAATCTCACCGCGTTCCAAGGCCGTACCCTTGCCAGACGTGTTTGCCCATTCCATCCACTTCGGTGAGCTGTCTATCGGTATCAACCAAATCCTGTCTATCTCGTTGACCGTCGTCATCCTCGTTACGCTGAACTGGTTCCTCCGTAAGACTATTCTCGGCATGGCCATGCGTGCTGCAGCAGAAGATTTTTCTGTGGCCCGTTTGATGGGGGTCAAAGCAAATGCTGTTATTTCAGGCGCTTTTGCCATCTCCGGTGCATTGGCTGGTGCGGCTGGTGTTTTGTGGGTCGCACAACGCGCCTCGGTTGATCCACACATGGGATTTGTTCCGGTTTTGAAAGCCTTTATTGCGGCCATTCTAGGTGGCCTTGGTAGCCTGACCGGGGCTGTTGCTGGTGGTTTTGCTCTGGGGTTTATCGAAATCTATCTTGCGGCATACCTGCCAGACCACATTCAACCCTTCAAGGAAGCCTTGGCCCTTGGTTTGGTTATTCTAGTCTTGCTTTTCCGGCCAAATGGCCTGATCCCGGCCGCTACCGTTGGCCGTGAGAAGGTTTAAGTTATGGCGTCCGTACAGGAATATCGGACGGACCGAGTATCTAACCTGTTGCATGATTCCGATCCGGCTCCTGTAGCGGTCTACAACGCGTCCGGCACATCTCCCTATGTTCTGACCTGCGAACATGCTGGTCGACTGGTTCCCCGCAAACTGGGGAACTTGGGGATCGATGACAGACACTGGGAACGGCACATTGCCTGGGATATTGGTGCAGAAAGAGTTGCTCGTATGCTTGCTGAACATTTGGATGCGCCAGTCATTGTACAGCGGTATTCCAGACTGGTCGTTGACTGCAATCGACCGCTTTATTCTGAAGAAGCAATCCCCGAGGTCAGTGACGGCACAGAGATTCCCGCAAACTTGGGAATCAGTGACGAAGACAAAGGCGAACGTATAAAGGATATTCACGAACCCTATCACGATGCGCTCGCGACCCTTCTCGACGACCGGAGTCAGGCGAATGTGGAAACTGCACTGGTGGCGGTTCACAGTTTCACACCATCTTTGGAAGCGAAACCAGGACCGCGGCCATGGGATCTGGGCATCTTGCACAACCGTCACGACCATTTATCGAGACACGTTCATGATGTTCTTGAAACAGAAGCAAATCACCTGGAGTTCACGTTCAACGAGCCCTACCGCGTCAACGATCACGAGGATTACACAATCCCCGTCCATGGCGAGAAAAGAGGTATCCCACATACGTTGCTGGAAATCCGAAATGATCATATTTCGGAAGAATCCGGACAGCGGGAATGGGCGGAACTGCTCAATCGAGTGTTTAAGGCTATTGTTCTAAGGTTATAATCAACAAGAATATAATCGAGACTGATTAGTTAAGGGGAATGCGCATGTGCAAGGACGCAGGACACACCATCCATCGCCACCAACATCATCTGGGTTGGGACAATTCCAACGAGCCCGTTCTCAGAATCGCGCCTGGGGAAACTATTGAATTTGAAATCTTTGATGCGTCTGGAGGGCAGCTTTCTTCCAACTCGACGGTCGCGGACGTTGTTTCTCTGGATTTCGGGAAAGTAAATCCAGTTACAGGCCCTGTGCACATTGATGGTGCGGAACCTGGCGATAGCCTGAAGGTCACATTGGAGAGCTTCAAGCCGTCGGGTTGGGGCTGGACAGCAAACATTCCGGGGTTCGGCCTGCTTGCTGATGACTTCCAGGAGCCTGCCTTGATCAATTGGTCCTACGATCCTGACAGTCTGGCACCGGCACTGTGGAGCGATAAGGCACGCATCCCTTTAAAACCATTTACTGGAACGATCGGTGTTGCCCCGGCCGAGGCCGGATTGCACAGCATCGTGCCACCACGCCGGGTCGGTGGGAACATGGATGTGCGTGACTTGTCGGCCGGAACTGAATTGTACCTTCCAATTGAAGTCGCTGGTGCGTTGTTTTCCGTGGGCGATACACATGCAGCCCAAGGTGATGGCGAAGTGTGTGGAACAGCCATCGAAAGCCCCATGTCCGTCGTCTTGACGTTCGATCTGGTGAAGGCAGAAAACCTCGCCTTTCCACGATTTACAACGGCCGGACCTGTCAGTCGCCATCTGGATGAGCAGGGCTACGATGTCACCACCGGGATCGGCGAGGACCTTTTCAAGGGTGCGCAGGATGCTGTTTCCGGCATGATTGATCTGATCACCAAACGACATGGCATCAGCGCCGTTGACGCTTACATGCTGTGTAGTGTTTGTGGGGATCTGCGAATTAGTGAAATCGTCGACCAACCCAACTGGATTGTCTCGTTTTATTTCCCGAGACTAGTATTCGCATGACGCCCGTCGCCGGACTAATCATTCGAACGTGGCGATGACTTCTTCTGCCGTCTGAACCCGACAATATCCGCCAAATGCATTGAGGGCTGTTTCGTGGCGCTCTTGCGTGTGGGTTGTGCAGCCATCTGATACGCAGACCATGTAGAACCCGAGATCCGCGCCGTCCCGGACGGTCATATCGACGCACTGATCCGTCAGGAAACCGACGACAATTAAATTTTCAATTCCCAGGTTCCGCAGCACGTAGGCCGCGTTGGTGGAGTTGAAAACGCCCGAAGAGGTTTTGGGTAAAACAATATCATCCTCTTTAGGCTCAATGCCCGGGATCATTTTCGCAAGCGGCGAGCCTTTTGGTACATGAATATCGGACATCTTATGGTCCAGCGATCGATCCCGGCCGTTCTTGGTTAAGCTTTCGATTACCGTATAGACGACCTCAATGCCAAGTGGACGAGCGGCAGACATAAGTTTTTGCATAGTAGGAACCGCCACCGTCTCAATCCGTGCGACGTAATCAGGTTTCGCCGCTCTTGCCTCGTCGTTGAACTCAGACATTTGAGCATCAACGACAAGAATTGCCGTCTTACTCGGATCAAGTCTACGATCACGTTTTAGGTATTCGACAGTAGCTTTATTCATGAGATTATCTTCCCGCCAAGGGTTGGTGACAAATCGTTAGTATTTGTACCATATTTCAATGGGTTAACACTATATTTAAAGGTTTATTTTCGTCCTTCCAATATATGTGCGTTGCATATCAAAATGTCCGCTTCTGGCCGATAGCAGAAGTCTGACAATTGATGGGCCGAACTTCCGCTAATGGGATGGACCGGCTGCTTCCCCAGTGGGTTAGTCTGCAAAGACTTTAACCCGCGAATAAAAGGAGCAGCATCCCATGACCACCACATCAAAACGAAATACCGTAACATTCGCCTCCGTT
>JABJGO010000034.1 GCA_018662225.1 Rhodospirillales bacterium | reverse complement strand
TTCCATAGGCGCTGACGTCAGACAGTTGAAACAGCCTCCCAATCTACACGAATTGTAGAATCCAATTTGAATAGGGCATCAGATCTGATCAGAAGCTTTAAGCAAGTCGCGGTTGATCAAACCAGTGAGGAAGCTCGGAAGATCAATCTTCTTGATTATGTAGATGAAGTTTTAGAAAGCCTGCGGCCGCAGCTAAAGAGCACGAAACACAATATTCTTGTCGAAGGTACCCACGATATTGTGATGGATACCCACCCTGGTGCTCTTTCTCAAATCATTACCAACCTCATTATGAATTCTATAATTCACGCCTATGATGAGGGTGACGAAGGATGCATTCGAATACAGGTGAGTAAAAATGGCCCCTCCATCTCAATAGATTATAGCGACGATGGAAAAGGCATGAGCAAGGAAGTTTCTGACAAGATTTTTGAGCCATTTTTCACAACCAATCGTGGCTCAGGCGGCAGCGGTCTCGGCATGCATATTCTTTACAATCAGGTCACACAGACTCTTGGCGGATCGATCAACCTGGAGAGCACACCTGGTGAAGGCACCGCTTTCAGAATCACCATTCCGTACGAATTCCATTAACCCCACGTAGGAAAATTCAGATGAACACACTAGTGAAGCATGACGAAGATGAACTGATGTTCGGTGCCGAAGAGGTTGATGCCGAGTTGGATATGGGGTCGGCAAAGTGGAAAATAATGCTGGTTGATGACGAGCCGGATATCCACGAGGTCAGCAAAATGGCCCTGAATGATTTCTCATTCGATGATCGCGGTGTGGAATTTATTTGCGCATTGAGTGGCGCCGAGGCTAAGCAATCGATCCTTGATCACCCGGATACAGCCGTCATGCTGCTGGATGTGGTTATGGAGACGGAACACGCAGGTCTGGATGTCGCAAAGTTTGTGCGCGAAGAAGCAAACAATAAGAATGTAAGGATAATCCTGCGTACAGGGCAACCCGGTCAGGCACCTGAAAAGAAGGTTATCACTGAGTACGATATTAATGACTACAAGGAAAAGACCGAACTGACGGCCTCCAAATTGTTTACCCTGATGTATGCATCCCTGCGTTCCTATCGGGACATCATGGCGCTTGAAGCGAATAAGGTTGGTCTCGAGCGCGTGATTGAGGCTTCAAGCAATATTTTCGAGTTGCGAAATATGCAGAACTTTACGCAGGGTGTTTTGGAGCAGATAACGTCGCTCTTATATTTAGACAAGAATGCGGCCTACTTCAATAAAGCCGATGGGTTGGCTGCTAGCCACGCGGGAGAGGGGTTTGAGTTCATGGCGGGTATAGGGTCGTATGAGAATATATCCAATGAGAATGCTACAAAATTGTTGACGAAGGAAACTTTGACTGACTTGGAACAAGCCATTGAGGACGGCTGCAATCACTATATCGACGACCGCTTCATCGGATTTTTCAAGAGCTCGCGTGGTAGCGAGAATCTGGTTCATTTGAGCGGTCTCGGTACAATGAGTGACCTCGACCGCTCTCTTATGGAAGTGTTTGCCAAGAACATTGGTGTTGCATTCGATAATATTGAACTTCATCAGGATCTGGAAGAAACGCAACGTGAAATTGTATACATGTTGGGCGAAGCTGTGGAGACACGATCAAAGGAAACCGGTAATCATGTCAAACGTGTCGCTGAAATATCCAAGCTTCTGGCGCTGGATTATGGTCTCAGTAACGAAGAGGCTGAAATTATGCGTCTTGCATCACCCATGCATGATGTTGGCAAGATCGGCATCCCGGATGCAATTTTGAACAAACCGGGACGTCACACACCGGAAGAGTTCGAGATTATGAAGACTCATGCCATGCTGGGGTACGACATGCTAAAGAACTCGAAACGCCGGATTCTCCAGGCTGGCGCTATGATCGCGCGTGGCCACCATGAAAAATGGAATGGTGCAGGGTACCCTGACGGGATTAAAGGGGACGACATTCATATCTATGGTCGAATTACCGCCGTTGCCGATGTATTCGATGCCCTTGGATCGGACCGTTGTTATAAGAAAGCGTGGCCTATGGAGCAGATACTCGACCTCTTCAATGAAGAAAGTGGCCAGCAATTTGACCCACAGTTGGTTGATGGTCTGATGAATAATCTGGACAGCGTCATCGCCATCCGGGACGCATTTGCGGACTAACGGTAGATTCGTCATTCTTACACAGGCGGTATCTCATAATTTGGCCGTTCCGGGCATTCGGGGTCCAGAGGGTAAATAGGGCGGCGGATGTTCTTGAAAGTGAACAGGCTGTTGTCGCTGCTGGTCACGCCAACGCCGTTGCAGGGGATTTCATGCCGCGCGATATCGCGGAAGCCGGCCCTATAGTGAATACGTGATTTCAGGATAAGGTAGCGTTTGGCCGTGGGCTCGATCCCCACGCTACGGAAACAGCCAAGATCATAGGGCTCGGTATGGTTTGAGCATATGACGATCTGGACTTGGCCCGTATCCAGCACCGCCGTTTTGCCCATGGATGTCTTGGTGCCGCGGCCCATGGGTACCGTAATCACGAAATCGCCGTCGGTGATGGCCCGCACCTTTCCGCTCACGCGCAGCGGCTCGCGGGTCATGCCGATTTCGGGCATATCTATCTTGCCACCCAAATCAATGGTGACATCACGGCCGACCCCGGCTGCCTCCATCTGGGTCACGGCGGCGGGATCAAAAATGCCGAACATGGCCACATCCTCAAGCCCCTGATCGATGACCTCTTTCAGCACAGCCATGGTGTCCTGCGTCCCGCCCGAGGCAGAATTATCGGCGTGATCGAGCAGGATAACGGGGCCTTCTGTTAGTTGTTTGGCGTTCGCGATGGTTTCGTTGAGCGGCTCGGACGTGAATACCCACTCATCCTTCTGACGCCATGCCTCGCTCAACATGCGCTCGCACGCGGCCTCGGCGGATGCCATGTCACCATCGGCGACCGTAACGATGGATAGCCCTGCATCATGGAAATCAGCGAGCGGAAAGCCACCGAACACATTGGCGGCCAGCAGCCCGTTTGCCTCTTCCCGACGCGCCATGCCAATCATCGGTCCCATGGGATGGTCGTCGTGTCCCATACGCAGCGTTTGGGCCAGGATCGGCCGTTGTCCCCACGCCATAACAGGCCTGATCTCGCCTTTTAACGCACGCACCATGATGCGACCGGCGTGCTCGCCAGCTTCATACATATCAATGTGCGGATAGGTTTTGTATCCGACCAAAACAGTGCAGTTATCCACGATATCCTGGGTCATATTGGCGTGCAGATCGAAGCTCACGGCGATGGGTAAATCGGGTGCCAGTTGCCGAATGCGTTTGAGCAGGCTGCCTTCGCCGTCATCGGTTGTCTCGGCAACCATGGCACCATGTAAATCAAGAAAACAAACGTCACACCCGGCGGCGATGGCATCACAAATGGCATCACACATGGTGGCATAGGCCTGAGCGTCGACCTTGCCACTGGGCGCCGCGTTACCGGCGATGGGGGTGATGATCTCCATACCTTCCGCGTCGGCCACATCAAGAAAGCCACCAATGCCCGTTCCAGTGCCCTTGAACTGACGGTAGACTTCTTGGCCGGTTGGAACGGGAACGTCGGGGCTGCCGAACCGGGACAGCGGTGTGGGCACGGGCGAAAACGTATTCGTCTCATGTTCCATCATGGCAATAACCGCGCGTAGGGGCATTGTTGAATTCCTTATGTTGGATAAGCCTTCTGTTCAATGTGGCGGCGCTTTTCTATTGAGGCAAGTTTATGTTGCCGTATGCGCCGGGAAAGTGGGCGGTCGTCTGTGCTGTGTGGCCTGCTCGAAACTGCTGGCCAGCCGGATAAGCTCAGGTTCCTGCCACGCGCCGGCGATAAACGAAATACCCACCGGAAGCCCCGACACATATCCGGCCGGAACTGAAATGCTGGGATAACCCGATATGGCGGCCAGGTACGTGGTGGACTCGCCGCGAGCGTCGCCGCCGACCAAATCGATCAGGCACGGCACGTCTTCTGATGGTGCCACGATGGCATCCAGATTGAACTGGCCCATGGCCCGATCAATCCCGTCCGTTTGTGTTAGCGCAAGGCAAGCCGCCCGTGCCGCAAGATAAGCCGGATCATCTGAGCCGTTTGTGGATTCTGCTGCTTCTAACAATTCTTGCGGAAACCATTGTAATACGGTGCCTTGATGATCGTTATTGAAGGCGATCAGATCAGCTATGGATCGTACCGAAACAGCGTCTGAAAGGTTCGATAAATAGGCATTTAGATCGACCTTGAAATCGGTCGTTAAAACAAGGTCTTCGTAATCTTCCACATCGCTGGTTGTGGGCAATGAAATGTCTTCGATAATCTCTGCGCCGTTGTCGCGAAGAACCCGCAAAGCGTCCTCGAACACCTGCGATGCTCGGGGGTGATAGGCCTTCACCGGGCGGTGAATGCCAAGTCGGGTGCCCTTGAGGCCACCTGTGTCCAGAAACGCCGTATAGTCAGGTGCGCGCCGGGCGTCGGCTTCGTCACAGGCCGGGTCACGGTCGTCGCTACCGGCCAGTATGTTCAGCATGACCGCCGCATCGGCCACGTTGCGAGCCAAAGGACCTGCGGTGTCCTGGGAATGGGATATGGGAATGATACCGGACCGTGAGACCAGTCCTACGGTCGGCTTTATCCCCACAAGGCTGTTGCATGACGCCGGGCTGATGATGGAGCCGTCGGTTTCTGTGCCAATAGCCGCCACACAATAACCTGCCGCAACAGCAACAGCTGAGCCAGAACTTGAGCCACTGGGCGTGCGATCCAGCCCGTATGGGTTACGGGTTTGTCCGCCTCGGCTCGACCAGCCGCTGCATGAATGGATTGAGCGCATGTTGGCCCATTCGGACAGGTTGGTCTTGCCCAGAATGATGGCACCTGCACCGCGAAGTTTCTGAACGATTCCCGCGTCCTGTTTGGCAACAGAGCCTTCAAGAGCCAGTGACCCCGCCGTGGTACACATGGTGTCGGCTGTATCAATATTATCCTTGATCAGGATGGGAATACCGTGAAGCGGGCCGAGTAGCTCATTATTCCGCCGCCCAAGATCGTTGGTATCAGCCAGCTCCAGGGCATCAGGATTGATCTCAATGATCGCATTGGTTTTGCCGTCGTGTTCGCTGATGTGAGCGAGACAATGCTCGACCAATGCACGCGAGGTGGTTTGACCAGCGTTCAATTGCGCCTGCACGTCAACAATACCCAGAGTTTGTATATCCACTTCCAGCACCACAATCTATGTGTCGAGGGGCAAGCCCTTCTTGATCACCATCATAACGTTTTTCGTATTTGGGTGGTGGACCTATTCTCGCCTGAGCTCATGACATGAACAATGGACGCCGCCACCGCCAATGGCGAACATGTCGTAATCCACATCCGTGACCTCAAAGCCTTCTTCTTTTAAGAGAGCATTTATGTTCACATTGTGTGACATGGACAAAACACGTTTGTTGCCTAGGCTGACGATATTGCCACCGAGTTTCACGCAATCAGCATACGGTACGATGATGCGGTCGATACCTTGTTTATCCAGCCAGTCCACGGCGTAGCTGGGCAGGGCATCTTCGCACACCAGAGCCAGATCTTCTTCCAGCATGACGACCACGGCATCCATATGCACAAATTGTGGCGGGATGGGAACAATGAATGCTTCCCAGTCCATCTCACGCATCCATCCAGCGACCTGTTCCGCGCCTTCCCTGGTGGAGCGATCGCCGGACCAGCCAAGCAAGGCAACACCTGGCTTGGCGATAACAAAGTCACCACCTTCAAAATGATTTTCGGTAATCCATTTCCAGATAGGGATACCCGCGTTGCGATAGAAATCAGATGCAACGGAATAGTCTTGCCGCCGTGGCGGTGTCTGGATACTGGTGATGACCGCGCCCCAAGGTGTCATAAAGCTGGAATCACGGGTGAACACACTACTTGGAAGTCCTTCGTTGGCTTCGACAAAATGACAGCGAACGCCATTGGCTTCATAAACTTCGACCATGCGCTGGTGTTGCTGCATGGCTTTTTGTTTGTCAAAGCGATATCCCATTTTCTCTTCGTTGGCTTGATTGACGGCCGAAATAGAATTCAGAGGAACCCAACGAAAGTGATCCGGTTTCCCCAACAATACATCTGTCAGCACGCCTGTTTGTGCCTTGATACCCCAGTTTACCACGCTTGGATTGCTCATATCACTATCCAGTATGTTCAGTTTCAGATTGTTTCTTGTTATCTATTCGTCCAGCACCTTACGCGCCGCGCGAAAACATTCCAGCGCCTGTGGTACGCCGCAATAGATGCCAACCACATGAATAATGGCACGGATTTCTTCTTTGCTCACCCCATTGGTGACGGCCCCACGGCAGTGGATTTCCCATTCGTGCATTTTGCCCAGCGCACCCAGCATGGTCAGGTTCATCATGGACCGCGTTTTGGCATCGATGGTGTCATCACCCCAACCAAAGCCCCAGCACCAGGCCGTCATGGCTTCCTGAAACGGGCGGGTGAAATCATCGGCGGCGGCCAGGTTCTTTTCCACGTACTCCGCGCCCAGTGTGGCTTTGCGTTGTTCAAGACCGATATCAAACTTGTCGTCCATTGGTGCCTCCATGTTTGTGTATGCGTGATTGAAACCTGTATCGCCTTTCGGGCGGTGTGATCAATGTCCTTCACGATGTCATGCATGCATGGCGAATTACACACAAAAAAAGCCCGGCTCCATCAGGAACCGGGCTTTTCTGATTTAGTGCTCACTTAAGCGGCGGCGAAGCGCTTTTTCACTTCGGCCAGAATAGCGGCCTTATCCAGATCGTTGGCACCCATCTTAATCATGGCATCAGCAAAGCGACCAACGATGTCGGTGATGGCTTCTTCTGACAACTGATTGAGGATACCGATACGGACCTGTACAGGTTCGGAAAGTGTCGGCCAGATGGCGAAACCTTCGGCGCGACAGCCCTGAACCAGTTCTTTCTCGCGGCCACCCAAGGCGTCCGGCAGGTCCAGTACCACAAGGCTGGTCATGTTTGAAGTGACCTTACAGCCCATAGACGCAACGGCGTCGCGCAGGATGGCTTCATGGAAGGCATAATCCGCAGCCTTCTGGGCCCGACCATGGGTCAGGCTAATCCGCAGGGCTTCGTGGAACGATGCAACCGCGTAACAGGAATGGGTCTGGTGATAACCGGGTGTATCGGTATCTTTGCCATCAATAACACCCCAGTGACGGGCGCTCAGAACAGGGTGGTGCACATAGGTGCGGCAACCGCGTTCCAGAACAATGCCGATGTAGGTGTCGGTGAAACTGACCGGTGCATAGCTCAGCGGCAGGCCAAGCACACCTTTCTGCGGGCATGATGCCCAACCAATAACGGCGGGGAAATCATCAATGCTGAAATCTTCGATGCCCAAGCTGGATACCGCGTCCACAAGACCGTGTGCGCCATGCTTTTCACAGGCATCGTTGAAGCCTTTGATATCGTTGATCCGGCCACTGCCGGTTTCCCAATGCGCCATGAAGGCGAATGTGGGTTTGTGTTCAGCCAAAGCCGCATCAACCATGTCGCCTGATACAGAGGTACCATGTGGCACGTCAATAATGGTGACGTTGGCTGGTATGGGCTGCATGGGGTTTGCGGCCAGATCTTCGGCGGACGCTGCTTTCATGCGGATGGTCTGGGCATCGATGCCACTGAATGTGCCGTTCTGGAAAACAACAACACTGTCGCCGGGTAGAAGAATGCTCAGCATGCAGTCGAGACCACTAAAGCCCGTACCGGCAACGCCATATGTATAAGCGTTTTCGGTGCCGAACATGTCGCGTAGCATCAGCTTGATTTCAAGCATGCCGCGAACAACATCGGCTTGCATGTGATCAGCAACGCCGGACGCTGCATAAGCGGCCAGAACGCGAGGGTCGGTATTACCGGGGCCGGGGCCTGCGGCAAGAGTATCGGGAATTACAAGAGCAGGGAAAATGGTCATCGTCGGTGTTCTCATCTATGAAGTGATCAATCGAGTGATCGTGAATGAATTTAGGTTTGATGGAGTCTCTGGGCAGTGGTTTCACACTAAAATCGATACAAAGTACAGAGATTCATGCCAATTAATTTTGTTGAGCCACCACCAGAGAAATAGCGGTGCCCTGATTACCGCGAAAGGGCCTGCCACAATGCCGATTGGGCCATAAAGGCTGCTTGTTACCCATTGATTCTAAACAATTTATTTTAACATAATTCATGCGCGTTTGTTTGTACCTATAGGGGTGGGGCATCATCCACCCGTCCGGGCGGCATTGATTTTTTTTCGAAAAATGAAGGAATTCGGCGTGGTGGAACGAGGATTCTCTGTTGAATTCCCGGCACGTTACGCCCGTATCATTAGCCCAGATCGGTGATCGAGTGGCCCTGTTCTGAGAGCCGATCGGCCAGATATTTGATATGCGCCGGGCCAACTTCACAGCATCCACCGATGATCGTGGCTCCGGCATCTACCCATTGCAGGGCAAAGTCGGCATATGCCTCGGGCGTCAGATCTTTGCGGGCATCCAGTGAATCAACAGTGCCGCCTGGCATCAGCGTATCAATGGACGTGAAGCCGTTGGCGTAACCACCAAACCGTACCCCTGCACCTGCCAACTTGGGCATGGCTTTTGTGATGGCTTCAGGGATAGAGCAATTCAGCATGATGCCGTCTGGTTTTTTTGGAATCAGGGCGGCTATGGCATCTTCCAGACGTTCGCCGGAACGCAAGGTATCGGACAGATCATCAGACAGGGTAAGGCCCACATAGACAGGCTTGCCGGATTCCCTGGCGGCATCAAGGGCGGCCGAAGCTTCAGCAATGTTGGACATGGTCTCGATCAAAAAGAGATCAACGGAATCCTTCTGCTGGTCGACCACCCGACGATACTCGGCCAGCGAGTCGTCGTAGTTCTTGCTGACGTCAGATACGTAACTGGCGACCAGCGGCGGCAGGCATCCGGCGATTTGGACGTCTGCATCCTCGGCGGCGGATTTTGCCAGTTGAATGGCAATGCGGTGGGCATCTTCAAACCGGTCGCCATAACCATCCCGTTCCATGCGGGTCGGTGTGGCGGCATAGGTATTCAGGCAGATAACTTTGGCACCCGCTTCAATGAAATCACGATGCACGTCTGAAACAACGTCCGGCGTATCGAGCATGACCTTGATAGACCACAGAGGATGCGTGTCTTTGGTTGATCGTTTGCTGATTTCCTGGCCAAGACCGCCGTCCAATAAGGCAATTTTCGTCATCATATATCCTCTATAAGATACCGGGCAGGTTCAACCCGTGTTCGCGGGCGCATTCCTTGGCGCTCTCATACCCGGCGTCCGCATGGCGCATGACGCCCGTCGCCGGATCATTCCACAACACCCGACCGACACGGGTTTGCGCATCATCTGAACCATCACAGCAGATAACCATGCCGGAATGCTGGCTGAAACCCATGCCCACGCCGCCGCCGTGATGCAGGCTGACCCAGGTGGCACCGGATGCGGTATTCAGCAGAGCATTCAGTAACGGCCAGTCACTGACCGCGTCTGATCCATCCATCATGGCCTCGGTTTCGCGGTTAGGACTGGCCACGGAGCCACTATCCAGATGATCCCGGCCAATGACCACCGGTGCGCTTAGCTCACCACTGGCAACCATTTCGTTAAATGCCAAACCCAATCGGTGGCGTTGACCGAGCCCAACCCAGCAAATACGGGCGGGCAGGCCCTGAAAGGCAATGCGTTCACGGGCCATGTCCAACCACTTGTGCAGGTGCGGATCATCAGGGATCAGTTCTTTTACCTTTTGATCGGTCTTGTAGATGTCTTCCGGATCACCGGATAGCGCGCACCACCTGAATGGCCCCACACCGCGACAGAACAGCGGACGGATATACGCCGGCACGAAGCCGGGGAAGGCGAAGGCATCTTCCAGCCCTTCTTCCAATGCCATCTGGCGAATATTATTGCCGTAATCCACCGTGGGCACGCCAGAATTATGGAAATCCACCATGGCCGCCACCTGAATTTTCATGGACGCGCGTGCGGCCCGTTCAACAGCCTTGGGATCGCTTTCACGCTTTTCTTTCCACTCAGCCATGCTCCATCCCTGGGGCAGGTATCCGTTGATGGGATCATGGGCCGAGGTCTGGTCGGTGACAATATGGGGGCGCACGCCACGTTTCAATATTTCGGGGAAGATATCCGCTGCATTGCCCAACAGGCCCACAGACTTGGCCTCACCTGCCGCCGTCCAGCGGTCAATCATTTCGAGCGCCTCGTCCAGCGTGTCGGCGCGTTCGTCCACGTATTTGGTGCGCAGGCGGAAATCGATACTATCGGGGTTACACTCCACGGCCAGACAACAGGCACCGGCCATGACGGCGGCCAGTGGTTGGGCACCGCCCATACCGCCAAGGCCACCGGTTAGAATCCATTTACCCGTGAGGTCACCGTCGTAGTGCTGACGTCCGGCTTCTACAAAGGTCTCGTAGGTGCCCTGCACGATGCCTTGTGATCCAATATAGATCCATGACCCGGCGGTCATCTGGCCGTACATGGCCAGGCCTTTCTTATCCAGCTCATTAAAGTGGTCCCAGGTTGCCCAATGGGGCACCAGGTTTGAATTGGCGATCAGGACGCGGGGCGCATCGGCGTGGGTCTGGAATACGCCCACGGGTTTGCCAGACTGAACAAGAAGGGTCTGATCATCATCTAAGTCTTTCAGAGTCTCGACAATCTTGTCGAAATCCTTCCACGTGCGAGCCGCCCGGCCAATGCCGCCATAGACCACCAGCTCATGCGGGTTTTCCGCCACATCCGGATGCAGGTTGTTCATCAGCATGCGCATGGGCGCTTCCGTCAACCAGCTTTTGGCTGTGATGTCGGTGCCGGTAGGCGGGAATACATCACGGGTGTTTTTGCGGGGATCGGACATGATGGTCTCCAATAATGATCAGGGTGTGACGGTGAGCCCGGCAGCGGCGGCGATCGCACCCGATCGCACCATGGCAGCGGCGGTTTCAATATCAGGTGCCAGATAACGATCTTCTGCCAGTGTGGGCACGGAAGCACGTAGCCTATCCAGCACATCCTGTAGTCGAGGCGACGTCACCAGCGGGGCGCGAGCCTCGATGCCTTGCGCGGCGCACAGCAGTTCGACCCCCAGAATGACACTGAGATTTTCGTTCATACGGCCCAGCCGCAGCGCACCGTGGGCGGCCATAGATACATGATCTTCCTGGTTGGCTGAGGTCGGTGTGCTGTCGGTTACACATGGGTTCGCCAGATGTTTGTTTTCGCTCATGAGTGCCGCTGTGGTTACTTCGGCGATCATGAAGCCGGAATTCAGACCGGGGTCGGGTGTCAAGAACGGCGGCAGATCGAAGCTCAGGGCCGGATCAACCATAAGTGCTACACGGCGTTGAGAAATCGCCCCGATTTCGGCCACGGCCAGCGCGGTTTGATCAGCGGCAAAGCCTACGTATTCGGCGTGGAAATTACCGCCGGATACGATGCGTCCTTCATCTTTGAGCACCAGCGGATTATCGGTCACCGCATTGGCTTCGATCTCAAGGGTTCTTGCCACATTCCTCAGTACATCAAGCGCCGCCCCCACCACTTGTGGCTGGCACCGGATACAGTAGGGATCCTGTACACGGGTATCACCGTCCCGGTGGCTATCGCGAATGACCGAACCTTCCATGATCGTGCGCATTTCGCGGGCCACGTCTATTTGACCGGCATGCCCTCGTAAATCGTGGATACCGGCCAGCAGGGGTGCCGTGGATCCCATAATCGCATCGGTGGATAGGGAAGCGGTGACCATGGAGACCTCAGCCAGCCGCCAGGCATCAAAAAACCCGGCCAACGCGCAAGCGGTGGAAAACTGTGTGCCGTTGATCAGGCCCAGTCCTTCTTTGGCACCCAATACAATGGGGCTAAGGCCCGCCTGTTTAAGGGCGTCGGCACCGCTCATGCGCGTGTCATTATAGATGGCTTCGCCGGAGCCGATCATTACGGCGGCCATATGGGCCAATGGGGCCAGATCGCCGGAGGCACCAACGGACCCTTGCGATGGGATAACCGGGGTCACGTCTTTGGTCAGCATGGCTTCGATCAGGGTAATGGTTTCCCATTTGACCCCCGATGCCCCACGCCCCAGCGACAATATCTTCAGTGCCATCATCAAGCGGGTTTTGTCGGCAGGCAAAGGTGTGCCCACACCACAACAATGGCTGAGGATCAGGTTTCGTTGCAGGGTCGCTGTGTCTTCGGGTGCAATCTTGATGCTGGCCAGCTTGCCGAAGCCCGTATTCACGCCATAGACCGCATCATCACCGGCGGCGGCTTCGGCGACCATCTTCTCGGCCTCTTCCACCGGCGTGCGGGCTGATGGGTCCAGCGCGACAGGTTCCAGATTACGGTAGATGTCTTCCAGCGTGGACAGGTTCACGGAACCGGGCATCAGCGATATCATGTGGCGTCTCCAAAAACACAGGAGCTAATTGGTTAACCCTCGCGCGATGGGATTGCAAACGAATGGAATTTGTTATGACTCGTCGTCGCGTCGGTCAGCGTCGTTCCGTCTGTCATCCTGCCGTCGTTCATCGCTTTGGCGTTTTTCCCATAGGGCCCAGTCCTCATCCGGGGTGTCCCGGCGATCTTTGTCGCTTCGGGTGCCTGAACCAAACCGGCGATTATCTTCGTTGCGTTCTTTTTCGGCCATTGGATTCTCCAAATGAAGGATTTCGTAGCATACCATAGAATGCCAGAAATAATGACTTAATCGTCGTCCAGCAAAATACGCTCGGCGGCCCCGTCCAGATCGTCGAACTGGCGGTTTTTGAGCGCCCAGAAAAACCCGACCAGACCCAGCAGGCCCAGAAATAATGCAGCGGGGATCAGGATGCTGAGCGCGCTCATGACGATATGCTCCACTTGGTCAGTCTGAGCCGGAGCGCGTTCAGGGTCACCACGATTGAGCTGGATGACATGGCAACCGCCGCAAACAATGGTGTGGCAAGGCCCGCCATGGCCAATGGCACGGCAATGGCGTTGTACAAAAATGCCAGGGCGAAGTTTTGTTTGACCAAACCGTGCGCCATACGGGCGGTTCGAATGCTGGCGGGAATAGAGGCCAGACTGTTACCCTGAAAAACTAAATCAGCGGCGTTCTGGCTGATGTCAGCAGCGGATGCAGGAGACATGGAGACGTGGCCCGCGGCTAGTGCCGGGGCGTCGTTGATGCCGTCCCCGACCATGAGAACGTGTCTGCCTGCCTTCGCCAGGTCTTCAACGAAGTGAACCTTGTGGGCGGGTAGCTGTTCGGCAGCGTAGTGGTCGATACCCAGGGCTTGCGCCATCTGGCTTACCGTACTTTCGCGGTCACCCGACAACATGATGACGTCCATGCCGCTTGCGCGCAAAGCATTGATGGTTTCAAGGGCGTCATTACGCAATGTGTCCTGAAAAATAAGTTGGAGGGGCTCAGACCCTTCGTGCGCCAACCAGATTACCGCACTGGCAAATGGAGCGGGAATGCCGTCTAGATCGACGCCGCACCAATCCGCCTTACCAAGCCGTACATTCTTGCCGTTCTGTGTAGCTTCAAGGCCAAAACCCGGTGTCTCACTAATATTCGAGACATCGGGGCAGGGGCGCTGTCCCCAGGTTTTTGTAATCGCGCGCGATAGCGGGTGATTTGAATGTTGGGCGAGGGCGGCGGCCAGTGCCAGGACATCATCCGAGATATCTTCGCCGTTCGTGAGATGAAGTTCGGCGGTGGTGAGAGTGCCTGTCTTATCGAACACCACCGTGTCCACGTTCGATAAACGCTCAAGACCATGGGAAGATTTCAGCAACACGCCATGTTGTAAAAGGCGGCCCGTAGCGACCACCTGAACGGCTGGTACCGCCAGTCCCAATGCACAGGGGCAGGTAATGATGAGAACCGCAATCGCGGCCATGAGGGATGCTTCCCATCCGGCGTTCGTAAACATCATCCAGCCTATAAACGTGGCGGCGGACAGAATGTGCACGGCGGGCGCGTAGATCGCGGCGACCCGGTCGGCGATTTGAACGTACTTGGCGCGGCCCTGTTCTGCGGCTTCCATCAGTCGCACAATCTCGGCCAGCAATGTTCCGTCACCACAGGCCTTTACGGTAATGGTCAACGGTTGGGACAGGTTCAGTGTACCCGCATAAACAAGCGTCTGTGGGGCTACATTGGCAGGCAGACTTTCTCCCGTTACCAGACTGGCGTCCACATCGCTTTCGCCGCTCAGAATCTGACCATCTACGGGGATGCGATCACCAGCGGCAACCAGTACGGTCATGCCTTTTTCGACCTGTGAGACGGCCAAAGTCTGCATACTGCCATCGCCATTTACGATTGTGGCTGATGTAGCGGTCAGGGTGACGAGTTGTTCAGCGGCGGAGCGCGCTTTTGATCTGGCCCGGCGGTCCAGGTACCGTCCGACCAGCAAGAAGAACAGCAGCGTGACCGAAGCATCGAAGTAGGTGTGCTGTGCGCCTTGAATGGTTTGGTGCAGGCTCATGCCTGATGCCAGAATAACCGCCAGTGAAATAGGTACATCCATGTTCAGCGAGCGGCCTTTGAGGGCGATCAGGGCGGATTTGAAGAACGGCATGCCCGAATAGACCACAACAGGCAGCGCGATCATTGCTGAAATCCAGTGGAAAAGTCCACGTGTGGCATCGCCCATACCGCCATCATACCCGGCCCATACTGCAATCGATAACAGCATCACATTGGCGGCGGCGAAACCGGCCACGGCCATGGATTTAAGCAGTCGGGATTCTTCGCGTGCGTTGGCGCCACTCAACATTTCGGGATCATAAGGTGTGGCCGGGAAACCCAGATCCGACACCAACTGAACAAGGCGGGAGGCATTGTTTTCGGGGGCGTGCCAGTCCACCACCAAACGCCGGGTGGACAGATTGACCCGAGCGTTGATGACACCGGGTGTTTTATGCAGGGCACCCTCGATCTTGCGAATGCACCCGGCGCAATGGACGCTGGCAACCATGAGGTTCAGACGGCGCACATCTTCGGGAAGCTCAATCACATATGGCGTGACGGTTGGTGTGATAGCGTTCATGGCTGGACCATGACTTCCTGTTCAGATCGATAGACAGCCTTGCCATCCTGTATGACACTCATGTCCACATACCAACGGCCCTGAACAGGCAGGGTCACCGTGGTGCTATATTGACCCGCGCCCAACTGGGAC
>JABJGO010000033.1 GCA_018662225.1 Rhodospirillales bacterium | reverse complement strand
TGATCAACGGAACGCCCAGTTCATTGCCAATGGCGGCAACGTCCGCAATAGGGAATACATTGAGACTTGGATTGGGCAGCGTTTCAGCGAAATAGGCGCGGGTATTTTCATCGGTCGCATTACGGAAGTTTTCAGGATCGCTTGGATCTACAAAACGAACCTCAATACCGAAGTCCTTGAACGTATTGGCAAACAGGTTCCACGTTCCGCCGTATACGCCAGTGGCGCTGACGATATTGTCACCGGCATGGGCGATGTTCTGGATGGCCATAGCGGTTGCGGCTTGGCCTGAAGATACGGCAAGCGCAGCAGCGCCACCTTCGAGGGCGGTCATGCGTTGCTCAAACACATCGTTGGTGGGATTCATGATACGGGAGTAAATGTTGCCAAAATCAGAGAGCTCAAAAAGGTTCTTGGCGTGTTCAGTGCTATCGAACTGATAAGCAGTCGTCTGATAAATGGGTACAGCAACAGCATTGGTGGATGGGTCAGCACGGTAACCTGCGTGCAGTGCAATCGTTTCGGGTTTCATGGTTGTGGTCATTTGGGTATTCCTTCCGGTGGTCAGATGTAAAGTCGAGTGTGTAAGAGCTTTTGTTACTAGGCGGCTGCCCGTGTTCGGCCGAGGGCACGCATGCGGGCGGCATGATCCATAATCAGATCAGCCACGATCCGCGAATGTGTGTTGGGTAGCATGTGTCCTGCATGTTCGATCACCTGGACCCGGGAACTCCGTGTTCCCGCAAGCAGCTTTTGTGTGATCCTCTCCATGATTGGCGAAGTATTTTCGCCCTGAATGAACAAGGTTGGCAGGCCATGGTCTGTAAGGCGCGAAAACGGTGTCTTGTCGCACATGGTGGCGAAGAAGTTGTAGGCGATGATCTTTGCCTTGGCGCATAGCGACGCCTGAGCTTCGTCATTGAGATTGGCCCAGGTTCCCTGCCCGCTCCAATAATCGACGAACTCACGCAAACCATCGGCTTGCGTGTTCGACGCAACAGAATCGGTTATGCGCATGGCAATATGGTAGATCAAGCGAAACAGCAATTGGTCTGATTCTGACCCACCACGCAACAAGTGAAAATTAGCAGGTTCAATTAATGTGAGGCTGTCATACAGCTCGGGTTGGTCCTTCGCCGTAAACAGAGCGACGGAGCCACCATAAGAATGGCCAACCAGATGGACATTGCCAGTACTGCGTTTGGCCAAGGCATGAACGGCCCCGACCTCTTGTGATAATGTGGGCAAGCGATGATCTGACCAGCCATCACTGTGGCCATAGCCCCGGAGATCCGGTGCTACCAAATGGCAGCGGTGGCCCAGTTCTTCGAAGACCTTGGTCCATTGTGCGGAGCCCGTACCACCGGAGTGCAGCAGGATAACGGTGTCGCCCATACCGGTTTCCACAAAGTGCGTCGTCGTGCCGTCAACGATAATCTTAGGCATGATCAACTCCGTGAACCGTATTTTCATTGCTGTGAACAATGGTGCGAGCACTGTTATGGGCGCTGGCGATGATCTGACTGCGGTGCATGCCGATATCGCGTAATGCATTGTCATTCATGGCACACAGATACCGGGCCGAATGCCACCGGCGCTGGGCGTCACCCAACTTGCGCGCCAAGGCCACGAGAATCATTGCCGTACGGCTTATCTCGGCGGACTGCTGTTTCTGTGGCAACGGGTTCTGTATATTCATGGCTCTCATCCTTTTCGCGTAAAACGTTGACCGATACCGAGGTGACGGCGCGAATTCTCGTTGCCTGCGGTGCATGGAATATCCCTGATTTGTGTTTCCATCGGTTTTCTGAATTTCGGATGTCATGTTTCAATTCTGTAACAACTGAAAATCCTGCCCCCTTATCCATGGACATCAAGAATCGAGTGTCCATAATCGGTCGGAAGGTCCACACCACCGGATATTTTGAAGGAATGCAGCCACCATGGCGACGAACAACAAAAGCACCCCTGACGTTGACGGACGTACGTCGGCGGCGGGTAGTTCAGAAATGCTGTTGGACTTCGCGGTCTCTCATGCGCCGGCAATTTTTTATGTGGCGAGCCGACTGGGTGACCGCCCTCTTGTTTTTATCAGCTCTAACGTGTTCGATATTCTGGGATATACTCAGGAAGAGTATCTTTCCGACAGTTCTTTCGGGCGGCGGCTAATCCACCCGGACGATCTGGATGAGTACAATCGATCAGTTGATGGTCTGGCAGAGACTAAACGAGCTTCCTTGGAGTACCGGTTCCGCGATTCGTCTGGTGAGTACCGCTGGTTCAGGGATGAACAGCGGTATGTGGATGATAATGATAAGGAAGAGTTTGTCGGGTGCATGATTGATTTCACTGGGCAGAAAGAAGCCGAAGGACGTGTCAGTGATGCGGAGGCCCTTACCGCAACCATTACCAGCGCCACGCTGGATGCCCTGATAACCATCGAGTCAGATGGGTGTATTCTGGAATTTAACCCGGCGGCGGAAAATATCTTTGGTTACCGCCGTGATGAAGCCGTGGGCAAGAACCTGTCAGAATTGATTATTCCAGAAAAACATCAGGCGGCCCATATGAAGGGCCTCGCAGATTTCCGCTATAACAGCCGGTTGCGACACTATGACCGGCGGATGGAAATTGAAGCCAGGCGAGCCGATGGATCGCAGTTCCCAGTCGAACTCACGGTATCCCACGCGGCCCTCGGTGGGCGTGATGTGTTGATTGGTTCTGTCCGCGATATTACGGACCGGGTAAAATCCGAGGAAGAACGCCAGCGTCTGTCCCGATTGTTGCAGGACGCGGTGGAAAGCTTGCCACACGGATTTTCCATTTTGAATGAGGATGGCATAATTGAGGCCGTCAATTCGTCCTATGCAGAGAGCTATGGGCGTACGGTCAATGAAACCATTGGCATGGACCAAGACGAAAACCTGCCAGCCTTCATTGCCATGTGCCAACGTTTTGACGGTCGAGAAGTGCGTGCGTGTCCTGAGGACATCACCTTCATCAAGGGCCGCATGCTTACATCGATGGAAATACCGGTCGAAGCGGAAATGAAGAGTGGCGCATGGTGGTTGTTGGTTCAGTCCAATACGAGCGAAGGCGGATATGTGACGCTTCGGACGGATATTACACGCCAGAAACAGGCTGAAGCAGCGATCATGGAAAGCAGTGACATGATCCGCCGAATCTTGGAAGCCTGCCCCCATCCGGTGGTGATGACGCGCCTTTCAGATGGATTGGTTATTTATGAAAGCCCTGCATCGCAACAACTGTATGGGCGTGAACATATTAAGACAGATGTTTACTCGACCGATATTTATGTGAACAAGGATGATCGTGCCTTGTATGTGAAGCAGTTGCGCAAGTTCGGCCAGGTTGATGGCATGGAACTCAAATTGCGTCAGACCGGGGGTCGAGAGTTCTGGGCGTCTGTATCTGCTCGAAAGATTGAGTATCAAGGTATTGAATGCATTGTCGCAAGTGCCTGGGATATGACGGAGAGCCTGGCATTGGATGGTGAGTTGACTCGCCAGCGGGAGGCTCTGCATCAGAGCGAGAAACTTAGTGCCTTAGGCGAATTACTGGCGGGTGTGGCGCATGAACTGAACAACCCGCTTTCCGTTCTGGTGGGCCAGGCGCTGTTGTTGCAGGAAACAACCACCGATGAGAAAATCATGACCCGGGCCAAGAAAATTGGCAATGCCGCCGACCGTTGTGCACGCATTGTCAAAACCTTCCTGGCTATGGCACGGCAGCAGCCCATGAACCGCCGCAACACGCAGATCAATGATGTGATCGAATCGGCTCTGGAAATGACGGCTTATGGTGTGCGTAGCGCCGGTATCAAAATCACAACACGAATGGCGCAAAAATTACCACCTGTGTGGGTTGATCCCGATCAAATCAATCAGGTTGTTACCAATCTGATCGTGAACGCCCAGCATGCCCTTGGGGGTGCGGAAGGTGAAAAACGCGTTCATGTATCATCAAGCTACAGAGCAAAGGATAATGAGGTCGTCATCAAGGTCACTGATACAGGCCCCGGCATCCCCCCCGACATTCAGGCCCGTATTTTTGAGCCGTTTTACACCACTAAGGAAGTTGGTGTGGGTACCGGGATCGGATTGGCGTTCTGTCACCGGATTATGGAATTCCGTGGTGGCCGGATCAAGGTGACAAGCTCAGCCGAAGGCACGACTTTTGTGGTTCGAATTCCAGCTGAAGCTGGCTGTGCACCAATCGCACAGCCGGATACAACCTGTGTTCAGGGAATTGACTGTCTTTCTGTTCTGGTCATTGATGATGAGCCCGAAGTAACCGACATTCTGGCTGAAATTCTGATGACAGATGGGCATCGGGTCGTTACGGCAGAAAATGGTAATCGTGCGCTCACATATCTGTCCAATGACAGCTTTGATGTTATTTTGAGCGATATGCGCATGCCGGAACTGGATGGACCGAATTTTTATCGTGTGTTGGGTGAGCGCTTCCCCGAGATGGCCAACCGTATCGCTTTTATCACGGGCGATACGATGAGCCCCAAAGTTGCCGGGTTTCTGAAAACTTGCGGGTGTCCGTCGCTGGAAAAACCCATTACCCCAACAGACGTGCGCGGGATCATTGATGATATTGTCGGCGGACTACCCTCGGCCCAGCCCGCAGATGGATCATAACGTATGCCTGCGTGGGAAAATCAGTTAAAGTAAATACTGCACGATTCTGGTGTAGGGGAATGGGGATTTCTATCAATGAGTATGCTTGGCCACATTGTCGTTGTGGACGACGAGCCCGACATTCGCGATACCATTCGCGACTATCTGGAACTAAAGGGATATCGCGTCTCATGTGCAGGTGACGGGAAGGCATTGCGCGATATTGTTGATCGCAGTGAATTTGATTTGGCCTTACTGGACATTAACATGCCGGGTGAAGACGGTTTGTCACTTGCCCGGTTTCTGCGCGAGACCCAGGACGTGGGCATCATCTTTCTCACGGCTGCCGTGGATACCGTTGATCGAATCGTGGGCCTTGAGATCGGTGCCGATGATTACATTCCAAAGCCGTTTGATTTGCGCGAACTGCACGCCCGTATCAAGGCCGTGCTGCGGCGTCTGAAGGCGCCGGGCAAGAAGGCTGACCTGTCTGTTGATGGCCTGGTAGCCTTCGGTGAATTCACCCTGAACTTAGAAGCCCACAGTTTGATTGGTCCCAATGGCGATGATGTGGCTATCACGGCCATGGAGTTTGACCTGCTTAAAACGTTTGCCGAGAACCCAGATCGAGTTCTCAGCCGGGACCGCCTGCTGGACTTGGCCCATAACCGGGATTGGGATCCTTATGATCGCAGCATTGATATTCGTGTAACGCGACTGCGGCGTAAGATCGAACAAGACCCCACCAAGCCGGAGATCATAAAGACCGTGCGTGGTGCGGGGTATGTTTTCAATACGGGTAAGGTGGACGAAGGCTAAAGGTTGTTCAGGCCGATTTTTTGACGAATTCGGTCAGAATAACGATTTGCTGGCCGCTGATACGTCCTTCGATTTGCGCTGCATTATCCGGCACCAATGAAATATTGCGCACGGCGGTGCCCCGTTTCGCGGTAAAGCTTGCGCCCTTTACAGTCAAATCCTTGATCAATGTCACGGTATCACCCGCTTCCAGAAGGGCACCGTTGCTGTCCAGGTACTTGACCGCATCATTGCTACCCGGCGCATCATCCACGTCTTGAGCCCAAGCCAACGTTTCATCATCCAGGTACAGCATATCAAGAAGGTCCTGCGCCCAGCTTTCCGCGCGCAGCCGATTGAGCATACGCCAGGCTATAACCTGTATGGCCGGCTCCGGGGTCCACATACTGTCACTGAGACAACGCCAGTGCCCGGCATCCATCTGTGATGGATTTTCGATCTGGTCTCGACAGGCCGTGCAGATCAGCACACATTTCTCGGCGCTTCCGCCGGTACCCGGTGGCACGTCAAAGACAGACAGGTCAGTGGTTGCTTCACATAATTCACATTTTCCGCTGCTACGGGCGTTCAGGATGTCTTCGATGCTCATGTGGGTTCTCTATACTATCAGATTATTTTGGTGCGGAGAGGCTTACCCGAGCCGCGCGAAGTAATCCAGTGTCAATCCTGTGTATGATCGGCCTGCCCGCACGAAATGACCCTAATTACGGCATATTGTTGCCATATTCTGACCCTATGATCTTACTCATAGACCTCCTCGTCTATAACTCTAACCAGAGTTCTAGTTCCCCTCTTTCTCTGGTCCCCTTATTGGGGCACATGGTGCCTCAAACTTGCGGCCGGTCTTGTACCGGCCGCCTTTTTTTGTGGCGCGAGGTATAGAATGTGTTGGACGCCGCGCGCGGGGGCTGCATGATCCCGAATATGCGAAGTATCCTTACATTTTTGACCATCAGTCCCCGCTTCCTGGCCTTCGGGTTTGTGGTCGCGTTGTTCTCATCCTTTGGGCAGACATTCTTTATTGCGCTGTCTGGTGGGCACATCCGCGCGGCTTTTGATTTAAGCCACGGCGATTACGGCATGATCTATTCTGCGGGAACCCTGAGCAGCGCCATATTGTTGATCTGGGCCGGGCACAAGATCGATCACATCGACTTGCGGTATTATACATCCGCTGTGTGTCTGGGGTTAGCTGCTGCCTGTGTGAGTATGGCTTACGTGGGCAGCGCCATGTGGTTGATCGGTGTGATCTTTGCCTTACGGTTTACCGGTCAGGGTCTGATGAGCCACATCTCAACCGTTTCCATGGCACGCTACTTTGGTGAGCATCGGGGCAAGGCCATCAGTATCGCATCACTGGGTTTCCCTACAGGCGAAGCTCTCCTGCCAATCACGGCGGTTACCTTGATTGCCTGGCTTGGCTGGCGTGAGATGTGGATGGGTGTGGGTATCGTTCTTGCCATCGTTCTGGTGCCATTGATGTTATGGCTGCTGAAAGGGCATAGCGAACGTCACGCCGGGTTGCAGGAAACACTACGTGCAGAAGATTCCGTCGAGGAAGCCGCCCGAAGCTGGACTCGTGGCCAGATGCTGCGTGATCTCAGATTCTATGTGCTTATGCCTAATTTGATGGCATCGCCCATGATTGGCACAGGCATCATGTTTCATCAGGTTCATCTGGTGGATATGAAGGGTTGGACGTTGGCCTGGTTCGCCGGAGCATTTGTGGCCTATGCCATTGCGCAAACCCTGTCTGGTATTGTTACGGGTCTTCTGGTGGATCGGTTCGGCGCTGTCCGAATACTGCGCGTGGATATGTTACCCATGCTGATCGGGTTACTGGTGCTGAGTTTTTTCAGCGAACCCTGGGTCGCCATCGCTTACATGATTTTTGCCGGAACATCCTCCGGGGCCATCGGCATTACACACAGTGCGGTCTGGGCGGAACTCTACGGTGTTTCCCATCTGGGTGGCATCAAAGCCCTGGCCACATCAATGATGGTGCTGGCCAGTGCGTTGGGGCCACCTCTTATGGGTTTGGCAATTGATGCAGGTCAGAGCATGGAAACCATTTCCATGGTTAGTGTGGGATTTGTGGCAATATCCATATTCATGGTACTTTTCATTTTCCCGCGCATTAAGGGCAATTAGGTAATGGCAATGTTCTCAGGCGCTGATCTGAGCTGTATTCGGGGCGAGCGAGAAGTCTTCCGCCATCTGGACTTTGGTCTGGATGCGGGCGGTATGCTTGTGCTGACGGGCCCCAATGGTAGCGGCAAATCTACGCTGCTACGGCTTATGGCCGGATTGTTGAGCGCCGAACAGGGCGCCATGACCTGGAATGGCGTAGCCACCTCCGATGATCCGGAAGCCCATAATGCGCGCCTGCACTATGTGGGGCATCTGGACGCCATCAAACCGGCGCTGGATGTAACTGAGAACCTGCTGTTCTGGGCTTCCATGCACGGGGGTAATGCCGATGCCGCAAGCCGTGTGTCCAACGCCCTGACCGCCCTTGATATAGGTTTTTTGAGCGATACCCCGGCCCAGTACCTGTCGGCCGGACAACGCCGCCGGGTGGCACTGGCCCGTATACTGGCCTCACCGGCCCGCATCTGGTTGTTGGATGAGCCAACCACCGTGCTGGACAAACACGCCATGGCAACACTTGAGCAGATTATCGCGGATCATCGTGCCGCTGGCGGTATGGTGGTGGTTTCAACCCATACAGCCATTGCCGGTGATGGTCAGGCTGTATTGGATTTGGCCCCCTTTGCCGCCCACGCGCAAATGCCAACAGGGGAGGCCGCTTGATGGGTCGTTTCTTCTGTGTGCTGCGCCGTGATCTGCACCTTGCTCTCCGACAGGGTATGGACAGCTTTATGGTTGTCATGTTTTTTGTGATCGCCGTGGTACTGTTTCCGTTCGGTGTGGGGCCGGAGCCAAACACACTGGCGCGGATTGCCGCCGGGGTTATTTGGGTGGCTGCGTTACTGTCGAGCATGCTGTCGCTGGAACGGTTATTTTTAGGTGATTACGAGGACGGCTCGCTTGAGCTTTTGGTGCTCAGCCCGGCCACGCTGGAAACTCTGGTACTGGCAAAAATCGCCGCACACTGGTTGACCACTGGTCTGCCGCTGATCGTGGCGGCACCCTTTCTGGCGATCCTGCTGAATATGGATGGTGAGGGGTTTGTCACTCTGGTTGCTGCATTGGCGTTGGGGACACCGACGCTTAGCTTGCTGGGCGCCGTGGGGGCGGCGCTGGTATTGGGGTCGCGGCGCGGTGGTGTGCTGTTATCGTTGTTGATTCTGCCGCTTTTCATACCCATTCTTATCTTCGGTGTTAGTGCCGTGGACGCTGCCGTGGGTGGATATCCTGTGAAGCCGCAATTTATGATTTTGGGCGGCTTCCTGGCCCTTGCCCTGCCGCTATGCCCTTGGGCCGCTGCGGCTGGCCTTCGACAATCTTTGGAGTAAAATACACACGTTATGGCAATGATTGAAAAATACGCAAACCCCACTGTTTTCCTCGGTATCACCCGACCATTGGTGCCATGGTTAGGGGGCGCAACTGTCGCGACTTTAAGCGCAGGTCTTTATCTGGCGCTATTCGCATCACCGGCTGATTATCAGCAAGGCGAGAGCGTGCGGATTATGTACGTGCATGTACCCGCCGCCTGGATGGCGATGATGTGTTATACGTCTATGGCTATTGCGTCGGGTGTTGGCCTGATCTGGAAACACCCTTTGGCGCATACGGCGGCGCGGGCCACGGCACCCGTTGGTGCGGCCTTTACCCTGTTGGCGCTGGTGACAGGGTCGTTGTGGGGTAAGCCCATGTGGGGCACCTGGTGGGTGTGGGACGCGCGGCTCACATCCGTGCTGATCCTGTTCTTTTTATATATAGGTTATATGGCGTTGAATAACGCCTTCGATAATGCCCAGCGCGGGGCCAATGCTGCGGCGGTGCTGGCTTTGGTCGGATTTGTGAATGTGCCCATTATCAAGTTTTCAGTTGAGTGGTGGAACACCCTGCATCAACCAGCCAGCGTGATGCGTATGGACGGCCCGACAATTCATGCCAGCATGTTATGGCCGTTGGGCCTGATGGCACTTGGTTATACGCTATTTTATTTTTGGGTACTGATCATTCGCATTGATGCGGACGTAACGGCAGGTAAGATTCGCGCCTTGCGCCAACGCCGGGCTCACAGTTAATCGTTAGAAAATTGAGCAAGATCATTTCACAATCCCACGGAATTGTTATTATCCGTCACGGTTAATGATCTGTATGATTACACGCTATTAAACGGAGTGAACGTGAATACATTTTTGGATATGGGCGGATATGCTGCCTTTGTGTGGCCCAGCTTCAGTTTATCGGCGTTTGTGCTGATCGGGGTGGCCGTGATGAGTGTGCGTTCGCTGAAAACAGCTCGCGCGACCTTGCTGCGACTTGAAGAAGAAAACGTGTGAAAAGAAAACATAAGCGCTTAACCTTCGTTGTGATCGCAGGCCTGTTCATTGCTTTGGCGGTGGGCCTGATGCTGAGCGCATTCGAAGAAAATATCGTGTTCTTCCGCACGCCCGGTGACGTGGCCAGCGGCTCGATCGAAGAAGATCGCCGTATCAGGTTGGGTGGTCTGGTCGAAGAAGGTAGTGTTGTACCGGGGGCTGATGGGTTGGTGAACTTTTCCATTACAGACACGGTGGATACGGTACAGGTCACCTATGTGGGTATCCTGCCCGATCTGTTTCGAGAAGGTCAGGGCGTGATCACCGAGGGTAAGTTGATGAACGGTGTTTTTGTGGCGGACGAGGTGCTGGCCAAGCACGACGAAAACTACATGCCGCCCGAAGTATCCGATGCCATCAAAGAAGCCGGACAGTGGTATGAAGATGGCGAACACGGATCAGGAGATCAATAAGTGATAACAGAAATCGGTCATTTTGCCCTGATTTTGGCCATGTTTGTGGCCTGCGCCCAAGCTGTCCTTCCTATGGCGGGGGCGGCTCGAAATAATGTGGCATGGATGGATTTCGCCCGCCCGGCCGCCGTGATCCAGTTCGTTCTGGTCAGTTTTTCCTTTGGCGTCCTGATGTACGGCTTCATTGTGTCGGATTTTTCACTAGCCGTCGTCTTTCAGAACTCTCACACCGACAAGCCGCTCATCTACAAGATTTCCGGCACCTGGGGCAACCATGAGGGCTCCATGCTGCTATGGGTCGTGATCCTCAGTATCTTCGGGTGTGCGGTGGCGCTGTTCGGATCGAACCTGCCGCCTGCGTTGCGCGCGCGTGTGTTGGCTGTGCAGTCTTTTATAGCGGTCGGGTTCTATTTGTTTTTGTTGCTTACCTCCAATCCGTTTGCCCGGCTGGTTCCACCACCGGTTAACGGACAAGGCCTGAACCCGTTGTTGCAGGACTTCGGTCTCGCGATCCATCCGCCCATGCTGTATCTGGGCTATGTGGGATTCTCCATGGCGTTTTCATTTGCTATCGCTGCGCTGATCGAAGGGCGCGTAGACGCCGCATGGGGACGTTGGGTCCGGCCATGGACACTGGCGGCATGGGGTTTCCTGACCGGTGGTATCACGCTTGGATCATGGTGGGCGTATTACGAGCTGGGTTGGGGCGGCTGGTGGTTCTGGGACCCGGTTGAGAACGCTTCGTTCATGCCGTGGCTGGCGGGCACAGCATTGCTGCATTCGGCCATCATGGTTGAGAAACGCGACACTATGAAAGGCTGGACCGTGTTTCTGGCCATTGTCACGTTTTCGCTCAGCCTGCTTGGCACCTTCCTGGTGCGTTCCGGCGTGTTGACCAGTGTCCACGCCTTTGCCACGGACCCGGCCCGTGGTGTGTTCATTCTGATACTGCTGATCATTGTTATCGGCGGCTCATTCGCGCTGTTTGCATGGCGCGGGCCGACGATCCGAAATACCGGCGTGTTTCAACCGATCTCACGCGAAGGCGGTCTATTGTTGAACAACGTGGTGCTGACCACGGCCACGGCGGCTGTTTTGTTAGGCACACTCTACCCATTATTTCTGGATGCCGTTAATGGCAGCAAGGTTTCTGTCGGCGCCCCCTTCTTTGAGGCCGTCTTCATCCCCATCATCATCCCCATGATTGTTGCCATGGCCATTGGGCCCTTGCTGGGCTGGAAACGGGCTGACATTCAGGTAGCCATGAAACGCTTAAGGTTGGCGTTCGTTCTGGCTGGTTTGGTGGCGGTTGCCACATGGTCGATTATGACAGATGGCCCGTTCATGGGCGTTCTGGGACTGGCGCTTGCCACATGGGTCGGGATGGGCGCATTGGTGGAACTGGCAGAAAGGATACGGCTGTTCCGTGATCCCGTTGCAGCTTCCCTTTCACGGTTGATCCGCACACCACGATCAAGCTGGGGCATGACGCTGGGCCATTTGGGTCTGGCTGTGGCTATTGCGGGTATGACCGGGGCCGGATCATGGAAGGTTGAATCCATTCAAACCATGTCGCCGGGTGAAACGGTTAAAGTAGGTGGGTATGAATACACATTCACAGGGGCGCAAGAGGGCCAGGGCCCCAACTATTCCTTCACCCGCGCCACGTTCGAGGTTACCCGAAATGGCGAGCCCGTCATAACCATGCACCCTGAAAACCGGCGTTACCCTGTGCGGTCCATGCCCACCACAGAAGCCGCTATCCATTCGTTGTTTCTGGGCGACCTGTATGCGGTTGTGGGTGATGCAGATGGATCCGATGGTAGTTACGTGACCCGGTTGTACTGGAATCCACTGGTGGCGTGGATGTGGATTGGCGCCATCATTATGGTTGCGGGTGCCGGTATCTCGCTCACCGACAGACGCTTTCGTGTTGGTGTACCGCAGCGCCGCAAGGCATTTGCGACGACGACGGCGGCGGAGACCTGATCAATGATGGCGCGACGTCTTCTGTTTATTATACCCGGCGTAGTGTTTTGCATTCTGGCCATATACTTCGCCGTGGGCCTGACCAAAGACCCGAGCCAGTTGCCTTCGGTGTTAATCAATACACCGGTCGAGATTTTTCAACTGCCGCCCATCAAGGGGCGTGACACCCATGGTCTCGCCAGCACGGACTTTGTTGGCGAAGTCGCCTTGCTGAACGTGTTCGGGTCGTGGTGCATATCCTGCAAGATCGAACACCCTTTTCTGATGTCACTGAAACAGACTGGGGATGTGCCGCTACACGGCATTGACTGGCGTGAACCTGACCCGGATGCAGGCCCCGATTGGTTGAAGCGCGAAGGCGATCCTTACACATTGGTGGGCGATGACCCGGACAGCAAAGGGGCTATTGCATTCGGTGTGACCGGTGCACCGGAAACTTTTGTGGTCGATAAGAAGGGCATTATTCGTTACAAGCACGTGGGACCGATGAGCCCCGAAGTTTGGAAGAATGTTATCTATCCCCTTGTCTTGAGTCTGCGTGCCCAATGAAAATAATCCTGACTCTATTGATATCGGTATGGATGGCGTTACCCGCCTCGGCGGTTGAACCCAGTGAGGTGCTGGCTGATCCGGCGCTGGAAGCGCGTGCCCGTGAGATCAGCGCGGACTTGCGCTGCCTCGTCTGTCAAAACCAGTCCATTGACGATTCTGATGCGCAATTGGCGAAAGATCTGCGGCTTTTGGTCCGTGAGCGTCTGGTTCAGGGCGAGACCGATGCACAGGTCAAGGAATACATCGTCAGCCGGTATGGTGAGTTTGTTCTATTGACCCCGCCTTTTAACAGCTCCACCTACGTGTTGTGGTATGGCCCACCCGTCTTTGCATTTATGGGGCTGATCGCTCTATTCATTTTTTTCCGGCGCAACCGCAGGTCACCTGCCCAGGTGCAGGCCCAGGCACAGACACAGGCCCAGGGGTTGAGCGCGGCAGAACAGCGTCGCCTGGAAGCCCTGCTGGATCACGAAGAGGTTGAGAAATGACTCTCTGGATTTTGGTAGGCGGGATGATCTGCATTGTTGTTGGTGCGTTAGTGCTTCCATCGTTGATGCCCCGCACGCGGGTTTCGGCTGTGCGTGATGAATTCGATCTGGCTGTTTACAAAGATCAGTTGAACGAAGTGGACCGGGATGTGGAACGGGGCCACGTCAGCGCCGATGAAGCCGATACCGTTCGACTGGAAATCCAGCGTCGGATACTGGCCGTGGCGGATGATATCGATGCCGAAAGTGTCCGCGCTGCAACGCGTAGCCCCCTTCTTGTTGTTATGTCTTTGATGATCCCTGTTCTCAGTATCTTATTTTACATGCAATTGGGATCGCCCCATGCCCCTGATTTTCCGTATGCGGCGCGGGGTGATCTTTCCGCTGTTACCCAGGGACCGAGTGCCGTCGATGTGGAAAATATGTTGGCCGGATTGGAAGAGCGGTTGGCTGAAAACCCGGATGATCCGGAGGGCTGGGCTATGCTCGGGCGCTCGTATCAAGTGCTGGAACGGTTCGACCAGTCTGCGACTGCGTTTCAGAGGCTCTATGAGTTGACCGGCGATATCCGCGCGCAAAGTGAATACGCCGAGGCCCTGATTCTGGCAAATGACTCCGTGGTTAATGATGAGATCATTGGCATCCTCGAACAAATCCTGCGTGAAGCGCCACTTGATCCCAAGGCTCGCTTTTACTTTGGCATCGGTGTTGCCCAGCAAGGTGATTTGGCTGAGGCCGTGCAAATCTGGACGGATTTGATCCATTTGTCACCCGGCGATGCATCGTGGTTGCCGACGGTTCAGCGCCAAATCGATGATGCGGCCAAGACGGCGGGTGTTGATCTCAGCCTTGTTACGCCTAGCCCGGAAGCACAGCAATTGGCCACGGCGGCTGGTATCGAACAAACGGCACCAAGTGGCCCAAGTGCAGAAGACATGGAAAATGCTGCATCCATGAGTGCGGATGAGCAGATGGAGATGATCCGATCCATGGTGCAAAGGTTGGCGGACCGGTTGGCCGAAAACCCGGAAGACCCCGAAGGCTGGATGCGCCTGATACAAGCCTATGAAGTTTTGGGTGAAACCGATCTAGCCGAACAAACCCGCGCTGCGGCCGCACCCTACCTGCCTTAAAGCTTGCGCAATCGCGGCACAGCGATGGCGGCGATGATACCAACGGCGATGAGCGCCAAGCCATTTACCATTAAGGCAGTATCCACGCCAAACGCCTCGGCAATGGCCCCCATTTCCAGGTGGCCCACAGGGGCCCAGCCAATGGCGAACAACCAGATGCCCATGGCGCGGCCCCTTAAGTGATCGGGTACGCTGAGTTGCATCATGCTTTGTGTCAGCACATCGGATGCAGACGCCACACCGGCAACGAGAACAAGGATGACAAGCGCCCATATAAACTGGTCGGCGGTTGAGAACAGCACCAAGGCGGCACCAAAGGCGACAATCACCGACAGGAAGATGGCACCGCGCCTGTCTTGACCAACAAATGTGGTTAGGATCAACGCGGCTATAATGCCGCCAATGGCGCGGGCGGCATGCATCTGTCCGAGGCCTTCTGCACCCACGTCAAATTGGTCTGTGGCCAGTTCAGGCAGCACGGTGGTGAAGGAGAAACCGAACATCTCGACCACGCCGGTGATGATGATTAACATGAACAAGACCGTGTTGGTGCGCATTTCGCTAAAGCATTCCTTCAGATTGTGAAGGATGGGAACGTGCTCCAGGGTCTTCCGTTGACCCGCTGATCGCAACCGTTTGAGCAGAATGTACGCCACCACACTCGACACGGCGAGGCTGAGGATGGCGATTGGTGCGCCGTACAGATGGACAATGGTTCCGGCTAACAGGGAGCCAACGAGTTGCCCCACGCGTGTACTCAGGTTGAGCAAGCTAAGACCCGCCACCACATTTTGGCCACCAACCAGATCGTAGGTGTAGCTCATCTTCGCGGCATAGGCTGAATCACGGATGCTGGCGGAGACCACAGCAAACGTGATCACAAGCCACAGCGTACCAGGTGATAATGCGGTGAGAGCAGCAAATATGATCAGATTGATGAAAACGGCCAGTTCAACCCGCCTGATCAGTACCCGGCGATCCATCCAGTCCGCCATGACACCCGATACAAGCCCAAACACCAGCATGGGTAAGTAGTAAAGCGCCAGAGCGATACCCACCCATACGGATGAATTTGTAATTTCATAAATCAGGATGCCGATGATGACTTGCTCACCGCTCATGCCCATCCTGCTGAAGATCGAGCTACTGCACAGTGTAACAAAATCGCGATGGCGTAAATAGGGATTGCCCAGTACATGACCGATAACCGGCAGGCTTCCCAACCGGCTGGTGCGCGCTACAGGGTCGCTGCTCGGGTCATCGCCTTGCGTTGTCATGCATCCTGTCTACAGGCCAAGCCATTCGTTTCGGTACTGGTTAATTTCTGCACTGTTTAACCGGGCGGCCCGATTGGTGGGCGGCAGGGCTTCGTCGCGGAAAAATGCCGGCAGTTCGTCATCTTCATCCGTAAACCCGGCGGCCTTGTTGAACAGGTGTTCCATTTTCAAGGTCTCAACCGCGATCCTTTTCAGAAAATCATAATCAAGCTCGGTGTTGTGGGCATCATTGATGGCGTCAATGATCAGCTCGTGATGGGTGTCCGTTACCGTGCGGCCAAACAGGCATAATCCTGTTGAATCGGCGATGGCGCTATTGATCTGTACCTGAAAACTCTGTTCAGCCAGCTCCTTCACCGATTTATCCTTGCAATCAAACCCCGGCAGATTGCCGGTGGTGTGATCGGCACCCTGCGCCGTCAACATCATGGACACACCGGTTACTTCGATCACGCGCGGATCATACGCACTGAGCGCCTGTTTTTTGATAACAGGCAGGCGTTTGATGCCAAAGTGCTCGCCCACGCGGGCGGTGCCCTGGGCCAGCAATTTTCCGCGTTCGTTACCGGCTGCGATATCCTCAATGGCCTGAACCATGAACTCGTAATCGCCGAATTCCGCTTGGCCATCATCCATCAGAATGCCCAGTGTGGCACCCAGCTCAATGGTATCAATGCCAAGATCATTGGCCATGGCATTCAGGCGGGCAACCTGGTCCGGGTCTTTCAGACCACAGTTCGATCCTAATAGGCAAATGGTTTCATATTCCAACGGCGAGGTGATCTCCTCACCATCTTCACCCATATAAACGTTGCTGCATTTGATCAGGCAGCCGGGCATGCAGGCGTGCGATGTGGTGCCGCCACGGGCGGTGTTGCGCTCGAAAATATGATCACCACCCAGCATCAGAACTTCATCGTCGCTTTCGGTCAGGCGTCCGGCGCTGAAATTTCGCACAGGCAGCCCGCCAATGTGATTGGTGAGATCGGCCACCATGGCGGTGCCGAGTTTGCTCATGCTTTGAACAGCAACCTGTTCGCCAAGTTCCTTACCATACGTCTTGATGGACCCCATGACCTTGCGAAGATCATGCATGGGGGGCATCTTGAACTTCTCAACAACGATGGCTTTGACCTTTTTGGTGCCCATAACGGCACCCACACCACCACGCGCGGCCAAGCGCGTGGGGCGGTTGTCTGTGTCACTGAATGAAATGCCAGCCAATAGGCCGCCGTATTCGCCCACCGGGCCGCACAGGGACAGGCTGATTTTCTTGCCATACTTCTCGTGCAGCATTTTCGCGGCTTCGATGTTGCCTTTGCCCATATAAGGGGCCGCATCGTCAAAGCGAATGACATTGTCCTTGCCGATAAAGATCACGGTCCAGTCATCGGATGCACCGTGCAGAGTCAGGCCAGCAATTTCCAGATTGCCCATGGCAACGGCAAAGGTACCGCCTACGTTGGCTTCTTTAATGCCACCGGTTAGCGGGCTTTTGCATCCAACGCTCAAACGATTGGCATTGGAGAAATTGGTGCCGGCAAAAGGGCCCGCCGAGAAAATCAACGGGTTGTCTGCGGACCACGGATCAACCGTTGCTACGCCGCTTTCCAGCAAGGTCCTGGCAATCAGGTAGCGGCCTGCTTCGGCAATGATTTCGCCGTGCAATTCATCGGTTTTAACCGAATGATCACCTAGATTGAAATGAAGGTACTTGCGCATGTTGGATGCCTTGATTACGGGGTCTGAAAGGTGCGGCAGACCTACACCAATTCATGGCGTTCAACAAGATAGATAAAGGCTTGGGGTTACGTGCTATCCGCCCTTTATGATCGCATCAGCAAGTTTTTCAGCGATCATAATAACAGGCGCGTTGAGATTTGCCGTCACATTGTGCGGCATGATAGATGCATCGATCACACGCAGTCCTTCGGTTTCGTGAACCTGACCATTAGTATCGGTCACGGAATCCTCGCCCGTTCCCATCCGACAGGTGGAGCAGGGATGGAACTCGGTGGTGGCGTTAGCGCGCAGCCACGCGTAAATGTCTTCATCAGTTTGCACGTCTGGTCCGGGCGCAAGTTCCACATCCCGTAATCCGTCAAAGGCGGGCTGGGCGGCCATTTCGCGGGTTCGCTTCAGGCCCTCGATCATGGCGCGGCGGTCGGATTCAGCTTCAAAAAAATTGTACTGAATTGACGGCGCTTGTTTCGGGTCGGCAGATTTCAATTTCACCCGGCCTCGGCTTTCCGGCCGCATCAATCCCATGGAGAACATGAACCCGTCGTCAAAGTTCGGGTTCGGGTCACCCAGATCGGCGGTGATGGGATAGAATTCGTGTTGAATGTTGGCGTAATCCACATCGTCGGAGCTTTTGAAGAAACAACCGGCCTCACACATGGTGGATGCACCAATACCGGACTTGAACAGAAACCATTCAAGACCAACACGGTACTTTCCAAGACCTCTGAATTTGTGAGACATGGATACGCCGCTTGGGGTCGCATAGGAAATAGGAACGATCTGATGGTTTTCCAAATTTCGACCCACGGCGGGCACGTGGGCGGTGGTGGCGATATCGTGTTCCGACAAGTGGGCCGTGTCGCCAACACCGGACAACAATAAAAGCTGCGGCGTGCTAATGGTGCCACCACACAAAATGACTTCCCGTTCAGCATTGAGTTCAACAGTTTCGCCCTGTCTCTCCGCAATAATGCCCACTGCGCGGCTCCCCTCGAACCGAACCTTGTGGGTCAAGGTGCGGGTCATCACGGTCAGATTGGCACGCCCCATGACGGGGCGCAGATAGGCGCGTGAGGTGCTGCACCGCTTGCCGCCATGCGTAAAGGCCTGGGCCACGTGAAAGCCTTCATGATGTTTGCCGTTCTGATCTGGCGTGAAGGCGTAACCAGCCTGCGCACCAGCGGTCAGGAAGGCCTTATACAAGGGGTGCGTCGCTTTGCAGGTTTCGATGACTTGCGGACCGTTCGTGCCACGCCATTCACTGGTAGGTTTATCCGATGTTTCCATTTTTTTGAAATAGGGCAGGCAATTATCATACGACCAATCGGGCAGTCCCTCGGCGGCCCAGCTATCGTAATCTCTTGGGTTGCCGCGATTGGCGACCATGCCGTTAATAGAAGACGAGCCCCCCAGAACCCGGCCGCGGTGCTCCAGAATCTGTCGCCCATCACAATGGGGTTCAGGATCACCCAGAAACCCCCAGTCAAAGCGTGAATCGCGGGCGGCAAGCGCGGCTGCCGCTGGCATTTCGATTAACAGGCTTCGGTCATTGTCCCCCCCGGCTTCAACCAGTAGCACGCTGATTGACGAATCCTCAGACAATCGGTTGGCGAGAACACACCCGGCCGAGCCGGCACCAATAATGATGTAATCAAAACGCTTATTCTGGGACATCTGTCACCTCTTTGTGGATATTATTCTGATGTGAGGGTATGCCATTTATTTGGGTTTAGCACCGATTTTCGACCAACATTATCAATGTAATTAAACCGTACGCCGGGCCGGTCTTGACTAAGAAATTGAGTGTGACAACCTTAGGTGAAACATCGTTGGTATAAGGGCTTTTAATAAATGACATCTCAGTTTTCTGATCTGCAATCCATTGTCACCAACGGCCTTTGCACCGGGTGCGGACTTTGTGAAAGCGTCATTGGCAACGATCAGGTCGAAATGAAATTGACGTCGGCCAGCCGCATGCGCCCCCATGAAATCCAACCCCTTGATGACAATGACATGGAAAAAATTCGTGCCATATGTCCGGGTATCGCCTTAACCGGTCCTGATAAGAGCCAGGTGGAGGATGCAGGCGTCATGCATGACGTGTGGGGGCCAATTCGCACCATGCACCGGGGATGGTCGACGGATGAAGATATCCGCTTTCGATCGGCCGCCGGGGGTGCCATGACGGCCCTCGGCTGTTATCTGCTTGAGACAGGTCGTGTTGATGCCATTGTTCATGTGCGGGCCTCCGTGGACCGACCCATGGAAACCGATGCCATTGTCAGCACCACACCCGAAGAAGTGTGTTCCGGTTCTCAATCACGCTACGGTCCGGCGGCGCCACTGGTGAACGTTAACCGGTTGCTTGATCAGGGCCTCCGCATGGCTGTCCTTGCCAAGCCCTGTGATGTGGCAGCAATCAGAAGGCTGGAGGCGGTTGATAGCCGGGTAGAGCAGCAAATTCCTTATCTGATCACCATATTTTGTGGTGGCGTGCCCAGCGTCACAATGGTCGAAGACATCATCAAATACCATGGTGTATCGCCGGAAGAAGTATCGACCTTTCGGTTCCGCGGGAATGGCTGGCCGGGGTTCACACATGTTGAAACCCACGATGGTCGAGAATTCGATCTGACCTATGAACGAGCCTGGCTCAGCGACGATGTGCCATGGAAATATGACAATCAATTCCGATGTAAAATTTGCCCGGACGCCATTGGCGAGTTGGCTGATATAAGCTGCCCTGATTCCTGGGTCATGGTTGATGGCAAGCCCATATATGATGAAGCGCCCGGTGCGAACCTGTTCATCGCGCGGACCAAGCGCGGGCAGGAGCTTGTTGCAGCAGCGGCAGAAGACGGTGCCATTCATCTGGATCCGTTTACGATTGATGAACTGAATCTCCAGCAGGCCGACCATTTGGCGCGCCGAACGGATAACCCGGCGCGCCTGCAAGCTATGGCGATGGAGGGGGTGCCAGAACCTGATTTTCAGAATTTTCGCTCAGATGAAATGACTCACCTGGCCGGAACAGAACGCCATGAGGCCACCATAAGGGGAACGCGAAAACGTATTCAGGGCGCAGATCATCGAGAACCTTCCGAATAACATTTCATATTTATGTGCTACGTTTACAAAAATGCAGGATCACCGAGGAGTTTTTATATGAATCCGCCTGACTCAGCCGCAATCAAGGGCGAAGCAGAAGCCGTCGTTGCACCGTTGACCTATACGCTGAAGCTGCCAGAGAAGCTGGTTTATGATATTACGGAGATGGGTGATGACGAAGATCTTCCTGAGTACCACAAGTGGTATAATAAACAGGAAGTGGTTATTGAAAATACCCGACCCCGGGTGTCCGACCTGTCGCTCGACCGTGAAGGCTTTATTTTACGTCACGCTGAAACCAGCGTCGGTAATTTTTATGACGAAACGGAGGTACGCAATACTTATGATGCTGAGATCGAGGCGCTGGTTAAAGAGTCGACTGGCGCAAACAAGGTTCTGGTTTTTGATCATACCATTCGTGTTGAATCAGATGACCTGCGCCGAAAACGACACGTTCGTGAAACGGTGGATTTGGTTCACAACGATTATACCGTGGATTCAGGGCCTCAGCGGGTTCGCGACCTGCTGTCAGAATCAGACGTGGGCGAGCATCTCAACACCCGGTTTGCCATCTACAATGTATGGCGTCCCATTGTTGGACCAGTCCTGTCTTCGCCGTTGGCCATGTGTGACGCCCAGAGTGTTAAAACTGAGGATTGGGTCGCTTGCGATCTGGACTATGGCGATCGTCGTGGTGAGATCTATAATGTTGCGTACAACGCCGACCATCGCTGGTGCTATTTCCCTGAAATGACAACCGACGAGATATTGTTATTCAAGAATTATGATTCCATCGAGGACGGGCGTGCGCGGTTCACGCCGCATACGGCTTTTGTCGATCCTACAACGCCAGACGACACCCCGTCGCGGGAAAGCATCGAAACCAGAGTCCTTGCCTGGTTTACAGCCTAAAGCAGAACATGGACCCAAGTTTTAAACCCGAGTATCGGTGTGTATGGACTCAGATCAGCAGCGGCCTCTAAAGTTGCTGATAATCGGAAAAAGTGAACAAATGAAACGGCCTTCAGTGCGATTGACTTTATTGGCGGCTACGCTCTTAGCAGCAATTTTTGCCGGGGACCTCGTCCTGCCGTTGGGTGTCGCCGGTGGGGTGCCTTATGTTGCCGTTGTTCTCCTGGGTTGGTGGTTTCCGAAACCTGTTCACATCATCATCCTGGCGGCAATATCCACGGTATTAATTCTGGCCGGGTATGTTTATTCCCCAGAGGGTGTCAGCACTTGGATCGTAGTAATCAACCGTGTTCTAGCCATGTTTGCCGTCTGGGTTCCGGCGTTGCTTCTTGTCATGGTAAAAAAAACCGAGAGCAGTATCCAGAAGATAAACGAAGATTTGGAACAACGGGTGGAGGATCGAACCAAAGAACTGCTGAAAAGCGAGACTCTATTTCGCGCTATGGTCGATCACTCGCCCGCCAAAATTCATATCAAGGATTTGGGTGGGCGTTACACCCTCATCAACAAAGTGGCCGAGAAACTGGCCGGTTTCGCCGAGGAAGAAGGCCTGGGGAAAACCTCCCATGAAATGTTTGGAAAGGACGCAGCCAATGGGTATGTTGCGCATGATCAGAACGTTTTAAAATCTGGCCAAGCCCTCGAGGAGGAGGAGGTGTTTACACTTGAGGATGGTGACCACACCTTCGCCACGACCAAGTTCCCCATTTTTGATGGGGGGGATATCGTTGCTATTGGCGCCATCGGAACGGACGTAACAAGCAGAAGGCTGGCAGAAGCGTCACTACAACAGTCAGAGCTTTATCACAGACTGGCCATGGATCAAGCCAACGTTGCATTCTGGCGGTGGTCGTTTGACGAAGAAAAAGTTGTCAGTTGGTCAGATAACTACCAGGAAATAGGAGTCTTCCAGGCGGACGTTCCAGAAAGTTATGAGGAAATGCTGGAGTTCGTTCATAAGGATGACCGAGATCGAGTAATGCAGACTTATCTTGATGCTGATGTCGATGCCTGTGGATACGATATGGAGTACAGGATTGTTGGGCCAGCTGGTCAGATCAGACACCTCCACGAGCATGCCGATGTGGAATACGATGCACAAGGCAACGCGGCCTTTCACGTGGGTATTATTCAGGACATTACAGATCGCAAACAGATTGAAGAAACATTGCGTATTAGCGAAAAACGCCTGGAAGCGGCTCAACGCAACGCCCATCTTGGAAACTGGCAGCACGATGTCGTTGCTGACACCCTTTGGTGGTCAGATGAAGTTTACCGTATATTTGGCGTTGGCCCTGAGACGTTCAAAACATCAAGTGAGGCCTTCCACTCGTTCGTTCACCCGGATGATAGAGAGCTTGTCGTGTCAGCGGTTACAAACTCACAGGAAACAAATACGCCGTACAGTGTAGACCACCGTATTGTTATTCCATCTGGTGAAGTGCGCTGGGTTCATGAGCAGGGCGAGACCACTTACGGGGAATCGGGAGAGCCGATCCTGATGGATGGTATCGTTCTCGACATAACTGAACAAAAGAAAGTTGAACAAGAGGCGGTAAAAGCGAACCTTGCCAAATCTGATTTTCTGGCGGCCATGAGCCATGACCTGCGAACCCCGCTGAATGCCATCCTCGGGTTTTCAGAATTTATTCAACTGCAATATCTAGGCCCAATTGATAATGAAAAATACCAGGGCTATATCGAGGATATTCACACCAGTGGCAGGCTCTTGCTATCGTTGGTCGATGACATTCTGGACTTATCGACCATTGAAGCTGGCAAGCGACAACTAGATAAAGAAAACCTGCCAGTCGTGAATGTTTTCGCGGAATGCAAGACGGTGTTGGGTGGACGAGCGGAGTCGCTGAATGTGGGCCTGATTGCAAAGGTGCCAACGGACATTGAACCCCTCTATGCTGACAAGCGAGCGATCACCCAAAGTTTTCACAACCTGATCGCAAACTCTTTAAAATTCACGCCGCCGGGTGGCAGTATCACATTCGTGGCGTCAACGACGAATGGGTTTCACAAAATAGAGATCATCGACACCGGCACCGGCATCCCGGCAGACAGGATCGCGACTCTTACTGAACCGTTCGTTAAGGTTGAGACCGACCCTCACAAATCACGGGAAGGCACTGGCCTTGGGTTGGCGATTGTAAAGATGCTCGTGGACCTTCATGGTGGTGAGCTGGAAATTATAAGCCAAATTGGTGAAGGAACGAGCGTGATCGTTTTGTTGCCGAGCAAGGTGCTCTGAACGTAACCTGCCATATCCAACATTCCTGTTGTTCGAGCCACAGGAATTTCATTTAATAAAATTGCAAACCATCTAACTTTTTAGGGAGACGGCGATGAGCTATCCGAACTGGGATCAGGTTAAAAAAGACTCATTTGGTGGTGCCATTATGCGTGATCCAGATCTGCCCATGATTGATGACGAGACTCCGACCTTTCTGGGCCGGCCATTGGCAAAATCTGTAAAGGACCTGGAAGGTGCGGACATTGTCATTATTGGCTCAGCCTATGTAGCCGCTACGGAAGAATATGCGGGTGTTCCCGTGGCTGATTGGGCCGCCGCCGCCAAGCGTGTGCGCCAGCAATCCTGCCGCTACCGATCCGGTTATATTCAGGACTTTGATATCGATGTGTTCGAACACCTGAACGTCGTTGATTACGGCGACGCACCGGTTCCCGAAAGTTGTCAGCACGAACAAACCGCAGAAAGCATCCTGGAAGCACAGGCAAACGTGGAGGCCATGGTCAATGATGCGCTGTCCGTCGGTGCTATTCCCATTGTTATCGGACAGAATTCGCCATGTTCCTCGTTCGCGATCGCCAAATCCATCTCCGAAGCAACCGATGGCAATGTTGGCCAGATCAGCCTTGATACGCATTGGGACTCAGGCCACCTTGATGCCCTAACAGAAGATCCGCGAATTGCTGGCAGTGGCTCTTGGAAATACAAGGCCTATGAGTTTTTGGAAAATTTCCATTATAGGAACCTTGTGGAAATTGGTGAGCGCGGGATGCTGGAATACAAGGACAACATCCGCCGAATCCTGGCCGATGGCGCTCACTTCTACCCCATGTGGAAGATACGGCGCGGCCTCGGGGTCGAAGGCGTGTGTGAAGAACTGTATCATGCCTATGAAGGCACAGATGGAGTCTACGTCCATTTTGACATGGACGTTCTGGGTGGTGCTGGGCCTGTAAATGGTGACATTCTAGGCGAACTGGCTGAACCAATCGGGATGACCGATTACGAAGCCATTCGCATCGCCAACGAGATTGGCAGGCGCGGCCTGACCGGCATGTCGTTTATTTGTATCCCACCCGGATCGAAGATCGTTTACCGGGTCATCGTCTACATCATCATGTATTTGATGGCAGGCATGGTCGAAAGTAGAAATGCAGAGAATCTTACACCATGACGTGGCTATCCCGGCGATCAACCGGGTTTACGCGCAAATTGGTGCATCATTATATTCGTCCCAACGTGCCTGATCAAAAATTGGCCCGGTGTATCGGCCGTTCAGAATATTGTCACGGGCCTCATCCCATTGGCGTTTCCACTGAACCGGGTCATGCAGTTCGCTATCCGGGTTGGCACGGCTTCTGGCGATGAAACCGGGGAACGCCGGGCGACCTGTTGGTTGGCCCGTGCAGTTGTACCGCAGATCAAAGCTCCACCGTAAATCAGTTGAATGGTTGCTGCGGGCGCAATGGATATTGTGCTTGTTAAACAGAACAATACCGCCGCGTTTCACGGGTAAGGCCACCTCGGTCTGATCGCCGATAATGGAATCCGGCACAAACATTTCGGATGCTACCTGAACACCGGGGCAATGGATGACTTGGCCCAGCTTGTGACTGCCTTTAATAGAGTTGAGGCAGCCGTTTTCCACTGTGGCTTCGGTCAGGGCAACCCATACGGTCAACAGACTGGTGTCGTCTGCTTCGGGCAACAGGGCGACGGTGTCCTGATGCCACGTGGTGATACCCACATTGGATTGCTCTACATTTTCCGGTGACAGCATCTGTATGGGTGGCTTCAGGCGGACCTGCTGAACCGGGTTGGATGAAATTTCCGGCCCCAGAATACTCTCCACCACATCCAGAATTTTCTCATTCCGCAGCAACGAAAAGGCGGCAGGCCCGGTATGCATGCAGAAATCCCTGGGCTTGTCCGGTGTATTGATCAGGGGCAGGGACACATTAAAGAATCGGTGCAGTTCCGGGTATTCCACGATCAGCCGGGAATACCGCTCACCAAAAGACAGTTCTCTGCGCGGATCAGATATCAGGCCTTCCGAAAACAATCGCGCGGCCACATCATCCATGACCGCAGCGTATTCCTCGTCCAACGGTATCAGATCGGTTTCATCAAGCAGGCTCGGGACGGCCAGAAAACCATCTTCATTAAATTGCTCAATCTGCTCAGCCGTTAAGTGATGCGCCATGACGAAAACTCCCGTTTATGCCGTGCGGCCTTTGACCATAACTTCGGCACCCTGTTCTTCGGGTTCCTGATCCGTCAGCTCATCCGGGAATCCCGGTGCTCGCAAATCAATCCCGCAATCATCTTCCAGCCGTTTAACAACCATGGATGACCACACGCGCGGGCCGTACCGTTTCAGGCCGTCTTTCATGACCTTGACCACCAGTGGCGACATTTCCAATGGCACGTCCAGATCCTGACCCAATTGATCAAAAAGGGATACGTCTTTGACTTCGTGGTCCATGGTGAAGTTGATGTTGTAGCTGCCGTTCAAAATCAACTGGCCTTCGGTCTCGTGAACGAAAGAATTGCCCGATGAAATACGGATGGCTTCATAGGCCACGCCCAAATCCACTCCGGCTTTTTTTGAGACCATGAAGGCTTCGCCGGTGGACACAAGCTGCACGCCCGCCAGATAATTGGTCACAACCTTCATGACAGATGCGGTGCCAAGGTCGCCGGTATGAAGTACCTGACGGCCCAGCGTGGTGAGCACCGGCAGAACCTTCTCAAACGCTGCCCGGTCGCCACCGGTAAAGATGGCGATGTTGCCGGTGGTGGCGCGGTGACAGCCACCGGATACCGGGCTGTCCATGGGAATGGCACCCTTGGCCATGACCAGTTCGCCCAATCTCTTGACCTCGGTCTCGTCCGTGGTGCTCATCTCCAGCCAGATTTTACCCTCGGACAATCCGGCAATCACACCGCCCTCGGCTTCCATAACTTCGGCTGAAACAGCGGGGGATGGCAGGCATGTAATAATGATGTCACAGGCTTCGGCCATTTCCCTGGCCGTATTGGCCCACGCGGCTCCTTGCGCCAACAAGGGTTCAGCCGCACCACGGTCTACGTCCCGCACCATGGTATCGAACTTATGCCGCAGCAAGCTACCCGCCAACTTGGCACCCACATTACCCAGACCAATAAAGCCAATTTTCATAGAGCTGTTTCCTGTCAGTAGAAGAAGTCCTCACAATAACTGTGACGATCATTCCACCCGGCGTGCAAGCAAGAAAAGTTCTCGCATCCAACAAACAGTATTTTACATAAAACTATAAGGATCGATATCGATCTGGACGCGGACCTTGCGGGGGACGTTAGCGAACTTGATCCAGCGTTTCAGCAAAGGCTGAACCGCGATGTCCTTGCGGGTTTTTAGCAATAACCGGCGGCGGTGTTTGCCGCGTAGCATGGAGATCGGGGCGGGGGCAGGCCCGAAGACCTGAATGCCGTCGCCGTGGGGTGCCGCGCGGCCCAGTGCTGTGGCGGCACGTTCTACGCTGTTCTCGTCCTTACCCGATACGATCAGGGCGGCCAAGCGTCCAAAGGGCGGCATATGCATGGTTTCGCGGGCGTGGGTTTCGGTCGCGATGAAGTCTTCGCGGTTGCCCGATGCCAGCGCTTTCATGACCGGATGATCGGGCAAGTAGGTTTGCATCATGACCCGTCCGGGTTTCTGGTCCTGGCGCTGGTCACGGCCCGCCCGCCCGGCGACCTGGTAGAGCAATTGAAAGGTGCGCTCGGCGGCGCGCAGGTCACCACCGGCCAGACCCAAATCGGCATCAACCACACCCACCAGCGTGAGCATGGGAAAATGATAGCCCTTGGCCACAATCTGGGTGCCGATGATCACATCCACGTCGTGGTCTTCAATCGTTTTCACCAGTTCTTCGGCGGCACGAGGACTTTGAATAGTGTCGCTGGCGGCCAGCGTATAGCGAATACCCGGGAACAGGCCTTCCAGTTCCTCGGCTAATCGCTCAACCCCCGGTCCGCAAGCGGCCAACTTGCCTTCGACACCGCATTCCTCGTTGGGGCAGATTTCGGGTAGCGGGATGTTGTGGCCGCAATGGTGGCATTGCAACCGGGCCAACGACCGGTGCTCCACCAGCCACGCGCTGCACTGCGGACATTGCAGACGGTGTCCGCAGGCCCGGCACAGGGTCAGGGGCGCATAGCCCCGGCGGTTCAGAAACAACATGGCCTGTTCGCCCTGATCTATCACATCGGTCAGAGCCCCGCGCAGGGTGTCTGAAATCCAGCGCGTGGCGGGCAGGTTTTCGGCTCGCATGTCGATCAGGCTGATGTCGGGTAAAGCCGCACCGGCGTGCCGCTCGGGCAGGTGCTGGGTAACGTACCGGCCTGATGCGGCATTCACGGCGGTTTCCAGCGACGGTGTGGCAGATGCCAGCACGATGGGGATTTTGCCAATGTTGGCGCGAACGACGGCCATATCGCGGGCGTTATAGATAACCCCGTCTTCCTGTTTATAGGCGGCGTCGTGTTCTTCGTCGGCCACGATCAGGCCCAGATCAGGGTAGGGCAGAAACAGGCTGGACCGCGCCCCCACAACAACTCGCGCGCCGCCCTTCGATATGGTGCGCCATATCTCCCGCTTCTGGGTGCGGGTCAGGTCGGAATGCCATTCCATGGGCGCACAGCCAAACCGGTCATTGAACCGTTTGCGCCACTGGGCACCCAGCGCGATTTCAGGCAGCATGACCAAAGCCTGTTTGCCCATGGACAATGCACGGGCCACGGCTTCGAAATAAACCTCGGTCTTACCCGACCCCGGCACGCCGTCCAGCACATGTACGGAAAAACCATCACCCACGGCCGCACACATCTGATCGGCGGCTGTGGCTTGCGCTTCTGATAGAGGATGACCGGCCTGAGCAAAATCAGGTTCCGGTGGTGGCGGTGGCGCTTGGCTGACGGTTTCGATCACCCCAGCGGCCAGCAAGCCCTTGACCACGCCGGTACCGGTGCCGGCTTCCATGGCTAATTCGCTCAGAATTCGGGGTGGGCCATCTTTCAAAACAGCCAGCACCCGTTCACGTGCGGCGGTGGATTTGAACTCCTTTGGTGTGGCACTGGCCACATAGGCGGTGATCAGCTTGGGCGGGTCGAGGGCTTCCGGCACGCTCATACACATACGCAGGACAGCCCCCGGCATGGCGAGCGTGTACTTGGAAACCCAGTCAACGAAGGCGGCGGATGCTGGCGGCAGGGGGGCAGCAACACAGCGCGCCTTGATATTTTTCAACTTTGCCACGTCCACATCGCCTGCGCCCGGCCCCCAGACCACGCCACGAGACCCTGAATGGCCCAGCGGCACGTCCACGAAGTCACCGATTCCCACCGTCATACCATCCGGTACCAGATAGTCATAGGCCGCGCCTAACGGCAGGGGTAGTAGGACAGCAACCTGCTCACCCCCAATATATTGCGTTTTTTCATCGCTTGAACTGGTAACGTCTTCGCTCATGGGATACACTTTAAAGGTTCGGTCAGCACACGCCAGCGGGACAATTGAAAAATACGCGAAATCGCCGTAAGAGCCGGGAATTAGCCACTTATGACTGTAAAAAATTCAGAAGCTGAAGCAGAAACCGAAGACGAATCGGGTCTCAGCGAAACCGATGTGGTTCACTATCTGCTCACCCATCCGGAGTTTCTGGTCGATCACATCGAAGTTTTGCGCCGCATTGCGCCTCGTGAAGAATGGTCCGGCGATAGCGTGGTGGATTTGCAAACCGTGATGATGGACCGCTCGCAAGAAGCCATTGATGATCTGCGCTCAGCCACGCAAAGCGTCATCGCCACCAGCCGGTCCAACATGTCGATCCAGACCCGTACCCATGCGGCGGTAACGGCTGTGCTGGATGTGGATACGCTGGAAGAGGTGGTTCGCGTGGTCGCGGAAGACTGGCCGCACCTTCTGGATGTGGACGTGGCAACGTTGGGTTTTGAGTTCACCCGCGCGCCATTCCCGGCGTTGGCTAATCCCAATATTCGCCAGTTACCATTAGGCACCATCCGACATATGCTGGGCCCTGATCTGAATGTGCGGCTGTTCGATTCCATGGTCGATGATGGCACGTTATTCGGCGAAGCCGCCGGCATTGCGCATTCTGCGGCACTGGCCCGGGTTGAGGCTGGTTTCGAGTTACCACCCGGATTGTTGTCACTGGGTGCCCGCGAAGAAACGTTCCTGCCGGGACAGGGTACCGAGTTGCTTGCCTTCCTGTCAGACGTTCTGGCCTCCACTGTACGACGATGTCTGACCCGCAGTTCCTGATTGCCGATATAAAGGGCGAGCCTGCGGTTCGCCACGCCGCCACCACGTGGTATTCGTGGCTGGCACACGAACGTCGCCTGTCACCCCACACCATCGACGGATACGTACGCGATGTGGTCGCGTTCATGGACTTCATGGATGACCATCTGGGATTCCAGCCGGGTATTCGTGATTTAAGCACACTTCGGAGCACTGACTACCGGCGGTACCTGGCCGTGCTGACCGAGCGGGGACTGACGGCCACATCACGGGCGCGGGCGATTTCGGCCCTGAAAAGCTTTTTCGGCTATATGGAACGTCACGACTTAGCCTCCAACCCGGCCATTGCCGCCATGCGCAGCCCAAAACTACCGCACAGTGTACCCAAGGCGCTGGACGTTGATGAAGTGCTGGAAGCCATCAGTTCGGTCGCGGATCTCACGATTGATCCGTGGGTGGGAAAACGGGATCAGGCAATCCTGATGCTGTTATACGGCTGCGGGCTTCGGATCAGTGAAGCGCTGGGGCTTAACCGATCTGACCTTCCCCGCGACGGTGTCATCCGTGTACGGGGCAAAGGTAACAAGGAACGTTTGGTGCCTGTTTTGCCGGTGGTGTCTGATACCATCAGCAGCTACATCGCCGCGTGCCCTATTGAAGCGGGCGCCGATGATGCCGTGTTCTTGGGCGTGCGAGGCAAGCGCCTTGGTCAGCGTGCGGTACAGGCCAAAATGCAACAGCTTCGGGCGTATCTGGGCTTACCGGAAACGGCAACGCCCCATGCATTACGCCACAGCTTTGCGACGCACCTGTTGGCGGGTGGTGGTGATCTGCGCACCATACAGGAATTGCTGGGCCACGAGTCGCTGTCCACGACCCAACGCTATACGGACGTGGATGTGGAGCACCTGCAATCAGTGCACAGGAACACCCATCCTCGGGCGCGGGCGCGGAAATCCGGGTAGTTTCTTTCACACCTGTTCAGTGATCAACCTGATGCATTGCTGGCAGCCAACCGCCGTGCGCGTTCTTCGAACAAGTCCACCTGTAGTCTGCTGAGCGCCCGTTGTGCATCCAGTCGCCCATTGGGTTTGTCCAGATTGTTGGTGATCATCAGGATTTGATCCCGTGATACGGACCACTTGGCGGCCTGATAGGTGTATTCGATGAAAAAATTGGCCAGCCCTATGACGTTGCCACCGGCCTTTGACATAAGTTTTTCGTCAAAATTTTGCAATTGGTTGGTTAGCTCGCCCATATAGGCGGCCAATGCTTCTCTGTTGGCGTCCGGGTCCATAATGTCTTTAGACAGTTTTCCGACGGGACCTATGATCCCAGCCGCACGCATGGCGTTCTTGGCGAGGCCCTGCATTTTCGAATAATCCTTCCAAATACCGGCAAAGTCTTCATCAAGAGCACCACTGACCAGCAGACCAAAGCTCGCCTTCAATGCATCATCCTCGGCCTTTCGGCTGTCTTCGTACCATGCCTGTAGGGCGTCTGAATCGGCCCGAAAATCATCACCCAATGCCGCCATGCTCTTTTGGATGTGTGCCAGTTGATCGTCTATATGCTGGTCGCTTAAGGCGGCCAATTGAGCACGTCGTTCAGACACACTTTTATATCCGGCGGGCGATGGTACGTCGTTGATGTGAAGCGATGCCAGTTGTTCGGTGGCCTCACGTAGTAATGGCACAGCTTGCGTTATCTCCGGCTCCGGTTCTGGTTCCGGCTCCGGTTCCGGTTCCAAAATTTCAACCACCCGGTAATCCCCGGCTTCATCGTTTAGCCAGG
>JABJGO010000032.1 GCA_018662225.1 Rhodospirillales bacterium | reverse complement strand
CTGGAACAGGTTCGCGAGGCCGTTGGTCCCGACTTCATACTGGGTATTCGTCAGGGCATGAATGAAAACCGGGATGGTGGCATCGATCTGGATGAAGGTGCTGAGGCCGCTCGGATTATTTCGGAAACCGGGTTGATCGATTACATGACCGTGAACTTTGGCAAGATCGCCACAGATCATGAACTGGCCTATCACATCCCCGGCATGCATTACCCGCTTGCCCCATGGGTCAGCGCCATCGACTCTATCCGTAAGCAAATTGCTGTTCCCGTATTCCACGCCTGCAAGCTGGCTGATCTGTCTTCGGCGCGCTATGCCTTGCAAGATGGCTTGCTCGACATGGCCGGTATGGTACGCGCGCACATCGCCGATCCACATATCGTCAGAAAACTGGAAGCTGGCGACGAAGACAACATCCGCCCCTGCGTCGGCGCGGGATATTGTCTGGACCGAATTTACGAAGGCGGCGGTACCTTGTGCATTCACAATCCAGCCACCGGGCGCGAAGCCACCATGCCGCATGTGGTCAGCAAATCATCAGGCCCAACCAAAAAGGTGGTGGTTGTGGGTGCCGGGCCCGGTGGATTGGAAGCTGCACGCGTCAGTGCCGAGCGAGGACACTCTGTCATCCTGTTCGAAGCCACCGGCGAGATCGGCGGTCAGATCAACCTGGCGGCCCGTGCAGGATGGCGCAAAGACCTGATCGGTATTGTTGACTGGTACCGCCAGCAAATTGAACGCCTGGGCGTGGATGTGAGGTGGAACACCTTTGCTGACGACGAAACGGTAAAGGCTGAGGACCCGGACATCGTTATTATCGCCACGGGCGGGTTGCCCGATACGGATTATGTGCCGGGTGGCGAGAACTGCATGAGCGTTTGGGATGTGCTTTCGGGTGAAGAAATTTCGGGTGAGGTTCTGGTCTACGATGATTGTGGTCAGCATCAAGGCCCCAGTTGTGCAGATTTCCTGAGCACACGCGACAACACCAACGTGGAGTTCGTCACCCCAGACCGTTCACCCGCTATTGAAATGGGAACCGTAAACTTTCCGATCTTCCTTGAGCATTTCTACAAAAACGGTGTGTCCATAACACCGGACCACCGCCTGAAGCACGTGGAGAAGAGCGGCAACAAACTGAAAGCCACCTTCACCAACGAATACAATGGCCCGGAAATAGAACGCATCGTGGATCATGTGGTGGTGGAACACGGTACGCTACCTTTTGATGAGATGTTCCACGAGATGCGGGATAGCTCACGCAACAACGGCACCACCGATCCGGACGCCCTTGCCGCGAACACGCCCCAGTCAGATGGTGACCAGGCCGGTGATTATTTGCTGTACCGGGTGGGTGACGCCATTTCCAGCCGCAACATTCACGCCGCGATTTATGACTCGCTCAGATTGTGTAAGGATTTCTAAGGTACCTGGACCACGAAAATTTTTCATGATGATCTACGGACTTTATCCTTCCATAGACCAGCAATTCACTCCTATATAGGCCATCACAACGGACCGAGGTTTTAATGGCTGAAAAACAAGAAGGACGACGGGGACGATCCGCCCGAGGACGTGAGCGGGAAGCCGTTGGATTCCAGCAGTTACCGTGGCAACAGGTGAAGAACCCCTTCCCGCCGTTCAATTTCATATCCGATGACCAGGTCGAGGACATTCACAACGCTTCGTTGCAGGTGTTGGAAGAAATTGGCCTGAATTTCCTGCTGCCAGAAGCCCGTGAGCGCCTTAGAGTTGCTGGCGCTGATGTGAGCGAGGGCGACACAAGGGTGCGTTTTGATCGCGGCTTGATCGAAGAATATGTGGCCAAGGCCCCATCCGATTTCACTGTGCATGCGCGAAACCCTGCCCACAACCTGCACTGGGGTGGAAACGTTCTGAATTTCGCCATGGTCGCCAGCCCACCCAATGTTTCGGCACTGGATATTCCGCGTACCTCGGGCACATTTGAATATTTTTGTGATTTCCTGAAGCTGGCTCAAAGCCTGAACATCGTTCATTGCCTGGGTGGTTATCCGGTAGAACCTGTGGACCTGCCACCCAAGGAACGGCATCTGGACGCCTATCAGGCGATGGTTCGCCTGTGTGACAAAGTAAACTTTGCCTATGCTTTGGGTGATGAACGCATTCGTGATGCCCTTGAAATGGCCCGCATTGCCCGTGGCCTGACGATGGAGCAACTGTGCAACGAGCCCAGTTTCTTTACCGTGGTCAACGCCAACTCACCGCTGCAATACGATATACCGATGCTACAAGGCATGACGGAAATGGCCCTGCATAATCAGCCGGTCATTGTCACACCGTTTACCCTTGCCGGTGCCATGGCCCCAGTAACCATTGCCGGGGCTTTGGTTCAACAGAATGCCGAAGCGCTGGCGGGTATTGCCTATATGCAGATCGTGAACGCGGGAGCACCAACGGTCTATGGCGGGTTTACATCGAACGTGGACATGAAAACCGGCTCGCCCGCATTTGGTACGCCGGAACACGCCAAGGCGACCATCATTGGTGGTCAACTTGCCCGGCGATACAACGTGCCGTACCGCGCGTCCAATGTGAACGCATCCAATGCGCCGGACGTGCAATCAACCTACGAATCTCAAATGACCCTGTGGGGATGTACCATGGGGCACTGTAATTTGATGATGCACGGCTTGGGTTGGATCGAAGGCGGGCTTTGCGCTAGCTACGAAAAAGTCATTATTGACGCCGAGATGTTACAAATGATGACTGAGTTCTACAAACCGCTTGATACAAGCCCATCCGAATTGGGCCTGGACGCCATGCGCGATGTGGGGCCAGGCGGGCACTATTTTGGCACCGCGCATACCCTCGAGCGATATGAAGATGCTTTCTATTCTCCCATTCTTTCGGACTGGCGAAATTTCGAAACCTGGGAAGAGCATGGATCACAGGACGCCACACAGCGGGCGCACAAAATCTATAAAGACCTGTTGAAGTCCTACGAACCACCCGCCCTTGATCCGGCTATTGATGAAGAGCTGGATGCCTTTGTCCAGCGCCGTAAGGCCGAAGGCGGCGTTACACAGGACTGACCGTTCCACCCTACAAACCGCGATCAATTTGTCTCAACACCACGGCGCTCTTTTCTGTGAGATAATAAGTTGTAAACTCCCATATGAACCCCCATATACTGGATTGGGGCCTATTATTGACATAGGAGGGGGATTTTGGCGGCCGTGTTCCGGAGCATCGGTCTAACGTTGATGATATGTCTGGAGACAAGTACATGGCGGGCACGCTAAGTAAAATTCTACATGTGGAAGATGAGCAGGATATTCAGGAAATTGTGAAACTTGCCCTTGAAACCATCGGCGGATTTTCTGTGGAAACCTGTAGTTCAGGTCACGAAGCCTTGGAAAAGGTTAGCTTATTTCAGCCTGATCTGTTTTTGCTCGACGTTATGATGCCTGGAATGGATGGGCCTGAAACACTGAGCGCCTTGCGTGAAGAAGCAGGTTTTGCCGATACCCCCGTCATATTTATGACCGCCAAAGTCATGGAAGATGAGGTCATCCGTTTCAAGGAAATTGGGGCGCTTGACGTTATCTCCAAGCCTTTCGATCCCATGTCTCTCGGCGAAAAAATCAAGGCCATATGGGATGCCTCTCACGGCTGACCAGTGGTTGAGAGCTATTGCGCCGAGCCGATCTGTTTCAAGAAATCATCCACCGCCGCCGTTATTTTTTCATCTTTCTTCTGCGTCACCAAGGGTGACTCTGGCGCTGACTCTGGCTCTTGAGGCACGCTAGCCGCTTCATCAGCCAACTCTGGTATGTGGATGGTTTCACCCATGGCCTTATCGATGGCAAGTACCAGTTCTGTACGATCGATTGGCTTGGGAACCACGTCGTTCATCCCAGCCTCATAATAGCCAACTTTGTGCTCTTCCATGGCATCAGCGGTAAGAGCCAAAATCGGGATATTGCTTTTGTCCCCACTCATCCTTCGGATGATCCGTGTGGCTTCGGGGCCTGACATCTCCGGCATGCGTATATCCATCAAAATCAGGTCATAGCCGCAGGATTCATACGCTTCTATGGCTCTGGCACCGTTATCCACAATATCCACCTCATGCCCAAAGCCTTTAACCGTCGCCAAGATAATTTGCTGATTAAGGGCATTATCTTCAGCCACAAGGATCTTGAGCGAGCGCGATGAGGTGTAGTTGGAAACGTACGCTGTTGCACCAGTAGTTACCGCTGAAACGTCAGATTTGGCCGGAACATAGGGCAATGTGAACCAGAATGTGCTTCCCACACCAAATTCACTTTCAACACCAATATCCCCCCCCATCATATCAACCAATCGTTTGCAGATGGAAAGTCCAAGTCCCGTACCTTCAAATTTACGACTGATCGAAGCGTCGGCCTGGGTAAAGTCCGTAAACAACATGGATATGGTATCTGGCTTGATCCCGATTCCTGTATCACGAACAGCAATATGGAAAAATTCGCGACCGTCTTCAGAGTCTGCCAGCGACCCTTCCACCGTCACCTGCCCCTCCGAGGTGAATTTCACGGCGTTGCCGACTAAGTTAATCAGGATCTGACGGATTCGAGTTGGATCAGACTGAATACCAACAGGAAATTCATCGCTCAGATCGATCTGAATATCAAGCTTATGGCCCCGCTCACCTTTCCGCTTTTCCTGGAACAAATCGAGGGCATCGTTCACCAGCGATGGTAAATTCAAATCCAGGGCTTCGATTTCCAGTTTACCGGCTTCCATCTTGGACATATCCAGGATGTCGTTGATGATTCGCATCAATGAACGGATCGAGTCCTTGATCTTGAAAACTTTTTCCTTGCTGTCTTTGGGTAAATCATCATTCAGCAGCATATCGGCAAACCCCATAACGCCTGTCATGGGTGTGCGAATTTCATGGCTCATATTGGCGAGAAACTCGGACTTGGCGGTGTTGGCCTTCTCGGCCTCATCCCGGGCAAAGGCTAGTTCTTCGGACAGCCCAACATAGTTGGCAGCTTCCACTTCCAGCCTTTCCTGCGTATCACGCAGTTCATGGACAGTGCTGGTCAGGCTTTCCTGCTGCTCCAGAATTTTATTCTCATTTTTAACTTGCTCGCTGATATCTCTGATCACACCCATGTATCGCCGCTCATCCCCGTAATCCACAGCAGAGATTGATATGGCGACGTCGACTGCATCCCCATCTGCGTGAGCGGCTATTTCCCGCCGAGTCGCGTTGATCATGCTACCCACACCTGTCTTGGCATAAGATGCCAGGTAACTATCATGCATTGCCCGGTGTGGCATAGGCATAAGGACAGACAAATTCTTGCCGATGATCTCACCGGCTGAATAGCCGAATAACTTCTCGGCCGCCGGATTAAACGTCTCAACAATCCCCACATCACTAACCACAATGATGGCATCAAGTGCTTTTTCGAGCACCGTTTGAACGCGGGCTTCGTTCTCCGCCTGCTTTCGCTGAGCCATCGCTTTTTGTTCATCAAGTCCCTGAAATCTTCGGGCCAACAATTGACCATAGTAGGTCACGAAGATGATAATCAGGCCAATGACAAGGGCAAACAGCACTTCATACCGTTGATAATGGGCTGTGACATTAAGTTGCTCATCAAGTAAGGCCCGCTGTCTCGCCGAAATCAGTCTAGACACATTCCCGTGGTGCAATAAAACGGACGACCGCTTGCTATCCATCATCGTCGCATGGCGCGTGGCTTCCATAATCTCGTTTTCTCGCACGGATTGGAAAACCTTCTCGGCCGAGATTTGAAGCAGTAACATTTCAAGTTTAGCAGCGTCCAGGTACTGTAATATCTCTTGAGCACCATCCTTGACGTTCTTTTTGATGCCTTCACGTGTGGTATCCAGATATTCGTTATAACTGATCAGCGCTTCTTCGAACCGCGCCTGCTCTGTATCAGGAGCATCGCTTTCGAACACATCATTACCGGGCGCGTTGACGCGATTTACCAGCAGTGTAAGCGCCGTCATGGCAGACGCCCGATCGGCCCAACGGGAATCAGCCTCCAGTGATTTATCAAACGCTGATGTGATTTGATGGTTGATAAGCAAACTCAACGCGATTGTGGCAATATTAAATGCCGCAAGCAGGTAGTACACGTACTGCCACCTAAATCGCTTTTCGTTGATCGCCATCGCGTTGGCTCACCTATGCACAATCCCCTAACCCCCATGTGGATATTGGTAGTCAGCCCTTTGATGTCAATAGAAAAACATCTGCGCTTACTCATGTATGCAGGAAATATAAAAAATGCCCTCTTATGGTGATAAACCAATTATTAAATGCCCTTAATTCGTGCTTTTTGGAAAATTTTTGAAATAAACCTTAATGCTGGCGATGTTTGAAACAGGAATTTTAGTGGCGCGGGCCAAAATTCCGCCTGAGCACCACCTGTGTGTTTTCCGCCCGAGTAAGGCTTCGACAAAATTTTCTCTTTTGACAATGCAACGGCACAAGCTGTTTATATAATACGCCAAAATTCAAAAGGTACGTTCATGACTGACACACAGAATTCTTATGACGCTATTATCATCGGTGCCGGTATTATCGGCACTTCTGTCGCGTATGAGTTATGCAGGAAGGGCTATAAGACCCTGAGCATCGATAAGTTGCCAGCCGCCGGATACGGCTCAACGGCTGGCTCTTGTGCCATCATCAGAACTTACTACTCCACCCTGGAAGGTTCCGCCATCGCCTATGACGGTATCAATTACTGGCGTAACTGGCGTGAACATCTTGAAGCACCCACAGGTGAAGAGCTGGCGGTCTACAAGAACACGGGATGCGTTGTGCTGAAAACCGATCACAACAAGAACATGAGCCACGTGACGGGCCTGATGGACCAGTTGGGTGTGCCTTATGAGGACTGGTCGGCGGAAACCCTGAAATCACGTTTCCCCATTGTGGATACGCATGAATTCTATCCCCCTCGCCGCCATGATGATCCCCAGTTTGGCACGTCCAGCGGACGCACCGTCAATGGCGCAATCTTTTTCCCTGATGGGGGCTATGTAAGCGACCCCCAGTTTTCAGCGCGCAACGTACAAGCCGCCGTCGAGCGCCATGGTGGTGCCTTTAAATTCAACGCGGCTGTACAGAGCATTCGTCAAGCATCCGGGCGGGTTGTTGGTGTGACGCTTGCCGATGGCACCGATATCGACGCACCGATCGTCGTCAATGTGGCAGGCCCCCACTCAGCCAAAATAAACGATATGGCCGGATTGACCGGGACCATGAAAATCGATACCCGTGCCTTGCGCCACGAGGTCGCCCACGTTCCAGCCCCTGCCGGGTTCGATTATGAAAACGAAGGCTTCATCTTCTCGGACAGCGATATCGCGTGTTACTCCCGCCCCGAAATAGGCAACCACATTCTCATCGGTAGCGAAGACCCCGAATGTGATCCGCAGGAATGGGTGGACCCTGACGCCTACGAACTGGGCTTCACCGACCAGTGGACGGCGCAGGTCTCTCGCATGGCACAACGTTTCGAAGGATTAGGTATTCCTAATCAAGCCAAAGGTCTGGTCAGCATGTACGATGTGACCAAGGACTGGGGACCGATCTATGACCGATCGGACCTGGACGGCTTTTATCTGGCTATCGGATCCAGTGGTAACCAGTTCAAGAATGGTCCTACCGCCGGCAAGATGATGGCGACCCTGATCGCGGCCTGTGAAAATGGTCATGATCATGATGCCGACCCTGTATCATTCACGCTGGAACACCTGGGCACTCCGGTCAGTCTGGGGTTTGCATCACGCAACCGCGAGATCAACCAGAATTCCAGCTTCTCTGTTATTGGTTAGACGATGGGCGATCCGAAGCCCCAGCTATAGGGTACCGCACCCGATACGGCGATCACGTCGCCATGCTCAGGCGCAAAGCTGGTGTTAACGCCGCTGTTCAAATCACGGGTGATGTCACGCCCATTGCACCACACCAAAAACACATCCTTCTCATTGACTTTGAGGTTTGCCAATATGTCGCCCACCGTGCCACCGGCGGGCAAGGTCATGGGGCGTGCGATACGACCACCTATTTTTTGCTGAATGCTGTTGAAAACCCGGACCTCAATTTCAATGTCCAGCCCGTCCGTATTATGACCAATATCCGCGTGTACCATGTGCTCCCCCGGCTTCATTCATCCCTGCAATACTGACGGATGGTATCCGCCTTGATGGAACACACCTTGACCTTGCTCAATGATCGCAAACTATTTTTGTGTACCATGCGTATTAGATTTGACAATGAAAGCAAGATGGGCGTTCAATCAATTAAAGAGCATTCCGCACCACATAGCCCTGAACCGGAGGGGAAATGAAGGTTAGCCGTTTACCATCGCTTGCCGCCTTGAAGGCATTTGAATCCGTTGGCCGCCACCTGAGCTTCCAGCGGGCAGCCGATGAATTGTGCCTGACGCCGTCTGCGGTCAGCCATCAGGTCCGCACCCTGGAAAACCAGTTGGGTACACGCTTGTTTGTGCGGCGCCATCACGAACTTGAATTGACCCGCACAGGTGATTCGTACCTGACACGCATTCAGGCCATCATTGCCGATCTTCTGGACGCCACGGCAGAGGTCATTAACAGCACCGGCCAGGCACCGCTAACCATTCAGCTTTGCCCATCGCTGGCCGCGACCTGGATGGTCAAACGGCTGGCCTTGTTCCGCAAAGCATACCCGGAACTGGAAATGAATGTGGTGACACCATACGAAGACCCGCACTTCCTGTTACCCGAAGTGGATGTGGGCGTTCTCTATGGTACTGGCAACTGGACGGGTGTTCGCGCAGAGCATATTCTATCCGAAGAAGTATTCCCGGTTTGCAGCCCTGAATATCTCAAATCTTCGCCACCGCTCAAAACACCATCGGATTTAACAGAACATGCGATTATTCGCTGCACGCTGGCCTCAAACCCCGAATGGAGCCAATGGCTTGAAGCCGCTGGTGTGGCCGACCTGAAACCGCGTCAGAACTTACGCTTCCATAACCGCGTCCAAACCATTGAAGCCGCTATTCAGGGTATTGGCGTATCCATGGCCCGCCGACCCAGCGTGAATGAGGCGCTGGACGCAGGTAAACTGGTGATCCCCTTTGATATCAAGATCACCGGTTTCGGGGCCTATTACCTGGTTTACCCGGATCAGGCAGGACGCCTGCCGCGTATATCGGCTTTCCGCTCATGGATACTGGAAGAAGCGGCAAAAGAGATAACACCCAAAGGCAAAAAACCAGCCATCACGGCGGTTGCCTGATCAGTAAACTTCATGCTTAAGCGACGCAACGACGCTGGCCCCCTGCGTGATGGTATGGGTGAGGCCGGTTGTCTGGCACAGGATATGATCCACATAGAAATGGCCTGTAGAAACTTTCGTGCGTAAAAACTCTTCATCACCTGATCCGTGATCCAGAATGCCTTGCGCCACGGCGACGCCCTTCACCATATAGAATCCACCCAGCGCGATGCCCATCAGTTTCAGGTAAGGTACCGCAACGGCCGCCACATATCGCGCCTCGTCCTCAGCCGCCACAATCAGGGATTCGGTCGCCGACGTAGCATCCGCCAGAGCAATTTCCAGTCGCGATTGCAGGTGTTTCAATACCGGCTCCGCACTCACATCCATATCGTTCACATACTGGCTCATCCGGTCGAGTAAACGGCGCGCCGTGGCACCGCCATCACGTAACACTTTCCTGAACACCAGATCATTTGCCTGAATACCGTTGGTGCCTTCATAAATACTGGTAACCCTCACATCGCGCATGTACTGGGCCGCACCTGTTTCCTCCATATACCCAAGTCCCCCAAACACCTGCATACCCAGTGATGCCACCTCGAACCCCACGTCCGTGGACCAGGCCTTGACGATCGGTGTCAGGAACTCGCTTTCAGCTTGTGCGTGGCTGTTCGTTTCACCGGCGTCCATCATCGCCGCAGATTGGCACGCCAGCGCACGCGTTGCCTCCGCATATGCCTTCATGGTCAACAGCATCCGCCGCACATCTGGATGACCGATGATCGGGGTGCCCGGGCTGTGACCCATGGGCGTGCCCTGAACGCGTTCTCCCGCATAAGCCAAGGCGTGCTGAAACGCCATTTCAGCTACACCGATGGCCTGAACACCACACATGTGCCGCTCCCGGTTCATCATGATGAACATGTATTCAAGGCCCCGGTTTTCCGCGCCCAGCAAGTAGCCGATCGCGCCCTCATCATCGCCATAACTGAGGGCTGCGGTGGGGCTGCCATGTAAACCTAACTTGTGCTCCAATGATACAGGCGTGACCTCGTTACAAACGCCGGGTGATCCGTCTTCCCCCACCAGATATTTGGGCACTGCAAACAGGGATATCCCCTTCACACCATCCGGCGCGCCCTCGATTCGGGCCAGCACCAGATGCAGGATGTTTTCGCTCATGTCATGGTCACCGAACGAGATAAACGATTTCTGGCCACTGATACGGTAGTGGCCGCCATCCCGCCACGCCTTTGTCCTGATCGTGGACAAATCACTGCCTGCCTGCGGCTCGGTCAGGTTCATGGTGCCGGTCCACTCACCGGATATCAGTTTAGGGATAAAACGTTGTTTCAGATCATCGCTGGCCACATGCTCCAGCGTTTCAATAACGCCTTCGGTCAAGGCCATGCACAAGCCAAACGCCATGTTGGCACCACAGAATATTTCCAGCACTGCACTGTTCACAAGAACCGGCAGCCCCTGGCCGCCGTAGTCAGGGTTCTGGCTGGTGCCGATCCAACCGCCATCAGCCGTTGCCCGGTGCATAGGTCCCCACCCTACGGGCATCCGAACCTGCCCTCTGGCCAATACGGGCTTGTCCGTATCGGCGGTTCTGTTGGTGGGTGAGTGCACCTTCGCCGCCAGTTTACCGGCCTCTTCCAGCACCGCAGCCAGGGTTTCCAGATCAATGTTCACATCACCCGCATCTAACAGGTGTTCCATAACAAACAGGAAGTCTCTGGTTGGGGCTGTGTAGGTGGTCATATGGCGGCAATCCTCGTCTCATCAAGAGCCCGCATGATATTGCATATGTCATAGTGACTACAGTTAAACTCGAAAAAATCATGCGCAATTTGAAATGCTAGCAAACAGGTTTAACCAACGTGTTGCGTCGATCAATTCAGGCCACCACCCTAAGCAGTCATTCTATACGTGAAGTTTTAAAGGGCTGAAATTGATCAAACGTTTTGATAAACACCGATACGTATGCATCTGTGTTTTTTTAATACATCAATAAAATGACGCTTTGTGAGAAACGTCACAGGCAGGTATGTGCCTAGTAAGTACTATCAACATCAGATGGTGCGGATAGCACAGATGTGGGTAACTACATTTCTTCGAAATGGCCATCGAATATGGCCTTATCGCAGCCCTTGTTTCCGTTGCCATCATAGATGGATTGACGTTGCTTGAAACGGATCCAGCCAACACATTTACGTCGGTGACGGACAGCCTCTAAACAGCATGTATGACGTGAAATTTCTACAGCTCTCTGAGGTTAAATAATATAGCCGCACTTGCATGAGAGTTGAATCGCTCAACGAGAAAGTCTGCGTTTTTTAAACAACGAAACGGCAAACCGTCAGAAATGACGGGACGCAAAGAAACTAGCCTAAAGCTTTCGCTATGGCAGTAGATCTACCGAAAGGCATTCGAAAATGGCAAAGAAACCAACCCCTGAGATTATTGCATCCGATATCGCAGAAGGTATTCTTGAAGATGTCGATGTGGAAACTCCCATAACCGACGCCATTCCACTTGATGTGCTCCAAAGAAGAGGAGGGATGGCCAGGGTCATAGTCGCCGTTATTGGCGGACTGATGCTTGGGGGATGTGCCCTTCCTGTGCCCCTTCAGATTGCAGCGTGGACACTGGACGGAGTATCTTTTCTGACCACGCAAAAATCCATTACAGATCACGGGATTTCAATGGTTACAAGGCAGGATTGCGCCCTGTGGCGTGGTGTGGCTGAAGGTGCTGTCTGTCGTGAGCGTGATCCTATGACCCTCATGACTGAACGAGGCGATATCGTGGAAAGCAACGATAACATAACAACGGGATCAGTGCTGAGCTCGCATCAAGTAGCGTTGATGCCCATACGCCCCGGCAGCTGGCGGGGGATGCCCAGCGAGTGATTGTTACGTTTCTCGAGGCATCCGGACATTAGCCCAATTGAAATCCGTTTACGGCTTGTCGTTCTGTGAAATAGCCTATGACCGAATGGTGGCATTTGCGACTTAAATGATATGGATAGTGTTCAATCAAGACCACTAATGGTATGAGCAGGCATGAATATTCTGCATGATCTGAAAACGAGTTTACGTATCCCCGTCATTGGCGCGCCTATGTATATCGCGTCCAACCCGACATTGGTGGTTGCCCAATGTACGGCGGGCATTGTGGGGGCCTTTCCGGCCCTTAACGCGCGCCCGAAGGAAGATCTGACCAGATGGATTACGGGCATCAAGGAAAGTTTGGCTGCCTATCAGGAACAGTATCCCGAACGCCTTGTTGCACCCTTTGCCGTTAACCAAATTTGCCATCAGGCCAATGACCGACTGGGCCATGATATGGAAATTTGCGTTGACCATGAAGTGCCTATCATCATCACATCCCTGCGCCCGCCCGCCGACGTTATTGATGCCGTGCACGGCTATGGTGGTGTGGTCATGCATGATGTGATCAGTGTTCGCCACGCAGAAAAAGCTCTGGAACAGGGCGTCGATGGCCTGATCGCGGTGACAGCCGGAGCCGGTGGTCATGCGGGCACGATCAACCCACTGGCGTTAATTGGTGAAATCAGGCGTTTCTATGACGGGCCACTGGCCCTGTCCGGGGCCATATCAACGGGCGACTCCATTCTGGCCGCCGAGGCCATGGGTGCCGACTTCTCCTATCTGGGTAGCCGGTTTCTGACCGCCCACGAAGCCAATGTTGACGAGGCCTATAAACAGATGGTCTGTGACAGCGCCGCCCAGGATATTGTCTACACTCCCGCATTCAGTGGCGTACATGGTAACTATATGGCCCCCAGTATTGAAGCCGCCGGATTTGATCTGGATAAACTGGATGCCATGGGCAAACCCACCATGGAGTTTAAGGAAACACCGTCTGACGAGCCAAGAGCATGGCGGGATATCTGGAGTGCCGGGCAAGGTATTGGTACCATCGATAAAATAACGCCAGCCGCCGAGATCGTTGCGCAACTGGAATTCGAATACAACGCCGCCAAGGCGCGACTACGCACGCAAGAGAAATGAGGACTGGCCATGGATTTTTCCATACCGCCCCATATTGAAGAGTTTCGCGCCCGAATTCAGCGCTTTGTGGATGACCGCCTGATCCCGCTGGAAAGCGATCCAGCCTCGTATGATGAATACGAGAACATCAATCTGGATTTGCTGGCCGAGCTACGACAGGAAACCAAAGCCATGGGCATCTGGTCGCTGACCATGCCGGTGGAGCGCGGCGGAATGGGGTTGGCGCTGTCAGACATCGCGGTGCTGTATCAGGAAATGAACCGATCCATCTTTGGCCCGGTATGCTTCAATGCCGCAGCACCCGAGGATGGCAACATGTGGACCCTTCACAAATTGGGTACCGAAGCACAGAAAGACAAATGGCTGCAACCCATCATCAATGGCGATCTGCGGTCCGCTATTGTGATGACAGAACCTGCCCCCGGTTCCGGGTCTGACCCATCCGGCATGATGAAAACCACCGCCACCAAAAAAGGCGACAAGTGGATCATCAACGGTCACAAATGGTTCATCACCGGGGCTGAAGGGGCAACACACTTTATCCTGCTAGCCAGAACATCGGATGATCCTCGCCGCGGCCTGACCACGTTCCTGTTTCACAAAGATCAACCCGGTTGGGAAGTCGTTCGCCGTATCGGCATCATGGGCCCTGAGGAACATGGCGGTCATTGTGAGCTAACGTTCGACGGACTTGAGATTAACGATGCTGACCGCCTTGATGAAGTTGGTCACGGCATGCGCGTGGTGCAGACCCGCCTCGCCATGGCCCGCCTCACCCACTGTATGCGTTGGACCGGTATGGCACGACGTGCGCTTGAAATCGGGACTGATTACATCCGCGAACGGGAGGCCTTTGGCTCGAAACTCATCGACCGGGAGAGTATACAGCTGATGATGGGCGATGCGGCCTTGCGCCTGCAAATCTGTCGTCTGTTAGTTGCCAACGCCGCCTGGAAGCTGGACCAAGGCGACTTTGCCAAAAAAGAAGTCTCTGCCGCCAAGGTCTATGTATCCGAAGCTCTCACCCATGCCATCGATACCGCCATTCAGGTCTGCGGCGCCAAAGGCTACAGCAAAGACACGTTACTGGAATGGATGTACCGCTACGCCCGGCAGGGTCGCATTCTGGACGGGGCATCCGAAGTTCACAAAATGATCATTGCCCGCGAACTGTTCGATGCCAATACCGACTTCTGGAAATGGGGTGCCTGAAGAACTCGACAGCTGGCTGAAGGACGCCTTTCAGGCTGATTCGTTGAGCGTTGATAAAATCACGGTGCTCGATGGCGGCGCTGTACAGGAAAACTCTGCCCTGGACGTTACTGTCCAGGGTGGCCCCCATGATGGACGCCACCGCTGGGCTTTAAGAAAGCAACCACCCTCCCCCCTGATTGGTAGCTGGCCCAAGGATCATGAACTGACCATCATTCAGGCCGCATATGATGCCGGGGTGCCGGTACCCAAGCCGCTGGCGCTATGCATGGACGGTAGCATCATCGGTGCGCCGTTCATCATACTGGAATTCCTGGATGGATTTGCAGGCGGCCGCCGAATCGTCCGCGATCCGGTTATTGATGATATGGGACCAGCCCTTGCTAGTGAGATCGGCGAGGCGATGGCTAAACTTCACAGCGTTACGCCACCGAATCCCGCACTGAACTTCATTGAACTTGGTGGCGATCGGCCAGTGAACCGGCGCATCCGACTGTACCGTGAGCAACTGGATTTGCTGGACGACCGCCACCCGGTTCTGGAATTTGTGCTGTCATGGCTGGACCGACACCAACCAGCAGAGCAACGTTATACGCTCATCCACAATGATTTCCGTACCGGCAACTACATGATCCGGGATGGCAAACTGGCGGGAATTCTGGATTGGGAGATCGCCGATTGGGGCGACCCGCGCGAAGACCTGGGTTATTTTTGTGCCAAGTGCTGGCGGTTTGGCAACATCCATAAAGAAGCTGGCGGCATCGCGCCGCGCGCCGCCCTGTATGACGGCTACAATGCTGCCACTGAACACCCGGTGGAAATAGACGGTTCACCATTTTGGGAGGTCATGGGGGCCATGCGCTGGGCCGTTATAGCGCTTTTACAGGGTCACCGGCATTTGTCGGGCGAGCAGCGGTCACTTGAGCTGGCCCTCACACCGCGCATCGTGCCGGAAATGGAACTGGATATGCTGAACCTGATCGAGGGGCTGAAAAGCTGATGTTTAAAAAACCAGATTCAGAAGGCCTCAGGCAGATTGCTCAGGAAACCCGTGCGTCAGAAACCTCACCACAAAACGAACGCTACGTGGCCGCCATGATCGACAACGCCATGGCGATTGCCGAGCGTCAGGACGCAGGCACGGAACAAATTGCTGAACAAGCCTTGCTTCATACCATCTATGGCAAAGAGACGGGTGCTGACTGGCCGCAACTTGCCGATGATTTGCGTTCAGGAACGATTTCCGAGGACACGCATCCACAACTTCTTAAACATCTGATAGCCACCGTTCAGCAAGAGTTGGCGATAAGTAATCCCGGATTTTTGGTGCCGCATTTTAAGGCTTGAAACCTATCTGACATAAGGCGTACATCTCTAATAATGCGAATCATTTTGCGTCAAACTTTGGGGATCTATCGTGAGCATACATAAACGGGTTGTTATCGTCGGCGGCGGCAATATGGGCGTCGGTCTTTTGTATCATCTGGCAGAAGCTGGCTGGACGGATATTGTGTTGCTGGAAAAAGGCGAGCTTACGTCTGGTTCCACCTGGCACGCGGCTGGTTTATGCCCCAGCTTCATCGCTGATTACAACATGTCCAAGATCCATCACTATGGCAACACGCTGTATCCGAAGCTGGAGGAGATGACCGGGCAGTACGTGAGTTGGCACGGTTGTGGCTCGATCCGTTTCGCCACCAATGAGCATGAACTGGACTACTTCAGGCTGGTCGCCGGGATTACCGACAATTCCGGGGCGAAAATGGAAATTATCGATTCGGCGAAAATTAAGGAACTTGTGCCCTGGATCGAACTCGACGGTGTGGTTGGCGGTGCCTGGACGCCCGAGGATGGTCACGTTGACCCCGCCGGTGTGTGCAATGCCATGGCCATCGCCGCGCGCAACCTGGGTGCAGAAATCGTGCGTGAATGCCTGGTCACCGATATTCAGCAAACCGCCAATGGTGAATGGGAAGTAAGCACCGAAAAAGGCAGTTACACCTGTGAGCACGTGGTCAATGCTGGTGGCAACCATGCCGGGGCCATAGGCGCATGGACGGGCATCAGTCTGCCGATCAGCAATATGAAACATCAGTATATTGTTACCGACACCTGCGCCGAGTTTCTTGAATCTGATGGAGAGATGCCGGTCATTCGCGACCCGCGCAACTCATCCTATTACCGGCAGGAACAAAAATCTGCGTTGATCGGCCCGTACGAGACCGCAGGATCACGCATGGCTTGGCCGGCAAACAATGGTATCCCGGACTGGAGCTCCGATCACGAATTATTCGAGGAAGAATTCGATCCGATCATGCCGTTCCTTGAAGGCGTGATGGAAGCCATGCCGATCTGGGCTGAACTTGGCGTCAAGACCGTGATCAATGGCTCCATCCCCCATACCCCGGATGACAACCCGCTACTTGGCCCCGTACACGGTCTCAAAAATTACTGGCTGTGCTGTGGTTCTGCCATCGGTATCGCGCAGGGTGCGGGGTGTGGTAAGTACCTGGCGCAGTGGATCATGGAAGGCGAGGCCGAAATTAACATGGCAGGCCTGGACCCTCGCCGATTCGGCACATACGCCGATGAAGACTACTGCCGTGCCCGCGGCCATCAGGCTTATGAGCATATGTACACGCTTCACCTGCCGGGTGAAGAACGACCGGCCGCGCGGAATAACCGTTGCACCCCACTGTTCGATAAACTCAATGGCATGGGGGCAGTTCACACCGAAGCCCACGGCTGGGAACGGCCCAAGTGGTTCTCGCTGGATGGTGCGCCCGAAGACGTGGGCTTTCGGCGTGGCAATACCTTTGCCGCCGTGGCCGAAGAATGCCGTGCGGTGCGCGAACGCGTTGGCATCATGGATTTATCCAGCTTTGCCAAATTCGATGTGTGTGGCCCGGACGCGGAGAACATGCTCAACCATCTCACCGCCAACAAAGTACCAAAACGTGCAGGCGGCATTGGCCTTATGCACATGCTGACCGAGAATGGTTGTATTGAAAGCGAAGTGACCGTCACCCGTTTGGCTGATGACCGGTTTTATGTTCTATCCGGTGGGGGCGCTGAAGAAAAAGACTGGGATATGATGACCCAGGGCAAACTCAACACTCACGATGCAACCATCACCAACGTCACCGACGATTACGGGTTGCTGGTGCTTGGCGGGCCGAAATCCCGCGACGTGCTGAGTACACTGACCGATTCTCCACTGGACAACGACAACTTCCGTTGGCTGACGGGCCAGGAAATCACCGTCGCGGGCGTTGCTGTACGAGCCCTTCGCGTATCCTACGTGGGTGAGTTGGGCTGGGAGTTGCACGTCCCCATGGCGCAACTGGAAACCGTTTACGATGCCCTGTGGCAAGCTGGCCAGGAACACGGCATTGCTAATTTCGGTGCTTACGCCCTCAACAGCATGCGCATGGAAAAATCCTATCGTGGCCTGCACAGTGAGCTAACCAACGAAATCACCCTGATCGAATCAGACATGGAACGCTTCTTTGCACCGGGCAAGGACGACGACTTTGTCGGCCGTGAGGCAACGCTACAGCGTAAACAGGATGGCATCTCTATCAAACTGGCCTACGTAGAGGTTGATGCCACCGATAATGACGTGGTCGGCGGTGAACCGGTGTTTGTGGATGGTAAGTGCGTCGGCGTAGCGACCTCTGGCAGTTACGGTCACTACACACAGAAAAGCCTGGCATTCGTATACGCCCCGCCAGAATGCACCACACCCGGCTTCCAGATGGAAATCGGCCTGCTTGGTGAGCGTCGTAAGGCGGTTGTGTTAGAGGAGCCGGTTTACGATCCTGCCTCGGCTACGATGCGAGTTTGACTGAAGCCCCAAACAAAAATGGCTTAGCCTGATTAAGGGCTAAGCCATTGTAATATTTTCTTTCGGGGAGCGAGCGGACGTGTTTCGAAGGCATAAAAAGGGTTTGCGTCTGACCAGAAGCGGGAGTTCAGCCCTACAATTGTCAGATGTCTGCTATCGGCCATAAGGAAAAATTCGGCAGAATACTTATCCAGCTTCACTAGGGTCTGTTTTAGAAATTATATGGATCATTTATCTAACCAGATTGAGCTGTCTGCCAGCCCTTCAAATATTGATCGAAAAAGTCTTGTCGCCATTGATGGCGATCACAGAAACATCCAAGGTCTTTGCAATGTTGCGGATCTTCGATTCCGGCAAGTTGGAAAAGGCGGTGGAGAGAGCATCCGCCCGGGTTGCATCATCTGCAATGACACTTACAGATTTCCATAAATTGGCACTTCGCCCCGTCTTTGGATCGAACAGGTGGTGGTGATTGCCATTGGTCGAAAAACGGGTTCCATAGCTGCCCGATGTGGCAACTGCCTTGTCGTGCAAGGAAATTTTCCGAGACAACATTCCCGAGCCGTTTGGTGCTTTGATACCAACGCGCCAGTGCGTACCGTCTTCGCGATGTCCCACCCCCCTGGTTTCACCAAGATCAATTAGTACATTGTTAAATCCACGCGATTTCAACAACTCCGCTGCCCGGTCCGTGATGTATCCTTGCGCGATACCGTTTAGTGTGGCGCTCATACCTGATTTAGCGAACCGGATGCTACGTAGAGAAATCTCGAGGGCACGATAATCAATGAAGCCGGTCACCGCCTCAAGTTTCGATCTGCCCGGCCCCTGAGTGCTTGTTGGGTATGTTGCGAAGTGCTGACTGTATAAGTTCCACAGCGGTTGTACTGTTACGTCAAAGGCCCCATCTGTTAGCTGACTGATACGCCCGGCATCATCCATGCACCTGACAAGATCGGGTGGCGGCATGTGGAGCACACCTTGCTGGTTTAACAGCGACAGAGATGATTCCGGATCGTAGAGGTTGAAGACCTTTTCCAGCCGCCGGATTTCATCCAATACCAGTTGCAATGCCGTTTCGGCTTGTCGTTGGTCGGGATGATTGAGGATCAATTCAGCCCTGGCACCCATGGCGGTACCGCGCCAACGGGCGGTTGAAGAGCGCTCAGATGATGCAGAAACCGTCGTAACACCAGACACCAACGCTGCAGCGCTAATGCTGATAAACTGTAGTAATTCAGACCCGACCTGACAGTTGCCGGATTTGACGTGGCGTCTGTCAGGTCGGGTCTGAATTACTACACCTTACCCGATTTGTCTACATCCTCGACCTGCTGCGGTTTGCCCAGGTTGTTCCCAGTGCCCATAACTGGGATTGGCTAAAGCGCGTAAAGAACCGGCTCTGGTCCCGGGCCAGACCCTATCGGGACAAGACCTCCAAAATACGCCACTCGAGTGAGCTCTTTGAGCTTGGCCTTGAACTCATGAACAATGCCTCCGGCATTACCAGCCGCTACAACCCGCTTCAGGCAGAAGTGCAGTACCGAGATGGACTCTTAATCGCAATTCTGGCGGCGCGGCCTGTACGCCTAAAAAACCTTACCTCCATTGTCGTCGGTCACCACCTTATCCTCGTTGACGACGTTTACTGGCTGGTGTTCGAAGCCGGTGAGGTCAAGAACGCCCGGCATATTGAGGTTCCCGTACCCATTGCTCTCACACCCTATTTGGATGAATACCTTAACGAATACCGTCCTAAGTTATTAATGGACAACCAAACGGACCGGCTGTGGGTGTCACGTTTTGGAGCCCTAACTGACGGTTCCATCCGCCACCAGATCAAGAAGCGTACCGAGGTTGCCTTCGGTAAGGCCGTTAATCCCCACCTGTTCAGAGACTGTGCCGCCACCTCTATCGCCATCCATGATCCTGAACATGTATGGATTACAGCCAATATCCTGGGTCACAACACGTTGGCAACCAGCCAGAAGTACTATGATCAGTCACGCATGCTGGAAGCCGGGCGCCATTTTCAATCGCACATCATAAGCTTACGTAAAAACCTCAACGCCGAAGCGGCTAGACCATACAAGCCTGCACATTAAGGGAGTTATAAATGCGCGTCGCCATTTACGCCCGATACTCGTCTGATCTACAGTCCGATGCTTCAATTGAAGATCAGATCGAAGTTTGCCGCCGGTACGTTACTCAACACGGCTGGGAGATTGCCGGCACCTACGAGGACCGTGCAATCAGTGGAGCCAGCACCGCACGCCCCGGGTTTCAGGGGATGATGAGCGATGTGCGCAAGAACAAGTTTGATGTAGTGCTGTCAGAGAGCCTGGACCGTATCGGGCGCCGGGTTGCGGACGTTTCTGGCATTCATGATGACCTCTCTTTCAACGGCATTGCCCTGCACACCGTAGCCACCGGTCAGGTTACGGCCCTTATCGCAGGCATTCTCGGATCTGTCGGTCAGCAGTATCTGCTGGATCTCAAGGCCAAAACCAAACGAGGCCTTCTGGGCCGCATTCTTGCCGGTAAATCAGGTGGCGGCCTTGCCTACGGGTACGCCCTAAAGAAAGACTGTGTTGGTGAACGTGAGATCGTGGATGCTGAAGCCATGGTCGTTCGCCGCATGTTTGAAGATTACGCAAATGGGATTAGCCCCCGTAAACTGGCCAAGATTCTCAATGATGAAGGCATTCCCGGCCCCAGTGACCGCAAGTGGGGTGATACCACCATCCGAGGACAGGTAGATCGTGGCACCGGCATTCTCAATAATGACCTCTATATCGGCAGCCTGGTCTGGAACCGGTGCTCTTATGTGAAGGACCCCAGATCCGTCAAGCGCGTTGCTAGGCCCAATCCCCCTGAGCAATGGGAGCAAACGGCGCTACCGGAGCTCCGGATCATTGATGATGATCTCTGGCACAGGGTCAAAGCCCGTCAACAATCCGTTCGCCTTGAAATGGCCCGTGACGAGAATGGCAGTGCCCTCAACCGAGCGCACCGAAGTAAGTCCCTGTTTAGCGGTTTGTTGAAGTGCGGTGAGTGTGGGGGTCCCTACACCATCTCGGGGAAGGACAGGTACACCT
>JABJGO010000031.1 GCA_018662225.1 Rhodospirillales bacterium | reverse complement strand
CATACTGTGGTCCAGTAATACAAGAAAAATGCACCAAGCATGAACATTTCACCGTGGGCATACTGGATAATACGCATAACGCCAAAAATCAATGTGAGGCCAATGGCAATCAAGCCATACATAAGACCAAGATTGGCGCCTGTCAGGGTCATTTGTACTATGTCTGCAACCGACATATCGCGAGGCTTTCTATTTGTTTGGGCGAAGTCCGTGTCCCGCCGAAACCATAACCCCCAGAGAGAACAAGGGGTAAAAATGGCTCCGGCGGGACATTTATCAACGAATAGAGATGCTGACTACGACCTAGTATGAATCTGGCAGTTCGGGGTAACGAATATCGGCGATCCGTGCCTCACCATTTTCGATGAGAGTGGTGTAGCAGTCATAGACACCCTGGCGTTTGATGCCGCCGTATGCTTCTTGACCTTCCCAAGCAACCCGACCAACATACGTGTCCTCGAGCACGACCTCTGCCATGGCTTCTGCCACCGCAGATGTATCTTCTGCAGTGCCCGCATCCTCGATAGCCTGCGCAAGCGAATAAATCCACCATGAGTAATTACCACCCAACGCGTTGAAATCACCAAATCGTTTGGTAAAGCGATCCCGGATTGCAATCTGGTTTGCCGTGGAGGGTGCGACATTTGTTACAGGTAGCACAACATCGTGAGCGTGCTCACCGGCCACTTCAAGTATTGTATTTGTTTCTGATGCCGCGGGTGAGGATATTGGTCCCTTGTATCCTAGCTCGCGAGCTGCTTTGACGATACTTGCCGTGATGCCTGGAGGGGCTGGACTCGTAACAATGAAATCTGGCTTGTTGCGAATTGTCTTGGAAACGATCGGATAGAAATCAGTATCCTCCCAATTGAAGTACTCAACACCAGTATCCGAAATACCATAGTGCTTGAGCAAACGTTGGTATGAGAAAAAGCAGTCAAATCCATCCTGATCATTCGGCCCGATAAAGGCTGCTGTTTTCAGGTTACTCTTTCCATAATGTTCTTGCATAAATGGAATGTACGCAAAGCCCTGTTCATAGTCCGACATTTCGGCGCGGAAATGTAGTGGGTAATCCTCACCGTACAATTTCAGATACCCCCAACACGCAACAATCGACAACACACCAGCAGGTTCAGTTACCTGCAGCATTCCAATTGTGCTTGCGGCCGCCTGACTGTAGACAAATTTTACTTCGTCTTGTTCTACCAGTTTGATGGTTGCTGCACGGGCATCGGCAACTTCACCTTTCGTGTCATAGTTAATAACCTCAATCATGTGAGGCTCACCATTAACCATCACACCGCCATTTTCATTGATCACAGCAGCACCATCGACAAACCCTTGCATGGTCGAGATACCCCAGTAAGCAACTGGGCCAGATAGAGGGACAGCTCCCCCAATCTTAATTGTCTTCATTGCACTAAAAGCGCTGGTCGATAGAATTGCCGGTGCGGCCAAACCGCCTGCGACAATAGCACTTCCCTTTGCAAGCAGCTTGCGTCGGGTTATCAAGGAACTTCCTTTTTCAGACGACTTAATCTTTGTCATAACTAAAACTCCCTATTTAATTGTGTTTTTTTGAATAGTGGCTCCACAATAGTATAGGCCATGGAAAGAAAAAGGCTATCCGTTTTCGGCAACCTCTGATTTGGCTATTCTTCCGTTTTCGGGGCCATGTTCCTACTGCGGACTGAGCTGGTCCCACTTTGTTGGACAGTTTGGCAGCGAAGTTAAGGTGTATTCCGATTGTTAATCATGCTGCCAAAATCCTGTTTATCACATCTTGATGCTGTTGTGGAGCCTGTGGGGATGTGGGTAAGCCGTCAGGCTTATCCATCATATCCATAGGCCTGACATCGCCGTAGGCCTCAGCCGGTGTCCGGCCGCCGAAGGACGAATGGGGTCTCTCGGTGTTGTAGAAGTCGATCCACTCACCGATCACCCGTTCGGCGACAAAGCCGTCGGTCAGTTCGTGCAGGTAGATGGCTTCATATTTGAGCGAGCGCCACAGGCGTTCGATAAAAATGTTGTCCATGCATCGGCCCCGCCCATCCATGGAGATCGTGGTCTCCGCGTTCTTGAGAACACCGGTAAAGTCATAGCTGGTGAACTGGCTTCCTTGGTCGGTATTGAAGATGTCCGGCTTGCCGTATCTGGACAAGGCCTCTCTCAAGGCCTCGACGCAGAAGCAGGCATCCATGGTGTTTGACAGCCGCCATGCCAGAACATGGCGGGTCGCCCAGTCCATGATAGCAACCAAGTACAGGAAGCCGCACTGAACCGGGATGTAGGTGATGTCGGCGCACCAGACGTGATTGGGTCGCGTGATCTTCATGTTTCTCAACAGATACGGATAAATCCTGTGTTCCGGGTGAGGGTCACTGGTTCTTGGTGCCTGATAGATCGCCTGCAGCCCCATCAATCGCATCAGACGCCGGACACGGTGGCGACCGACATGAATATTCTCGCGGCGTAACTGGCGCACCATCTGGCGGGAGCCGTAAAACGGATACTTGAGGAACAGTTCATCAATGCGCCGCATCAGCGACAGGTTCTCCGGGCTCTCGCCCTTCAACTCGTAATAGAACGATGACCGGCTGATCGAAAGAACCTGGCATTGGCGGCTCAAACTCAGATCGGGGTGATCGCGTGAGATCATCGCCTTGCGCTTCCCCCTGCTCATCGCTTGAGCCCCTTGGACAAAAAATCCCGTTCCACCGTCAACTGGCCAATCTTGGCGTGCAGATCATGGACCTCGTCCTCGTGATCTACACGGGCCTTGTCAGTACCACTGGAAAACATCGCACCAAGACCTTCCTGCGCTTGGCGCTTCCACGTACTCACCTGGTTCGGGTGTACATTGTTCCTGGTCGCAATCTCCTGGACCGTCTTGTCACATCGAAGCGCCTCGAAAGCGACCTTGGCTTTGAAATCTCCTGTAAATCGACGTCGTATCGTCATTTTGTATTCCTCCGTCAAATGGCAGAATACACCTTAACACCCTGTCCGATTTTCTAGGACCACCTCAGACATTGGACTTTTTTGGCGATATGATGTTAGGTGATTGGCGACAGCGTCGTTTTCTTTGTTCTTAAAGCTGACTTGCGAAACGCTTTGATAGAACAACGCTGGGATTCGGGAGGGAGCCACATGAATTGTAAGAACTTTGAAAATATAAGCGAAAACATAGACGTAAACGTCGGTCACAGCGACAATATTCACGAGCAGGCCGCGTTGTTGGATACATGGGATCAGGAGTACTCCCAGCTTACACGTGGCGTTTTTGATGGCTCGGTAAAGTCTGTCGGTAATACAAGTCTTCGTCTCTTTGTCGAAGATATGAATCGTGCGGTATTCCAAAAAGGCAGCGTTGGTGGCCATCGAATAGGGTTTGGGATTCCAGTCAGAACGAATGGTAAATGCAATCTTTGCGGCGACGTTGCAAAAGACAATGATTTGTTAGTTTTTTCGGGGAACTCCGGGTTTGAGTTTTTGTCACCGGATAATTTTCGTTTCTACGGGTTTGAAGTGCTTGCTCTTGATTCCCATGACCAAAAACTCAATGACATGATTCAAGCCCTCCGGGAGCGACTATCCCATCACAACAGAGTTATTGAACTCAATGATGGACATTCGTCGGAATTGATCAGTTTTTTCAGCTCGATCTTCGGTGTGCTGGAACACGGTGTAACGCTATCAAAAAATATGCCTCGAACAGATGCCTTGAATCGTCAAGTCATTGGAACTGTTCTGGACTGTTTGGAAGACCACGGTGGTGCCACAACGGAGTTTACTATTGCCGCAGATAATTACTGGAGGATTGTGAGGGGCATACGAAATTTGGTAATCGAGAATCCTGACTGCCCTTTGTCTGTAGCAGAACTCGCAATGGAACTTGGTACCTCACGGCGGACCATTCAGAATGCATGCAGGAAGGTACTTGGTATGAGCCCCGTTATATTTTTGCGGGCCTTGCGACTGAGCGAGGTAAGACGTGTGATGTCACATGTAGGTTCAGTAACTGAAGCAGCGACTCAATGGGGGTTCTGGCATTTCAGTTACTTTGCGAGGGACTATAAGTACATGTTTGGCGAACTTCCGTCTGCGACACTTGATTCCGCAAGAAAAAGGCGTAGCTACACTTAAAGTTGAGAATTCTTGCATTTTATGGACGATATAATTGTCTGTGGAAACTATCTTGGTGTGCCTTCTCAAAACCTAGATTCTAGTAGAAATGCTGGGCATTTGTGGCCGGGCCCGCTAATGTTTGGCCGCACTGAGCAGGAAAAGGGCATTTCTCCCGTGCTCAAAGCCGCAACGAACGCAGCAATCATTCCGGGTGCGGCATCAGTAGAAGACATTCATACTTTTTGTCGCCTAGAGTGTCGCCTTAATCGCGGTTGATACGAAAAATGACCTAACCGTTTCCAGCTAAGTCATTGAAAAGATTGGTGGGCTGTGTAGGATTCGAACCTACGACCCGCTGATTAAGAGTCAGCTGCTCTACCAACTGAGCTAACAGCCCCCGAGAGTTACTCATGCGAGGAAGCTTTCATATAGCAAGCCCCCGACGTTTTGTCGATTCACGTTTGCCGCCTCGTTAATCCACCGACGCCCGGGTCAACGGACAAGTTGAGCAATGGATGCCGCCACCGTTCAATTGCACCTTGTCATACGGTACCGTGATGGTTTCCACGCCGTGCTTGTCCAGCTCTTCACGCGTTTTATCCGAGAGCCCTTCGGGCATAATCACCCGGCCGGGACTAACAGCAAGGCCATTGACCACCCAGGCATTGTCATCGGGCGTGATCTCGATCCGCTGAATGCCCATGTCACTCATTTCATCGAGAAACGTCTGGGATAACCCGCGTGGATCAATCAACGCCAGATCCACATCAATCATCAGCATCCAGCCATCAATGTGAATACTATAGGCCGGCAAATCCACCACCATCAGGTCGACGCCCTGACGGTTCAAGACCTCGGCCAGTTGTTCGATCGCATCGTCATTGACCCGAATACCCCGGCCCACCGCCGCCGTTGTGCTGTTCAGCCAGCAAAAACTACCGCCTTCAATCATGCCGCCACCGGTAATGGTGCGCAGTATCGGCATACCCAGGTTGGCCAGCGTTCGGGTGACGGTCTGTTCTTCGCCCTGGCGCATTCGGGGTGCCATGCGGCTGACAATAGCGCCGCCTTTGATGGCGAATGACGAGTCACGGGTGTAGACAGATTTGAACTGATTCTCTTTGATGTCTTCCAGATAGATAACCTCTACACCCTCGGCCCGTAAGGTGTCGGCCAGTGCATCGTGTTGTACCTGCATCTCGGCAAGGCTCGGAATTGTATCACTTTGCCAATACCAGCCCTCTTCCAGATCACCGTATGATCCGATCTCTGCAATCCGCTTGTTGGGGTTGATGATATTAAACTCGTCACCCGGCCGGTGCATCAACACCTTGCCGATCTGGCCCACATCATTGTCGCAGCCCCAGACCTCACCCCAATCGGCCAGCAAGCGTTCCGGCGTCTCAAACGGCGGCTCGGGTTGCGATCCGAACATTTTGATGGTGGCACTGTAGATATCGCGGTTCTTGGGGATAGCCATTTTTGGTTCTTTCAACTAGTGCTGTGACGCCATTCAGGATGCATCAATTGTAACCGATCGTCGACCAATCATGGCTTCGCGATTAATGTGCGTGCCAATCAACAAGCCAAATCCGATCAACAATGTCAACATGGCCGTGCCACCGTATGAAATTAATGGCAACGGCACACCCACAACCGGGATCAGGCCTGTGACCATAGCAATGTTGATGAAAACATATAAGAAAAAAGTGGTGGTGATGCCGATCGCCACAAGGCGACCGAACTGGTTTCGGCATGACACCGATATGACAAAGCCGTAAATCAGGATGATTAGATAAAACGTGATCAAGGCAAATGCGCCCACCATGCCCAGTTCTTCGGCCAGCATGGTAAAAATAAAATCGGTCTGCATTTCAGGCAGGAAGCTCAAATGGCTTTGCGTGCCCTGCATAAAGCCTTTGCCAAACACGCCACCGGACCCGAGTGCGATCTTGGACTGGATAATGTGGTATCCGCTACCCAGCGGATCCTGTTCCGGGTTGAGGAATGTGAGAACCCGCTGCCGCTGATAGGCCCGCAGGAATTGCCAACCCACCGGCAAGGCGGCAATGGCCAGCGCCAGCACAACGCCGAACTTCCACATCTTCACACCAGCGGCGAAAAATATAGCGCCGCTGCCCAGCACCAGCATCAGGGCGGTACCAAGGTCAGGTTGCCGCAGCACCAGAGCCGCCGGCATCGCCACCAGCAACAACGGCACGACCAGCCGAAATGGGTTGTAGACATCTTCCGTGCGGGTGGAATGAAAGTATCGGGCCAAGGCCAGAACCATGGCGATCTTCATGACTTCCGAAGGTTGGACAGTGATGACCCCAAGGTTGATCCAGCGCTGAGCCCCCATGCCGATTGTGCCGGCCACCTCAACACCAATGAGCATGGCGAGGCCGCCTATATAGATGAAGTAGGCATAGCGAAGCCAGATTCGAATATCCACCAATGCAACGGACAACATGATGACAAAGCCCATGGCGAAACGGGTCATTTGCCGCGATGCCCAGGGGTCCATATTGCCACCGGCCGCCGAATACAGCATGGCAAAGCCGATACACGACGTCAGCGTGATCATCAGCACGAACACCCAGTTTATATTCCAAAGCTTCTGCCAGATGGTCAGGGACGGCTCACCGATGCGATATCTAGCCATTCGACGGCTCCGTCTCTGGTTGGCCTTCTGGCTCACGCTCACTGGTAGTTTCCGTGGCGCCCAGGGGCGTGGCGATTTTGCGTTTTTGGACCTCACGCAAAATATCACGGGCAATGGGAGCAGCTACGCTGGACCCACCACCGCCATGCTCCACCACAACCGAAATGGCATAACGCGGATTGTCCACAGGTGCATAGGCAACAAACAACGCGTGATCACGCTCCTTCCACTCCAGGTCTTTGTTCTTCGTCACACCCACTTCGCGTTCTGCTTTGGAAATGCGGTGAACCTGTACCGTGCCAGACTTACCTGCCATGGACATACCATCCTCTTTGATACGCGCTCGGAAAGCTGTGCCATGGGGGGTATTGACCACACGAACCATACCATCGGTCACGATATCCAGATGTTCCGGTACCAGACCAATCGACTCAAAATCGCGGGTCGGCGGTTGCTCATCCGTATTTTCCGTTGATATGACCTGGCGCGTCAGGTGCGGCGTCACTGCAATACCACCATTGGCTAACCGTGCCGTCATGACCGCCAGTTGAAGGGGCGTGACAAGAATATAGCCCTGCCCAATGCCCAGAATAACCGTTTCGCCCTTTTGCCAGGACGTTCCAATCTCAGCAAGTTTCCACTCAGGTGATGGCACAAGGCCACCCTTCTCATGCGGTAAATCAATACCCAATGGTTCGCCCAACCCCAACCGGCGTGCCATTTCTGATATCCGCGTAATGCCAAGACGCTTGGCAACTTCGTAGAAATACACATCACAGGATTGGGTCAATGCTTTGGTGCAGTTAACCCGACCGTGCCCCTCTTTCCGCCAGCAGTGAAATACCGCATTTCCCAACTTCATCTTACCCGAGCACCAGAATTCGGTTTCCGGGGTTATAATGCCGTGCTCCAGCGCCGCCAGCGCCACGATCATCTTGAAGGTAGAGCCCGGCGCATACTCGCCACGCGTGGCTTTGTTGGTCAGGGGCGATTTTGGATTGTTGACCAGATTGCTCCACTCAGCACTGCTCAGGCCCTGATTAAATTTGTTCGGATCAAAACTGGGTGTGGATGCCAGTGTCAGGACTTCGCCATTATGAATATCCATCACCACCACGGCAGCACTTTCGTCGGCAATACGTTCAGCGGCCAAGCGCTGAAGCTCCATATCAATGGTCAGTTGGACTTCCGCACCCGGCTCACCATCTTGTCTACTTAGTTCGCGGATTATCCGGCCGTAGGCGTTGACCTCAACCTCTGAATTACCGCCGGTACCGCGCAGGGCAAGGTCGTGTACCTTTTCCATACCGGCCTTACCAATCCGGAAACCGGGTAATTCCAAAAGCGGGTCACCCGTGGCCTCGCCTTCCGACACGGGCGCCACATAGCCCAACACATGCGCAAAATCCTCGCCATGAGGGTAATACCGACTTTCGCCCACATCAATAAGCACACCGGGCAAGTCGGGCGTGTTGACCTCAATTTGCGACACCTGTGACCAGATCAGGTTTTCACGCACCGTGACGGGCACGAAGCTGCGATTTCGTTTCACATCGCGTAAGATTCGGCGACGCTCCTTATCAGAAAGCGGGATAATATTTTCCAACGCATCAAGCGTGGAATCCACAGACGTGGTGTTTTCGGATATAAGCAACAATCGATAGTTCTGCTGATTGTCCGCAATGGGCGAACCATTCCGATCCGTAATCCGCCCCCGGGGTGGGGCCAATAGCCGGAAGTTAATACGGTTTTCATCAGCCAGATTCTTGTATTTCTCGGACTCAACCACCTGCAAGTAATACAGACGCCCGGTCAGGGCAGTAAGCAGAACAAACTGCCCGCCTGCCAACATGGCGGCACGGCGGCTGAATAGTTTGTGGCGATCAGAATCACGATGCATATCTGATCTCCCCTAATCCGAGCGCAGATAAAAATGCTGCCAACGCAGAAACAACCACGCTAGCAGAGGGAAAAAGCCCACATTCAGAATGTACTGAAAGACCAGGGCACGCGGCTCAACAATGGACTCAGACAGAATGGATACCAATATCCATGATTCCACGGACGCCACGAACGCCATGATGCCAAACCCCATCCATACGATAACGAATGAGCGACCCGCAAAGAACCGTTGCTGGAAAATCACCACGCCATAGATTGTCAGGAACACCAGCGCATTTACACCCAGCGGACTACCGCTCAGAATATCGTAGATCAAACCAATAAAGAACACGGCCAAAGGCGGCATCAGTTCAGGTCGGTACACCGACCAGTGATAGACCGCCAGGAGCGGAAGGACAGGAACAATGCGAGAAAAACCGGGAATATGCAGCGGTACCACATTGACCAGCACCAGCACCAGCGTGAACAGCACCGGTAAACTGTTTCGGGTAACGATATCTAAACGTTGACCAAACGTGGGTTTCATTGCCCACCTTCAAGAAAAGGCATTAGGGGTCCTGGCTATCACCAGACGACGTCACGTTACCACTTTCGATGGGCGTTGTCGTGTGAGCTTTATCCAGCTCTTCCTCAACCGGGGCTGAAATAGGACGTTCCTCAATAGGCTGTGCGCGCAAAATACCCTGTAAACCGAAGTCGACCACTTTAACCAATTCGAGCCGGTCACGCGCCACAAAGGGCGTAACAACGCCCCCCTTATCGTTTACATCGGAAACCACACCAACGGCGATACCGACCGGAAATGCGCCGCCATGACCGGAGGTCACGACCAGGTCACCGGGCGATAATGTTGCACCGGGGGTCATGTGAATCAAACGCGGTCGATCCGTATTGTCACCCGCCAGAATGGCACGTTGTCGACCCGGTTCAATCATGACAGGGATACGAGAGCTTAGATCTGTGATCAACAAAATACGTGATGAACGCTTGCCCACACCGGCAATACGCCCGACCAGACCAGCGCCAGTAACGACGGCTTGTCCTTTGGCCACACGCTGACGTGATCCGGCACCCAGTAAAAGGCTGTGTGCAAACGCGCCGCCTGTGTCGGCGATCACCCGTGCCGATACAAACCCGGCTTCAGGTTCTGCTGTGAAATTCAGTAGCTCGCGCAAGGCGATATTTTCAGCCTCCAAATGACGGGCAACGGCCTGCCACTGGTTAAGGCGCTCGTTGTCGCCGCGCAGAGCTTCGTTGTCTTCGTACATACCCCACAAGGCTTCAACTTTTCGGAAGAATTGAGACGCGCTTTCAACAGGGCGTGACATCGTATCCATGATCGGGGCTACGGAATCGGTTACCATGGTGCGTGCCCGTTCCATCAAAACGGCATCAACTTTGCCCACCATCATCAATCCGAACGCCGCGACAATCAGGCTCAGATAGGCAAAGCGATGCGCTAAACCACGCACCGGTTGGGCAATCTTACTGATAAATCTTGCGTCGTCTTTCAATGATGCCTCGCAAAACAACGTTAACAGGCTCAAGATATACGCGGTTTATTATGAAAAATCAGTGCCTTGCAAGTGATTTCTTCGCGTCATCCCGAAGTATTATCAACGATCCAGTACTTATACCGAAAATGTATACTAAATCAAATGGTTACCCAGAATAAGATTACAACCCTGTAAGCTTAATCATGGGGCATTAAAACTGGATTAACGGACGGTATACAAATCAGCGATCCGTCACCAAACGCAATCCCAAGCCACAAAGAACAACGGCGGCAAACCGGTCGAGGATATGCTTCTTTTGCAAATACTGTGCAGCAATTGATTTTGTACTTAGCAGGTAGGCGAAGCCTGAATACACAATGATCTCAACAATCAGATGGTTCCCCATGATCATGGCTTTGTGCACGGTGGTCATTTCAGGTGGAAAGATCACAACCAGAACAGCCGCAGCAAAAAGAACAGCCTTTGGATTGGCAAGATTGACCAATACTCCGCCCGTGAATGCCCGGACGTTCTTGATCTCGGCTTCCCCTATGGGCTCGTGTGCATGGCGCCAGATACCCCAGGCGACGAACAGCAGATAAATGGCCCCGCCGACCTTGAAAAACGTGTAAGCCCAGGGGAATAACCGAAATATTCCATCAAGCCCCATCAAAGCCATCAAGGTCCATATGGATGCCATAACGGCGAGACCACATCCGGTGGCAATGCCAACCGCACGGCCACCACTCAATGTCATTTTCAGCAAATAAAGAAAGGCCGGTCCGGGACTAATGATCGCAGCCAGCAATGCCAGATTAAAAGCGACTAAATACTCGAAACTCATGCCGATGTCCTCCAGGCTCTTCGAGCCCATAACACTCATCGTCGCATAAAGAGAATGAATTTTTAACGCGCTGATTAGTACATGGACGTGAGAACATCCCGCAGGCGTTTCATTTCTTCCAGTGCCCGGCCTGTGCCCAGCACAACACATGACAACGGATCATCGGCAATACTGACCGGTAGGCCCGTTGCATGGCGAAGCACGAAATCAAGATTGCCCAGCAGTGCACCACCACCAGTCAACACGATACCCTTGTCCACGATATCGGCGGCCAGTTCAGGCTCGGTATGCTCCAACGCCACTTTGACAGCTTCGATTATGGCGCCAACAGGTTCGGCCAGACTTTCAGAAATTTGGCGTTCGCTGATGATCAGCTCCTTAGGCACGCCGTTCATCAGATCGCGGCCCTTAATGTCCATGGTCTCGCCTTCACCTTCAGCCGGTGGACAGGCGGAGCCAATTTCTTCCTTGATACGCGCAGCGGATCCTTCGCCCACCAAGAGGTTATGATTGCGGCGGATATAGGCAATAATGGCTTCGTCCATTTTATCACCACCAACACGCACGCTACGGGCATACACAATGCCACCCAGCGACAGTACGGCCACCTCGGTGGTACCACCACCGATATCAACAACCATGGAACCAGTTGGTTCTGTTACGGGCAAGCCAGCGCCAATAGCGGCGGCCATGGGCTCTTCGATTAGAAATACCCGGCGAGCACCGGCGCTCTCGGCTGATTCCTGAATGGCGCGGCGTTCAACGGCTGTTGAGCCGGACGGTACACACACCACCACCAACGGACTGGCAAATGTTTTTCTGTTATGAACTTTGCGGATGAAATACTTGATCATTTCTTCCGCCACTTCGAAGTCCGCGATCACGCCATCACGAAGGGGCCGAATTGCGCGGATGTTGCCGGGTGTACGGCCAAGCATCTGCTTGGCTTCCTCGCCCACGGCAAGAACTTGTTTCTTACCCTTGTTTTCAACGATAGCGACAACGGAAGGCTCGTTCAGGACGATGCCTTTGCCCTTCACGTAGACCAGCGTATTAGCGGTTCCAAGATCGATAGCCATATCGGCTGACAGAAAACCAAAAAGTCGCGAAAGCATGGGATTTCACCGCCCCTGTGAAAGAATTCAGATTCAATTGATACCAGCAAAACCCAATGCTGGTACCGATTCGCCCTTATACAGGACGAATCGATCACGATTCCAGCACAAAAGGGTTAAGCAGTCATTGCTTCCGGTGCACTTTTCTCACGTTTCACCAACAGCTTGTTCAATGCGTTGATGTACGCACGGACCGATGAGACGATGGTATCGGTATCAGCACCTTGTCCGTTGACGGTACGTCCGTCTTCCTCAAGACGCACCGTGACTTCGGCTTGCGCGTCGGTACCTTGTGTTACGGCGTGGACTTGATACAGCTGCAATTTGGCTTCATGAGGGAATAATTCGTGGATGGCGTTAAAGGCTGCATCCACAGGACCGTCACCCGTACAGGTGCAATTCTTTGCTTCACCATCGACTTCTATTCCCAACGACGCCGTTGCTTCATCGCGCACGTTACCGCATGCAATGTCCAGTGTGACCATCCGAATGCGGTCGTTATCACGAACCACTTCGTCGTCTACCAGGGCCACGATGTCTTCGTCGAACACATCTTTCTTCGCATCGGCCAAATCCTTGAACCGCTTGAAAGCGTCCTGAATGGCGTTGTCACCCAGATCGTAACCCAGCTCGATCAATTTCTCCTTGAACGCATGACGACCGGAATGCTTGCCCAACACCAGATTGGATTTGTTCAATCCCACTGATTCAGGTGTCATGATTTCATAGGTACCGGCATGTTTTAGCATACCGTCCTGATGAAT
>JABJGO010000005.1 GCA_018662225.1 Rhodospirillales bacterium | reverse complement strand
ATAAAAGGTCACATTGTCCGGCAACGTATCGGCCAGCCCCCGACACAGCGCGGCAGGGTTCATCAGCACGCACCCCGGTGTATAGACCGCCGCCGTAAACCATGGTGAGCCGATTTCACGCTCCAGATCGTCACCCTCGACCCAGCGGAAGGGCTCACCCAGTGAGTCAAGCTCTCGGGCAAAAGGCTGGAGCAATTCAAACGCGCCGCGCGTGGTGACGGCTGTATGATACTTACCACGACGCGCCCAGTCGCACTGAATATTATGTTTCCTGACCAGCGCCTCATTGTAATCGATAGCCATACGCGCCAGATCCATGAACCGGCGTGAATCGTCCAACTCATCATGGTCACCGCCCACATTATGCGGCAGATCAATACCGAAACCTGAATTACGGCCTGAGGCGTTTTCGCCGGCTTCGCCACCATCAACCAGAATGATTTTTGCGTCCGGGCGGTTTTCTGCCAGCCGTCGCGCTGCGGTCAGGCCTGCATACCCCGCCCCCACCACCACGAAATCAGCGCTTACGTCAGTATTGAGCGATGGATGTGGCGTGCGTGGTGGCAGGATGGCACTCCACCCGTTCGTCCTGTCATCATGTGGTAGGTGGGTGATTTCCATGGCTGGCTAACCTTTGATTTCGGCTTCTTTTTTGGCTTCCTCATGCTGTGACAGCGCCAGCAATAATCCAGCGACCATCACGATACAGGCTGCCCAGAGAAATTCCGGTCGATACGTGGGCACTTCGCTGATCATGGAAACCGCCATGTTGCCAACGGCACAATCCTGTGTTGTCTGGTAGAAACACTCGGTAGCCATTTTGACGTCACCGCCCAACAGGCCTGAGTAAAACTTGTGCCACCAGACCACCGCGCCCAGAAAGCAGACAAACCCCACCAGCATCAGGCCCTGACCAAAACTTTTTAATGTGGCTGCTGTCGGCATAGATATTCCCAAACCAGTTAAGGTGATGAACCATAACTTGACCTACCGGTTCTCTGTGCGCAACCATGAACCATGCCGCACATAGAACAACATTTTGATCACCCCACCACCTTGCATCAACGCACGATCGGTTTTATTGGTCTGGGCCTTATGGGTAAACCCATGGCCCGAAACCTGTTCAAAGCCGGTGCCAATGTTATCATTCACAACCGGTCACGCGCCGCCGTTGATGAACTTGCCGCCGAAGGCATGCGCAGCGCTTTGAGCCCGGCGGCCATCGCCGATGGTGCCGATATTATCGTGCTTATGCTTAGCGACACGCCTGCGGTACAAACAGTGATGCATGATGAACGAGGCCTGCTCGGTAATCTACAGGCCGGCACGCTGGTCATTGATATGGGCACCACAGAAACACTGGCGACCCGAGAACTGGCGGCACAGGTTGAGGCAAAGGGTGCCTCTTATATAGACGCCCCTGTATCCGGTGGCACGCTGGGTGCCCAAAAAGGGGAGCTTGTCATCATGGCAGGTGGTGACACAGCCTCTATGCTGCGCGCAGGGCCCTTGTTCGATGTGCTGGGTAAGCAGACAACGCACGTGGGTGACGTGGGCGCCGGACAGGTCGCCAAGGCCGCTAACCAGATCATTGTGGGCCTGACCATCGGGGCTGTATCCGAAGCCCTGGCACTGGCTAGCAAAGCAGGTGTCGATCCGGGCCGGGTCCGTGAAGCCCTGCAAGGCGGTTTTGCCGATTCCCGTATTCTTGAACTGCACGGTAAGCGCATGGTGGATCACACGTTCGATCCGGGCGGTAAATGCACGACCCAGCGCAAAGACCTGGATCAGGCCCTGTCACTGGCCCGCGCATTAGGGATTGAGCTGCCTGCCACGGGGTTAAGTCGTGATCTCTACGACCGCCTGATCGTTGACGGACACGGCGAACTGGATCATTCGGCGCTGATCAAGGTCATTGATCCGGACTGGGATTAGGCTCAAAGACCCACGGGTTGCCCGCCAGAAATCGGGATCGCTGTTCCGGTTACAAACGCGGCGGATGGCCCTGCCAGAAACGTGATGACTTCAGCGATCTCATCAGGCTCTCCAGCCCGTTTCATGGCAATTGCTTCGTACCGTTCCGCGGCCATGACGTCGACCGGAATTCCTCGTTCTTTGGCCAACCGCTCATTGGCAGCGAGATGCATATCGGTTTTGATCAAGCCCGGACAAACTGCATTGCACCGGATATTGTGAGGGCCGAATTCCGCCGCGATTGTTTTTGTCAGGCCGATCACCCCATGTTTTGTTGCATTGTACGCACCAAATCCGGCTTCCGCGCCGAGTCCCGCAGTAGAGGCATTATTGACGATCGTCCCACCATCGCGTTCGATCATGGCTGGAATCACGGCCTGACAGAAATCTGAAACGCCTCGTAAATTGATCAGAAAACTGGTCTCCCAATCTTGCGGAGTGACGTCAAGGAATGGCCGCGCACCCACCGTGGTCCCGGCGTTATTTACGAGGATATCGACACCACCAAATTGTTCGTGCACGAATGAAATACAATCTTCGATTTGATCACGTTGGGTCACATCCACATACCTGTAATCTGCACCTGCGCCTAACGTGCGCAATTCCTGAACCAGTGCCTCAAGCGCCGGTACTGTTGTATCGGTTTGAATATCCGTGACCACGACAGACGCCCCGGCGCGGGCCAGGGAAAGTGCCGTTGCCCTGCCAATGCCCAGCGCGGCGCTGGTCCCTGTTACGATTGCGACCTTGCCTTGAAGTAATGTCATGAATGAACCTCCTATATCTTTCAATTGATATGGTCAGGCCCCACCCAAAAGAAAAGGCCCCACCCGAAGGTGAGGCCTTTCCAAACTTAGTAAGCGTTGGTTGGTTTGGCTTAGAAGCCCATACCGCCCATGCCGCCCATGCCACCCATGCCGCCGGATGGATCACCCATTGGCATTGCAGGACCATCGTCTTTCGGTGAGTCTGCGATCATTGCTTCTGTTGTGATCAACAGTGAGGCAACGGAAGCAGCGTCCTGAAGAGCTGTACGCACAACCTTAGTCGGATCAATGATACCGGCTTTGATCATGTCTACATATTCTTCAGTCTGAGCGTTGAAACCCAGTGTAGCGCTTTTCTGTTCAAGCAACTTGCCAACAACCACAGAACCATCAACACCGGCATTTTCGGTGATCTGACGGATCGGTGCCTGTAGCGCACGCTTGATGATGTCTACGCCGACCTGCTGGTCATGGTTGGCAACGGTGACTTTGCCCAGAGCTTTAGTCGCCCACAGCAGAGAAGCACCACCACCAGGAACAACACCTTCCTGAACGGCTGCGCGAGTTGCGTGCAGCGCATCGTCGACGCGGTCTTTCTTTTCTTTAACTTCAACTTCGGATGCGCCACCAACGTTGATGACAGCAACACCACCAGCCAGTTTGGCCAGACGTTCCTGAAGTTTCTCTTTGTCGTAATCGGAAGAAGTTTCTTCGATCTGCTGACGAATCTGGTTGCAACGACCTTTGATGTCGGCGTTTTTGCCAGAACCTTCAACGATAGTGGTTTCTTCTTTCGTGATCACAACGCGTTTGGCAGAACCCAGCATGTCGAGGGTCACGTTTTCCAATTTAATACCGATGTCTTCGCTGACCATCTGACCTTTGGTCAGGATCGCGATGTCTTCCAGCATAGCTTTACGACGATCGCCGAAGCCAGGTGCTTTAACAGCAGCAACCTTAAGACCACCACGCAGTTTGTTGACAACCAGCGTAGCAAGAGCTTCGCCTTCGATGTCTTCTGCGATAATCATCAGCGGACGACCAGACTGCACGATGCCTTCCAGAACCGGCAGCAGAGGCTGCAAGGTGGAAAGTTTCTTTTCGTGGATAAGGATATAAGGATTTTCCATATCGCAGGTCATTTTTTCGGCGTTGGTTACGAAGTAAGGAGAGGTGTAACCGCGGTCGAACTGCATGCCTTCAACAACGTCGAGCGTGGTATCGAGGCCTTTGGCTTCTTCAACCGTGATAACGCCTTCGTTGCCAACTTTGTCCATAGCAGCAGCGATCATCTTACCAACTTCGATGTCACCATTCGCAGAGATCGTTCCAACCTGGGAGATTTCACCGCTGGTGGAAACTTTCTTGGAGCTTTTGCGAACAGTGCTGATTACTGTTTCAACAGCCAGATCAATACCGCGTTTCAGATCCATCGGGTTCATGCCCGCCGCAACGGCTTTGCAGCCTTCGCGAACAATAGCCTGAGCCAGAACGGTAGCAGTGGTGGTGCCGTCACCGGCTTCGTCGTTGGTGCGTGAAGCAACTTCACGAACCATCTGAGCACCCATGTTTTCGAACTTGTCTGACAATTCGATTTCTTTGGCAACGGTAACACCATCTTTGGTGATACGTGGAGCGCCGAAGGATTTGTCGAGAACAACGTTACGACCTTTAGGACCAAGCGTCACTTTGACAGCGTTGGCCAGGATATCGACACCATTAAGCATACGCATGCGGGCATCGGCACCAAACTTGACTTCTTTAGCAGCCATGTCTCTTAACCTTTCATATCAAAGAAGATTATTTCTTCTTCTTTTTTCCTGATTCAATGATACCGAGGATGTCGGATTCCTTCATGATGAGAAGGTCGTCACCGTCGATCTTTACTTCCGTACCGGACCATTTGCCGAACAGCACGTTGTCACCAGCTTTTACGTCCAGTGGGGTAACGGAACCGTCTTCAGCTTTGTGGCCTGAGCCAGCTGCGACAATTTTGCCTTCCATAGGCTTTTCCTGTGCGGAATCAGGGATGATAATACCCCCTGCGGTCTTCACGTCCTGTTCGACGCGCTGTACCAGCACGCGATCATGAAGAGGCCTGAAATTCATGGCGAAGTCTCCAAATTTTAGTTGTTAAAACAGTTACATAGTTAATTCTGTTAGCACTCTGTATGAGTGAGTGCCAAGGATTTAGTGGCCTGACCCCGCCCTGTCAAGGCGTTGGCCTGTTTTTCTTGTGGTTAAGGTGAGATTCTTAAGGGACAGCGACCCTGAGCAGCGCCGGATTGGCGCTAAGCGCCTCACCGGACCAAAACACCATATAGCGTTTGCCGTAGGCGAAATGCTCAAGAATTTGTGTTTGTGGTGGTAGATCGACCACAACCTGGGCGACCATGGCACCGGGGTTTCCAGCAATCCACGATGCGACACCAATTTCATCATCTAAATCCAGAATTGGCAGATCGTCACTCAATCGTGCCGCAAAATCGAACTGACCGGCATAGGGACCAGCGAACGCGATGGCACTGCCTCCGGCCAATTGTTCAGACACATAATCGGCCGCCGGGCTGATGCCCAAGTAGTCTCGGTGCAGCGGCTCAATGACCAACCATCCCACCACAACCACCAATGCCGACGATACAGAAATAGTCATCATGCGCAGATCAACCAGCTTGGGCATGGCATAGGCAATGGCCACCCCAAGGGCGATCAACAACACGCCCCAGCCCCCGGCCAGATGGCTGAGCCACCACGGGGTGCTAAATACCGCATCAGAATAAGGGGCTACTACAGCGACGCTACCCAACACAACCAGCACCAGTCCGATCGCGGATTCCCCCCGACTGACAGACGTTTTGCTGCCGCCCTCAACATCGGCGCGACAGAACACCAGAAAGGCAATGACCAGACTCAACGCCGGTAGCGCCAGCAGCAGGCCCGGGGCATTCATCCCCGGCACGGTAATCACCGGTACCACAACCGATGCCATCCAGATCATGCACAACCGCGCCCCGCCATCACGAACCAGTTGAACCACGCCCGCCAGCGACCGCCACGCTGGCGCCCACAATGCCCACGGCAGCGCCATACAGTTAAAGACGATCAATAGAAGCCACCAGGGCTGGCCTGAAGTTTGTTGGCTTGATGATTGTTGATCTGAGAACAAATCGATGAGGGGCGCGCCGTACTGCGCCAACAGGAATTCAGGCGTTGCCAAATCACCTGCAAACAACCATGCAAGCCATCCAACAATCATCGCAATGCTGAACACGGTCCCGGCTAGCACGCCCGTATACCACTGCCGCCAGCCAGCGGGTGGTGAGCGATCTTCGTCAATTTGCTCGGCCAGGGCACCACCCCACAGGGGTGTCAGCAAGGCCACAGGCACACCTACTGCCCACGCAAATGGCCCGATCGTGAGAACGCATGCGCCAACGGCCAATCCGTAATAAAAGAAACCGTCCCACCGGCCCGTCCGCCACGTCCACACCAGAGCGTAAAAGGCAGCGATCACAAATGCCGCAGCAATCATCAACGGCCCCAGAACACCGGCGAAAGCAATCCACACGGCCATGGCGCTGAGGCCTGTACCCGACATGGCCCCAAGCCCTGCCCATCCAGGCCAAAGAATACGTGCCAGCCCGGCGGTGAGGAACACACAACTCAACCCGGCCCCATAGCCCACCACATGGGGCCACCAGTCCGATACACCAAACAAGGCCCAACCCAAATTGATGATCCAGTAGATCATGGGATACGTGGCATCCGCTGAAACCACATCAGACCACGTGCTCAAAAATGTTGAATCCCGCCACATGGTCCAGGCAATAGAAAGGATTTCCGCTTCGTCACCGAGGCTCGATGACACCACCATGCCGCGGGCTTCAAACGAAACCCCGGCCACCAACACCCAGCAGGCGATCCAAACCAGCGGGAAAACGGTAAAATATAGAATTCTGGGTGTCATTCAATGATACAGGCTATGTGGACGTATCCGGACCATGGCGTAATATGGGGCTAGCGCCCGAAAATTCTTCATATCGGGGCAGGTCATCCGCGATATCAAACCATGCAATACGTTCAGGATAGAATGAATGCATGGTCGGCACTAAAACATCCGGGGTATCGAAGGTGCTGATATGGAACTCGAACAGATACCCTATCTCAGCGTCATCTGCGTTCCCTTCCCATGTTAAGGGGGTTCCACATTTTCCACAGAATGCCCGCCCAACACCGGGGGATGATTCGTAAAGCTTGCGATCATCGCCACTAAACGTGACGTTAGCGTCGGCAAAGCCCGCCAGCGTCACCACTGGGGCACCGTTGTGTTTTCGGCAGCTTGCACAATGGCAATGAATCACATCCAGCGCCTCGCCCGTCGTTTCATACCGAACAGCGCCGCACATGCATCCGCCCGCCAATTTATTATCTGTCATTGTTGTGTCTCCGTTTTTGTACCGTTTATTCTGATTGTTCTATATATAGTACAATCTTATGCGGGCGCATGGCACGCGTGTTAATGTGGGATGGAATCTTAAGCATCCCTTGCGTATGCTTACCAACAAATAGTCTCCACACCGGTTAGGAACAATAGATGGCGTCTCCCTCTTCACCTTTTATAGCGATGGTGAATGATTTGATCGTTGCCTTTAATGAGCGTGATATAGCGGCCTTTGATGCACAGGCACGCGTGGCCATGGATCAAGAACTCAAGAAAATTTTTGACGCGATAGACGAGTCGATAATCAAGCCTTTGAATCTCATTTCATGCCTTGGTGCGCTGAGAGGCATTGCCTGCGAAATCGCCTCAACTGAATCGATGCTCCGAATTGATACAATGCTCCAGGGGTTTTTAAGCGCGGGCATCCCTCAGGCAACCGCCGAACGTGATCGGGAGTTCCGCGCATGCGCAAATGGCATTCTCACCGCCTGGAACGCTCAAAACGATACAGAGGCCAAATCTCTTCTACATGATTGGACCGAAATGTGTGGTACGGAGCCTGTTGTTTCGCATGCACAAGAAGACTGCTTCGCCCCACTGATTCAAACCGCGAAGGCGTTGGAAATGGCTGACGTTGTGTCTGAGTTAGACGCCCTGCAGGCGGATGTTGCCGCACAGAAGGCTCTTCTGACCACAAGCCAGGAGTTGATGCCCGCAGTTAATTTTTTAGCCATTGATTACCCACATATCGTGACCATCGAGACGTTCATGAAATGTAATGCCAAGTGTCATTTCTGCCCATACCCTGAGATGGAACAAACATCGGATCGGGCAAATGTGCGCATGTCAGAAGAATTGTTTGCAAAAATTATTGACGACCTGACAGATATTCCCTCGAAGATCCCCCTCCAGATGAACCTGTCGCGGGTCAATGAGCCATTTTTAGACCACCGTATTTTCGACTTTATGGACATGATCGAAGAGAAATTGCCGCAGGCTCATCTGTTCATGCCGAGCAATGCCTCCACATTAAACGCCAAAAACCTTAGCAAACTCACCCAATACACGTCGTTCAAGAAGCTCATGGTTTCGCTGAACCACCACGAAAAAGAAGGCTACGAAGCGACGATGGGGCTCTCGTATGAACGGACCATTGCCAATCTGGACACCCTGCATGCTTTACGCGAATCAGGTGAGGCCCAGTTCGGTGTCGTTCTTACCACCGTCATGGAGTTGGGTGAAACATGGGAGTCATTTGCGGCCTGGTGCAAAGAGCGCTATCCCCGTTTCCTGTGTGACCGATATCCACCCACAAACTGGTTTGGCATGACTGAGAACGAGTCTGGCCCCATTCTGACACAACCAAGTAGCTGTAAGGACTGGTATCAGGTTCATATTCTGGCTGATGGAACCGAAGCTCAATGCTGCTTTGATGCCGAGGGTAAATTTGGCCACGGCAATGTGGCAGATATGCATATCCTGGATTTGTATAACAAGGACTGGCAACGTCAGTTACGGCGGACGGGCGCCATCCGACAATCAGATATGTCGCCGGGGTTTTGTCAGGCCTGCGATTACGTCTGAACAAATAAATCTGGAGTATTACGTAAAGCCACCTTCAAACCCTCTCGGACCACTTCGTGGTCCTGCCGGGCAGTGATTGAGTGATTTGCCCCGGTTTTGCCCTACTTGGCCCGAATTTTTTTCTTCAGCGCTTCACGCTGACGATTGTAGGCGGCGAATGCCTCGTCATCGAGGGTGCTGCCGGCCACTTCTTTCAGCGTACTCATCTGCTCGATAATACCTGTATCAGCGGCCGTTTGTTGAGCGCTTTCGGATACCTTGTCGATAGTCTCCTGCATATGGCCCAAAGCTACCTGCATGGCAGAGAACACGCTGGCTGCGGCCTCTGCATGTTCATCTGATTCAGCCAGAATTTCCTCTAATTCAGCCACACGGGCATGCAGGTTTTTCACTTCCCGCTCTTGCGTTTCCTGACCGGTGATGGTTTCGAAAATGGTCACGGAACAGCTGGCGACCTGCTCCCGAAGCCTGGTGATTTCCTTGTCTGCATCGGCCAACAGCGCTTTGTATTCTGCCAGATTAATACTGTCTTCGTTGCTCATCTCACTGCCCCCACTGGCTTACCGTCAAATCCAGGTACTCTCGTACTATACTATAGTGTTTTCCCGGAAACCACTGGAACGTGTGGTCATTTCTGTGTGTAAACACGATCCAGCCGCAAACGGTGCCGATCATCTGTCAGCAACCGAGAGGCACCCAGAACGGCCACCACCAACCCGAGAGTCGTTCCGCCACCAATAAGAAACATAATCAACAACTGATACTTCACCGCTTCAAACGGCTCGACACCTGCCAGAATTTGCCCCGTCATCATACCGGGCAACGAGACCAGACCCGCTGATGCCATGGCGTTGATAATAGGAATCATACCCGCCCGGACGGCTTCACGGACAGGGCCCTGCAACGCCGTCTGAATGGTGGCACCGCACAACAATCGTGCCTCAATAGCCCGGCGTTCACGATCAGTCACAGACAGAAACCTTTCCAGACCCAGGGCGACACCGGTCATCGCATTGCCCAAAATCATGCCCAGCAATGGAATAGCGTACTGCGGGTGGTACCAGGGCTCGGGTCGGATGGCGGTGGAAAGAGCGAAGATCGTCACCACAAGGGCGGCGAAAGCCATGCTGCCGGCACCCAGCCCCCATGACCAAAACCCGATAAACCGCTTTTCCTGTCGGGCGCGCGCCTCATAACCGGCAAATCCAATCATGACCACGGCGGCCAGCGCCGTCATCCAGGGCGATACGGAAACAAACAAAGCCTTCAGAACAAGCCCGACCAGCAACAGCTGGACAACCATGCGTGTTCCCGCAATGAACATCCTCTTGCTCAGCCCCAGATTGAGCGCGAACGACAAAGCGGCATTGATACACAATAGCGATCCCGCCAGCGCCACATCCATATACCCGAGCGAAATATATGATGTCATGTGAGGATGCCACCCAGCTGCATGGTGTAGCGCGCATGTGCCAGACGTTCGGCCTGGGCGGTATCATGGGTGACCAGCAGGACCGCGACACCGCGCGCCAAAGCTGCACTGATTTCGCGCTCCACTAATATGGTACTGTCTTCGTCCAGCGCGCTGGTGGGCTCATCCAGCATAAGCACAGACGGGTTCAGTTCCAGCGCACGGGCCAGGGCAAACCGTTGGCGTTCACCGGTGGACAGCGTTTCGATTGCCTGGTCCATCATGTGAGCGCCAAGCCCCAAACGACTGGTTATTTCCGTGGCCTCCGCCACATCTGCAAAATGATTGGCTGGCACAGTGTCCCACCATGCGGGTTCCGCCGGTACGTATCCAACCCGGCTTCGCCAATGGGGCGCGTCCAGATAGCTACGATCCACCCCCTCCACCATGACGGTTCCGGTATTGGGGTCCAGATCGGCGATGGATCGCAGCAACAGCGATTTGCCCGCACCCGATGGGCCGGAAATACACACGCAATCCCCGAGCGGCACATCCAGATCAATGGGGCCAAGCCCCGGACGTTGCAGGTGTCGAATACTAAGCAACAACATTTCCTCAAATAGGTGGTAAAGACGACAAACTTATTCTAGAGCACGATCATTTCAAATAGAATCACTTCGTGATAAATTCACGGGCTGAAACGCATATAGGATTTCCATGACTAATCCAGATACCGACAAAACATCTCCCATCATCTCCTACCGCGGCAAGGTTTTGCCGGAATGGATCGACTGGAACGGCCATATGAATGTGGCCTACTACGTCATGGCTTTCGATCTGGCGACAGACGCTCTGTTCGACCAGTTGAATATGGGCAAGGCGTACAGAGAGGGCACGAATTGTTCGACCTTCACGCTGGAACTGCACGTGAACTACCTGAACGAAATTCATGAAGGTGAAACGTTCGAAGTAAGAAGTCATATTCTGGGTGTTGATAGAAAGCGGCTACACATTTTCCATGACATGGTCCATGTGGATACCGGCAAACAGGTGGCAACAAATGAAAACATGCTGATCCATATTGATATGGGGAAGCGGCGGTCCGCGCCTTTTCCGGACGACCTACGTGAGAGGTTGCAGCGTGTTGCTGGCGCACACAGCACGCTGGAACGCCCCGCCAATGCAGGCCGTTCCATTGGATTTTAATACGTTACAATCTCACATGATGTGGTTATAAGGGCGCAGAATTCGGAGGTGTTAGTTATGGTTGGAAGCAATCCTTTCGCCAGCATGTTTGGACGATCACCGTTCAAGCCGCTGCAAGAACACATGAAAATCGTTTTAAAGTCGGCCATTCAGGTCACGGTTCTCTTCGAAGCCCTGTGCAAAGATGATCAAGACGAAGTCGCCTCAGTTCGGGACAAAATATCCGAATTTGAGAATGCCGCAGACGCGATCAAAAATGATATGCGCGCGCATCTTCCCAAAAGCTTACTCATGCCCGTTGATCGGCGTGATCTGTTGGAAATTCTCGATTTGCAGGATTCCATTGCCGATACAGCAAACCATATTGCCGATCGTCTGATCGAACGGCGCATGGAAGTGCTGGATGACATGCGGCAACCATTGCTGGAAATGGTTCGGCGCTGCGTCGATGCCTGTGATCAGACAGCACATATTATCGGGCGCCTGGATGAACTGGTCGAAACCGGTTTTCGGGGACCGGAAGCTGATGGCGTGATCATCATGGTGGATCAACTGAGCAAAATCGAAACGGATACAGACCGAATGGGACTGGATTTAATCCGCACCCTGTTTGCAAACGAAGACAACATGAAGCCTGTCTCCGTCGTCATTTGGTACGACCTGATCCGAATGATTGGCGAGCTGGCTGATTATTCTGAAAAAGTAGGAAACCGCGTGCGGCTCTTGCTGGCGCGTTAGAGCACGATCGTTTCAACTGGAATCACAGCGTGATCCATTTGGAACGTGAATCGTTCTCTATAAAATTGAAAAATGCCGGGATATAGGTCCCGGATCATATGCCCAGGAGGGGTTAGTACCCACTATCATAAATAGGTGAACACGTGATCATTATTCAGATTTCCTCGGCAGGACGTGATGCGCTGGCGATGCTGGCGCATCGTCAAGCTTCGCGGACGCCCCGAGGGAACCTGAATAATGACCAAGTTGGCGGCCTCCCGATATCCCTGGCCGCGTCGCGAGACCCTCGTGATGCGTCTACATCCCTTCGGCACACGCTCCTAACCAGGGATATCGGGAGGCCGTCACGTGTCTCACCTATTTATGATAGTGGGTACTAGTATGGAAATTATTCAAGAACACGGCACACTATTCATCATTATTGCGATTATCTTTGGCCTGTATATGACCTGGGGGATTGGCGCAAATGATGTAGCCAATGTTATGGGAACCTCTGTTGGCTCCGGCGCTATTACGGTGAAAACAGCGATTATTATCGCCGCAATCTTTGAGTTTGGCGGCGCGGTTTTGGCCGGTGGTCATGTAACCAAAACAATTCGCAAAGGGATCATTGATCCCACCCCCATAACCGGGAATCCGGAAATCCTGGTGTTCGGGATGCTTGCCTCTTTGCTGGCTGCAGCCGTTTGGCTGATGGTCGCGTCCACTCGCGGCTGGCCTGTGTCCACCACCCACTCCATTGTTGGTGCGGTGGTTGGCTTTGCGGTGGCCGCTATCGGTATTGAGGCCGTAAACTGGGGCAAAATCGGGCAGATCGTGGCCAGCTGGGTCATTTCACCCGTTATCGGTGGTGCCATCGCTTATGTCTTGATGCTCAGCATCCGGCACCTGATCCTGAATGCCCCAAATCCATTCATGGCGGCAAAACGGTGGGGGCCAATATACGTATTTATGGTCGGGTTCATTATCGCCCTGGTCACCATGTTCAAAGGGTTGAAGCACCTGAACATCGAACTCAGCGTACCCATGAGCTTCCTGGTCGCCACATTGGTGGGCATCATTGTCAGCTTCCTTGGCTATATCCTGATCCAACGGGTCAAGGTCAACCCGGACGATGATAAGGAGTTTCACTACGCCAGCGTTGAAAAAGTGTTCGTGCCCATGATGCTGTTCACGGCGTGTGGCATGGCCTTCGCGCACGGATCGAACGATGTGGCCAACGGTGTTGGCCCCATGGCGGCGGTGGTTGGCCTGGTCCAATCCGGTGGCGAGATCGCGCAAAGCTCCGAACTACCCATCTGGATTCTGCTGGTTGGTGGTTTCGGGATAATAGTGGGCCTTGCCACCTATGGCTATAAAGTCATGCAGACCATTGGCGGCAAGATCACGGAACTGACACCCACGCGCGGGTTCTGCGCCACCATGGCGGCAGCAACCACCGTGGTGTTGGCATCGCGTACAGGTATGCCGGTTTCGACCACCCATATCGCGGTGGGCGGTGTGATCGGTGTTGGCTTGGCACGCGGGATCGGGGCCATTGATCTCAGGGTAATTGGCGGCATATTCCTGTCATGGATTATCACGTTGCCGATCGGCGGCGCGCTGGCCGCCCTGTTCTATTTCACGCTGCGCGGCATGTTCTCCTGATCGTTCAGGAACGCAAGCGATCCTTCAGGTACATATTCCAGCGGCACCATCTTTCCGCCTCTAAAAACCACGGCGGCAAGACGGTCCGTATGGGCCGAGAAAATAACATGATGGCCCATAATGCCACCCACGTTCATCCACATGGTCTCAAAGGCGGATAGCGGCGTGTGGCCAACAACCACGGCCGCATCGACGGGTAAGCCCAGGGTTGTGCGAAAACGTTTCACACTACCCTTGCCATAACCGGCAGGCCGGTTGCTCTGACGCAATCGGTTCCAGACCAGCTCGGACTGAATGCCGGGGAAATGTTCTATATTCACCAACGTGTTACGGTTTACTCTGGTACGCACGGGTGCACCGTGGACGGCGGCAAACCCTTTGCCTTCCACAATGAATGCCAGGCGATCAAACAAGGTCTGAACCGCTTCGGCGTATACCTCACCGCGTCGTTTCTTAAGGTGCTCTCGAAACAGCACCCCTTGCGGCACACCACCCTTGCCAGTTTCCGGCGAAAACGTTTCGTGGTTGCCGCGGGTGTAAAAGACATTTTCCGGGAACCGCTGTTTCAGCATCAGAAACAGATCCAGCACAAAAATAGACGAATCCATTTCTTCCAGCCGATCCGGGTCTTCTTCGTGGACCAGGTCGCCCAACAAGACCAGGCAGGCTTCGTTACGTTCCAGTGAGGCAAGCAATCCGCCTTCGGTAAGGACTCGCAGAATGTTATCCACCTGGGTATGGGTATCGCCCATAACCACAACGGTCATATGGTCCGGGAAGGTGATGATGCCGCCAGGCGCACCCGCATCATCACGGTCTCGATAGACTTCGGTGCCCAAAATGGTGTTTACCTTTGTGATCTCGGCAAATGCCTCGTCATCGCCATAACCCACCAGATCGCGACCAAGAACATCCGGCAATCTAAGCAAGTTGCGCCGCCGTTCTTGCCAGATGCTTGGTGGATTATCCAGCGCTGAGACTGTGCTCACATGTGTCTTGTCCAGAGCCCGTATCGTCAAATTACCCTTCACATTGATCAATTCCACATGACGCGTGGCCACCGTGTCGTCATAGTTAAACAGGCTGCATTGAAGCTCATCGCCCCGCCCCATCATCAACGACTTGCCCATACCTAGTCTGATAAACTGCGGCACATCCTCATGGAAGGACGTACCACCCAGAATAATCCATTCACGTGCATGCCGGCTTGAATCACCGCCAACGGTCAGATCAGGATGAAGCTCCAATGTTACGCTGCCGAGATTGAGGGCAAAAGCGCCGTTGGCCCAGCTAATCCGAACGGGCTCTTCAATAGCTGTCGGTTCACGCTCAGGGGTCACCGTGATGCCGCCCTGTTTTTTACTGAACAATTTGATGATCCCGGCGAAGGGCGAGAAACCCTTCTGGATAGCAGGCGTTTGTGGCTGCCAGGTAGGCGTAAGACCATCCTGCGACACAATCGTTTCCAGACCTTTTCTGGATTCAACAATACGCATGGGCGTGCCTTCGCGTTCAGTGCGCACGTAGACGCGCATGCCGCAAACCCAGAAATACCACGCAATGGTGCGATAGAAATCGATCTGGCGAACAACGAGATCATGCGAAAGACGCCGGTCGTGCGGAAACAGGCCACTTTTGGCTCGCCCGACCCGGTCTTCAAATACAATGTCCGCCGGTGGCAGAACAAATTCGAATACAAACCGGTTACGCCAATCTGTTCCGAAGAGCCACGTCTTGGCTGGCGGGATAGCAATGCGGGAAAAATCCATTTCCAGAATGTCACTCTCGTCCAGCCATTCTTCATCAATAACAGTCAACGCTTCGTCATGCCCCTTGAATGGTGCGCCAAGATGGATTTCCCGTGGCCTGAAGGTAAGCTCCGGGTTCCGCCACCAATTGGGGAGGGACAGGTCCAAATAGCCTTCATAAGGCCAACCGCGCATTTTCATGATCAGCGTGCTTTTACCGGCACCCGGTGGACCTGTGACCAGAAATTGACGGAACCTGGGCTCTGCCGGAAAAGGAATCCCGTTGATGTCTTGTGTGTCAGCAATCTCTGCCAGCACTAAGTCGTCCACCGTAATCATCGAATCCCGTATCTTTCACTGCTGGTAAGGCTTCACGGTTAACCAGATGTTTTCTTCCATCATGATAGGTGATGTATATCATTCTTGATTCTAACAGGCCAATAATACGGAATAGGGCATGGGCGAACCGCATTCCAATCTGACATTCCAGAACATTAGACGAAGTATGAAACAGGCCGTGCGCCATGATCATCTGGTGCTGGCGGTGCTGGCATTGATTGTGGGCCTGTTTGCCGGTGGCGCCGTCATTATATTTCGCGAGACGGCCAACTGGATCCAATGGGCATACTACAATACAGAAACAGACCGGTTTTACTGGATAGCCCAGGAATTACCATGGTGGATGTTGTTGAGCGTACCTACTATTGGCGGGTTGCTGGTGGGCGTTCTGGTCCACTGGACCTTGCCCGACCGCAGGCCGCAAGGCATCTCAGATGTAGTCGAGGCCTACGCGCGAAAAGCGGGATCCATGTCGTCCAGAACCGGCCTTGCCGCCGCACTCGCCAGCGCAGCTTCAATCGGGTGTGGCGCCTCAGTAGGGCGCGAAGGCCCGGCGGTGCATTTAGGTGCCTCATTGGCCGGGTGGGTTACACGCAAGCTGCATCTATCGCGATCACTGTCACGAACGGTTCTGGGGTGTGGGGTATCGGCGGCGGTGGCCGCGTCATTTAATGCCCCCCTTGCTGGCGCTTTGTTCGCCAGCGAAGTGATCGTCGGTCATTACTCGCTCCGCTCTTTTGCGCCGATTGTGATTTCCAGCGTGGCCGGGACCGTTCTCACCCGGCAATGGTTTGGCGACTACCCGGCATTTTTTGTGTCAGAAACCCTGTTCGCGTCGCTCTGGGAATTTCCGGCGTTCGTGTTACTCGGCGTGGTATCGGCGGTGACGGCACTTATCTTGATGAACGGCGTACGGCTTGCCAGCAACGTGGCCAAGAAACTGCCCGGCCCGGCCTGGTACCGGCCCGCCATCGCCGGATTTTGTGTGGGCGCTATCGCCCTTGTCTTCCCACAAGTGCTGGGCGTGGGATACGGCGCAACCGAATCCGCCATGCTCATGCATTTCGGGTTCTGGACACTGGTCGGTATCGGCCTTGCCAAGATTGTCGCCACGTCCATGTGTTTGGGGTTTGGTTTCGCCGGCGGCATCTTCAGCCCAGCACTGGTCGTCGGTGCCATGGTTGGAACATCCTATGGCATGATCGCCACCCAGATGTTCCCTGATCTGTCATCGGGCCCTGATGCCTATGCATTGGTGGGCATGGGGGCCGTTGCCGCAGCCGTTTTAGGCGCGCCCATCTCAACAACCCTGATCGTGTTCGAACTGACCGGCGATTACGCGCTCACCCTGGGTGTTATGGTGGCCGTTGTCCTCTCCAGCGAGATCACACAACTTTTCTTCTGCCGGTCATTCTTTGCCATGCAGCTCAATGAGCGCGGCATTGATCTGAAGGGCGAGTTCGAGGCCGAGGCGTTAAAAACCCAGGTCGTTCGTCAGGTCATGGAACACCAGACCAAAGGTGTGCCCCTACACACACCCTTGATCGATATCCGAAAGACCCTGCAAACATCACCGGCGGGTGAGCTGTTCGTCATTACAGAAGATGGCATGTTGTATGGCACCATCACACTGGGCGATATGCACGATCTGGCCTTTGATTCCAGTCACGATGACACCGCCGACGCATCCAGCGTAGCCCGCAAACATCCCCCCATGGTCGCCAGCAACGACGATCTGGGCGCTGCTCTTAAAGTTATGCAGGAAACCGGCGAGGACCACATCGCCGTTGTGGATGGCTTTGATACCATGCGGTTTGTGGGCTGTGTTCACCACCGCGACGTGATGAGCGCCTACAACCGGGCACTGGCACAGGCGCACCACGACGAACACGATTTGTAATTACGCGCCCAATCCCGTTTACGCTCCGGGCCCCACTTACCCCCCAGGCCAAGTATCGCTAAGCCGCATGCCTTCGGGCCAGGGGTCGTCCGGGTCCAGCATGTGCTGGTGCGTGCCGGTGATCCAGGCGCGGCCCGATATCAATGGCATGATAGCATCCTTGTCACCCACCTTGGTCACGGATTCGATAGAGCAATTGAATTTGGAATCAATGAGCGAGCGACCCTGAAAGGCTTCGCCCACCGCCAGTTCCCCGCGGGCATGGAGCACTGCCATGCGGGCAGAACACCCGGTCCCGCACGGTGAACGATCTATCTTGCCGGGCCGGATGGTGACCGCGTTGCGGCCTGTTTTAACGCCGTCCTCCTCGGTCACCGGTGCCGTCATTTGACAGAACGATATATGCGCCCAGTCCGGGTTTTCAGGATGATGGAAACCCAGCTGTTCGTTGGCGGCCTCAATGATGCGCACCCCCATCTTTGTTATGTCGTGCGCCTCATCAGGTGTCAGCGCGAAGCCAAGTGCTCCGGCATCCACGATAGCGAAGCTGTCGCCGCCATAGGCCGTATCCACCTGCAGAGTACCAAGGCCGACCACCTCAATCACAGCGTCCAATTTGTCCACGAATGAGGCCACGTTACGGACCTGAACCCGTTCCACATGGCCGTCTTTACACGTGGCAACCACCTTCACCAGACCGCCGGGGGCCTCCAGCGTCATATGGGTTTCGGGTTCTTGCATGGGGATGATGCCGGTTTCCAGCAAGACCGTTGAGACACACATACTGTTCGATCCGGACATGGGCGGCGTGTCCGCTGGTTCCATGATGATCCAGCCCATTTGTGCCGCCGGATTCTTTGGCGGAACCAACAGGTTCACATGCCGGAACACACCACCACGCGGCTCGTTCAGCATAAAGTTCCGCAACACCTCATCCTCAGCAATAAATCGGGACTGCGCCCACAGAGTATCGCCAGGCGGTGGCGCCACCCCACCGACGATCACATCGCCCACCTCGCCCTCGGCATGGCAACTTACGGTATGAATAACTTTGCTGGATCGCATGTGAACCCCCTGATTATGAATGCAAAGCATATAAGCCAGCTCACATTTATCCAAGCCTATAGACAGAGTGTATGGAGCGTGCTGGTAGACGTGATATAAACAGCCCATGTCTGATTCGTTGTTCCCCGACCCGTTCGCCGAAGAGGCCCTGACGATTTCCCAGCGCGCCGCCGTGCAACCCGGCCCGGCCGCCTATCTGGACGATCTGAACAGCACCCAGCGTGAAGCCGTGGAACAGCTGGACGGTCCGGTTCTGGTGCTGGCCGGTGCGGGTACCGGCAAGACCCGCGTCTTGACCACCCGATTGGCGCACCTGTTGTTACAGGGCAAGGCAAAGCCCTGGGAAATTCTGGCGGTGACCTTCACCAACAAAGCCGCCCGCGAAATGCGCGAACGGGTGGCACACCTGATGGGCCATGAGATCGAGGGCTGGTGGGTTGGTACGTTTCACGCCATCGGCGCGCGGCTGTTGCGGTCCCACGCGGAAATGGTGGGCCTTAAATCCACGTTTTCCATCATTGATACGGATGACCAGATCCGGCTGGTAAAACAGTTACTGGATTTACATGAAATCGACGACAAGCGGAATCCGGCGCGTAACGTGGTGGGGTTGCTGCAACGCTGGAAAGATCGCGGCCTCACACCAGACAAGGTCTCAGACGCCGAAGGGGCGGATTCGTGTGATGGCAAAGCGGTCGAGCTTTACGCCGATTATCAGAGCCGACTGAGGACCCTGAACGCTGCCGATTTCGGTGATCTGTTGCTGCATAACCTGACCGTATTCAAGGAAAACCCGGACGTGCTGGCCAAGTACCAGCACAAGTTCAAATACATTCTGGTGGACGAATATCAGGATACCAACGTATCACAGTATCTATGGCTGCGCCTGTTGGCCCAGAACCATCAGAACATTTGTTGTGTCGGTGATGATGATCAATCCATCTATTCATGGCGTGGGGCCGAGGTCGGCAACATCCTGCGGTTCGAGTCTGATTTTCCGGGCGCACACGTCGTGCGGCTGGAACAGAACTATCGCTCGACACCCCATATTCTAGCCGCCGCATCTGGCCTGATCGCCCATAATGAAGGACGGTTTGGCAAGACGCTGTGGACCGATGTGAACGAGGGCGAAAAGGTGCGCGTTCGCGGTATCTGGGATGGTGAGGAAGAAGCCCGTTATATCGGTGATGAAATTGAGACCTCTCATGGACGTGGCCAGAGCCTGAACGCCATGGCGATACTGGTTCGCGCCGGGTTCCAGACCCGTGAATTTGAAGACCGGCTGATCACGCTGGCGATCCCTTACCGGGTGATCGGGGGCTTGCGATTTTACGAGCGTCAGGAAATCAGAGACGCGGTGGCGTACCTGCGCGTTATTGCCCAACCGGATGATGATCTGGCGCTGGAACGTATTATCAACCTGCCCAAACGACAGATTGGCCCGGCCACCATGCGTATCCTGCATGCGTTCGGGCGCGCCGAAGGTATCCCGTTGACCCAGGCTATTGCACGCCTGATTGAGACGGATGAACTGAAACCAAAAGTCCGCAAGACACTGGCTGACCTGATGGGTGACTTTGCCCGCTGGCGACAGATGCTGGGCGAGATGCACCACCCGGAAATGGCTCAAACCATGCTGGACGAGTCCGGTTATACCGGCATGTGGCAAACCAAGGCACGCGGCGACAAATCACCCGATGCTGCGGGACGCCTTGATAACCTGAAAGAGCTGATCGCGGCGCTTGAAGACTTCGACAATCTGGGCGGGTTTCTGGAACACGTATCCCTTGTCATGGAAAATGAAGATCGCGAGGACGTGGAGAAAGTCACCCTCATGACCCTGCACGGTGCCAAGGGGTTGGAATACGACACCATATTTCTGCCCGGTTGGGAGGAAGAGTTATTCCCACACCAACGCGCGCTGGACGAAAGCGGTACGGCTGGTCTGGAAGAAGAACGCAGGCTGGCCTACGTAGGCATCACGCGGGCGCGCAAGCGGGCATTGATCAGCTTCGCGGCCAATCGCCGGGTTTACAACCAATGGCGCAGCTCAATCCCGTCCCGGTTTATTGACGAGTTACCACCTGAGAACGTGGAGGTTGACACCCAGACAGGCCTATACGGATCACACCGACAGGTCGGCGGGTTTGGGCGGCATACTGGTAGCGGTAGTGGCGGTGTATCGAGCTATGATCCGGACGAAGATAACGTCCAACAGCAAGATTACCGACACCGGGGGGCATACCGGGAGAAGCTGCAAAGCGCGGATGTGTGGCAATCGGATTACCGCGATGATTCGGGCCGGTCTTTTGATGTGGGTGGCCGGGTGTTTCATCAAAAATTCGGCTACGGCAGCATTCTGCACGTGGACGGCAACAAACTGGAAGTAGCCTTCGAGAAGGCCGGGACCAAAAAAGTCATGGATAGTTTTGTGGAACAGGTGGATCAATGAGCGGCGCGGCGCGGGGGTTCCTGTGGATGATCGCGTGCAAGGTTCCACCTGATGCCGTGGATGTGTTTGAAGAATATTTGCGCCAATACTGTGGGGCCGTTTCATCCATTATCGGCGCCAAAGAATCACAATGGCGGCTTGAAGGTCTGAGCGAGGTCGAACCGGACCGCGAGCGGGTTGAACGTGGCGCCCGTGCACTGGCCCGCGATACAGGGTTTGATGCACCATCATTCAAATATGATCTGGTCCCGCCCATCAACTGGGTGGCCGAGAACCTGGCATCCTTTCCACCCATTCGCTGGGAGCGGTATTTCGTTCATGGTTCGCACTATGATGAAGCCATACCCGGTGGAACCGTGCCACTAAAACTGGATGCAGGCACAGCCTTTGGTTCGGGCGAGCACCCCACCACAGGCGGGTGCCTTCTGGCGCTGGATAAGTTGGCCAAGCGGCATCAGTTCAAACGACCATTGGATGTGGGATGTGGGTCCGGGATTCTGTCCATTGCCTCGGCCAAAACCTGGGGCGCGCCAGTACTGGCCACGGATATCGATCCGGAGTCAGTCTTGGTGACCAAAGCCAATGCACATCTGAACGGCGTGGGTGATCTGGTCAGCTCGACGGTCAGTGATGGCTACAAAAACCGACGCATTGCCAAGAACGGCCCATATGATCTGATCACCTCAAACATTTTGGCGCGGCCACTGGCCAAGATGGCGAAAAGTCTGGGCCAGCAACTGGCCGTGGGTGGATTTGCGGTGATATCCGGCGTGGTGGTACGCGATGCCCAGTGGATGGTGACGTCCCACCGTATGGCCGGGCTTCATCTGGTCGAGCATACGACCCTAAAGGGCTGGTCGACGCTAGTGTTCCATCGCCGCCAATAATTTACGGGATTTGCGTTCTCGGTAAACACCCAACGCGCCCTGAACCGCAACGCACGCCAAAACGATCATCCCGCCAATCAACGCCAACGTGGTCGGAATTTCCATGATGATCAACCAAGCCAGTACAGGTGCCAGAACGGATTCAGACAGTGATAACAACGCGGCTTCAGCGGCCGCAATATAACGTGTGCCAAGCGTGATCAGCATGAACCCCATGCCAAGCTGAACAACACCCATAGCCAACATGATCATCATGTCTGATGATGAAACGCTTAAGCTTTCTGAAAACACCAACCCCGCAATCCCTGACACCATACCCGCCATACAGGTGGCGGGCAGCATGTCCATGTCACCAGCACGCCGGATCAACACGACCATAAGGCCGAATGTCAGCGGCAGACCCAGCGCCACCAGGTTGCCAGCCATCTGGCCGGTGGAAAGTCCATCAGCAAACATCAGTCCCATGCCAATCACGGCACCGGCAATCACCATCATGGTGGTAAGGGAGACGCGTTCACGCAAAACAATCCAGCCAAACACGGCGGCGAACAGAGGGCCTGCACTGATGATAAATGATACATTGGCTACCGTGGTCAGCATCATGCCAAACACATAAGACGTAAACCCACAGCCCAACGTCAGCGCCATACACAAACCATTCACCCCGACCGCCCGAAAAGCACCAACGGTGTTTTTACGGTGCCGGAAGGCAATCACGATTATGAGTAAACACACAAAGCCAACGGAACGATAAAACAGAACAGTCCACGAATCCGTGGTTTCCACAAAGCGGATGATGACCCCACCGGTACTGAGGAACGCCCCGCCCAGCAGAATGAAGATGGTGCCCATGGCTACGTCACGGGCAGAATGGTTGGGTTCAGAATGTGTCATATGAGTGGTGGGTAATTCCGCCGGTTCCAGCGAATTGTATACCAGCCCCATAGACTAAGCGCCACCGCGCCACCACCTAACCACCTGAGCATAGTATCAAGGGTTTGCTGTTGAGAAAGGAGCTGGGCCTCAATTTCTTCATACGTAATGATCGTTTGTTTTTCTTCTGCTTTGTGATTGTTGTCTTCTTTCACGCCCCATATCAGGTAGGGGCCAGGCTCTGCCAAAGCAGCCTTTTCCACCAGAATATCGGCATAGACCGCCGTACGATCACGCGCATGAATATATTTGGGAAAATTCCATGGGTACTCATATTCGCCTTCCAGGTCGCGAAAGGTGAAATATACCGACACATGGGTGGGCAACCCGGCACCAGCACTGGTTCCCGAGATAACATCCCGAATACGGACAGATCTGATCTCTCCGCCCGTTTCAACAAGCTCATCACGGGTCGGATAGCCCCACGGCCACAAAGAAAGCAACGTAAACACGTAGGCAAACACACAGATAATAGCCATAAAGAAGTAAGGCCACACACCGCGCGGTCCACGTTTTGTTTCTATTGCCTGGGTTCCAAAGAGCGACATGAATTAATCATTACCGTGACATTGCCCCGTTGTACAGGGGGCTATCTTATCGTTAGATTGATGGCATCGGCATGTTGCTGCACCAGACCTTTTCAGGGCGGCAAAACTATTGAAATTCGGAGAATGAAATTGACGGCAGGCCTCTATGATATCGCCATCATTGGTGGCGGCATAAATGGATGTGGTATTGCCCGTGACGCCACAGGCCGGGGCTTGACCGTATACCTGGCAGAGCAAAATGATCTGGCCAGCGCCACTTCATCGGCCTCAACCAAGCTGATTCACGGCGGGTTGCGCTATCTGGAGCATTACGAGTTTCAGCTGGTTCGTGAATCGCTACGTGAACGCGAAACCTTGTGGGCCATTGCGCCCCATTTGATCGCCCCGCTGCGGTTTGTATTGCCACACCAAAAGGGCCTGCGCCCGGCCTGGCTCATCCGTTTGGGGTTGTTTCTGTACGACCATCTGGGGGGCCGAAAACTGTTGTCGGCCAGCCGCTCAATTCGCTTGCGTAGCAGCGAAATTGGCGCGCCGCTTAAACCCTCTTTCGACAAAGCCTTTGAGTATTCCGACTGTCGGGTGGATGACGCCAGGTTGGTTGTTCTCAATGCCATGGATGCGGCCAGCCAAGGCGCTCACATTCATGTGCAGACTCGCGTGACCAAGGCCGCGAGGGTTGATGGTCAATGGTCCGTAGAAACAAAGAATGAAACAACCGGCGAAACAGAGACCATACGGGCAAAGATTCTGATCAATGCTTCGGGCCCGTGGGTTTCCGAGATGGTGGAAACGATCGACGCCGTCAGTTCGGCATCCGCTGCCAAGCTGGTCAAAGGCAGCCACATTGTGGTCCCGGCGCTTTTCTCCCACGATAAAGCCTATATCTTCCAAAATCCTGACAACCGCATCATCTTTGCCATTCCCTATGAGCAGGACTTCACGCTGATCGGCACCACCGATGTTGACTATGACGGCGATCCCGCAATCGCGTCTATTTCCGATGACGAAGTAGACTATCTGTGCCGGGCGGCCAGCGAGTATTTCACCGACCCGATTTCACCATCTGATGTGGTTTGGCAATATTGCGGTGTTCGACCGTTATATGATGACGGCACCGCCTCAGCCCAGAAGGCCACGCGGGATTATGTGCTGGATTTGGATGACACCGGTGATGGTCAGGCCGTCGCCCTCAACATCTTTGGTGGCAAGATCACCACTTACCGGCGACTGGCTGAAGATGCGTTGAAGAAACTGACCCCATGGTTACCGCAGAACACAGGCACATGGACAATCAACAGCCCCCTGCCCGGTGGTGATTTTCCGGTGCAAGGCCTCGGCGATCTGACCGATCAGTTATGCCATGCCTATCCAGCGTTGGACGCGAGCCTTGTGACGCGACTTGCGCGGTCTTATGGCACGCGGGCACGCACCATGCTTGGTGATCGGAAAGCCACGGCAAATTTGGGCATCCATTTCGGTGCAGACCTGTACGCCTGTGAGGTTGCTTATTTGATGGCCCATGAGTGGGCACTATGTGCTGAAGACGTTCTGTGGCGGCGAAGCAAGTTAGGCCTGCATTTTTCAGCGCAGGAAACACGTGGCCTTGAATACTGGATGATCAACAATCAAACTGGGGTTTAGAGCATTATCTGTTCACACGAGCTCACAGAAAATGCTCTAAATTGTTGATGTTACGCAAAGCCACCTTCACAAATTGAGTCAATTTGATCGGGTTTTGCTTTAGCACACCGCAAGAGGTTACACATGTCACGATATATTCTCGCCATTGACCAGGGCACCACCTCATCCCGGGCAATCCTGTTTGATCAGGACTGCCGCGTGGTGGATATGGCGCAACAGGAATTCACCCAGCATTTCCCGGATTCAGGATGGGTAGAACACGACCCGGAAGATATCTGGACCACAACGATTGAGACCTGTCGTGCGGTGATCGACAAAGCCGGTATTCAGGCCAGCGACATCGCCGCCATCGGCATCACCAATCAGCGGGAGACCACGGTCGTCTGGGACCGTGAAACCGGCAAAGCAATCTACCCCGCCATTGTGTGGCAAGACCGCCGCACGGCCGACCAATGCGCCCAGCTAAAGAAGGACGGCCACGAAGAAGCCGTGACCGCCAAGACAGGTTTGCTGCTCGACCCATATTTCTCCGGCACCAAAGTTGCGTGGATACTGGATAACGTGGATGGCGCCAGGCAATCAGCCAGCGATGGAAAGCTGGCATTTGGCACAATCGATAGTTTCCTGTTGTGGCGGCTCACCGGTGGTTCAGCCCATGCCACCGATGCCACCAACGCCAGCCGCACCATGCTCTATGATATTCAGGGCGGGGCGTGGAGCGACGATCTGTTATCCATCCTGAACGTGCCCGCATCCGTCCTGCCAACGGTTATGAATAGCGCCGATGATTTCGGTGTGACCGACGCCAACCTGTTTGGTGCGGCCATCCCCATCACAGGTATTGCCGGTGATCAACAAGCCGCCACCGTGGGGCAGGCCTGTTTTAAACCCGGCATGATGAAATCCACCTATGGTACAGGATGCTTCGCGCTCCTGAACACAGGCGACGTGGCGGTCCGTTCAAACAATCGTCTGTTAACCACCATTGCCTATCAGATTGGCGGCAAGCCCACCTATGCGCTTGAGGGGTCCATCTTTATTGCCGGTGCCGGGGTGCAGTGGTTGCGCGATGGTTTGGGAATCATTGATAGCGCGGCCGAAGCCGGGAAACTGGCAGCAAAAGCCGATCCGGCACAGGATGTGTATCTGGTGCCCGCCTTTGTGGGATTGGGCGCACCTTATTGGGACGCCGACTGTCGAGGCGCACTGTATGGCCTGACCCGTGCTACAGGTCCGGCTGAGCTGGCCCGCGCCACCCTGGACAGCGTGTGCTTTCAAACCCGCGATTTGATCGAAGCCATGAACGGCGATGTAGCCGAACAACATGATACCGTGCTGCGCGTTGATGGTGGCATGGTGGCATCGGCGTGGACCATGCAGCGATTGGCCGATGTGTTGAATGCACCGGTGGACCAGCCGACCATCACCGAGACCACCGCCTTGGGCGCGGCCTATCTGGCGGGTATGCACGTGGGGATGTATCCGGGCCTGGATGAATTTGCCGCACAGTGGGCGCTTGAAAAACAATACACACCAACAATGGATCAATCCGAACGGGACCGACTGTATACCGGCTGGAAAGATGCTGTACGAAGGACTTTAAGTTGATGTTTGATAACAAAAACCTGCGGATCGATGGCAAGCGGCTGTGGGAAAGCCGGTTAGACGCCACTTTGGACGCGTGTAACAAGCTGAAACAGATTGCAGGAATTGGAAACAATCTTTGACTTGGTATCAGGGGCGCTGTGTGGCATTTTCCGCGTACTCGTAGTCTGTTAATCCCCACTTGTTAACCATTAATCCTATACAGTCGACCTTATGACAAAGCGCCCCATCACAGCCATCATCCTGGCCGCCGGCCACGGCACCCGCATGAAGTCGGACTTGCCCAAGGTTATGCACGCCATTGGTGGCCGCCCTATGATCAGCCATCTGGTCGCCACGCTGGAAAGCATTGGGGTAAGAGATATCTGCGCCGTTATCGGCAAGGGTATGAACGAAGTCGCGGATGCTGTCGCACCTCATATGACCGCCATTCAGGAACCTGCCCGTGGTACCGGCCATGCGGTTCTGTCGGCGAAAGGCACTTTAGGTGATTTGGACGGTGACGTAATGACCCTGCTTGGGGCCGATCCACTGATCAGCCCCGAAACCCTGCAACGCATGATCGACCGACGTCAGTCGCCTGATAATCCCGCCGTGGTGGCGCTGGGGTTCCGCCCGGATGATGCCGGCATGTATGGCCGCCTGATCACCAGCGATGGCGACACACTGGACGCCATTGTAGAAGCCAAAGAGGCCACGCCCGAACAGTTGGCCGTGCCGCTCTGTAATTCAGGGGTTTTCGTCATTGATGGCAGCGTCCTGTGGTCGTTGCTGGAACGCGTCACAGATAACAACGCCAAGGGTGAATTCTACCTGACCGATATTGTTGAAATTGCCCGCGCCGATGGCCGCGTTTGTGCCGTTGTGGAAGGCGATGCGGATGAGCTGATCGGTGTTGATTCGCGCCGCGATCTGGCCGAGGCTGAGGCCTACCTGCAATCAAATCTGCGCCAGCAAGCCATGGATAACGGGGCAACGCTGATCGCGCCAGAAACGGTCTGGTTCGCTTATGATACCAAATTGGGCCGCGATGTAATTGTTGAGCCCAACGTATTTTTTGCCCCCGGTGTGACCGTGGGCGACCATGTACGCATCCGCGCTAATTCACATCTGGAAGGCTGCACCGTATCAAACGGTGCCATCATCGGCCCCTATGCCCGATTACGCCCCGGTGCGGATATTGGCGAAGATGTGCACATTGGTAACTTTGTTGAAATCAAGAACGCGACCATGGGCCCCGGTGCCAAGGCCAATCATCTGACCTATATCGGTGATGCCACGGTGGGCGCTAAATCCAATATTGGTGCGGGCACGATCACCGCAAACTATGACGGCTTTAACAAGCACCGCACCACCATCGGTGACGGTGTTTCTATCGGATCCAACGTGGTCATGGTGGCACCTGTTACTGTAGGCGACGGGGCCAACGTGGGTGCGGGCAGCACCATCACCACCGACGTGGAACCAGATGCGTTGGCCGTTACCCGGCCTGAACGTCGGTCCATTGCAGGCTGGGCCGCCAAGTTCCGCAACCGCAATAAAAAAGACAAATAGAAGGATATCTGATCTGTGTGTGGCATTATTGGCATTGTTGGTAAACAGGACGCAGCCCCCTTGTTGTTGGAGGGCCTGAAGCGACTGGAATACCGTGGATACGATTCCGCCGGTATCGCCACGCTGGTCAATGGGTCGATCGACCGCCGCCGCGCCGAAGGCAAGCTGCACAATCTGGCCACTCGTCTTGATGAAGAACCCATGGACGGTACGATTGGTATCGGCCACACCCGT
>JABJGO010000030.1 GCA_018662225.1 Rhodospirillales bacterium | reverse complement strand
CTTGGGCAAACCGTTGGAAAATCTGGCCCTTGAAATCTTCCGGTATGCCGTCACCATGATCCGTGACCAACACTGTCACCCGATCACCGTCGGTGGAAACGGATATTTCGATTTCACTATCAATTGGTGAGAATTTTATGGCGTTGGAAAGCAGATTGGTAACCACCTGACTGAGGCGAAAGGCATCCCCCCCGACCATGACTGATGGTGCTATTTTAGTGACCAACTGTCTGTCGCCATACGTTGCCATATACCCTTCGTTCATTTTGATTGCTTCTGATACCAGGTCGGAAAGATTGAGTGGCCTGAAATCATAGTCATCAACACCGGAGTCGATCTTCTCAATTTCCAGAATATCGTTGACCAGAGAGACCAACCTGTCGGTATTCTTATAAGCTAAATCAATCATATTGTTGACCGCATCTGGTAATTCACCAAGGGTACCATTGGTGACCATGCCCAGAGCCCCCTTGATGGACGTCAGGGGAGTACGCAGTTCGTGGCTGACCGTGGAGACAAACTGGGACTTCATGCGGTCCAGTTCCTTGCGTTCCGTAATATCTTCATGGGTAGAAATGATCTCGGACCAGTCCCCATGGGCCTCATCGCTGATCCGCGATATCATTCTGATTTCTATTGGCGTACCGTCAGCCTGGACATCCGAAACTTCGATAGAATAGGTAACTTCATCGTTCGCAAAAGCTGTCAATTCCTGAAGGTACGATTCTTGCCAAACCTCTCCGTCTAACGAGTTCGTGTAGCTTTGTGCGATGTACTCTTCTAGCGACGATGTACCGAACATCTTAATCTGTGTTTCATTGGCATCAGTTAGGACGATGTTCTCGAAACACGCCAAGAATGCATCCTTGTTTGTTCGCAAATGGGTATAGATATCGCTGATACCCTGGTCGCGTAGTTGATCGATTTGGCGTTTTGCCCCGGAATAATCCTGAACTGTAATGCCGAGGGGGGATTGGTTATAGAGCGCCCGAAATCGCTGCTCGTTGGTCAACAGTTCAACTTTTGCCTGTTGAGCCAACTCCAGCGCCTCCGTACGTTCGATTACGCGCGCCTCCAACTCTTTTTGAGCTCGTATTAACTTTGTCTCAGCATTTATCCGTTCGGTAATATCCTCAGCGGTGCCGGAAAATCCCCTGAAACTCCATGACTCCGGGTCATAAAACGGAATGCCGCTGACCAGGAACAACTTTTCTGCGCCAGAGGCATCCTGCGTCTTGAATAAGGCTTCGCGAAACGGGTCTGTCCAGTTGATATCCAGTTCGTCTCCGGTTTCTGTCAAAAAGGTACCCATCTCTGCAAATGTTTTCCCGATGATTTGTAGAGGAATAACCCCCAACACTTCATTCACACGGTCTGAGACGTAGGAAATATTGCCCTGCGTATCAGTTTCCCATACCCATTCCGATATCAACCGTGTGATGTCTTCCAGTATGGAGAGGCCACGCGACGCGCGTTGCTCAGCAGTCCCGGCAATGGATGGCCAGCTCCGACGATGGCGGGGCCTTTGGCTACCCTGTGTTGTGTCATCATTTTCCTCGTACACGCCGTCTGTCATAGGTTCCTCCAGGACTCAGTAACCTCAACAGCATTCTTAAGGTTTAGCGTTCGATAGAATGCGGCCATCTCGTTGATTTGTGCAGGCGATGTTTTTTCTTTGTTCGGCGCGTCCAGCTTGCGGAGTTTCTTGATAATCGTCACAAATTGGAATTCCGTAACACCGATGGCCTTGCAGGCGACGGCGACTTCCTCACCATTTCCATCAAGGATGATATCCGTGGAATATCCGGTGCTTAGTTTTGTTATTTCTGCAAACAGGCCGATGAACAAAGGAATCTCACCCTGGTTCAGAGCAGCGATCAGAACTTCAATCGTTGCCATTCCTTGAGTTTTGAGTTGCCTGATCAGATCCATTGTTGCGTCCGGGATTTCCTCGCCCTGCCTTCTCTTTTTTTTGGCGATTTTTTCATCTGTCTGACTGAGATACTTGTTAATAATTTCAGGCGGAAGATCAAACTTCTTGAAAATATCCCGGCGCAGGGCGTCTGATACCCACTCAAACAGTTTCTCAGCCATGCCACTGTTCAGATCGCGATGGTGAACGAGTGGTTCCTGAAACGTATCTACTCGTTTCGATTGTTCCACCAGATAGTTCATTGTTGATTCGGATATTCGAGAGTTTTCGTTATTCAATAAACTGATGATGACGTCCGTATGACCTGTTTCCACCAAGGCTCCCGATACATCTTCGTTAATCTCGCGGCGCAACGTAATAGCCATATGGTATTCTTCAGTGCGTTGGTGAATGATCTTGATCAGATCGGTATCCTGTAGCAATTCGCATCGTGACAGGACGGGTTCAGCTACCTGAATATCGTCGTTTGCGAGATAGGTTATAAGATCATGTGGAACATCATCACGATCTGCCAAATGCTGGCTCAACTCACGCCTGACAGAAACCTCCACCTCGTGAAACAGGGTTTTCACGATTTTGAACATCAAGTTCTTTTCGCGATCACTCAGTACTTCACCCTGATTTTCGAAAAGATCCTTGATGATCGTTACGAGTTCAGCGGTGCTTTCTGTAGAACGAACTTCGGCTAATTCTACGAGATGCTCAATTTTCGATTCGGTAGGGACCATTCGTGCAATATTTCCGTGGAAACAAAAGTTTTTAAGCGATGATAGCTGAGCAGTACCGTATCATGGACCACCGATGACGGAGGATAGCTTCTCGAACGTGATATGAGTACCATGACATGCAATTTCAAGGGCTTTGTGAGCATGGGATTGAATGGTAATAACTGCGCCCTTAAATTGAGATCGTAACAATATTTGTTTTGAACTCGTCTTCCATTGAATTTAACGTGAATACTATGAGTAAAAACATCACTAAAAAAGCCCGCGCTGTGGGCATCAACCACGTGGCGCTGGAAGTAGGTAACCTCGCCGAGGCGCTGGCCTTTTACGATCAGTTTCTTGAGTTCGAGCTGGAAAGCCAGAGCGAGACGGCGGCGTTTATTTATTTTTGGTGATCAGTTCATCAACTTCGCCCTCGACCGTACGCAAGAATCCGACAACGCCCTTTGGACTGCCCTATGCATACCTATGCATAAAAATCGAAATTTTGTCCTCGGCCCGTTGTCGGGTCGGGGTGTTTAACGGGGATACGCTGCCTTAAACGAGTATCGGCGTTGTCCGTCAAGTCAGGATTGTCGCGGGGAGATCGGCTGTTGAGTGTATTTTCACCACTCTCTCGATGAGATGTGCTCGCGGTTCTGGTGATTGGTGCTGGGCCACCATTTTTCGTTACTGGCGACGTTGGAGCATGGCCAGGAACCAGTAGGGGGCTGACGAGCACTGCGAATCGTTCATAACTCAGGGGTGAAACATTTATCATACGGAAAATGATAACGCCCACGCTTTACTGAAATTTGTCAGAAACCTGCGCTGGCACATTTTGTCACAAGTTTTTTGAGCCATGCAATTATGGCTAACCCATGTTGCCCTCAAATACTCTTGACTCTCTAGTTACTGGAGGCCTCATCATTATGAAATCACTCAATCACTTACCCCTCGTGGAGAGATAAATGTCTCAAGTTCCCGCATCAAACACCGAACCATCGAACAACGAAATAACACGTGACCCTGTTTGCGGCATGACCGTCGATCTTTCTGCGGGAAAACCATCAACAGTGCACGCTGAGCACAGTTACCATTTCTGTAATCCGAAATGTTTGGATAAGTTCGTTGCCAAACCCGACGACTATATCACGGCGGAAGACCCCGTTTGCGGCATGACGGTGGACCGTGCCAGCGCGCGGCACATGGCGAAACATAATGGCGAGCGCTTCTACTTCTGTTCGTCACGATGTGATGAGAAGTTCTCAGCAGAGCCTGAAACATATCTGCAGGGCCGACCCGAACCTGAACCAATGCCTGAGGGCACAAAGTACACCTGCCCTATGGATCCCGAAATCATCACGGACGAGCCAAGCGATTGTCCCATATGCGGCATGGCGCTTGAGCCCATGGGGATACCGGCCGCAGATCAGGGGCCGAACCCGGAGCTCGTTGATTTCAGGCGTCGCTTCTGGATCGGCGCCGTGTTTACGGTCCCGCTTCTTGTGCTCACCATGGGGTCGTTCATTGGTCTTGGGTTTATCCGTGAAATGATTGGTGAGCGGTTAACGGTTTGGATCGAGCTTGCGATCAGCACACCGGTGATCCTGTGGGCAGGCTGGCCGTTTTTCGTTCGGGGGGTGAAGTCATACATCTCGATGAACCTCAATATGTTCAGCCTGATCGCCATGGGTGTGGGTTCGGCGTACCTGTTTAGCGTGGTTGCCGTGCTCGCGCCGGGCATATTCCCGGAAGGGTTCCGGGATATGGATGGCAATGTCGGGGTCTATTTCGAGGCAGGCGCCGTGATTGTTGTTTTGGTTCTGCTTGGGCAATTGATGGAACTTGGTGCACGCGAGCGGACAGGATCGGCGATCCGTGCTCTGCTTGACCTCGCTGCCAAGACCGCCCGCGTGATCCGTAAAGACGGTCAGGAGGAAGACATTCCACTGGAAGATGTTCAGGTCGGATATCACCTGCGCGTGCGTCCAGGAGATAAAATACCGGTCGATGGCGTGGTGGTCGAAGGCAGGTCATCCATCGACGAGTCCATGATCTCCGGCGAGCCGGTTCCGGTCGAGAAGGTCCAGGGCGATAATGTTACAGGCGCTACGATCAACGGTACCGGCAGTTTCGTCATGGAGGCCAAGCGCGTTGGCAATGACACCATGCTCAGCCAGATTGTCGAAATGGTCGCCAGTGCACAACGCAGCCGCGCACCAATTCAAAAACTTGCCGACTCGGTGGCGGGATTATTTGTTCCAGCGGTGATTGGCGTCGCTATCCTTGCATTCGTCGCCTGGTCAATCTGGGGGCCAGTCCCGGCATTCTCCTACGGCCTAGTGTCGGCTGTCGCCGTTCTGATTATTGCTTGTCCTTGTGCACTTGGTTTGGCGACACCTATGTCGATCATGACGGCGACGGGCCGAGGGGCACAGCTTGGTGTGCTAATCAAGAATGCTGAGGCGCTGGAACGCTTTGCCAAGGTTGATACGCTGATTGTTGACAAAACGGGCACCCTGACTGTGGGCAAGCCAAAGCTTGTTGCGGTGCTTCCTGAGGCTGGCCACGACGAGTCCGAGGTTCTTCGGCTGGCCGCAAGCCTTGAGCGTGGCTCGGAACACCCTCTGGCGGAGGCGATCGTCGCTGGCGCTGAGGAACGTGGCGTCGCCATTGCCAAGGCCGACGCGTTTGAGGCGATAACAGGAAAGGGTGTAAAAGGCGTCGTCGACGGCAATCCGGTGGCGCTTGGGAATGCCAAACTGGTTGCTGATATGGGCCTCGATGGAGGCAGCCTCAACGATGTTGCCAATGCCCGGCGTGATGAAGGCGAAACCGTGATGTTCGTGATGGTTGGCTCCGAGATTGCGGGCCTTGTTTCGGTGGCCGATCCGGTGAAGGAGACCACGCCAGATGCCCTGAAAGCACTGCACCAAGAAGGTTTCCGCATCGTCATGGCAACCGGCGACAATGAACGCACAGCAATGGCGGTGGCCGCAAAGCTGGGTATTGATGAAATTCGTGCTGACGTACTGCCCGAGGACAAGGCGCGTATCGTCAAGGAGATGCAGGCAGAGGGCCGAAAAGTCGCCATGGCTGGTGATGGTGTGAACGATGCCCCTGCTTTGGCGCAGGCCGATGTGGGCATCGCCATGGGAACCGGGGCCGATGTGGCAATCGAGAGTGCTGGCTTCACCCTGGTCAGTGGTGATCTCAATGGCATCGTCCGGGCGAGGCGCTTATCACGGGCGACCATGCGTAACATCAAACAGAATCTGTTTTTTGCGTTGGTGTACAATGCGGCCGGGGTTCCTATAGCAGCTGGCGTACTCTATCCGGTTTTCGGGTTTTTGATCTCACCGATGTTTGCAGCAGCGGCCATGAGCCTGTCATCGGTTTCTGTGATCAGTAATGCCTTGAGGCTTCGAACAACCAGGATATAGGGATCAAGTGTCATGACGGTAAGACCATGACTACCGTTTCACGTGTTCTAGCCTTTAAGTGGGCCGTTGCCGTTATCCTCGTCGGTGTCGGTGTTTACGTGGCGTTTATTGGTTCGTTTGAGTTTATCTCGAGCCCCGATGTGATTCGCGCGGCTGTTGAGGATGCTGGAGCCGTCGGCCCTTTGATTATCGTCGTTTCGATTGCCATCGCCGTTGTCATTAGCCCGCTACCCAGCGCCCCTTTAACGGCAATATCAGGCGCGGCTTATGGCCACATTTGGGGCACGGTGTATGCACTGATCGGTGCGCAGATCGGCGCGATGATCGCCTTTTTCATTGCACGGAAGCTGGGTCGGGTGCCGGTTGGCCGGATGGCGTCGAAATTCGACCTTCCCAAAGGGCTGTCATCCCCAAATACCCTTACGATCAGCATATTTTTGGCGCGCCTTGTCCCGGCAATTTCCTTTGACGCCGTAAGTTATGTGGCTGGCGTAACCGCCATATCCACTCTTCGTTTCTCGCTAGCAACGCTTGCCGGCATGATTCCCATGACCTTTCTGTTTTCGCATATGGGAGGCCAGTTTGCTCTCGGCGATAGCGGCACAGCAGGTTGGTTAACGTTTCTTGCAGCCTTCAGCGCGGTTATCCTTGGGATTGTCTGGGCAACGATTCGGCAAAAAGGAAAACTCGGGAAAAACCGAGTTGAGGAAAGGAAAGGAAAGAAACATGATGGACACCGGTAACGCATCAAAGATCGCGGGCCGTCCCGTGAAGATCGTCCGGATACGGCGACGATATAGGCTTGATTGTTGCTCAGCGATGAGGGGCGCCATTAAAGATTTCAGTTTAGTCGGCCAATGACTCCAAGGAGACTATTCGGAATTTTTGCAATTTCGACAATTCCCAATTTGTGGCATTGATGCTGGGACAGTAAGCTCAGTCCTTACACAAAGGTTGGATCAATGAATCGAAATCAGCCTCCGCCAGTAATGGTTTTGGGGTGCGGGCGAAGTGGCACCTCAATATTTGGAGAGATGTTTGAGAGCCTCCCGATGTATCATTACTCCAGCGAGCCATCTTTCACAGATGTCTTAGGAGCAGACTTTTCCTCTCCATTGGCATTCAAAGTACCTCGCGAGGTAGCTGCTTTCGAAGCAGCGCCAGGGTTATCCTTTCCATTGACCGAAATGCAAAGATGCGAACCACGCATGAAGTATTTCTGGGTCGTGCGCCATCCACTGGATGCCATATGCTCACTTCGTGTTGGTATTTCACAAGAATGGGGGCATCACCCTAAGCCACCCGATTGGGAGGTGTGGTTGCGTCGGCCTCTCATTCAACAATGCGCCCACCATTGGGCTTTTCTCAATACTTTTGGCTTTGAACAGGTTTCAGCATTCGCCACAATCATTAAGTTTGAGAACATGATCTCGGAACCTAACGCCGTTGCGAAATCTGTATGCAAGGTTCTTGCTCTGAACTTTCACACACTTGAAACGTCGCTCAGCCAATGGGCCGACCGTGTTCAGGATACAAACAATGATGAATTTGTTGAGGCAGAAACATCGCGCGCATACTCACGCCTCGATCATTCTGTACGAGTAGGAAGATGGCGTGAGAACCTATCATTGGAGGAAATTGAGAGTGTTTTACCGATTGTCTCCGACCCAGGCGTGAACTTTGGGTACAGTTGTGATGATGCCTGCTGATGCCGGTTTATGGCTATTCTCGGGGCTGATTATCAGCCTTCAATTACGTCTGCTTTCGTGGCGGGCACTCTTTGATTACACTCGATTTCGGACCGCTGGATTGTGGTCATAAAATAATAAGGGTGGAGATCAATGAGCTACGGAATTTATGTGGGGAAAAACCATACGGCGGATGGCATAGCCTACCTGGCCGGATATGGTGACGAGCCATCAAGCCATTCACTAACAATCGTGCCGCGTCTGGAACATGCACCTGAAAGTACAATTACGGTTGGCGTAACACCGAGTGCTGGCATGCCGGGTATCCTGTCGGAAATTCCGCAAGTTCCGGAAACAGCGAGACATATCTGCGTAAATTACAGCTTCTATCTCGGCGTCCCGGCCCCCCTGACCAATGGTGGATTGAATGAATATGGCGTAGCGGTTCGCGATATCTGGTCGAGTTCTCGCCAGGAACTTAAGGACATGACGCCCATGACACAGACCGGGCCAAACTACAGTGATCTGGCCCGCATTGTCATAGAGCGCGCTAAAACGGCGCGTGAAGGGGTTCTGCTTATTGGATATCTGATTGCCGAGTACGGCTATTCAACCTACGGCGGGAACTCACACATTATCGCAGACCCGGACGAAGCCTGGGTGGTTATTGAATTCGCGGGTGGTCAAGGGCTGTGGGCTGCCGAACGGCTTGGCCCCGACAGCATTCGTGCGTCTCGCCCAGGCTACATCAACGAAATTCCCGTACATAATGCCGCACATGACGACTATCTCTATTCACACAATCTGGTTTCATTTGCCGTATCGCAAGGTTGGTATGATGCGAAGGAGGGCACCCCGTTCAACGTTAATGATATCTATGGCGATGGAAAACACCGTTGGGATGGCGTGCAGTGGATTGAAGAAGAAATGGCGAAAAGAGCGGCTCAATCAGAAAAAGTCACAATCGAAGATATGATGTGGGCCGTTCGATGCGAAAAACTGACCGGTGATACAGCAGGTTACGGCCAGGTCGTACCGTTGTATAATCCCAGACATCCACAATTACGCCATTTATGGCATACCCAGGTTGGCGCAATTGCAGCCCCATTTGTGCCCGTCTACATGGGGTGTGAAACCGTTCCTGAAGAATTCCGGGAACACCGTTATCTGACAGATTCTGAATCGTCCCGTTTTAGTAACCTGCGCCATGAAGAAAGCCTGTCGACTATACCGCAGGGTATTGAATCAACACGGTCCGCGACAGCCGTGTTTAAACGATTGATGTATTTGGTATTCCAACACGCTGATAAATTTTTGCCGGAAATTACGGAAGTTTGGGAAGCGCTGGAAAAACGCTTGTTGAAAGAACATTCAGATGTTTCCGTGGTCGCTGAGACTTTGCTGGACGCGGACAAAGTCAGATTGGCTCAACAACACCTGACATATTACAGCACCACTGAATTATTGAACGCCCTGAACCTGGCTGAAACGCTTGCGTGCAGCATTGAAGCCCGCACCCGTATTTTGTACGGCATTAGTGATGATATGAAACACAAATCTCCTGATCAGATTTGGTAACTCTTTCTAGGCGTGTAAAGATACGCTGTGAATTTGCCCGGCTAGTAAATTTTTTCGGAAAAACCGATCATTCGCCAAACAATAATGGGGCCAATGAGAACGAGCCCTGCAATCGCCGCGAAAGCTGCGATCCAGGCGAGTGGATCATGCTCGCCACCGAACCCGTCGAGTACCATACCGAAGATAACCGGGCCGATGAATGCGCCGGTGAAACCCACCAGAGAATAAAGCGACATGGAACGCCCCTTGTGCGCCGGGTCGATAACACTGAGAACACCCCCGGTGATGGCCGAGGAGTCGGCAGCAATTGACATGCTAAACACAAAGGCGAGCAAGACAACCGCGGTGTAACCCCAGGTCGGGGAGTAGGCGAAGGTGATGGCAACGGTGACAGAAACGACGGCCACGGCCACGATCAGCGCCTGCCGGCCAACGCGATGGGTGATTTCGTTAAAAAAGATGCTGGCCGGAAGCGCCGCCGTTGAAACAAAGGCCGCAATAATACCGAGAGACCATCCGGAACCGGACGATGCAGAAGGCTGCAGCGTCTGGCTATAGGCCAGAAAAGGGACCAGCCACGAGGAGAACGCAATTAATTCCATATTGTGGAGGCCATAAAGCAGGGAGAACCCTATGGCTTTTCGGTTTTTCAAAGCGCCGCTGAAATCGAAGACCTTAACCGGCGTATTGCCCTCTTGCGGCGGTGGGGGAGAGGATGGAATAGTTTTCCAGGCAACCATGAGACCAACAAAAGGCCCCAGGGATGCCAGGAGGAAGCTTGTCTGCCACCCGAAAAGTGGTTCAGTCTCAAGGGCTAGAAAATAGGAAAATCCGGCGGCCAAATAGTAGGTCGCTGTATAAAATGAGGTGCCACGGCTGCGATATTCGGGCGGAAGGTGATCCGTGAGTATCTTCAGCCCAGGCATATAGGTTGCGCCGAGGGCAAAACCTTGCAGGAACCGCCATGCGCCAGCAGACCAGAACCCCGTCGCGATAAGGAACCCGATACCACTTAAGCAACCGACGAATAGTCCGATTAAAAATATGGGGCGCCCGTCCCATCTGTCCATCATGGCCGAGAGCAGGGTTACGCTGATCAGTTCACCGGCAAAAAACAGACCACTAATCGTTCCTGCTTCCGTATTGGATAGACCCCAGGCATCCTGAAACACAGGAATGAGTGATGGAAAAGTCGATAGGGTCAGCATGCTCAGGGTTTCAATGAGGCAAGCGGCGGCAATCAAGCCCATAGGCGAAAGTCGGAAAATCACTGTTTAACTTACTTCATTGTTGGTTATTTGACGGTCGGTGGAGCAACGTTTAACCATGCAGCCGATGACTTCTTATTTGAATAACAATTCATCCAGACCACGTACCAAACCTTTAACCGTTACGGCTTTTCTCGCAGCTAGCAAAGTGCCGCTCACGTATGGTTCGGCACTTTGCCCGGCCTCGTGAGTGATAGCCAAACGTTCTCCCTTCATGCCGAAGATCGCCTCGCAACGCAGCGTGAATCCCGGAGAGCGTATACAGTGGACCTGCACGCCATTTATTTCCGCACCACGTGTTTCTTTCGGTCCATAAAGCGTGCTGACGGGACGGGCTTGAATCGGTTTTTGTACATCACCCAGTTTTTCGGCTAGCTCACGGGCAGTACCGCTTGGCACATCTTCCTTTTCGGCCCATGCGCATTCAAGAACCTCAAATTGTGGAATGTGTTCGGCGGCAATCAATGCCAGATGTTGCATCATTGTCGCGGTCAGACTGAAATTTCCACCACCAACAACACCAACGCCTTTTTCCTGTGCCCGCTGATCTATTTCGTCATAATCAGCAGCTGACAGTCCCGATGTGCCAACAACAACGGCGACACCCTGCTCAATGGCATACAGGACATGATCTTTGACAGCTTCAGTCGAAGTATAGTCAATTAGGACATCGACGTCGGCGTGTAGTGCATCTTGAACAGTGGCACAAATCTCAATACCGGTCGGCTCTTCAAGTCCCAATACGTTGGCAACATCACGACCCTCGGCCGTTCGTGAGACGGCAGCGGTTAGTGTCATATCCTCACTAGCGATGATGCCACGCGTGATTTCTAACCCTGTCCATCCGGTAACACCCGCGACGCAAACTCTGACACCCATTTCTTAAATTCTCCAATATCCGGTTAGTCTTTAAGTCGACCCAAAACTAACCAGTATTTCCATCACTGGAAAGGTTTCACTTAAGCGGCTGGTTGTGTGGAAATGGTTGTTTTAATGGAATTCATTGGCACATTATCCGCTTTGCCATGGTCACGGATTTTATGCGGAAGATCACGTTTTACTCTTTGGTCCTGCGGGATTGAATAAATCAAGGGACAACAAAAGATTGCTCAGGTTTTGTATGAAGTCTTTATCCTTGTTGAGCACAAAAGCTTTATTTGCAGGGCCGGGCTTAGATAGAGAGCCTTCCTTGTGGCTCGTAAGGATGATGAACGGGGGGTTTGCCGTCGCGGTAATCGCTTTGAATACTGCCGCAAGTTCTGAACCTGGAAACTCCAATAATTCCTGGCCTGAAAGAATAACGTCAGGCTTGATAGAAAGCGCCAGTTCAAGGGTGCGGTGTCAGATCAAGTCGGAACTAATACAGATAAGTTTACGTTGAAAATTCTTCTGCATGACAAGAAGGAGTGTTACTTTCTTGCCTTCTTTGGTTTCAATCGTTGAGTAAGCGCCTTTTGGTAAGGCGTTCAGAACCTTTTCGATTCCGGCCTCATCCAGTTCCTCTCTCGATTCGATGATATCTCTTATGGCATCAACAAATTTCTGAACCTCTTGCCAGTCATTTGCCGATAAACGGCGTTTTGATTCAACATAATCTTCAAGTCTATGAGCAATTATTGATATTGAATTGAATCCGTGGGTACCTGCGGACCCCTTGATGCTGTGAATTTCCCGCTGAACGTCGAGATAGTTTTCTCCTCTCCGTCCTTTATCCTTGGAAAAGTGAGTGACGGCGGTATCGACAAAATCAAGCTTATCTATGCAAATATCGATAAACTCTGCACGTAACCGCGCCAACATTTGTTCAAATTCATTACTCATGTCAGGTTCTGCTCATTACGAGTTCTGGCTTTTCTTTAGCCGCTTTTTGAATGGCTTTCATCTTTAACTTTAATACGCAAAATGCCCGGAGCGTACAAGAGTTCACCATTGATAAAGAGCTTTTTTACCGTGCGTGAAATTTGCAGGGGACGTTCCGGACGGAGTCAGGCTGATCGGGCCCTCCACACTATCTTGACTCTCTGCGCCCGACGTTGTCCCCTAAATGCACATCGATTCATGCATAACAAATGAGAACTACAGCGATATGACACGCGCATTTATATTCCCCGGACAAGGATCCCAGGCCGTTGGTATGGGCAGTGAACTGGCCGATGCCTTCCCTGAAGCCCGTATGGTATTTGAAGAAATTGATGATGCACTAGAGCAAAAGTTGAGCCTTCTTATGGCCGGAGGTCCGGAAGACGAATTGACGTTGACCGAGAATGCTCAACCGGCGTTGATGGCCGTAAGCATGGCTGCGTTACGGGTTCTGGAGAAAGAGGGCGGGCTTGATTTGGCGTCAGCTGCGTCTTGTGTTGCCGGGCATTCGTTGGGCGAGTATTCAGCGCTGGCGGCCGCTGGCACGTTCACCGTGGCGGATACGGCTCGATTGTTGAAGATACGCGGCAAAGCCATGCAGGCAGCGGTGCCGGTGGGCGAAGGTGCTATGGCGGCTCTGTTGGGGCTTGAGATGGATGATGTGCGTGCCATCGCCGAAGAAGCGTCCAGCGCAGGCGTGTGCAGTACGGCCAACGATAATGCATCGGGACAGGTGGTGATCAGTGGTGAGGCCGCGGCAGTGGAGCATGCTTGCGAGTTGGCTAAAGAAAAAGGCTGTAAGCGCGCAGTTCTATTGCCGGTTAGCGCCCCGTTCCATTGTTCCATGATGGCGCCGGCCGCCGATGCCATGGCCGAGGCGCTGGGTAATGTTCAAATGCAGGCACCTATTGTGCCCGTGGTTGCGAACGTCACGGCCAGCAAGACAGTCGATCCCGATGAGATTCGTGAATTGCTGGTGGAACAGGTCACGCACATGGTGCGCTGGCGCGAGAGCGTTCTATATATGAAGGATCAGGGCGTCGATACGCTGGTTGAAGTGGGGGCGGGCAAAGTACTGAGCGGATTAACCCGCCGAATCGACAAGGAAATGACGTCGGTCAACGTCGGGACTCCGGCAGACGTGGAAACTTTTTTGGCGTCGCTATAATTCAAGTTCAGGGAGAGAGTATATGTTTGATCTGAGTGGCAAGAATGCCCTGGTGACTGGCGCATCAGGTGGCATCGGTGGCGCCATCGCCAAGACCCTGCATGATGCAGGTGCCGTTGTAGCGCTGTCGGGTACACGCAAAGATGCACTGGATGCCGTGGCCGCGGATCTGGGTAACCGGTGTCACGTGGTGCCGTGTGACCTGAGTGATCCTGAGGGGCCGAACAAGCTGATCAGTGATGCAGCAGAGGCCATGGGCAGCGTTGATATTCTGATCAACAATGCGGGGCTGACGCGCGACACACTTGCCATGCGCATGAAGGATGAGGACTGGCAGGCTGTTATCGACGTAAACCTGACGGCCACATTTCGCCTTAGCCGGGCATGCCTCAAAGGCATGATGAAGGCGCGTTGGGGGCGAATCATCAACATTTCTTCCATTGTTGGCACCACTGGCAATGCGGGCCAGGCCAATTATGCCGCGTCGAAAGCCGGTATGGTTGGGATGTCAAAAGCCATGGCCCAGGAAGTGGCGTCGCGCGGCATCACGGTGAACTGTGTAGCACCGGGTTTCATTGAAACGGCCATGACCGATGCACTGAGTGATGATCAGAAAGCAACACTACTAACGGGTGTGCCGTCTGGACGGTTGGGTAGCGTGGCCGATATCTCGGCCGGTGTGGTATATCTGGCCAGTATCGAGGCCAGTTATGTGACGGGCCAGACCCTTCACATCAATGGCGGCATGGCCATGATTTGATGGGGATCTGATCACGTTTTGTTACGTTCAATTTCAGCGACGCAGCAAGTGCTTGCGGTGCATACGTAATACATGATACCCCGCACCACATTAAGGGCTGAATACGGCGGGTGACCGCTGGTCATCCCGAAAAAAGTGTGTTACCAAAATGTTGCCTTTAGCACCTCGTGTGAATCCTTAAACCGGGCCATTACAGGGGGACAAAAACAGGGCAATGAAATTCGAATTTAACCTCTTTTAGACACGGGGAATATGAGTATGAGTGACGTCGCCGAACGCGTAAAAAAAATCGTTCTGGAACACTTGGGTGTGGACGAAGCAAAAATTGTAGATAACGCAAGTTTCATCGACGATTTGGGCGCAGACAGCTTGGACACAGTCGAACTGGTTATGGCTTTTGAAGAGGAATTCGGTTGCGAGATTCCTGATGATGCGGCTGAAAATATTCAGACCGTTAAGAACGCCGTTGATTTCATCGAATCACAAGCTAGCTAAATCCGGAAATAATCGGGCGCGAATCCTGTTCCGCCCGATTTCCGAGATTTTGTTGTACTGCTCTGGTGCGTTTTCTGGTGCGATTTTTGGCCGCCTGGGCTCGCAAAGGGGTTGATCCCTTTGCCTTGGCACTCAAACAGGCGATGATATCGGGATGATGAACAGATGAAACGTGTTGTTGTTACAGGCATGGGTATCGTCAACGCATTGGGGTGCGGGATTGACGAGAACTGGCGTCGTATTCTCAATGCAGAATGCGGTGTTCGCGAGATAACTGGTTTTGATGTCTCAGATATTCCGGCAAAGATCGCCGCGCGAGTTGATCACAGCGAAGGTGCGTTTAACCCCGACGACTGGGTGTCTCCCAAAGACCAGCGCCGGATGGATAATTTCATCATCTATGGTATCGCCGCGGCGCAACAGGCGGTAGAGGATTCAGGCTGGCAGCCGGAAGATGAAGAATCACAATGCCGGACCGGCGTCTTGGTTGGATCAGGCATTGGTGGTCTGTCAGAAATCGCCGAAGGTTCCGTCAAGGTCGAAGCTGGCAATGTGCGAAAGCTCAGCCCGTTTTTCATTCCGGCCAGTCTGATCAATCTCATATCCGGGCATATTTCAATTCGGTACGGATTCAAAGGCCCGAACCACGCGGTGGTGACGGCGTGTGCCACAGGCACGCACGCCATTGGTGATGCAGCGCGCATGATCATGCTCGATGACGCTGACGTGATGATTGCCGGTGGTGCAGAAGCCGCTT
>JABJGO010000029.1 GCA_018662225.1 Rhodospirillales bacterium | reverse complement strand
GGCAACATTGCCCGATCTCAAATCACGCTATCAGATGATCAACATCAAACTGGATAAAACCGGCGGACTCACAGAAGCCATCGAATTGGTGCAAACCGGTCATAAACTGGGCTTTGGCATCATGATTGGTTGCATGGTGGGCACATCGCTTGCCATGGCACCAGCTACCCTGCTCAGCCCCTACGCGCGGTTTGTGGACCTGGACGGGCCGCTGTTGATGAAAAAAGATCGTGAAAACGGTCTTGAATTCAATAAAGGATACGTCAGCCCGCCTGAGCCTGAGTTATGGGGTTAACAACCTGATCGACCAACCTGTTTCCGCAGGTTCAAGATACATGGGCACACCATTGGGCGTGTGCTGATCCAACGTGGCATCAATGGCTTTGATCAGCGTACGAAACACCTGACCATGCGACACAACGACAACGGGTCCCGGTCGACTTAGTGCTATTTCCATACCATGAAGAATGCGTTCCAGAAAATCGGCGGGAGCCTCCCCGTCCTCCGGTAATTCACCCTCTAGCCAGTCTGTGTACCACCTCCCTTTCTCAGCACCTTCATTTTTACCGCAGTAGACTTCCTGTATTTCCGGTATGATTTCCATGGGCACGCCCAGTGACTCCTGAATAATAGTGGCCGTCTCCGGGGCACGATCAAGCGGACTGGCAACCATGGCGACAATCGGTAGATCAACCAGTAATCCGGCAGCCTGCCGAGCTTGCTCACGGCCGGTTTCATTCAGTGGGATATTGGTCTGGCCCTGCATGCGCCCTTGCAGGTTCCAGTCGGTCTCTCCATGGCGCACATAGTAGAACGGGTTGCGGGGCAATCTGTTCGGCATCAAGTCAATTCCTGAACTTGTCCGTGGCCTCGATCAGTTCATGAATGATACCCGGCTCGCTTGAGGCATGCCCGGCATCGTGCACCAGATGGAACTCGGCTTCGGGCCAGGCTTTGTGGATATCCCACGCCGTACGCGCTGGTGTGCACATATCGTACCGACCCTGTACCAGCACAGTGGGGATGTGTCGTACTTTATCCAGATCGCGAATGATCTGGTCGTCGACCTCGAAAAACCCGCCATTCACAAAGTAATGGCATTCAATGCGCGCAAAGGCGATGGCGAACTCGTCATCACCGAAATGGGCTTCCCGGTCCAAATCAGGCCATAGTGACAGGGTTGATCCTTCCCACAGTGACCAGGCTCGTGCACATTCCAGCTGTTTTTCCTTATCATCGCCGGTCAGGCGCTTGTAGTACGCCGCCATCATGTCGCCGCGTTCCTCGATCGGAATGGGGGCCAGATAGCCTTCCCATATATCGGGGAAAACATGGCTGGCACCTTCCTGATAGAACCACAACAATTCAGACCGCCTGAGCGTAAACAACCCGCGCAGAACCAACTCGCTACACCGTGCCGAGTGTGTTTCGGCGTACGCAAGGGCAAGCGTGCTACCCCATGATCCGCCGAAAACCTGCCACGTGTCGATACCCAGGTGTTCACGCAAGGATTCGATATCCGCCACCGAATGCCACGTCGTATTGTCTTCAAGGCTGGCGTGAGGGGTGGAACGACCACAGCCACGCTGATCGAACAACACAATCCTATAGGCATCCGAATCGAAAAACTGCCGCAGCATGGGCGAACACCCGCCGCCCGGGCCTCCGTGCAGATACACCACCGGCTTACCTTGCGGGTTACCGCATTCCTCAAAGTAGAGGCTGTGGACATCTGATACATCCAACATGCCGGTGTTGTAAGGCTCAATCGCCGGATACAGGTCACGTCGGTTGACGGTGTCGGCTTTGGTATTGATGCTCATGTAACTGTCCTAGCCGGGTTTGTGTAAAACGTTGACGCGCATGGGTTGCTCAAACCCGTATCCATCTTCATCAAGCACGCCGTATTTTTCGAAATTGGCACGCATGAGAGCATCATTTTGCTCAAACGCCGCGGCGCGGTCAGGGCTGATACGCATACCTTCTTCGCGCACCTCCTCATAATCGGTGTAGTGGTGCACCGTATCGTAGAGAATAGTCTTGTCGTGAATAAGCATTCCCGGTGGGACGCGTCCAATAGCCTCATCAGCCTGAGCACGGACGACCGTTTCATCATCCACGGGCGTATACATCTCAAATGACGGGCCTTCGGCGACAGGTTCGGCGATATAGACCGTGCCATTCGGGCGCACCACGCGGGCGGCTTCAGCCAAGGCAGCGTCCATGAACTCAGCCGGTATATGGTGCAGGGAATTAAAGAAAATAACGGCGTCAAAGCTGGCGTCGTCAAACGGCATATCCTGACCAAAGGCTTCCACGTATTCTTCATCGCCTTGGGCGTCTGTGGCATGCGCCTTTGCCAGCTGTGCCGCGCCACATTCAAGGCCCACGGCACTGGCGCCATGTTTGGTCATATAACGAACCAGCGGCCCGGCCCCTGATCCCACGTCCAGAACGCGCAGACCTTCGAGTGTCAAAGTGTCGCGCAGGACTTCCATATTACTTTGGTACGCCATGATGAGTGTTCCCTTTTGTATTGCTGTCGACAGTTCTACAATGCCCGGCAACCGAAATCTAACCGGGAATTCCCTATCCCGTTCGTATTAAGAGAGATCAATGAGCAATTCGACGACTGAGCGCCCGCTTGAGGGCATACGGGTTCTGGATGTAGCCACGTTTATCGCCGCACCCTATACCGCCGCTATCATGGGGGAGTTTGGCGCTGAGGTCATTAAAGTGGAAAGCCCAAAGGGCGGTGACCCTTTCCGCCGGTTTGGTACCGCCACCGATGTGTACGACTGTTCGCTGATGTGGCTATCAGAAGCCCGCAACAAGAAATCCATCGCCATTGATCTGAAACAACCAGCAGGCGCGCAGCTCCTGAAAGACCTGGTCGCGACCTGTGATGTGATGTGTGAGAACTTCAGGCCCGGCACGCTGGAAAAATGGGGACTGGGCTGGGACGAGTTGAAAGCTATCAACCCCGGGCTGGTGCTGCTGCGGGTGTCCGGGTATGGCCAAACGGGCCCTTATAAGGATCGCCCCGGTTTCGCTCGCATTGCCCATGCGGTGGGTGGGTTGAGTGCGCTGGCGGGCGAAGTGGGCGGCACGCCGGTCACACCGGGCTCCACGTCGCTGGGTGATTATATGTCCGGGCTGTATGGTGCGGTTGGTGTGCTGATCGCGCTGCGCCACCGGGACAAAACGGGCCAAGGCCAGATGATTGATATTGGATTATACGAATCCGTGTTTCGAGTGCTGGATGAACTGGCCCCTGCGTATGCCAAAAACGGTATCGTGCGCGGGCCTGAGGGCAGCGGCACCCGCAATGCCTGTCCCCATGGGCATTTTCCCACAAGCGATGACAAGTGGGTCGCGCTGGCGTGTACCACTGACAAAATGTTCGAACGACTGGTCGAAGCCATGGGTAAACCGGATCTGGCATCACCCGAACAATATGGCGATCAGCACAAACGGCTGGCCGCGCGCGAAACCGTGGACCGGTTGGTTGCCGCATGGACAGGGTCGCGAACCCGCGATGAGGTCATGACGGCATGCCTTGAACACGAGGTCCCCGCCGGGCCATTGAACACCATCGCCGACGTGTTCGAAGATTCACAGTTTGCCGCGCGCGAAAACCTGTTGAAGGTTGAGCACCCGGAATTGGGCGAGATCGTCATTCCCAACGTGGTGCCGCGACTGTCAGAAACGCCGGGGCAGGTGAAGCATCTGGGGCCGTCGCTGGGGTCATCCACCGATGACATCCTGCGCGACCTGCTGGGCTTGAGCGTAGAAGACATTGATAAACTGAAAAAGAACGGCGTTGTCTAAAAAATTTGATCACAACAACCGGATAGCGCCGTAGCGCCGGGGTGACTAGCATTCCAGATCATTCGCTAGAACAATTTGGAGTGCACATGATGAGCTTTGTCGTTACCGGTCTATCCCCTGAACCTTATCGTCATCTTTATGGCCTGTCAGATGAAGCCTTAGAAGCCCATGGTGTCAGACGATACTTGGCGGAAGAGAATTCGGGATTTCCTGACCGCATTGAAATGCGTGATGCTTACCCCGGAGAAACATTGCTTTTGATAAATCATGTGAGCCTGGATCAGGACACGCCTTACCGGGCAACTCATGCCATCTTTGTCCGTGAAGGTGCAGAAGACACCTATCGAGGCGAAAACGAAATCCCCGACGTCATGTTTAAACGCCTGTTATCTCTGCGTGCTTTCGATTCAGATGGTATGATGATTGAAGCGGCCATCGCAACGGGCGAAAAAATTCAAATGGCAATTGAAAGATTTTTTGAAAACCCCCAAGTTTCCTGTATACATGCTCACAATGCGACCAGAGGCTGCTATTCTGGCAAGATTGAGCGCGGTTAAACTAACCGGGAGCGGAAATATGCTGACACTGTACGACAATCACGATTCCGGGAACGGTTATAAAACCCGTCTGATGATGGCTTTGTTAGACATCGAGTACACCTACGTGGAAGTTGACAGCGTCAATGGCGAAACCCGGAAGGGACCGTTTCTGGAAAAAAACCTGAATGGTAGAATTCCGGTGCTGGAGTTGGACGACGGCACGTACCTGCCGGAATCGAACGCCATCCTACATTATCTCGGCGATGGCACGTCGTTTGTTCCCACCGACCGACTGGATCATGCTCGGACCCTGCAGTGGATGTTTTTCGAGCAGTACACCCACGAGCCATCAGTGGCCGTGGCGCGTTTTATTGTCCGGCATTTGGCCCCGGATCACGAGCGCCAGGCGACCCTGCCTGCTATTCGGCAATCCGGCCATGCGGCGCTGGCCATCATGGAGGACCACCTAAAAGATAACGACTGGTTCGCCGCAAATCAGCCCACTATCGCCGACATATCGCTATTCGCCTACACCCACATGGCCGAAGACGGCGGCATTGGCTTAAGTGACTACCCGGCCATCAACAGCTGGATCGCACGGGTACGCCAATTGCCGGGGTTTGTGGCTTTGGAAGACACGTAATCAGTACAAGGATATGCTGGAGGTACCACCGGAACTGAGCGCTTTGTTGTATTTCTTGCGCCAATTATCCAGATCAGATGCCCGTTTGACGGCCTGGTTGTCGGCTTCTGACTTCATCATTGTTTCCAGCAAATCCTGTTCGTTGGCGGCCTTGCGAACCCGGTTGATCTGGGCTTGCAGGGCGTAACTGCTGGTATTACCGCCGGACGTATAAGCCGATTTCCAACTATCGCCCAGTGATGATGCGGATATGGAGTTGTCGGGTTCCTGGCTCCGGGTTTTAAAAGCCAGATTGAGTTCCGCTGTGCGCTCAAGATCGATCGGTACTGTACCGTTACCTGTTAACGGTGAGGCGCCGCCGTAATAAGACTGCATGGTATCCACGGATGCCACACGGTTCAGGCCACGACGTTCCCGGCTCCATATTTCCATTAACCGCTTGCTATATTTTTGGTGATATTTCGGTGTGGCCGAGTGATAATTACCCGCCGCTTTCGTCCAGCTTGATGTCTGTTTGCGCAGTTTCTTCAGGTAAGATGCGGCGTAGCTCACATTGGTGAGCGGATCAAATGCTTCTTCAAGTGAGCTAAACGCATCGCTGTGGTAATAAAGATTGATCTGCATACAGCCCACGTCGATGTTTCGAACACCGCCGCGTACCAGCTCTTCAACAATGCCGATCGCCTGTTGCTTACTATCGGCGTACCACTCTTCAGTCCCCGATGTGACCGTCCAGGGCCAGGCCACGTTGATCTTGTTCAGGTCATCACGGCGCCCTGATTCTGCAATGGAAATCGCGGCCAGCAGGTGACGCGGCATCTGGGTCGCCTGTTCCACCGCTTGGGTTGACGCAGCGCATAAATCCCACGACAGCTCGAACTCGCGCGCCGTGTTTACATCAGCGCTGCTCGCAGCGCTGAACAATAAAGTCGCGCCAAAAAATGCACCAAGCGTAATTCTACCAATCATGCTAAAACCGTAACACGCATTCCTTATGACATGGTTAACAAACTGTGACCAAATCAGGTAAATAACTTCCAAATGAAACTAACACACCTGACTCAAGATGCATACGAAACCCGGCCCTGGAAGAATGGCAAGGGGCTTACCACGGAAATCTACCGTTCATCCACCGGTGCTGATCAGGGTGATTTCGACATACGGATCAGCTTGGCCCCCATCACCGAAGATGGCCCTTTTTCACCATTCCCCGGCGCAGACCGACGGATCACCCTGATCGAAGGTGCAGGCCTCGATCTGGATTTCGGCGATCACGTGCTGCACCTGAACCCGTTCGAGCCACAAGGCTTTGATACCGGCCTGGCACCAACTGGTCGCCCCCTCGGCGGACCCGTGCGGGTGATCAACATCATGGCCCGGCGAGACGCGTGGCGGTTTGTTGATTGCCGTGTGGTGAGCGAGTTGGACGAGACGTTAGTGGACAACCAGCTGGGCGTATTCTTTACCGCATCCGGCAACTGGACCGATGAAGATACGCTCGCCCTTGAAGCCCACCACACGTTGCTGGTCGAGGGGCCGGGGCTTATGCGATTGAGCGGCACAGCGGACCACAAGGGTATTTTTGCAGTCCTGGAGAAACAACAGGCGTAGCGGACCTGCCTGACCCTGATTTACTCTGATTTACTCTGATTTACTCTGCGGCCATTCGTTCAGCCCCAAAGGCGCTGAGAGCCGTGGCCAGTTGCATCATGCGGTGGCGCACTTCATCAAACACCGGCAAGCGCGTCATGGAACGCTCGTCCATATAGAGGCTGCGGTTGATCTCGATTTGCAAGGCATGGCGACCAGTGCTGGGCTGGCCATAGGTGCGGGTGGTAAATCCACCGGCATAGGGTGTATTTCGGCGAACTGAATAACCCGCGGACAAAGCCGCCCGTTCCGCGGCCAACGTTACATCCGGATCACACGTGCTGCCCCAGCAATCGCCCAGAATAATATCGGTGTTGCCATATTCGATTGGCGTCTGTAACAGGGTGCCAAGTGACCCCCGAGCAGCCTGATCGGCCGCGCCTGACGGCATGGAATGACAATCCACGACCAGACATTGGCCAAACTGTATGATGGTTTCATCGACCAGTTTCTTCAGGGCTGTATGATAAGGCTGGTAACAGGTTTCAATACGGTGATGAACCTCCTCAAAAGAAAGTTTCCGATCGTAAATTTTCTGACCATTGCTCACCACCCGGGCAATCGTACCAATACCGGCAGAAACACGGGGTGAACGGGTGTTCGCGCCATGGGGCAGCGCGTCATGATACATGTCGGGGTCCAGTTCCAACGCCTCACGGTTGGCATCCACATAGGCACGGGGAAACTGCGCACTGATGAGAGGGGCGCCCAGGTCCGGGACACCCGCAAACAACTCATCCACAAAGGCATCTTCAGACCGCCGCAGGGTATGGGAATCCAGGCGGGTCAGGTTCAGCAGGTCCGGTGGATAGTTGCGGCCACTGTGCGGGCTGGCAAACACCACAGGCACGGACTGCACCGTGGGCAAGGCCACACGAAAGGCCGTCTCAGCCGTCAACAAACCGGTTGTCATATTATCGGGTGTTGTTTTCATGGCATATATTTAACCACAGAACGTTGATCAATTGTTACGATTTATCTCTGGCGAAACCCAAATGAAACAATGGCATAGCCACGGTCATGAAGCAATATTCCCCCATAATGACATGAAGGATCATGATCTGGAGAATTTCCACATGACCCGCTTGCCAACAGCCCCTGAAGGCAGTAAAACGCGGATTATATAGGGAGCGTAGCTCAGCGGGAGAGCACTGCATTGACATTGCAGGGGTCACTGGTTCAATCCCAGTCGTTCCCACCATCATTAAACCTCGGGAAACCGGGGTTTTTTGCTATTTAGGAGCTTGTTTTTTCTCTAATAGGTAGCCTTATAGGTAGCAAAATTTCACCCAACATCAGAAATGCGCCAAATTTGTACGAATAAGGGAACAAAACTAGGAGGTCTGGTGAGTTTTAACAGGGAGACCAGAGGGGGCTTACCACACGTCAGGCTCATAACCTGAAGGTCATAGGTTCAAATCCTATCCCCGCAACCAACCATTCCGTACAGCCCGGTTCCTCACAGGAGCCGGGCTTTTTCTTTGCGTTGGCATAGCTAAACAGCGTTGCCAGATCGCCCACCAGCTCAATGCACAGTTCACCACCCACAGGGTGAAGTTTAATCTCATCCACGAGGGTTCTGATGATGGTGGCGGCTTCTGCGCGTGTATCATCCTTGTTGAGACAGGCCCTAAGATCACGCACCTTGGCAGCGTAGTGTTGGGCTAAATTGGGGTGCAGCCGAACGGGTTCTGGCGGCGATTGAGCCGTCTGCACTTTTAACGTGGCTTTTTCAGTCTCCAGGGACGTGAGTCTATCGAGAAGCGCTGTAGCGGGTTCTCCGGTCGCGATTGCATCGACGATGTTGCTAATCTGGCGATCAAGGGTGTGGCACCGATGTGCGCCTTGCTCATGGATGGCGGTTACTTCTGCTTGGAGGCGGTTCACCTCGCGGACGTATTCCTGCACATAGGTCTCTGTTAGCTCGGGTGTGAGTAAATGTTCCTGCAAGCCCAGTAAGACGGCGTCTTCCAGGCGGTCCAACCGCAGGGTGAGACGGTTGTCACAGGTGCCTTTATTGCGGTTTGCGGCACAGCCGTAGTAGGTACGGCTGATTAGCGTCATGCCACCGCCGCAAGCTGCGCATTTGATGAGACCGGAGAACAGGTGCTTGGGTCGACGATCCCGCCAGTCAGGCCCCTTGTCAGGCCGGGTGGCACGGGTGCGGGCTTCTTGCAGGCGTTGTGCTTCAAGCCAGAGCGTATCATCAATGATACGGAGATCAGGAACATCTGTGATGACCCAGGCGTCAGGTGGATTGAGTTGAGAAACGCGTTTGCGGGTTACGGGGTCACGCCGGTAGGTGAGGCGGTTCCAGATGCGTTTACCCACATAAAGCTGATTATTGAGTATGCCGGTGCCGCGCTTGCGATTGCCGATGATGGTGGACGCGGTCCAACCTTTACCCGATGGACCGGGAATGCCCTCTTGATTGAGGGCTATCGCTATAGCGCGGGGCGATTTACCGACGATGTAGTCATGGAATATTCGTCCGATGATCTGTACTTCGGCTTCGTTGATGCTTTGATCACCCCGGACCGGCTCACCGGCTTCGTCAAGCTTGCGGATTACATCATATCCGTAGGCCTTGCCTCCACCAGACTTGCCCTGGCGCACACGGCCTTCAAGGCCACGGCGGGTCTTGATTGCCAGGTCTTTTAGGAACAACGCGTTCATGGTGCCCTTTAGCCCGACGTGTAGCTCGCTGATCTCGCCCTCAGAAAGCGTGATTAGCTGAATGCCTGCAAAAGTAAGCTGTTTGTATAACGCGGCAATATCCTCCTGATCCCGTGACAGCCGATCCAGTGCCTCGGCAATCAGAATATGGAAAGTACCTGACCGGGCATCCTCAAACATCTTCTGATACCCGGGGCGAAGCAGGCTCGCCCCACTCATGGCATGATCGGTATAGACCTCGCTGAGCGTGTGTCCGTTTGCATCAATCCATGCCTGACAGGTGCGAACTTGATCCTCAATGGAGGCGTCGCTTTGGTGATCGGATGAATAGCGGGCATAAATGGCGATACGCATATCCTAACTCCTCTCTTGGTTCTGCCGCTCATGAGCGGCTTTACTGAGTTGCTGGCGAAGTGCCTTGATGCTGCTGTGATATGACTGACTGGCACGAATGGTGTCGGCTTGGATGTAATGCGTCTGGGTGAACTCCAGTGAAGTATGGCCCAAGAGGTCGGCAGCAATCCCCACATGTTCCGGATCTTCAATGGCTATGGTGGTGGCGACACAGTCGCGGAACAGGTGCGGGTTGACGGATTTGCCGAAGGCTTCCTTGGTATGTTTTGTGATGCGCGAGTAAATGGCATCCTCGCCCAAGGGCACACCTTTTGCTGAGGCCCACAGGTTGTCGTGATTGTCTGCTCCAGGGAACGCGTTCCGATAGGTGTCCAGATAGTGCTCCAATTCCATGACAAGATCGTCCGGAAAGGGGAATTCAAGGGCTGTATGGGTTTTGGTCTCTTCCGCCCCGAAACACAGATGATAACCATCACCTGATTTTATGAGGTTCTGCCCGATGACAATGCCTGCATAGTTGCGACGCCTGAGGGGGCGTGCAGCGAGTAATGCTATCATCAAGCCATCACGATAGAGGATCGCTCGTTGCAGAGCGCGCAACTCTGTCGCTCTGTTCGCTTCCTCCATCAGGCGGCGGCCCAAGGCATCAAGCTCATGGCTGCTGACCATACGGGGGCGTTTATTGCGGGGTGTAACCAGTTGCTCTAGTCGTCTGGCGACTTCACTGAGCCAGCGCCAATCCAGGCCCGGGTGCATGACCCGGACGGCATCAAACAGATGCTTGATGTAGTTGTGCGTACCGGAAGGCTTAATGGTGGCCTGCAGCATCGCAACGTAAATCCGGATGCGATTTTCTGTAACCCGGTCAGCTGGAGCTAGGTCAAGGACATCCGGATCAGCATGGTGAAGATGACCAAGCCAGCGGCGGTAGTCGAACAGGATCGTTCGTTTAGTGCGTTCCGCCCAGTGAGACGCTGGACCGCCATCTTCGAGGCAGTTACCAGACCGTATCGCGCACTCCCATGCCTGGCGGTCCGCACTAGGCCATTGATCAAGAGGAAGAAGCTTTAAAGTCATCACCGTTTCCTCCTGATTTTGGCGTTACCGTTCCTGTTCCGGTTATCGTTCGCCAACCTGTCACGCTTCTCGGACAGTACCTTGTCGTAATGTTTGGACGCGTTTGCCGATTGCAGGCCCGTGTAATATCCAACGGTGGATTTAATACTCTTGTGCACCAGGAGTTGCCGTACCGTCTCGAAGTTACCTGGGTTCTCATCGAGAAGTAGCTTGGCAGCCACATGCCGGAACTGGTGTGGGGTTATGATGATGCCCGTTTCCTTGAGCACCACTTCACTGATTTGCTGGCTGAGTGTGCCCTGAGCCTTTTGTTTATTGGTTCCTTTAGCTGGAAACAGCCACGGGCATTCGTCATTACAGAGCCTTGGGCGATAACCAGCGATGTAGGTATTCAGAAGCTCGGCTGATTCAACGGGCAGGGCGTATTCAATGGGTTCACCAGCCTTAGTCTCATTCGCCGGGATCACAATATGCACTGGCCCTTTCGGCCCGCCGGGTCTGATAATATGTTTATCAAGCCGGAGGGCGGCAAGATTGTGCATACGGAGCGGTGCTATCGTCAGGATGGCGACCGCCAGGGCAATCTGCGCTTTGATGGCAGCACGCACATCATCTATTGGTGCTTTCCTGGCGGCAGCAAACAGTTTGTCAGGTAGTTCCAAAAATAGGAGTACGTTGCGATCTGAATCAAACTGTCGGAGTGTTGCCCTGTTCTTCTCTGTGAGGCCCGATCGGTCGGAGCCTAACCGTTTGCGAAGGTCTTTAAGGCCTTCCATCTGGTCAGCATCGATGCGCACCCAGTGTTTGGCGATCTGGATCAGTGTCTTGGCCAGATCACGGATAAACTGGCTGGGCTCGCCATTGTGCCGATCAAGATAGTCCATAAGAACTGCCTTCGCGGCATCCGGGGTGACCAGGTCGGCGAGGGAGTTTAGATCATCAATATTGTGCCCCTGTCTAATGAAAGCGGAGGCGGCAAGCCCAATGTTGGATTCGCGCAAACGAATAGTACCCGGCTTACAGACTTTGGGCGGTGGGTTCTTACAGAACAGATCAGCGCCGCTCAACCAGTTGAGATGTTTTTCCACATCCTTCTGAAACTGGGGCGTAAACTGATCCAGTGGGATACTACGTCGGGGTGTCCGGAACTCTGGTACCGTTAGTCGGACTTGCGGCCAGCCTTCAACAGTATCTGCGGCTTCGTTCCACAGTCTTGTGGTGCGGCGATGAAGCTCGTTTGGGTTCTTGTAGAACGTCTCTCGCCGAACAGCTGCAATAAACGCATCAATGGTCGCATCACAAACGTTCGCCGGTGAGACGCTGTTACCTGAACAGAACCGAACAAAACGGGATAAACCCCGGTAGAGACGGTCACCGGGTAGGCTATTGTATAGGGTCTGCCATTCACCCGAGAGCGGTGTCTGTTTATTCAACGTACCAAGATCATCGCGCACCAATCTGAGTGCGGATAATGCATTGGATTGGATATTATCGAGGGTCTTTTTGCTGATCCCTGCCTGGGCTGGGTGAACAGTCGCGAGGGCGCGACGAAGCTCTGCCATATCTGCTCTCAGGTGGTCAGGCGAGCGGTCCACAAGATCGCAAAGCCGTGTAACAGCTGATCGCAGATCCCGGCGGCGTGTGCCGGAAAGGATGTTGTTGTTCTTCAAATGGCGGATCACATCGGCCATGGTGAGTGAATCGCGAATGATCGACGGCATTGTCAGAGGCTCCTTCAATAGGTGTTTATGTGACATCGGGTAGCTCCTTCCCTGGAAACGAGTGCCATCGGGTGGAAACCGATAGTAAACACACCCTATTCGGGAATACTACAACTAAATACTTGGAATGAGTGTATACACTACCTTCTCCCGAGGACATCTCAACGTGTTGAAAACAATGGAAAATACCGGACATCATTGGACTCCACTATCTGTGATATATGCGCCTCGGCGCACTCTCAGAAACAACGAGAAATCCTCCTCGGAGATCCGATATTGACCGCCAATGAGGTGCGCGATCAGGTCGCCAACCTTGACCCATTTACGCACGGTCTTGTCACTAACCTGCAGGCGTTCAGCGATATCTGGGATGGTGAGAAACGGGGAGGGGGTACAACGGGGCATGATCAATCCTCCTACCGTGTAGCCGTGCCAGTGGCACAGACAGGTGGTTGAAGATCAGTTGGTTGCGAAAACGAGGTTGTCGCTGTGGAAACGGCAACGGCGGCGTTCTCAACCCACTCGCGGGCGGATTGGCGCGCGAGTAGGTCAACGAATTGCCTAAAACTGGAGTGCGATGTTGTCGTTCTTCGTGATCGGTACTGTGCCATGGGCCGGGTACTCCGGGTTCACATGGCATACAAACAAAACGAGCGCCACGTAAACCTCAAAAAAGGTTTTCGTTACGCACCAGGTTTATCTGCACTTTGCGCGCTCAGATGATCTCGGATAGGTGTCTCTCGAACATCGTCCTCAATCGATCAATTAGGCCGCAGCCGAACTTTATCGCGGTGCTGACATCAAGAACTTGAGATGTCACATGGACATGGGTCCATTAATGAGATTCTATGCCCTTGTTGCTAGCCAAGTCAAATGACGGGGTATCAGAATGACTTCTGCTCTATGCCGAAACACGGCAGAACAGAAGGGATAGCGCCATGTTCTAGGCCCGGCGCGTTGGCTGCTGCAGCTGGCTTTATTTAACGCCAAAACACTCGCGAATCGAGTGGCGGCCGCTAATGCCCTGCAAGCAGAAGTATCTAGGGTGAGACAATTGAGTCTGCTAACGCCCCTGAGCAGAAATGCCCACCCGCTAGATGTCTCATAGTTCAATAAACGGAACTGTTGTCACATCCAATCAATCTTCCGGGTCCTCATCTGTAATTCGACCTGATAGGTAGTCGTCTGT
>JABJGO010000028.1 GCA_018662225.1 Rhodospirillales bacterium | reverse complement strand
CGGGCATCCGGTATGGCATGGCGTAACGCGATGCCACCTTCGATATAGGCGACAAAAAAATCTTCACACCCGACGGCGCTCAGTGCCTGTGTCACGCGTTCCTGGCCCAACCCATAAGCATCCGCCTTTACGCATGCCCCACACGTGGCGTTATCCGACAATTGTTGGTGCAAGGTTGCGTAATTCGAGGTGATGGCGTCCAGATCGATATACAACTGGGCGCGGGCGCTGGTCATGATTGGCTGTGTGGGCTTACTCATGGCGGATTAATACGGCTCGTGATCGCCGTCCCAGTCAGAGAACCGGGTGAATTCGCCCTGAAATAACAACTTTACGGTGCCTACCGGGCCGTGCCGTTGTTTGGCCACAATAAGCTCAGCCAAATTGCGGCATTTCGCCAGGCGTTCTTCCCAGTTGGCGAAACGCTGCGCATATTTATCATCACCTTCATCGGCCCGGCGTTGGGGTTCTGCTTTGCCCACATAGTATTCATCACGGTAAATGAACGTCACCACGTCGGCGTCCTGCTCGATCGACCCTGACTCGCGAAGATCAGCCAGTTGCGGACGTTTGTCATCCCGGTTTTCAACCTGACGGGATAACTGGGACAGCGCGATTACCGGCACGTCCAGTTCCTTGGCCAGCGTCTTGAGGCCACGGGTGATTTCCGAGACCTCCTGCACGCGGCCGTCTGATCGTGACCTGGCGGAACCTGAAAGCAGTTGCAGGTAATCCACGATGATCAGGCCCAAATTATGCTGGCGCTTCAACCGCCTGGCACGGGTGCGCAGGGCGCTGACCGTCAATGCCGGCGTGTCATCAATAAAGATTGGGAGGGAATACAGGGTCTGTGATGCCGCGACCAGGCGCGGGAACTGTTCATTGGGAATCTCACCCTTGCGCATCTTGTCTGATGCAATTTCTGTCTGCTCTGACAAAATACGACCGGCCAATTGCTCAGCCGACATTTCCAGCGAAAAGAAACCCACCACAGCGCCTTCTTCACCCTGACTGTCCGCAAAGGCCTTGGCGGCATTGAAGGCTATGTTGGTGGCCAGCGCCGTTTTACCCATAGCGGGACGGGCGGCGAGAATAAGCAAATCTGAGCGATGCAAGCCGCCCAACAGCTTGTCGATATCGGTCATGCCGGTGGTCACGCCCGCCAAACCACCGTCACGCTGGTGGGCCATATTGGCGCTTTCGATGGTCGCCATGACGGCTTCTTTGAAGGACTGGAAACCGCCTTCGAAGTTACCCGTGGTTGCCAGATCATAGAGACTTTGTTCAGCGACTTCGATCTGGTTGGTAGCACTTTCGTCGACTTCGCCGCCGTAGGCTTCCTCAACAATTTCCTGGCCAATAGCGATCAGTTCACGCTTCAGGTGCAGATCATAAACAATACGGCCATATTCACCGGCGTTGATGATGGTCACGGCAGAACTGGCCAGTTCAGCCAGGTATGATGCACCGCCTACCTCGGACAAGCTGTCGTCTTGTTCGAAATACCGGTTGAGCGTGATGGGATCCGCAATCTGTCCGCGTTCAATCAGTTTCGAGCAGGCATCGTAGATCTTGCCGTGTTGACCCATGGCGAAATGTTCGGGCCGTAAATATTCAGACACCCGCTCGTAGGCCCGGTTATCAACCAGTACGGCACCCAGCAATCCGCGTTCCGCATCCACATTGTGGGGCAGGGTGCGGAAGGTGTGACCGCCAACGCTGGCGGACCCGTCTTGCGTATCCCGCTCGTCGCTGTTTGCGGGTAGTGATGGGTGTAAGTTGACCATGCGCGTAGTCTTACAGGGCGGCTGAAGATCTGTGTCAGTTATTGAGTGGTGAGTTAGGTATAACGTGGGGACAGAATCGCCGATTTCGACAAGCCTGTGGATTGGGAGGAAAACTAGTGGTCAAATGTGGATAACATTTGGATATCCTCGTTGACCCCACCTGTAATCCATGAGTGGGCAACGCACGGGCGGAAAAACAAAAGGCGGCGTGCCATCCGAGGGCACACCGCCTGTTGTTTGTTAGCCGAAAAGAAATCAGCGAATGCTGGACTACTCTTCTTCGCCGTCCGTAGCTTCTTGGGTTTCTTCAGCTTCGGCCGTATCGTCAGCCGCTTCTTCAGCTTCTTCCGGTGCAGCACCGTCGTCGAAGATTTCTTCCGCAGCCGCCAGAGCAGCCGCCGCAGCATCAGCATCAGCCGCTGCATCAGCGACCGCCGCTTCCTGCTGTTCCATAGACAGAACGGCAGAACCGGTCTTGGCCTGAATTTCGGCTTCTTCCTGTGTGCGGGCAACGTTAGCGTCGACGGTCACAGAAACTTCCGGGTGCAGAACCACACTAACGGCGTGAATGCCGAGAGTCTTGATGGGGTGCCCAAGGATGACCTGCGTTGCAGTAACCGTGAAGCCTTCTTCGGTCAAACCACCAGCGATGTCACGGGCGCTGACTGAACCATAAAGCTGACCGGCGTCACCAGCCTGGCGAACCAGAATAACGGACTGGCCTTCAAGCTTTTCACCAACAGCAACGGCTTCGTTCTTAAGCGTCAGGTTGTCGGCTTCCAGCTGTGCGCGCTGACCATCGAAATGGCTCTTGTTGGCTTCCGTGGCACGGAGAGCCTTCTTTTTTGGTAAGAGAAAGTTGCGGGCATAACCGGTTTTGACGTTTACCACGTCACCCATTTGGCCGAGTTTCTCAATACGTTCTAGTAGAATTACTTCCATTGTCTTACTCCTAGTCCTTAAGGACCTAAGCGTCTATATCCAAATTATTAGATTGATCATGTTCGTTTTGCGAAAACCGGGATCGAATACCCGACCAGTGTTCCAGCATGCCCATGGCCGTAACCAGCATCAGTGCCCACCCCGAAGCCACCAGGATTACGTAGAATCCGATGAACAACGGCGTGCGGAAATTCTTCACATGACCGATCGCCCAATGAGCAACCGCCAACCCCAGAAAGAAGTAGGGAATGGCAAAGATCATGGTCAGATTTTGCGCCATATAATGCACATCGCCTGAAGACAGCAGTGACACAAGCCCCGCAACCAGCATGGGAACAACAACCCAGTGTGGCAATGTGAGTGAGGCAAATGTGGGTGTGGGGCGAATATTCTTGTCCGACTTGGCCAGAATAGACTGCGCCACAAGCGCATTTACAATCGTCATCATAAACCAGGCTGCACCCATGGCTCCCGGAAACAGGGCGACCAGTGTGTCGATGAGGCTTCGCGTACCGGCATCACCCAGATTGAGGGCCATAACCGAGAACACTTCGTTTAGATGGGAACGGACAACATCCTGGGTGCTGTTATCGCCACCGGCAATATACAGGCTAGCCAGAATAATAATCGCGCCACAGGCCATAGCCAGTAACCCGAGAACCTGTCCTACTGGTGCCCAAACCTGAACACCATCAGCATCGGTTTCGGATGCCAGGCTGTTTTTGGAAACGATCCATGCCGGGAAGGCATGAAGCAGACCAAAACTGCATGCGTTGAAAATACCGCCCATCAAAAACGCCACAAACAGACCGGCTGTGCAGGCAATCATGCCCAATACCGGTCCCATACTCAGGGCGACCAGAAAGATTGGCAAAGTCGCCATGTAGACGAACAACAGCGCACCCGGCGTTCCGTTAAAGAACGCCATGGACGCAACAGCACTGAGGCTGCCACTACCAACTGCGATGAGCATGTTCTTCTGCATGACGAATACTGTCTATTCTGAGCTGTCTGAGCTTCGTGGTTTCGCGAAAACGAACGTTATTTGATTACGCCACTACTTAATGACATAGGGAATCAGGCCCAAGAAACGTGCGCGTTTAATCGCACGAGCCAGTTCCCGCTGTTTCTTATTGGAAACAGCCGTGATGCGGCTTGGTACAATCTTTCCGCGCTCGGAAAGAAAACGACCGAGCAGTTTCACGTCTTTGTAATCAATAACCTGCGCACTAGGCCCGGAGAACGGACAGCTTTTGCGGCGACGGAAAAAAGAGCGACCCATTATGCGTCTCCTTTATCAGTAGCGGTTTCGTCAGAGTCATCAGCCGCTGGTGCTTCTTCTGCCACAACTTCTTCTGCTGCAATTTCTTCAACTGGTGCATTTTCAGTCACAGCTTCTTTAGCTGGCGCGTCACCAGCATCAGCAGGTGCAGGCGTTGAATTGTCGCCATCTTCGTCCGAACGGGGACGACGGGGGCGATCTTCGCTACCGCGGTTACGCATGATGGCGCTGGGGCCTTCTTCCAGTTCATCAACGCGGATCGTCATATAACGCAGGACGTCTTCGTTGATGCGCATCTGGCGTTCCATTTCGGCGATGGCCGAAGCGGGGCTGTCCACGTTCAACAGAACGTAGTGGCCTTTGCGGTTTTTCTTGATGCGATAAGCCAGGGAACGTAATCCCCAATGCTCGGTCTTGAGAACAGAGCCGCCTTCGTCTTCGATGATTTTAGTGATGTTTTCGGTGAGTGTTTCAACCTGCGGGGCAGCGATATCCTGCCGCGCAATAAACACGCTTTCATAGAAAGCCATATTTTTTACTCCCTTTGGATTCTCAGCCCCGGACTATTCCAGGGCATAGCCGAACAATTCGGCAGGGTTGAAGCGCGCGCACTATACACAACAGCGAAGACCGTTCAAGCGCAATGTGAGCGTAGGATTGAGGGGTATTAAATACGCACTCAATTATGATCGTAATATTATATGTTTTGAACCCGCCTTTCATTGGGTTTTGCACGCGTAGTATGGTCAAAAACACCACTAACAAAACCGCGTTGTGGGCAGCAACCACGTGCTCAAAGGCATGGACTGGATCATCTTAAGAAGACGGATGACGAGGTGAGGGGATCGAGTCTTAGAGACGAATGCATGCATTCGTAAGGTCATGCTCGCCGATAACAATGGTTATTAATCACTCGAAATCGGATTACCATTAAAGCTTCAGCTTAGTCAGTCCCTGACCCGAAGCAGTCATCCTAAACTTGACAACGTGAAGAAAAATGTAGTGCCGACGCCCTGGTCGGACTCGAAGCCAATAGTACCGCCGT
>JABJGO010000004.1 GCA_018662225.1 Rhodospirillales bacterium | reverse complement strand
ACTGGTACGTGAGACTGATAAACAAAACAGATAGATGATAACTGTTAGAATGGTGCCGCCTAGAGGATTCGAACCTCTGACCCCCGCATTACGAATGCGATGCTCTACCAACTGAGCTAAGGCGGCCCTGTTTTGTCCATGGGGGCCGCAAGCGACCCGAATGGGCATCCTATATACCGATGATCTGGTATTTTCCAGTCTCATTTTCATGAGCCATGGAATTATCCCTCGGCTGGTGCCGGTGGTTTTATGTCTGACAGGGATACCACAGGCAACGCATCACCATCCATCGTGTGATCCGTGGGGTCATTCGCGCCCGCCAGCATGACAGCATCCCCGGATGTGGTTGCGCCCGCCAGTTGCATCACATGGGCCGGTGTGCGCCATGTGAAACGATCAAACCCGCCGCAATTACCGCAACTGGCCGACCAGTTCGTTACCGTATGGCCGCAATTGCCACAGACCCAGGCCGGGTCCGGATCAGCCATCGACGCCTTGACCAGCCACTGCCGCGCTTTGCCCAAATCCCGGTGTTCTGCTTCTTCCAGTTCTGCTAACATCCGGCACACGCGGGCCGGTGGATTGTCGCCGCCGGCCGCCATCAGATGATCGCGCGCCTTGCCCCACAAATTCGCGGCCAATGCTTCGCCCGCAACCGCCAGATCACTTTCGACATCGCCCGCATTGGTGGCCCGCAATTTCTCAGCCGCTTTGACACGGTCCAGCGCATCGGTAGCGCCACGTGCCTCCAGATAGAGCGCCACCATGTGCGGGTGCGGGGTCCGCGCCCAGATGCGTTCAATCATGCTTGCGGCCTTGCGGTTCTTGCCAACGCTGATCAGGGTACCGGCAACACTGAGAGCTGCTGGAACAAAGCCCGGGTCCATGTTCAACGAATCGCGGGCGTATTCCAACGCGCGGTCCCTGTCGCCACCGCGCGCCGCATCGAGGCTCATTTGATAGGTCAGCACAGCCTGCCTGCGTTTCCCGTCAGCCGGATCCAGATGTTTGTTACGGACGGCTTCTTTCACCGTCACATGGGCGTCGAGCCATTGACCGGCCTGAACCTGTAAGTCGAACAGGCTTTCTGACACCCAGTCGCTGTTTGCGTTCAGGCGGTGAGCGCGGCGCGTAAGGGACAGCGCTTCGGCCTGATCACCACGCTTTGTGGCCTGATTGAGCAAGCCGCGCAGACCCAGAAATTCGGTCTCTTCATTCTCTGTCATGGCGCGGAAGAAACGTTCGGCGGCGCGGTCGTCGCCGTTAAGTTGAGCCGCCTGCGCCGATAACAACATGGTCAGCGGCGGCTCATTCAGCAAATCTTCGGCGCGGCGCGCCTGACGACGGGCTTCATCGCCATCACCGGCGGCAACCGCCACCATACCCTTGGTCAAGGCGCGGTACCCGCGGTCCTGCCGGCGGCTTTTCCAGGCCCCGCGCATGCTGGCGGGCGCCCGACGCACAAACAGCCATGTTCGGTACAGTAGCGCGGTCAGGACAGCGATTGATCCGACCCCGATCGCCAACACCCCAAATGATGTGTCGATCTGATAGCCGCCCCACACCATGGATACGGATCCCGGTTGGTCCGCCAGCCACGCGGCACCGGCCGCCAGAAGGGCAATGACAACGAAATATCGCAAGGCGCGAATCATGGGCGTTACCCTTGCCCGGCGGGTAAGGTGCTGGTCATCATCTGGTCAATAGCCAACGTGTGCAGGTAACCAACGGCATCGTCTACGGCCAGCCGGGCACGCGCAGATGACATCCACCCCTGCAGCGCGGCGGCGGCATCTCCATCCAGATCAGACAACACCTGTACCGCGCCCGCCAAATCACCCGCCGAAATATCATTGGCGGCGCGCGCGATACTTGATTCCACGCTCCCCGGCTTGGCCGACGCGTCTGTGTTACGGATACGGATAATGCTTTTGATCTGGTGCAGGGTCTCGGCCACCCAACTGTCATCAAGCTCTGGTCCACCGGCATCAAATGCGGCATCCGCCACGGGACCAAAGGATTGCTGTAACTGCAACAACGTCGGGACGCCGGAGGCAGCATGATCGCGCAGCGCCTGCATAGGGGCGGCCACGTTATCCAGATCATCCGCGTCCAGTGTGGGTGCCAGTGTGGACGACAGCGCCTCCAGGGCTTGTTCATACGGCGCGCCACGGCGCACCACATCGCGCAATTGACCGACACTCAATATAAAGGCGGCAGCACGATCAGATGACATCGCGGATTCAAGGGGGCGAGATTCCAGCGCCCTGGTTTGGTCTTCCACGGTTTGCAAGCGCGTCAACATGTTATCGAGCTGCGCACTGGCCGCACTGTCTGTGGCGTCTGTGGTGCCTGTGATGTTTGTGGATTCCAACACGTTCAGCCGGTCAGACAATGCGCGCAACGAATCCTGCGCGGCAAGCGTGGCATCGTCCACCTTGACGGCATTGGCCATGCGTTCAACCCCGGCCAGGGCCTCTTCCATGGCCTCAAGCCGTATCATCACAATAGCCAGTTTAGACGAAAGCTCGTCACGTTCCTGTTCCAGCGCGGCAAAGCTGGCGTCATCACCTTCACTGTTATGGCTGGCCCCACCGTGATCGGCGATACTTTCTTCGATGGCATTAACGCGCGCCACCATATCGCCCTGTTGGCTGTTTTCGGTTTGCGGGAATATTGGGGCGACATAAGTCCACCATTGATCGCGCGATACCCAAGCCCCGGCACCAACGATACCGAAAACAAGTATGGCGATAAAGGCACCGGTCAGCGTATTACCGCCGCCAGACGAGGGCTTGGGTGGCGGTGATGATGAGGGTGTCGTAGGCGACGCCTTTGAATCGGTAGACCTAGCCTCGACCGTTTTGGATACAGGTTCTTTTTCCACAGAGTCTGGGTCCACAGAGTCTGGCACCGCTGAATTGCTCGCTGGCTTCTCGGCTGCGGTTTTTTTGGCCTTGTCGATTGGTTTTTTTGTCATACTCGCTATCTCATACCCAAAGATTACACCCAGAAATTCGATCAAAATTACGACACGATTAAGGCGTTCTTCCAGTATCCGAAATTTATGCGCTCTCTGCCACCCGCAAAACCGCTGAGATGAGAGATTCTTCGTGCGGGGTGTCCGCAACGGCTACCCCTGCCCAATCAAGAGCTGTGATTTTTTCGGCCACCGCCGCACTGAGGCAGAAGGCCGTCAGGTGTTTTGTAGCGGAGCCCAGGCCCGCCGATTTCAATAAACGAACAAAGGTTTCCGCGGTACGCGGTGAGAACATTGCCACCCCGGAGATCAGCCCATCCCGCAATTCCAACTGGGCAGTTGTGGATAGCGCTGCCGCTGTCCTGGCCTCGTACATCACGGCGCGGATATAGTCATATCCCGCCTCGCTGAGACGGCCGGCCAGATCGCCCGCCAACCGCGTACCGGCCACATGCAACAACGCCCCGTCACGCGGGTTGCAATGCTCACGCACAAGACCTGCCAGCGCCGCCACATCACCAGCGCCGTGATAAACAGTTGTGAACCCCAATCGACGTGCTTCTTCGGCCGATGCCGGACCCACGGCCCATACGCCTAAATCACGTCGGTCGGACCCTTTGGCAAAGGCTCGGATACCGTTGGCGCTGGTCACCAGAATGCCCTGAACACCGTTCAGGTCCGGTGCATCCATATCTGGATAGATAATTTCCAGCAGCGGCTCGATCAAAGATGAAATATGGCACTCAGCCAGCTTGTTCGACAATTGGGCGCTGTCTTCAGATGGCCGGGTGAGAAGCACGCGCATAACGCGGCCCTATTCCGCCAGGGCTTCAAAATATGCTTCGCCCGCACTGGCGCGTAATTCAGCACCCAGATCGGTGGCCATGGCATAAGTATCCGCGACCGGACCGAATCGCTCACCAGACCACACTTTGGTTCCATCCGGTTCCGCAACAATCCCGCGAATACGCAGATTTTTCATGCCATCATCAAGTTGGGCATAGCCCGCAATCGGTGTGTGACAGGTCCCGCCCAGCACATCCAGCATGGCCCGCTCCGCATTAACACAGATCGATGTGGGCAAATGATCTAGTACCGTAATAAAATCGAGGGTGGCGCTATCATCTTCGCGACATGTGAGACCAATAGCCCCCTGTCCCGCCGACGGCAGCATGTCTTCGGGTTCCATAATCCGGGTCGCGATATGGCTCATATCCAACCGGTTCAATCCGGCCAGCGCCAACATGGTGGCATCGGCCTCACCTTCATCCAATTTGCGCAGGCGCGTTTGCACATTGCCCCGAAACAGCGTGATTTTCAGATTAGGGTATTTAGCCAGAATTATCGCCTGACGCCGCGGCGACGTTGTGCCAATGACAGAACCATCGGGCAGGTCCGCAAAGCTCGCCGCCTTGGGCGATATAAACACATCGCGCACATCTTCCCGTTCCAGCATGGTCGGCAGCAAGATGCCGTCCGGCAACCACGTGGGCACGTCTTTCATGGAATGAGCAGCCACATCAATACGGCCATCAAACAGGGCATCGTCCAGTTCTTTGGTGAACACGCCCTTGCCACCCACTTCGGAAAGGCGTCGGTCCTGAATTTTATCACCAGTGGTTTTAATCTCCACGATCTCTACGGCGCCCTCTTCGGCCAGTGCAGGCACGTTCGCCTGCAACAGATCGCGTGTCTCATAGGCTTGCGCCAATGCCAGCGGGCTACCGCGTGTGCCAATTTTCAGCGCCATAAGGATTTATCCATCATGTACATTTGTTTTCTGAATAGCCTATAACCATGTGACTAGTTTATGGCCTTCTGTGAGAACCAATGCAACCTGATCTGCTTGTCCTCGGTATTGAATCCAGTTGTGACGAAACCGCCGCCGCGGTGGTGAGCGGGGACGGTCGCATATTGTCCAATCAGGTCTTGTCGCAAATTGATGAGCACCGCAAATATGGCGGCGTGGTACCAGAAGTGGCGGCACGCGCGCATCTGGACCACATGGATCACATTATTGGTGCCGCCATGGTTGAGGCCGAAATCGGCTTTTCAGACTTGTCCGGTGTTGCCGCCACGGGTGGGCCGGGCTTGATTGGCGGGGTCATGGTCGGCGTTATGGCAGGCAAAGCCATCGCCATGACCCACGACTTACCCTTCATCGCCGTGAACCATCTGGAAGCCCACGCCCTGACGGTTCGATTAACCGACGACGTGGCATTCCCTTATCTGTTACTGCTGGTCTCTGGCGGGCATTGCCAATTGTTGTCGGTTGAAGGTGTCGGCCATTTCAAACGGCTGGGCACCACCGTAGATGATGCGTTGGGTGAAGCGTTTGATAAAACCGCCAAAATGCTGGGGTTGGGATATCCGGGTGGTCCGGCGGTGGAACAGGCTGCCAAGCTGGGTGATCCCGACCGTTTCACGTTGGCCAGCCCCATGGTCGGCAGGCCCGGTTGCGATTTCTCATTCTCGGGCCTGAAAACATCGGTGCGACAAGCGGTGGAGAAGCTGCCCCCCGGCCCTTTGGAAGAAAGTGACGTAAACAGCCTGTGCACGGCCTTTCAACGCGCCGCAGGTCGGGCCGTTTTGGATCGTTGTAAACGAGCCATCGCCATGTTTCGCGAAGACCATCCTGAGGGCAACACCCTTGTGGTAGCAGGCGGTGTCGCCGCCAATAAATTTTTGTGCACCCAACTGGAGAGCCTCGCCACCGCCCATGACATGAAACTGGTGGCCCCACCGCTCAATCTTTGTACCGATAACGGTGCCATGATTGCCTGGGCCGGGATTGAGCATTTAAAGTTGGGTCACACAGACCCGCTCGACTTCGCCCCCCGCCCCCGCTGGCCGCTGGACCCGGATGCGGCGAAAGCGGGAGCAAAAGCATGATGATCAGAGAAGCTACAATGGCGGATTATGGCCGTTTGGGCGAATTGTACGCTCAACTCATTCCCGCGGACCTTTTATTTGGAACGGCTGACAGCAAGCATGTATTTGAAGAAATTCTGCCTGGAAAACATTTACACTTGTTCGTGCTGGAAGATGAGCATGGAGATATTCAAGCCAGCAGCTATCTGAATGTTATCCCAAACATGTCCCGTGGTGCATCCCCATACGCGTTTATTGAGAACGTCATAACCGATGAGTTGGCACGTGGACAGGGGGTTGGAAAAAGGCTCCTGAAACATGTGGTGGAATTCGCCTGGAATCAGGGATGTTACAAAGTGGCGCTGTTAACCGGGTGCGACGATACTCATGAATTTTACACGGCGTGCGGATTTGACGACGACAGGAAATTCGCCTTTGAAATCCGAAACCCCCAAATCGTGACCAAGTCTTGACCCTGCATATGCCCAGTGAAATAACTAAACGATGACAATAAACAAAATCGGTGTTCTTGGTGCGGGTGCCTGGGGCACGGCGTTGGCTTCCATGGCCCGCCGGGCCGGACGGGACGTTGTGCTGTGGGCCCATGAGGCCGAGGTTGTGACAAGCGTCAATGACAGCCAGGTCAATGCCGTTTATCTGCCCGACATTCCGCTGGAGCCCGGCATTCATGCCACCACGGATGTAAACGAGGCCATCGACGCGGACGCCGTGTTGGTTGTAACCCCGGCACAATTCTTGCGGAGCGTTACCGAACAATGCTCTGCCGGTTGGCCGGATGGCGTGCCCGCCGTGTTGTGTTCAAAAGGTATTGAACAAGGCACCTTGCAGATGATGAACGAGGTTGCCGCCGAGACCCTGCCACAAGCCCCGGTGGCCGTTCTGTCCGGGCCAACATTTGCCGCCGAGGTAGCCCGTGATCAACCCGCCGCAGCAACACTGGCCGTGGAGGACGAGGCCTTGCAGGATAATCTGACCACCGCGCTCAGCACGTCCCGTTTCCGCCTTTATAAATCTAGCGATGTGGCCGGGGCCGAGGTCGGCGGTGTGGTCAAAAACGTGCTCGCCATTGCATGCGGTATCAGCGAGGGTCGCAATCTGGGCGATAACGCCCGCGCCGCCCTGATTACACGCGGCTTGGCCGAAATCGCCCGCATGGGACGGGCCAAAGGTGGCCGCACAGAAACCTTTATGGGCCTGTCTGGCCTGGGTGATTTGACGTTGACCTGCAATGCCATGCAATCGCGCAATTTTTCGCTGGGTGTTGCCTTGGGCCAAGGCGAGAAATTAACTGATATTTTAAACAGCCGCCTGAGCGTCGCCGAGGGCGTGTTTTCTGCCGAGGGCGTTGTTCAACTGGGCAACAAACTCGGCATACATATGCCCATTTGCGAAGCGGTCGATGCCGTGCTTAATCGGGACGCTGATATTGATGACACCATATCGGCCTTGCTGGCGCGACCTCAAACCACCGAAATTTTGTAGATATTCCAAAGGATACTCACATGCTGTTTGCTATCATCTGTCACGATAAAAAAGACTCCAGTTCCGTCCGCATGGCCAACCGTCCGGCCCATCTGGAATACCTGGGGGGCCACAAGGAAAAAGCTTTTGCGGCTGGCCCCATGATGACCGATGACGGCGACGGCATGATTGGCAGCCTGTTGATTATGGATTTTGCTGACAAGGCCGAAGCTGAAAGCTTCGCCGCTGGCGATCCCTATAATCAGGCTGGTTTGTTCGAGACCGTTACCGTTGTACCGTGGAAAAAAGTCATCCCTGCGGATTAATTCATGAGCGAATACACCCTCTGTAATCTGGACGACTTAGGCGACGGCCAGTCCGGCGGCTACGCCCTGACCCATAATAACAAGTTGGTCGGTGTCATGGTTATTCGCCGAGGTGAGCGTGTGTTCACCTATCAGAATTCATGCCCCCATATCGGCACGCCGCTTGATTTCATGCCGGGTCAGTTTCTGGATGTGAACCGCGAGCACATATTGTGCTCCACCCATGGCGCGTTATTTCGCATCGACGACGGGCACTGTATATCCGGCCCGTGCGCCGGTGATGCGTTGACCCCGATCAAGGCGCGCATCCGCGAGGGTGTTGTATATGTGGATTTAGATGCGATAATTCCTTAATCACAAAACATCAAACAGGGGTATGGATTATGAGTGAAGAACACGTATTTCCCGTTCCAGACAGTGTTGCCAGTCACGCACTGATCAACAACGACCAGTATCTGGATATGTACAAACAATCCATCGAAGACCCGGATACATTCTGGGGTGAGCACGGCAAGCGTATTGAGTGGATGAAGCCCTATACCCAGGTCAAAGACGTGGACTTCAACACGCCGGGCGTTTCCATCAAGTGGTATGCCGACGGCACCCTGAACGCATCGGTGAGCTGCATCGATCGCCACCTGGCAACCCGTGGTGATCAAACCGCCATCATTTGGGAAGGCGATGATCCGAACGACAGCAAATCCATTACCTATAACGAGCTGCATGAGCAGGTCTGCCGCCTGGCCAACGCCATGAAGGCGCGCGGCGTCAAAAAAGGCGACCGGGTTTGTATCTATATGCCCATGGTGCTGGAAGCATCCTACGCCATGCTGGCTTGCGCGCGTGTTGGCGCGGTTCATTCCATCGTGTTTGGCGGGTTCTCGCCCGACAGCCTGTCTCAGCGCATCAACGATTCCGATTGCGTTATGGTCATCACCGCTGACGAAGGCGTGCGTGGTGGCAAACCGATCCCGCTTAAAGCCAATACCGACAAAGCGCTGGAAAGCTGCCCCACCGTGACCACCTGTATCGTTGTCAATCGCACCGGCGGTGACATCGGCTGGGTTGATGGACGCGACGTGTGGTACCACGAGGTGACGGGCGCTGCCGACACCACGTGTGATCCGGAAGAAATGAGCGCGGAAGACCCGCTGTTCATTCTGTATACTTCGGGTTCCACAGGCCAGCCCAAGGGTGTTGTTCACACCACCGGTGGGTATATGGTTTTTGCCTCCATGACCCATGAATATATTTTCGATTACCACGATGGGGATGTGTACTGGTGTACAGCCGACGTGGGCTGGGTCACCGGTCACAGCTATATCGTCTATGGCCCGCTGGCCAATGGGGCAATTACGTTGATGTTTGAAGGTGTGCCGAATTATCCCGATACCTCACGGTTCTGGCAGGTTTGCGACAAGCACAGCGTGAATATTTTCTACACCGCCCCGACGGCAATTCGCGCGCTGATGCGTGACGGTGATGCGATGGTCACGAAAACCAGCCGCAAATCCCTCCGCATTCTGGGATCGGTGGGCGAACCCATCAATCCGGAAGCCTGGATGTGGTATTACAATGTGGTCGGCGAAGGCCGCTGCCCCATCGTCGATACGTGGTGGCAGACGGAAACCGGCGGCATTCTGATCACGCCACTGCCGGGTGCCACGGACCTGAAACCGGGTTCGGCCACGCGACCATTCTTTGGTATTCAGCCAGAGATCGTTGATGCCGACGGCGTGCCGCACGAAGGTGCTTGCGAAGGCAACCTGTGCATCACGGAATCCTGGCCCGGCCAGATGCGGACGGTCTACGGCGACCATGAACGGTTTGAGTAAACCTATTTTTCCACCTATCACGGTAAATACTTCACCGGCGACGGCTGTAAGCGCGACGAAGACGGCTATTACTGGATCACCGGGCGCGTGGATGACGTGATCAACGTATCTGGTCACCGCATGGGTACAGCCGAGGTGGAAAGCGCGCTGGTCGCCCACCACGATGTGGCCGAGGCCGCTGTTGTAGGTGCACCGCATGACATTAAAGGTCAGGGCATCTATGCCTACGTGACCTTGAACGCCGGTGTGGACTCATCAGATGATCTGCGCAAGGAACTGGTTCAATGGGTACGCAAGGAAATCGGCCCCATCGCCAGCCCTGACTGGGTGCAATGGGCACCTGGTTTGCCAAAAACGCGATCCGGTAAAATCATGCGGCGCATCTTGCGCAAAATCGGTGAAGATGATTTCTCTAATCTGGGTGACACTTCAACGCTGGCTGATCCAGCGGTGGTGGAAGACCTGATCGAAAATCGACAAAATCGCAGTGACTAAAACAGGCCATTGATCCAAATAGAAAGCGGGGCCGTAAGGCCCCGCTTTTTTGTTCAGAAATCAATACAGCGCCCGTCTTTCTCCCAATCGCCGAACCGGGTCGGATCACGCCCTAACGGATCTGCCTCTTGTTCCGGCGTTTCTGTATCTGTTGTCTTAGGGGGGGGGACCGACTCTTCTGTTGTCGATTTTTTATCTTTATCATCCATAATATTTTTCCGTATCCCATATGTGATGACACCTTACCGCACTTTCGCATTGTATTCACGCGCCTGTTAAGGCAAGACAGGGCCATGAATGACAAACCTGCAAAAAACTCACCAAAATCAGACGCCGCACGCATCGCATCGCTTCATACGCTGAATGCTGTTTTGCGTGAGAACGCCAGCTTTGATGAAGCCCTGGATGCCGGTCGGAAACGCCTGAAAGATCCGCGCGACCGGGGCTTTCAGTTTCATCTGGTCATGACCACGCTGCGGCACCTGGGCGAAATTAATATGGTGATGGGCAAGTTTTTGACCAAACAGCCCAAAGGCCGTGCCAAGGCCGTGGTTGGGGTGCTGCAATTGGGTATAGCCCAGGTTCTGTATATGGATGTGCCAGGCTTTGCGGCCGCGTCCACCAGTGTTGATCTGGTTCGTAAAGTGGGCTTTTCCGGTCATGCCAAGTTGGTCAACGCCATCATGCGCAAGGTCGTGGCCGATGGACCCGGCCTTATTGAGCACTGCGACGCCCCACGCACCAACACACCCGGTTGGCTATGGGAAAGCTGGATCGCCGCATACGGAAACAAGGCGGCCCGCAAGATCGCGACCGCCCATGCGACTGAACCGCTATTGGATATAACCGTTAAATCGGATGCTGAAGGTTGGGCGGAACGGCTTGGTGCTGAAATCCTACCGACCGGTACCCTGCGCCTGAACGGGGCAGGCGCTATTGAGGATATGGACGGATACGGTGATGGTCAGTGGTGGGTTCAAGACGCAGGCGCCGCCATTCCGGCACGATTACTGGGCGATGTAACAGGCATGAGGGTCGCCGATCTGTGTGCGGCACCCGGTGGCAAAACTGCCCAACTGGCCAGTCGCGGCGCGCATGTGACAGCCCTTGATAAATCAGCGCAGCGGCTGGAACGGTTATCAGAAAACATGAAGCGCCTGTCACTTGATGTGGGAGTGGTTGCCGCCGACGTAAATACCTGGACACCGGACAGCCCGCTGGATGCAGTGTTACTGGACGCGCCATGCAGCGCCACAGGCACCATTCGTCGCCACCCCGATGTGACCCTGAACAAATCCATGGAAGACGTACGGTCACTGGCCAAAATTCAAACAACGTTACTGAACGCCGCTGTTCAGATGGTTCGCCCCGGCGGCACCATCGTCTATTGCGTTTGTTCGCTGCAACCGGAAGAAGGGCCTGATCAGATCACCGCCCTGCTGGAAAACCGAGACGATGTGAAACTGAGCCCTGTGACAGCGGACGAAATCCCCGGCCTGGGTGAGGCTCTCGGCGATGATGGTACGGTGCGTATCCTGCCCAGCTATTGGCTGGAACAGGGCGGGATAGACGGCTTTTTTGTGGCCCGGTTACAGAAAATATAGCGGCCTCCCTGAACGCCCAGGACCGACCTGTCTTCTACCCTAAAAATTAACTCTTCTGTGGGTACACTTGCAGCGAATTTTTATGCATGTGAAAACACGATATGTTTCTACGCAACACAATATACAAATCGGACATCTATAACTGGTCGCTTCGCGGCAGTGTCCCCGTGCGCACGCGTGGAACACCTCCTGACTCGTGGGTGGGCGAAGCCGATGCGGGCACCGAGGTTTTGGCCGGTAATCATGTATTGTTTGGCCATTCCAGACATTTAGGTGATTTACCATGGAAGAACAGCCAGCTAAGCGATGCTGAGCAGCGATTGTTGCACCGGTTTGGGTTTCTGGGCGATCTGAAGGCATTAGGCACAGAGGAGGCACAAGCCAAAGGCCAGGAACTCATGAGCCGGTGGGTCAATGAATACGGCCGGTGGCATGCCATCGCGTGGGAGCCTGCGGTGACCGGCAGGCGCCTGACCAATTGGTTCCGCACCTATGATTTTTTGCAAAACCCGGACCACCCTGGTTTTGCCCTTACGTTTCTGGAATCCGCTGCCACGCAAATGCGTCATTTGTCGCGTACGTTAAGCGATGTGGAAGACGATGTGCGGGCGATTGAAGCGGCCGAAGGGTTGATTTTGGGGGCCATGTGTCTGGTCGGGATGGAGGCCCTGTTGGACACAGGCATGGCCGCGCTTGAAAGCGCCATCACCAAACAGGTTCTACCCGATGGTGGGCACTTCCAGCGCAACCCGTCAATTCAACGCAGCGTGCTGGCGACCATGGTCCGTATCCGCGACACCCTGATCGCCGGGCAGGTAGACACACCATACTGGCTACAACACGCCATCGACCGCCTGGCCCCAATGTTACAGGCAATGCGCCACAGCGATGGCAAGCTGGCCCTGTTCAATGGATCATCCGAGGGCAGCAAAAAGGCCATCGACAGTATTCTCAAAGCCGCTGGTTCATCGAACCTGGGGTTATGGAGCGCACCGCACACCGGATTTCAACGCATCGAGTCCGGGTCTTCCGTGGTTATTGCCGATGCAGGCGCGGGAATTTTAAGCGGATCAAATCGCGATGCCCACGCGGGCTTGCTCAGTTTTGAATTCAGCCACAAGGATCACCGCATCATTGTCAATTGTGGCGCGAACGCCAACCGCAATGATGACTGGCACGAAGCTTTGCGGGCAACGGCGGCGCATTCATCATTGACGCTGGATGATACCAACGCCATGGAAGTGTATATGGGCGGCGGTTCCGTGAATAAGAAGACAGACGTATCATGCCGCCGGAATGAGGCTGAAGGCAGTACGTTCCTGCAAATGCGGCAAGACGGGTACGAACATCCCTTTGGCTTGATCCACAATCGCGATATCTATCTAGCCGCCGGCGGCGATGATTTACGCGGGCGCGATGCGATTGCCATGAGCCCCAACTATATGGGGCCACAGGCATCGAACTTCTGTGTACGGTTTCATCTGCATCCGGATGTGAGCGCCGAGCTGGCCGGTGGTGGCGATTCCGCTATCCTGAAAGTTTCCAACAAAGAAGGCTGGCGTCTCAGGTGCAGTGGTGGTGACATGACCGTCGAAGACAGCGCCTATCTGGGCGTCGCCGGGACGGTGCGACGGGCGCGCCAGATCTTGATATCCGGCCCCTGTAAATCCGTTGGCGTTGAAGTGAAATGGTCACTGATCAAGGAAAGCAGCTGAGCCTGGTTTCGTTAAGTCTGGTTTCGTTATGGTTGACCTAATTAAGTCCGGCCATACACGTCGTCGAAACGAACGATATCATCTTCACCCAGATATGATCCTGACTGTACTTCGATAATGCGCAGCAGCTCGTCATGGGGGTTTTCCAACCGATGTGTGGTGCCAATGGGAATGTACGTGGACTGGTTTTCGGCCAGGTCCACGACCTCTTCATTTCGCGTGACCCGTGCATTGCCTTCAACCACGACCCAGTGTTCGGCCCGGTGATGATGCATCTGCAAACTGATTGTGGCATGTGGTTTCAGACAGATTTGCTTGACCTGAAACCGTGACCCCAGATTGATGGTCTGATACCAACCCCATGGCCGGTGCACGGTGGTGTGGGTTTCGTGCTCATTACGGCCCTCAGCCTTAATGCGCTCCACAATCGCTTTCACATCCTGAGCCCGCGATTTATCTGCAACCAGCACAGCGTCATCGGTGGCTACAACAATCAGGTCGTCGATGCCATTGGTCGCCACGGTGGAACCTTCGCTGCGGATATAGGACCCGTGGGTGTCCAGTGTGATGACATCACCATGAATGACGTTATCGTTTTCATCGCGTTTGCCAATTTCCCAGAGTGCGGGCCACGCGCCCACGTCGCTCCACCCCAAATCCACCGGCACCACGGCTGCATTCTCGGTGTGTTCCATGACGGCATAATCGATCGAATCAGATGGACAGGTGGCAAAGATATCAGAATCCAGGCGTATGAAGTCCTGATCGGATCCCGCCTTTTCGAGCGCTTGTTCGCAGACGCTGACCATTTCCGGATTATGCCGACCCAACTCTTCCAAATACTGGCTGGGCGAGAACATAAACATGGAAGCGTTCCAATAGTATGAACCATCGGCCAAGAACTGTTTGGCCGTCTCCAAATCCGGTTTCTCAACGAACCGTTCAATCATGCAGCAATCGGGCACAGAGCTGTGGGCCGGGCCACTTTTGATGTAACCAAATCCGGTTTCCGGTGCATCGGGTTTAATCCCCAAGGCCGTCAACGATCCGCCAACGGCGGCGTCACGCGCCAGCTTCGCCGCGATGCGAAATGCGTCGGGATAAGCAATAACATGATCGGATGCCAACAGGAACATGACCGCATCCGGGTCCTGTTGTTTGACCAGCATGGCGGCAATTGCCGCCGCCGGGGCCGTATTGCGCCCCATGGGTTCCAGTACAATAGCGGCCGGGGTTATGTCTTCTGTTCGCAATTGCTCAGCGACCAGAAACCGATGCTTTTCATTACAGATGACAATGGGATCGGCAAATTCTTCACCCGACGCACGCAGGGCGGTTTCCTGTAACAGGGTACGCCCATCGTCACTGGCCAGGGGCAGGAACTGCTTTGGGTAAAGTTCTCGCGACAACGGCCATAAGCGCGAGCCGGAACCGCCGGACAGAATAATAGGGACGATTTTGGCACTCATCTCGGGTGGCGCTCCGCCAGGTCAGATTAGAAGGTACGTATTGTCGACCAGCAACAGTTAAGCTTTCGTATCATTTCGGTGCGAAATCAAATGCGCGTGGGGTCCCCGTTGTAGAGCACGCTCAGGCATGCGACGAGCACCAAAACAGTGCCCAAAACATCCAGAAATTGCCGGACCCTGATCAATGTCGGAAATGGCGCATGCCGGTCATGACCATGGCAAGGCCTCGTTCATTGGCAGCGGCGATGATTTCATCATCACGCATGGAACCGCCTGGTTGAATAATCGCCGTGGCACCCGCATCGGCCGCAGCCAGCAATCCATCCGCAAACGGGAAGAACGCGTCCGAGGCCACAACGGAGCCTACAGCGGGACTCACGTCCAGGCCTTGTGTTTCACCTGACTCGTTCGCTTTCCAGGCCGCTATCCGCGACGAATCGATACGGCTCATTTGCCCGGCACCAATCCCCACCGTAGCGCCATCTTTCACATAGACAATGGCATTGGATTTCACATGCTTACACACGATGAAGGCAAACATCAGATCGGTCATTTCCTGATCTGTTGGCTGGCGCTCCGTCACCACTCGCAAGTCATCGCTGGTCAAGGCATTGTCACGACCTTGCAGCAAAATACCCCCTGACACGGTGCGCACGGTCATGCCGACTGAACCAGCATCAGGCATACCATCGGTCAGAAGCAGGCGCAGATTCTGCTTTTTCGCCAAAATAGCGCGCGCATCTTCGTCGGCATCGGGTGCAATAATGACCTCGGTAAAAGTCTTGGTGATCTGTTCGGCAGACGCGCCGTCCAGTGTGCGGTTCAACGCAACAATGCCGCCAAAGGCGCTAGTCGAGTCGCACCTGAACGCCTGCTCATAAGCCGTCAGCAACGTATCGCCGGTGGCAACGCCACATGGATTTGCATGCTTGATAATGGCACAGGCGGGCTGGTCGGTGAATTCAGACACCAGCTCAAACGCGGCATCTGTGTCGTTGAGATTGTTGAAGCTGAGTTCTTTGCCCTGTAACTGCGCCGCGGTGGCGACACCGGGTCGATGATCGCCGGTTACATAAAATGCCGCGTGCTGGTGCGGGTTCTCGCCGTACCGCAAATGCTGTTTCAGGGTCCCCCCCACAGCAATACGGTGGGGGAACGGATCATTGGTCTGCACAGCAAACCACTGAGAAATTGCCGCGTCATACGCACCGGTGCGGGCATAAGCCGTGGCGGCCATTTTGCGACGGAATTCAGCCGTCGTATCGCCATCATTATCATCCATCTCGGCCCTGACACGGACATAGTCCTCAACGTCAACAACCACGGTCACGTCACGGTGGTTCTTGGCGGCTGAACGGATCATGGCCGGGCCACCGATATCGATATTTTCAATGCAAGTTTCGAAGTCTGCACCACGGGCAACCGTTTCTTCAAACGGGTATAGATTGACCACCAGCAAATCGATGGCGCCAATATCGTACTGTTCCATAGAGGCCAGATGATCCGCATTATCGCGCACGGCAAGCAAACCGCCATGGACTTTAGGGTGCAGGGTTTTAACACGACCATCCATCATTTCGGGCGATCCGGTGTAATCGGATACCTCGGTAACCGGCACACCGGCATCGGTCAATATTTTGGCCGAGCCACCAGTGGATAGAATATGAACGTCCTGGCCGGCCAGATACTGACCGAACTCTACCAAACCCGATTTATCGGAAACGGAGATGAGTGCCCGCGTAATTTTAGAAGACATGGTGATTTTTGAAGACATGAGATCAGGTATTTCAGGGTTGGTTGAAGATAAATTTCTGTTACTCAGGGCGTCAATCAGCACGTCTAAACAGGTTGCGTAACGTATATCGAAAGAGTTTGCTAGCGTACCAAAATCGAGGACTGATCCTATCATCAAGAAATGTCAATTTACTGTCTAACATTTCCCGCCACCCCTGAACCGTATTGGCAGACGACATTCCGCCCCTGGAAAAATTGCAAATGACTTCCGGGATATGGGTGAAGGTCACCCCGCGAAGGTGAGCGCGCAGCAAGAAATCATAATCCATAGCGATCTTGTAATACGTATTGTAGTGCCCAACCCTGTCGTAAACATCTCGCCCGATAATACAAGTCGGATGTTGGGCAGGCATAGTGAGGAGCGGCTTGAAATGGCGCTCGGAATCGTATGACCGATTCCCCACTATGCGCACGGTACCGTCAAGTCGATGCTGGCGCAGCATACCGTGCAGGATGGTCAATCGTTCGTCCAGATATGGTTCCACATGCTGGAATGCTTCATCATCATACCAATCATCCGAATTCTGAATAGCAATCCATTTCCCGGTGGTTCGATGGAGTCCTCTATTAAAGCCGTCGGATATGCCCGAGTCTTCTTCGAAGACCGGTTTAACGAAACCACCTGTCTTATCTTGCCATCGCTCCAGAATGGCGCGGCTATCATCCGTGGATCCAGCATCCTGAACAACGTGTTCGCAAACCCAGTGGCGAGAACGCCAAACAGACTCCAAGTTCCGCTCAAGCGTCGCAGCACCGTTCAATACAGGTGTAACGACAGAGATGCAGGGAAGATCAGCCATTATCAGCATTGCCTATTAGTCGATTGGTGAATAGGCACACCACCCCATGCGTTCCGTAACCCCCGTGAATACACGAAAAATGGCGACGAGCTATCACCAAGCTATCCGCTCCCTCAATGCCAAAAACAACCTGAGCACTATAACACACGCTAATTATTACCTCTTGGTCAGCCCCCAGATCCAAAGCGCCAAAGCGACAATATACGGAGTGTTAAACGCCTTCGAGTTCTGCTTCTGGTACTAGAATAGACAGTTTATGCCGAACAGCTAGCTTATCATTCTGCTCGCACAATATTGCCAGCTCACCCAAAGCAACCCTGATATCTTCAACCGAGGCCGCACGCGGGGCCGCTAGAAGTAACCCCTCAGTATCCGTTTGTACGATTTGCTCAGAGCCGTGGAAGACCTCTTCAAAGAGCTTTTCGCCAGGCCGACAACCCGTGATCTCGATATCCATACCGTTCCCAGGCTCGAACCCGGCAAGCCGTATCATTTGCTCGGCCAGATCAATAATGCGGACAGGCTCCCCCATATCCAGCACAAAAATCTTCCCGTGCTGTTCTGACGCTGGCATGGCCATCGCAGACGCCAGCAAGACCAGTTCCACGGCCTCACGAATGGTCATAAAGTACCGGGTCATATCGGGATGCGTGACGGTCAGGGGGCCGCCGCGACGTAACTGGCTTTGAAACAATGGGACAACAGATCCGGTAGAGCCGAGGACGTTGCCAAAGCGAACGGTAACAAATTTTGTAGTACCGCTCTCGCCCTGATCCTGACCCATGTCCAACGCCTGACAGTATTCCTCAGCCACGCGCTTCGTTGCCCCCATCACGTTGGTGGGGTTGATAGCTTTGTCGGTAGAAATCTGGACCATGGTTTCAACACCATGACGAACACAGGCATCGGCCACATTCACGGTGCCAAAAACATTGGTGGTGACACCTTCGCAACAGTTGTCTTCCACCAACGGCACATGTTTCAGCGCGGCTGCATGAAAAACGAGCTCCGGATCGAATTCTGAAAACGTCTGTTCCACACGCACCGTATCACGCACATCAGCAATGACGGTGAACCGTTGCAGTTCGGGATGTGTTTCGGTTACTTCACGATCAATTTGGTACAGCGCGAATTCCGAGCTATCCAACAGGCCAATTTTGGCCGGGGCGAAGGTCGAAATCTGACGCACAAGCTCGCCACCGATACTGCCGCCGGCACCCGTGATCAACACACGTTTGTTAGCCACCAGCGCTTTCATAGCGCCCAGATCAAGTGTGGTTTGAGGGCGACCCAAAAGGTCTTCCACATCAATGGGGCGGATTTCCACGTCATCGGGATCACCGGTCTTGAACTCGGTAATATCGGGAACGCGGGCTATGGTCATGCCGAGCGCGCTAGCCTGATCAAACAGGTTGCGCACGACGGACCCATCAAAGGTGTTTCGGGTTAAAATAAGGCGTTGCGGTTTATCACCGCGTCGGGCCTGCTCATCAACAATTTGAGGCAGGGCATCCAATGTTCCCAGTACGGGTACACCATGAATTTGCTGACCAACACGTTGAGGTTTTTCTGCAATGATACCAGCAACCCGGTATTCCGTGTTTTTGGACAAAGAAAGACTACGAATGAACAGCTCGGCCCCATCAGCAGCACCAACAAGCAGTATAGCAATGCGGCGTTTTCCATCAGCCAGTCCCGTGAAATCGATCCGACGATCACGGACAATCCGATAGGCGAGACGCGGGCCACCCAGCAATGCCATGAGCACCAAGCAGTTGATAAACGGCAGTGACCTTGGCAACGTTTCCAGTCGGGTCCACATGAACATGACCAACAGGAACACCAGCAACGTGAGGCTGACCGCTTTTGCAATGGCCGTTAAATCCGGCACGGAAGCGTATTTCCAGATCCCCCTGTACAAGCCCGCCCGCCAGTAGACCACCGCACCAATAACGACCAAGGTAACGCAGCCTACGATCAAACGATCCCGTGGGAGCCACTGAATGCCTTCGCCGATGCGCAGATAAACAGATATGCCAAACGAAAGTGCCGTCATGAAGATATCATGAGCGTAGGCGATCATACCTCGGGTATTAATTTTCTTTGACATAATCCGCAGACAGAGAGCAAAAAGTAACGAAAAACCACGTAGTGTACAGGTTCATTACGCTGTATTTATAGCACGTCAAAAATGGGGGTACAGCCCCTGTTGGGCCGGATTATTGATCTTTGGGAGCAAGGTTCTCGCGACCAGCCAGGCAAACCGCTGTTAGCAACAAGAACGATACCTGCCACCACGCCGACCAGTATGAAAAATTGAATAGCCCGGACCCCCAATAGGCCGCCCAAACGGCCATCAGTGTCAGCAGAGCCGGTTCTTTGTGGCGAACATACCGTCTCAGGAATGACAGAAAACGATGCCCAATGGTTGTGATCATGGCGATAAACCCAACAACACCGGTCTCAACAATGATTTCAACCATCCAGTTGTGGGGATGAAGCGGAATGTTAGCGGTGTTGGTCAACGCGTTGTGTTCCGCTGCGCCGGGCAAGCTGTCTACTACATTAATCCCCACCCCGAACCAGCGCCACTCTTCACTGGCATTCCACGCATAAGCCCAAATGCCCTGCCGTGCCGCATCAATTAGCCATACAGGTAGCCACCACACAGAATTATCTGTCGCCGTCACAGTCCAGGACCGTGTAACAAACAACCAGATTATCGTGACAACAAGACACCCCAACATGGCAAGAATCCACATCAGTCGAACATTTGCTTTTCGCTGACTACTAATAATCGCCATGCCAACGACCATGACGGACGCAAGCACTCCAGCCAGCGCAGATCGACTATTTGTCAGAAAAATAATAGCGGCCAGTTCAGCAATAGCAACGGCTGCAAACACGGTCCACACACCCCGAAACCGAGCCCCAATCCAGATAAGAACCGGTATCAGCAAGGCAGAAGACGAAGCCGCAGCTTTAAGCAGTATTATGGAATGCAGGCCGGATTTTTCGTAACCTCGAATATAGATAATGAGCTCATACGGGCTGGTCAAACTGATGACGGAAATGGTGCCCAAAATGATAACGCTGGCCATCAGGGCTTTCATGAAAATATCAATCGCAGCGCGGCGAACGCTCAAGGCTGCCCATATGACGGTGGTGCCAGCGATAAAGAGCAGCGTTCTAAACTCTGTTTGTAGCGATTTAGTCAGATCACTCGTTATTGTTAACCCGACGAGCCAAATCACAGCCGTCACATATATCAGCTTCGCCGTATTGGTCGCCAACGTTTGCCGGGCCATAGCTAAAATTTTTGCGCGTTCAGGCAAGGCAAAAACCATGAGCAGGGCCAATATGACGGGTGAGCCAACCATGGCCTTGCCGAGGATGATTGCAGGCACGGAGACTGCAATCAGGGTGGCAAATACAAACATCAGTCGATTATTTGAAATTGACGTGGCCAAAATACGAGCCCATTCGGTTTAGACGGAATATCAGCGTTTCGCGCGAGTGGTATATCACGCCAAACACCAAATTCCAGCAATGATAAGATCCTTAATATATGAAGTAGACGGCGATTCACGCTCCAAAGGTGTCACGAAGTGATTATATTTAAAATGATCGTGCTCTAATGAAATTTGCTGTGATCAAGCTGAAACCAAACCAGCAACCCCACAACAGCAAAGGCAGAAACAACAAATCCGGTATAGGTGTATCCTGCTGCACAGGCAACAGAACTCGCTGCCAGCACGACGCCCACAAAATAGACCTGTAGCGTGACGGATGCATGGCTCAAGCCGGATTGTACGGCCTTCTGGTAGAAATGTTCCCGGTGGGCCAGCCAGATTTGTTCTCGCAGCAACAAGCGTTTGAACAGGGTAATCGTTGCATCCGCCAGATAGTATGCGGGCAGGATTAAAGCGGCCTCCCACTCGCCCAATGAGGCCAGACGGATCAATAACCAACCGAGCAGGAAACCCAGTGGCGCGCTACCTGTGTCGCCCAGAAAAATCCGGGCGGGATGCCAGTTCCAGATCAGAAAGCCGATAGAAACGCCCGCCACAGCGATAGCAAATGGTGTAAGTTGGATAATATTGCCCGAGACCAACGAGACCACCACAATCCCAGCACCGATGATGAGTGCCTGTACGCCCGAGATACCATCGATGCCATCCATAAAATTGAACAGATTGATGAACCAGATCCAGGCAATGACCATAATGCCATGATCAAGGGTGGCAGGGAGAATACCCTGAAAAACTAGCATATCAGTGGGCATGAAATACAGGGCAGTTGCTGCAGCTGCCGCGTGACTACCTAACCGTAAAAGGGCTGGTAAGTTTTTTAAATCATCCACCCACGATAGCAGGCACAAAAACAGGGCAAGCAGGGCTACCGGTACAACTTCGCCCCCAAGGGCATTCGGATCACCCAGCCAGACAATGCCTATCCATGTCAGGGTCAGTACAGGGATCACCACTAATCCACCGCCTTTTGGCGTGGGCGTAGTGTGGCTGGATCGGTCGTTGGGATGGTCGAGAATAGCGCGGCGTTGCAGAAAGGCGCGCAGCGGCCATATACCCGCCGCCACCAGTAACAACGGCGCGACAAAACACCCTATGATGAAAATTAAGTCCATGGTTACTGTATAGCGTTACAGAAGGCGCAGTGAAATCATTTACAGTAATTCACTCACCAAGCCACCCAGGTCATCAAAATGGTCCATGAGCATGTCTGCCCCTAGTGAACTGTGGCTGGCCTGCGCATAGCCGAATGTAACCAGAATAGACAGCACCCCGGCATCAATGGCGGCCTCTATGTCGTTTTCACTATCGCCCACCATGATTGCGCGTTCCGCCGCGCCACCGACCGCAGCGATGGTATCCAGAACATGGGTACCATCGGGTTTTCTTTTCATCACTTGGTCCGCACACACCACAGCATCGAAATGATGAACCAGATCAAGCATCTCAAGCACGGGTGCCGCGGTTATGCTAGGTTTATTGGTGCAGATGGCGAGCTTGAACCCTTGATCTCTGAGGCCAGACAATGCCGGTATCACACCGGGGAACACGACGGAATCCACAACCGGATTTTGCGCATAATCATCCAGAAAATTCTGTGTGAGGCGCGCGATTTCTTCATCAGGCAGGATATCGCCGGTTTGTTCCAGTGCAAGCTTCATTAGTACCGGGGCCCCATGCCCCAGATAACCCGTGGCCTCTGCTACCGTGTGGGTTCGACGGCCGATGGCTTCCAGGGTGCGGTTTAGGGCCCGACAAACGTCCGGTGCACTGTCAATCAGGGTGCCGTCCAGGTCGAATAAGATTGTTGGGGTGGTCATGTATTCACCTTGCCTGTGTCATACTGAAATGCGAAAGAGTCATAAGAGTTTTCAGGCTCCATACCCGTTCAGTTGTACGGAAATTGCTGGACCCAAACAAGGCTGCCCTTTACCAAGGTGCATATGCAAAACAAAAAGAAATTATCATGAGTCACAATCGCCTTCTTTCAATCATTGGCTTAGGTTATGTGGGCCTGCCCGCCGCCGTTTCATTCGCACGTGCGGGGAATCATGTCGTTGCTTTTGATATCAATGAGCAGCGAATTGCCGAACTGGAATCCGGGGTCGATCATACCAATGAAGTGACGAGTGAAGAGCTCGCATCGGCCTCGCTTCACTTAAGCCACGATAAAAGCGATCTGCAAAATGCCGACTTCCACATCGTCACGGTTCCGACACCAATCGACGAGAACAATCAACCTGATTTGAGCCCGCTGTTATCTGCCAGTCATATGATTGGCTCGTATCTGAAAAAAGGCGATATCGTCGTCTATGAATCTACCGTTTATCCGGGTGCCACCGAAGAAGAATGCGTGCCCATTCTGGAATCGGTATCTAGTCTGAAACTGGGCGAAGATTTCAGTGTGGGATACTCCCCCGAACGCATAAATCCGGGTGACAAAGAACACCGTTTCGAAACCATTACAAAAGTCGTTTCGGGCTCAGATGAGCGCACGCTAAAAATTGTCGCCGATGTGTATGGCAGCGTGATCACAGCGGGCATTCATCAAGCCCCGACCATTCGCACTGCCGAGGCCGCCAAGGTTATTGAGAATACCCAACGTGATCTCAATATCGCGTTGATGAACGAGTTATCTATTATTTTTCACAAGTTGGGTATCGATACGCGTGATGTGCTGGCCGCAGCGGGCACCAAGTGGAATTTCCTGCCCTTCGTGCCGGGATTGGTGGGTGGGCACTGTATTGGCGTGGACCCCTACTATCTGACGCACCGCGCGGAAAAGGCGGGCTATATCCCCGAAGTCATTCTGGCTGGACGGCGGATCAATGACGGCATGGGATCATATCTTGCGGCTGAATTGGTAAAACTTATGACCGCGTCTGGCAAGGCGGCGAACCAGTCGGTTGTCAGTGTGCTGGGCGTCACGTTCAAAGAAGATGTGCCGGACGTTCGAAACAGCAGAATCATTGATGTGATCGCCGCGCTGGAATCTTATGGCGTCACTGTTCAATCATCCGACCCTGTTGCTGACACCGAAACAGTTTCCCGCCAAATGGGTTTAAACATAAAGCCCATAGACACCCTGCCCCCCGCCGATGCGGTTATCCTGGGCGTAGCTCACAATGACTATATTTCAGGTGGATGGCCCATGGTCGCAGCTCGACTAACTGATGGGCATGGCGTTGTTTGTGATATCAAGGGTGCGCTGGACCGAAAGACAGTGCCAGACGGTATCCAGTTATGGTGTTTGTAGGCACTGATTTCGAATTTATTGAATTGAGATGAGGAATGCCTTCCATCAAACCTAAAATTCTATTTGTGGTTATGGAAGACTGGGCTTTTTTATCCCATCGCTTACCCATGGCTCGCAGCGCGCGCGATTCAGGTTTCGATGTGGTGATTGCAACTCGCGTGTCAAAACACCTCCCAGAGATTGAAGCCGAAGGTTTTAGAGTTGTGCACATGGATTTCAGGCGTGGCGACATGAACCCGTTTACGGAACTGGGTACGGTCATCGCACTGATCCGGCTCATGCGTCGGGAAAAGCCGGACATCGTGCATAACATCGCCCTAAAAGCCATTCTGGATGGATCGCTCGCAGCGATGGTTAGCCCCGTCGGTTATGTGGTGAACTCATTTACCGGCATGGGCGCCGTGTTCACAGGCAACTTAGGTCTTGGCCTGTTGCGAGCCATCCTGACGAATGCCTTTCGCTTGTTGATGCGCCGAAACAATACCCGGGTTATCGTACAAAACGATGATGATCAGGCCCAGTTAGCGGCCTTGGGCATTGGTAGGCCGTCACGAACAACCAAGATCTGTGGCTCCGGGGTTGATACAACCACGTTCCAGCCGTCCCCTGAACCACCAGGCCCCGTAACCGTGACCATGGTCAGCCGCCTGTTGTGGGACAAAGGCATCAGTGAATTGATGGAAGCCGCCCAAAAGCTTCGTGACCGCGGAGCAGCCGCCCGTATCGTCATTGTGGGAACGCCGGATCCGGAGAACCCCAAATCTATAGACGAAGCTACTTTTATGCGCTGGCGGAGCGAAGGCCTTGTAGAATTTCAGGGCCATCGAACTGACATCGCACAAGTATGGGCGCAATCGCATATCGCCGTCCTACCCTCTTATCGAGAAGGCTTACCTAAAAGCCTGCTGGAAGGGGCCTCATGTGGCAGACCCATGATTGCGACAAATGTGCCTGGCTGCCGTGAACTTGTTTTGGATGGCATAAATGGATTACTTGTTCCAGCCCGAGATGCGATTGAGTTAGCCAACGCCATAGAACGCCTATCAAACGACTCTACATTGCGTAAAAAACTTGGCACCGAAGCACGTAGATTGGTGGAACAGAAGTACTCTGACAATGTAATCAAGCACGAAACAATAAAGCTATACTCTGAGCTTCTTGGAAACCCAGAATCATGATAAAATTGCTTGCTAAATGCGAGACCAGAATAGGCTCGCAGGATTAGTAACTCACGCATGAACAATAATGACGATGCCGTACAATGCAATGAATGTGGTCAGGGCGTGATAATAAACCGCATCGTCAATTTTCATAAACACACGGTTCCCGGCAACAATATACACCAATGAGCTGATGATTGGCGCGACATAGTTCTGTGCCATCACCGAATATTGGCCCATCAATGATAACATCAATATCTGAATGATCCCAAATACCAGATAGTATGTTGCTATGGCATGGCGAGTGGCTTGTTTGTTCTTGTTTATGGCTGCGGCATACACAGCCAGAATTGCGCCACCCAAGTTTGTTACGCCATGGACAATCCCCATTAGAAAGTGTGTGAAGGCCATATTTCGCCTAATGAATTTGCGTAAGCGCATTTCCAACGGCGAGTAGATTCGTAATCCCGCAGAGCTCAGCAGCATCATACCGATGGCAAGTTCCACATAGTTAGAAACCAGCAAAGATGAGGAGATAGCAAGGCCAATACAAATCGCAGGGATACACAGGGTCACCAATGCACGCTTGTGAACAGAGCCCTTTTTAGATGATGTGATTGTCTGGATAAGTGATATGGCGACAGACGCGGGCAGTAGATATTGTAACGTTGTAAAAAAGTCATAACCCATAAGGATGAGGGTCGGTGTTCCAAATACGAGAATTCCCATCCCAAAAACTGACTGTACAATGGATAACGCCGCAATCACTCCCAAGACAATAAGATAGTCGCTGTCCATTAAATATCTCGCCAATTTCCAATATCGTCACAACTGTTAAAGTCGCACATAAAGAGCTAGAATTTATTGTTCGCTAACAATAACTCGAAGTAATCGATCGTGCTCTTCAACCCCGTTTCCAGTGATACAGTAGGATGCCAATCCAATTCTTTGACGGCTTTGGTAATGTCGGGCTGGCGCTGTTTGGGGTCGTCTTCCGGCAAGGGATGAAACTTAAGCTCGACCGATGTGCCAATCAATTCACGAATTTTCTCTGCAAGCTCCAAAATCGTCATCTCAACTGGATTACCAAGATTTATGGGGCCGGTAATACTCGCTGGAGAGTCCATGAGCCCTAGAAATCCGTCAATCATGTCGTCTGCATAGCAGAAGCTTCGGGTTTGCGTACCATCACCATAAATGGAAATCGAGTTCCCTTGCAGGGCCTGTATTATGAAGTTTGATACAACTCGTCCATCGTCCGGATGCATCCTCGAACCATAGGTGTTAAAAATCCGCGCAATCTTGATTTCGACGCCATATTCCCGATGGTAATCAAAAAACAATGTTTCTGCACAACGCTTGCCTTCGTCGTAACACGCTCGCGGGCCAATGGGATTTACATTTCCCCAGTAATCCTCTGTCTGCGGATGAACCGATGGATCACCATACACTTCTGACGTTGATGCCTGGAGAATTCTGGCCCCGGTCCGTTTTGCAAGCCCGAGCATATTGATCGCGCCATGTACGCTTGTTTTTGTCGTTTGTGCCGGGCGCCGCTGATAGTGAATGGGGCTGGCCGGACAAGCCAGATTAAATATCTGATCAACCTCCACATAAAGTGGAAAGGTCACGTCATGGCGCATGAGCTCGAACAGCGGATTATCAAGTAGGTGAGCGACATTCCGTGGAGAGCCGGTGAAGTAGTTATCAACACAAAGAACTTCGTTTCCCGTTTCCAGTAAACGTTCACAAAGGTGCGAACCAAGAAATCCGGCTCCCCCAGTAACGAGAACGCGCGTTGGCATTAAATCTGTCATTTCTGTTGCATTCCTCTTCGTCGAAGTTTCTATATCTTGTGTTGGAAGCCGACACTAAATGAGGCGTCTTTCTAGCAGAGATACAAATATACAGCAGCGCTGCAAATGCAACAGTAAAGCTTGGCCAGTAAAGCAGAAAGCGCCAAGAAGCAAAAATCCAATACCCAAATTATCTACGCTACGCATTAGGCCAAAATATTTCTTATATGTCAGAGTTAGTTCTTGGCGCTAATCGCCCGTGTCTTAAGTGATTGTTCTCGCAACGGCTTGCAATAATTATGTAATTGACGTTCACGCTATGAACGTTATTATGTTCACGCTATGAACAACGAACGCCCAACCCATGCTTGATAAACGATTCAATGATGCTAGTCACATGCAGACATCCGAGATCACACTTGATCTACTGGATGCGATTGAAGGTGGCGAATCCGTCTCTCAACGTGGATTGGCCGCCCGGCTTGGCGTTGCACTCGGGTTAACCAACACGCTCGTAAAACGTTGTGTCCGAAAGGGGCTTCTAAAAGTTCAAACCGTTCCAAGTAACCGTTATGCGTATTTTTTGACTCCGAAAGGGTTTTTGGAGAAAGGCCGTCTAACGGCTGAATATTTGTCAACGTCTCTTAATTTTTTTCGCGATGCCCGTAGCCAATGCGACACGTTATTTGATAATTGTGAAGATGTTGGCGCATTGCGGGTTGTCCTGCTCGGCGCTAGTGATTTAGCCGAAATAGCGATTCTTTCCGCGCTTGACCGCGATATTGAAATTGTCGGTATTGTAGACGAAAAATCCAATTATGAGCGCCTTGCAGGCATTCCGGTTACTCGATCAGTAGAAGATATTGACTCTTTTGATCGGATAATGATCACTGGTCTGACAGATTCTCAAAATACCTATGACACATTACGGAAGACGTATAGTAAAGAGAGCATTCTCGCGCTCCCCATTTCGCGTCTTTCTGCCACACGCAACCAAACGCGTGGACGTGCCGGATGGAAACGATGAAACGTTGGTTTGCTGTTCATACACATCCGAATGGTGAAGCACGCGCGGCTATGCATCTAAAACAGCAAGGATTTGAAGCGTATCTGCCGCTGTATATGAAAAAACGCCGCCACGCACGACGAGTCGACATGGTGAAGCGGCCACTGTTTCCACGATACCTGTTTGTTCGTTTAGATCCAGAATTTGATCAATGGCGACCCATAAATAGTACATTTGGTGTCAGTCAATTGGTTGCAAATGATCATGGTCCGATTCCCTTGCCCGAAGGGGTTATCGAGGAAGTTCGGGGCCATGAAATTGAGGGTGGCGTGATCGTGTTTGATCACCAAGTCCCGTTTGCGCCACATCAACGCCTAGAGATTGTTGACGGTCCAATGACAGACTATGTCGGAATATTTGAATGTATGTCTAATAGTGATCGTGTCGTGTTATTACTCGAGTTGCTCAATAAGAGCATTCGCGTGACACTCCCACGTGAAGCTGTATCAGCCGCATAGTACACGGTTGATAATATGCTGCGCTTTGCGGCTTTGACATATTCTGGCCTGGGGGCGTTTGCACCCGGACTGCGGTAGCGCGAGAAATTTTTGAACTCTGAGGCTATTATACACTGAATAAAATATGCGCCTGCGAAGAAAGGCGACGCTTGTCGAGAACAAGTTGCAAATCATCGATAACATCCGGAAACATTTCGCCCCATAGACTCGACAGCTCGGTTTTTCGATCTCCGCTCGAAAGTGTTATCCCGACAGACCTGAACAGATCAAATATATCGGTGCCAAACCACCACTCTGCAACGCGAGTCAGCTCAAACTCCTCAGCAATCCAATGCAAAGATCGATTCGTATACAAGTGGGTGTGTCCGCCGGTTAGAACGCGTGGCATGATATTTTCAAATGAAGCCTCGAAGTAAACCGAAGGACTAAACGTCGGCACCACAAGGAACAGGAATTTTATGTTGTTGTTTTTGCGGATGGCATCCAAAATTTCTCTAGGATTTTGTATGTGTTCAAGGACGCCAAGCATGACCAAGACCTCACACGTCAAATCCGCAATAATATCCAAGTTGTCGCCCAAACCATGGTGTCGGATATGGGCTTCACCAACCAAGGATTTGGCAAATTCGACCTGTGTAGCGGCTACTTCGTGGCCAACAAAATCCTCAACGCCCGCTTCGCTCAATGTCTTGAGAAAATAACCAGAGCCGGACCCCAGCTCACTATACTTCAATTGAGCAGGGTCATAATCCGCTTCACGCAGGGCATCAAACAAGAAATCTCGTTTAGGGCGGTAAACAAACGACAACCTTTGCTCTAGCGCGGCGGCGTCTATTTCACGGTAGGACCCGGCAAATGATTCACCACCATCCGCCACATAAATCGCTTCGCAAAATTCATCTGTGTCCTGGTATGCGCCATTAAGATGCTCACACCTTTCACAAATCACATACTCAACAAGATGTTGTTCAAATTTGGTGCCGCGCAATGATTGATCACAGTTCTTGCAGGCCTCGCGACGTGGCTGTTGTCGATAGGTAACAGCCTGGGCGCGGGCGTCTTCGAGCAGCGCCGCATTATTCTCGAAAAAATCGTTTTTAATTTCTGCCAGTCCACGACTGGATTTCCCAAACCTGATCATTTTCAGTCCTTATATTAGGGAATTTTTCAATTAGACATTCCAATTGTCTAATTGAGTGGTTTGTCCAAGACATACAATTTGCCTACCTCATACAACAAAGACAAGTATGATCCATGAAGCCAGATGCCTTAGAGTCGACAAGTGTTTCCATCGTCATAACGGCGCATAACTATGCTAAATGGCTGCCACAGTCCATTGATAGCGCTTTGGCACAAGTTTGGCCTGCCGTCGAAATTGTAGTTGTAGATGATGGCAGCACCGACAGTACGCCGCAAATTATCGCCGACTATCACAGCTCTACAAACCTGCGGACTGTGCGGTTGGATGGCGTCGGGTTGGCGGGAGCTTGCAATGCGGGCATAGCCGCCTCGACTGGTGAATACGTGGTTCGCCTAGACGCCGATGATTATTTTGATGAAAATCTAGTGCTGGTTTTAGCGACATATCTGGATCAACACTCTGATATTGATGTTGTGTTTAGTGACCACTACACCGTGGATCAAGGTGGCAATTTTCGATCCCTTGTGCGCCGTATGAGGCTTGATGATGAACTGGTTCTAAGGGACAGACCAGCGCTGGGGGCGGGTGTCATGTATCGGCGGAGTGCATATGACCGGGCCGGCGGGTACGACGACACTTTGCGTTATCAAGAAGATTACGATTTTTGGTTAAGTCTACTGGAGACATCGAAAATCGCCAATATCAACCTTCCCCTGATGTATTACCGACAACACGGTTCGAGCATGTCCACCAACTTTGGCGCCCGGATGGAAACACGACAAACGGTAAAACAAACGCACGTTAACAGGCGGGTATTGAAAAACGAAAAGGGGGTTGGCCTCATCCTCATAGATGATTTGACGCTCGACGGTAACAATGCAGCGCTTTTACCGCACATGGACACAGATTTATTGCACCGGTGCATTGAAACAATGCGGCAAAGTAATAGCGTGAACGAGGTGATCGTTCTCGGCGATGGGTCGGTAAAACGACGAGTTACCGATCTTGGTCTCAAGTTTGTTGAGGCCGCTCTTCACCACACCTCAATCGAATCATTTTCGAAGCTATATGACACCGCTTACTCTGTCGAAGTCGATGCTGGTTTTATCTGTACGTTGTCACCAAGAACGCCCTTTATATCGTCCGCACACATTGACGAACTGGTCAATTCTCAACGACTGTACGGTACAGCTGCAGCCATTGGCGTTTGCCGTGACATGAGTCAGTATTGGTATCCGGGGAAAGATGGACTTGTGCCAACAACAATATCGGCTTCTGATGTTGCGCAGGAGAGTAAAATGGTGTTTCGCGCCGTACCGGGGTTTGCAATGATTTCTCTGGACTCTGAATTTTTTCAAATGGGCGCGATTGCCGACGACCTAACGATCGGCCATATCGAAGTTTCACCCGGTACGTCACACACAATCCTGGACGCCGAGAGTTGGGCATGGGTGCACTACAATATGGACAGGGCTATCAAGAAAGATGCTTCAATTCACCACACGGCCTCAAAGTAAATTCTAAAACGTTACAATTAATCGGAAACGCAATATGGCACTATCAGATTATTTAGACGGCAAAACTGTCGCTGTTACGGGTGCTGCCGGGTCTGTCGGCAGCGCCTTTATTGACTGTGTTTTGAACAACAATGATGCAACCGTTCGGGCTATCGATCACAGTGAGGATGGCGTGTTTAGTTTGCATCAGCACTTTGGTGCACAACCAAATATGACATCTGTCCTTGCGGATATCCGCGACCAAAATCGCATGACAGAAATTGCGAGTGGCGTTGATATCATATTTCATTGCGCCGCACTCAAACATGTTCTGACTTGTGAGCATTCACCTAATGATGCCATTGCGACGAATGTCGTCGGTGTTCAAAATATTATTCGGGCGGCACTTCATAACAAAGTCCCGGTACTTGTTCTAACCAGTACAGACAAGGCGGTTAATCCGACAAACGTCATGGGCACAAGTAAGTTGATGTCGGAACGTCTGATAACGGCAGCGAACAATTACAGCTCGGGTATTACGACATTCTGCTCCACTCGGTTTGGAAATGTCCTTGGCAGTAGGGGCTCCGTCTATCGCGTTTTCAAAAAGCAGATCAAAAAAGGTGGCCCAATTAGCTTAACGTCACCAGAAATGACCCGCTTCATCATGACCGCCAACGAAGCAATTCATTTAATCATGAGCGCTGGAAAACTGTCATTGGGCGGTGAAGTGTTTGTGCCTAAAATGCGTTGCATCCGTATGGATGATTTCGCCCATGCCATGATCGAGTTCTACGCGCCGAAGTATGGTTTTTCTCCTGCGGACATACCGATTGACATCATTGGCCCACGACCAGGCGAAAAGATGTGGGAAGATTTGATGACCCGGGAAGAGTGCGATAGAAGCCTGGAGCTGGATAACTTTTATGCAATCTTGCCAGAAGATGGCTCCATGTTACGGAAAATTAATTATGAGTATTCTGGCGGCTCGCAGAAGACGGCGAGCGATGTTGTACGTTGTTCGCATGACGGACCTTTCATGTCCCACGATGAAATTGTTGCCCTCCTGCGCGAGGACATGGGCGATGATGGCCCGTTCGACATGACGCTTTGATTGGAACGGTCCCGTGACAGACATTACACATTTTGGCTCACGCAAACGGCCATACATTATCGCCGAGATTGGCAACAACCACCTCGGTGATGTGGACCTCGCGCACAGTACGATTGATGCAGCCATTCAGGCTGGCGTCGACGCGGTGAAGTTTCAGTTATACGACCCGAACCTTCTCATCACGTCCAGTGAACCCGTCCTGAAGCACGTCCCAAACAATACGTTCGACACCCAGAGAGAGCGATTTCGACACATGGTTCTGGAACACCGGGAATTCAGCGCTCTTGCAGACCACGCAAAAGAGAAGAAGGTCGATTTTTTGTGCACGCCTTTCGATGAACCCTCTGCCGACTTTTTGGATGACATCGTCCCGGCTTTCAAAATTGCGTCCGGGGATGCCTCAAACTTTGGGCTAATTGACTATGTCGCGACCAAAGGAAAACCAATGATGGCCTCCACCGGCCTGTGTGAACAGGACGAGGTAGATCAACTTGTTGGGCGCCTGCCAAAAGACCAGTCTATCATTTTCCACTGTGTCGGCGCTTATCCAACACCAGACAATGAGGTGAACATGGATCTGATTCCATTTTACCAAAATCGTTATGGTCTTCCCGTCGGGTTCTCCGACCATACCCCGGACACTCTCGCCCCGCTTGCGGCCATCGCAATGGGAGCGACGATCATTGAGAAACACTTTATTCTCGACAAATCGCTGCTAGGTGGCGACCGGGCTTTGTCCCTCGACGAAAACGAAATGAGGATCCTTGTTGAAGGTGCAAGACGTATTGGCGACATGCGAGGGGTAACACCCCGAACCCTCACTGAATCCGAAGCATACGGGAAGGGAAAATTGCGTCGATCTGTTTATGTAAAACATTTTGTCACGGCTGGTGAAGTAATAACCGCCGATGACACCGTTTATCTACGCCCAGAGCTTTCTGATGCACATACCATCTCTTCTGTTATCGCAGCCAAGAAGACAGTTGCGAAGACAGATATCTTAGCCGAAACAGCTCTTACTCCCCTCAACTGTGAACTTTCCTAAGGTACTGAAATGAGAGTATTGATACTGGGCGGTGATGGTTACCTCGGGTGGCCCACCGCAATGCACCTATCGGCACATGGGCACAAAGTTGTCGTTGTTGATAATTACCTCAGACGACAGGTTTGTGAAGAGCTTGATATCGCCCCGCTCTATCCGGTTCCCCGGCTGCATGATCGCGCACGCCGGTGGCATGCGGAAAGTGGATACACCGTGAACGTCCATATTGGTGATCTCTGTGAATGGGAGTTCATCTCTGGAATTTTTGAAAGCTTCAGACCAGAGGCAATTGTTCACTATGCAGAACAACCCTCGGCACCATATTCAATGCTGGATCGTCGTTCTGCAACATTAACGCTGCAGAACAACATTTCTGCAACGGCGAACATGATTTTCGCCGTCAGGGAGTTCGTTCCCGATGCGCATATCATCAAGCTCGGCACCATGGGCGAATATGGAACACCTGATATCGATATTGAGGAAGGTTGGATTGATATTGAGCATAAGGGGCGTAAGGATCGTTTTCTTTATCCGCGCCAAGCTGGCTCCCTGTATCATACGACAAAAATCATGGACACCGATTTGCTCTGGTTTTACGTCAGAACATGGAACCTTAGGGTAACAGATCTGATGCAAGGCCCGGTTTATGGGGTAAAAACGGCAGAAACCAATGATCCGTCACTCCGTTCATTTCTCAATTACGATGAGATTTTCGGCACCGTACTCAATCGGTTTGTCGTTCAAGCCATCGCTGGATATCCCCTGACGGTCTATGGTGCTGGCGAGCAAACCAGAGGTTATCTCAACATAATTGATACGATGAATTGCATCAGACTCTCCGTTGAAACCCCTGCCGACAAAGGCGAGTTGAGGATATTCAATCAAGTGGTTGAAACCTTCAGCGTGAATGAGTTGGCTGGTCGTGTCGCCGAGGTTGGTAAGACGTTGGGCATCGACGTTACCGTCAACACCGTCGAGAATCCTCGTAAAGAACGCGAGGAACACTACTATAACCCGGTATACACTGGACTTAAGGACCTTGGACTGGAACCCCATCCACTGACCGATGATTCTCTTGCAGATATCATCGAAACCATCGTCCCCCACAAACAGAATATCCGCGAAGACCTCTTTCTCCGCGGTGTGCGGTGGGCGTAGCCCCTCATGCTCTCCGCTGCGATTGTAGGTTTTGGCGCTATCGCGGGTGGCCATGAAGACTTGGCCCTTCCCATGACCCACAGCGCTTCGTACAAAATCCATAGCGACCGTGTTCAAGTGGTTGCCATTGCCGAACCCGATACCGCACAACACGATGCGATCGGGAAGGTCTGGCCAGTGGCACGGATTTATGAAAGTGCGGAAGCCCTCATTGCTGACGAAACTATCGATATTGTCAGTTTATGCGGCTCACCAAGCCTCACGCAGGACTTTTTTGCCGACCCAACGATGACCGATAATCTAAAAGGTGTATGGTGTGAAAAACCTGTTGCTCTATCGGTTAACCAACTTGATGTGCTTGCAACAAACGTATCACCCACATTGCCCGTCCGGATAAATGTATGGCGTCGGTTTGTTCCTGAAATTGCTGAGTTAACACAACAACTCATGAACGGTGATTTCGGTAAAGTGCATCAGGCGGTGGCATACTATGCCAAATATATTTCGGACAATGGTGTTCACATCGTAGATCTCGCCCACCAATGTCTTGGTGAGCTGTCCGTTCGATTTATTGATGACGGCACTGATCAGCAAGCACCGACTGTATTCGCCGTAAACGGTGACGGTGCTGGTTGTACGTTTTTGCCGGTTCCACGTGATTCATACAATATTTTTGAACTGGACATCCTTTGTGAACTTGGCCGAGTTCGTATTGCCGAGAACGGTCGACGAATTGAGCTGCAGGCGTATCAGCAGGATGGTGATTTTCCACATCTACAAATTCTTGAGCCCGCACGGAATACAATCAAATGTGACTGGAAACAATCCTTTGATAGCGCCTTGGGGAACTTACTTGATCACGTTCAGAACCAGAACATTCCCTTGGCGAGTTCTTTCGCAATGAGCATGCCTGCCGCCCGTTTTGCAGTATCCTGTACGTCATGAATTCTCGCTTCACTCTAGCTCAATACTACCTATGGCATACCCATGAATAAGCACGCTGAACCAGCCTTACTGGGCGGACCAAAAGTCCGCGACAAGCCTTACCCATCCTACAATCCTATCGGCGAAGAAGAAATCAAGCGAGCCCATGCCGTGCTTGAAACCGGTATGTTGTCCGGATTTGTGGGGAGGGGAAATGATCAGTTCTATGGTGGTCCGGCTGTTCGTGAACTCGAACAGACTTTTTGTGAACGTTTTTCCGTCAAACATGCTGTTTCTATGAACTCGGCAACAAGTGCTCTTCATGCTGCTGTTGTCGCAGCTGGAATAGGGCCTGGTGATGAAGTATTGGTGCCGCCATACACCATGTCTGCCTCAGCCACAGCGATAGCGTTAGCCGGCGCGACGCCTGTATTCGTCGATATTGAAGCAGATACTTTTTGTATTGAGCCGGCAAAGGCCGAAGCAGCGTTAACACCCAATACACGCGGGATTATGACGGTCAATCTTTTCGGTATGGCCAGTGATTTATCCACCTTACGCAACCTGTGTGATGAGAAAAAACTAACACTGATTGAAGACAATGCGCAGGCGCCAGCAGCACAATTTGGAAATCACTTCACGGGTACCTTGGGTGATATTGGGGTGTTCTCTCTAAATCGACACAAAACCATGCAGGTTGGAGAAGGTGGCGTTGCGGTAACGAATGACCCGCATCTCGCCGAGCGCTTGCACCTTATCCGCAATCACGGAGAGGCTGTTATTGCGGATACCGGCCAAACCGAACATGACGACATCATTGGTTGCAACTATCGGCTCACTGAAATGCAGGCGGCAATGGCCGTGCCACAACTCAATCGCCTGGACGAACTCAATGGCCACCGAATTGAAATGGCGGAAAAATTGAATGTACGCCTATCGACTATTGAGTTTCTCAAGACGCCAGCAATACGCGCGAATTGCTCCCACGTTTATTACCTTTATCCCATGCTCTACGATGAAGGCCAACTTGGCATCAGTCGGGACACTTTCGTTGCAGCAATGAAGGCCGAAGGTGTGCACGCATCAAACTATACATACCCCGTTCACCTCATGCCGCTTTTCATCAAAGACAACAGGAATCATGGTAGCTGCCCGGTGACCGAAGATATTGAGTTCAACCGTATCGTTGTAACCAACATTTGCCGCCCGCCCCTTGGCGACAGTGAAATCGATGAATTTGTCCACGCCGTAGAGAAAATTACAGTTGCCGCACCTGCGTTATTGCAATGGCAAAATTCTCAGGACTCTTAACTTCATGACTACTACACCAAAAATTCGCGTCGTTTGTTGGGAAACCGGATCTGCCGTGGCGTTGGCGCCTGTTATGCAATCTTTGCACGACCGACGTTTCGAGATTGTCGTAACGGCTCTTGATCCAGGGCTGAGCATTCTCAGAAAGCGATGTGACTCTTTTTGTTCTTTCGAAGATGGCTTCCCTACTGAGAGAGACGAATGTGTCGTACTAACCGGTGTCGGTGCACCTGGCCATAAAACCGGCTGGGCTCTGTTGACCGAAGCCGGGTGTGGCTTTCCTGTCATATGCTTGCTCGACCACGGAAAGGGGCTGGAACGCTTTCTAACTAAATCCAACCGCCCTGTTACGAACGGAATGCCTGACCAAATTCTGGTGCCTGACAGCGCTATCGTCGACGAATTGGTTGCTAAAGGAATGAGCTCCAGTTGTTTCAAAGTAACCGGCAGTCCTGTATTGGCAGAGGCAGTATCGCGAGGGGCACCTGATATCTCTAAGAGACAGGCTATCCGTGAGCGTCTCGAAATTTCACCTACTGCATACGTTGTTCTTATTGCATCAGAGGGTGTTCATGATGAACATTCCCTGCATAGCGATTGCGGCGAGGGCTGCACAACACTTGAACATGCCATGGTCGGCGATCGACCCCTCCTGGAAACCTTGCGGGACGAAATCATTTCCGAGGGCGTCCCCGAACCAATGTTCTTGTTGCGACCTCACCCCACCCAGACCGCAAACCACGTGCCTGGATCAAGGGTCGTTGCCTGGTCCGATGCAGATGAGCTGGAAATTCTGAGTGTTTCAGACCGTGTGTATGGCGTTTCCTCCATGTTGCTAATGATTGCCGCCGTTTTGGGACTGGACACCAGAAGTGTCGCTGAGCGCTTAGATGCCTGGTCTCCTGCCAGCGCATATATGACACCAAACGTATGGCGAGAACTCTCCAAATCGGGCATCTTCGGCGATTGCCCCATAACAATCGAGACCCGTACACGTCACACTCAGGCTATTGATTCTGCCGCTGAAGCGGTCGAGGGGTTTCTTGCCGGTATTCAGCAAACAGATCCTGCACGTGCTAACGAGAGGTGGTTATGAATTCCACGCCATCCGGCCCTGTTGTTTGCACGATTGAAGCCCGCATGGGCTCTACCCGACTGCCAGGAAAGATTCTCAAACCGCTTGCTGGGCAACCGATGTTGTCACGAATAATTGAGCGGATTGGCCAGGCCGATTCAATAGATAAAATCGCCATCGTTACAGCCACTTCTGCCGACAACGACCCACTTGTCGAATTCGCTGAACACCATGGTGTGGATTGCTATCGTGGCAGTGAAGACGATGTGCTTGATCGAGTAGCAGCTGCCTGCGAAGAATTTGCAGCCGAGACCATCGTTTCTCTGACCGGCGACAATCCCTTCATTGACCCAGTACTAATTGATGACATGGTGTCCCATTATTACACGAACCAACTTGATTATCTGACAACAACACATATGGCCTATGCTGAAAACTGGCCAGCGGAACGAACCTTTCCCCGCGGCGTCACGGCCCAAGTAGTTTCCGGGAAGGCGTTTCTTGAGGTCAATCGGGAAGCCGTCCCCAAAGACATCCGGGAGCATGCCACCATGGCAATTTATCGCCGGGATGATAATCGATATCGGGTGGGCGCATTCAATGCTGAGGGAAATTATGCCGGTTGGCGACACCCGGAACTACGCATGACGGTGGACCTACCGGAAGATTTCGAATTGGCAGAAATTCTCTTTGAGAATTTGCTCAAAAACGGCCCCATATTTTCAACCGGTGACGCAATAGCGTTGCTTTCAAGTCGCCCTGACCTTCAAGCCATAAATGCGGAATTCGCCTGACATGACAGACAAAACGATACTTATAACCGGCGGCCTTGGTTTCATTGGCCAAGCGCTATTCGCAAGGCTGTTAGAAACAGGTCATAATGTTCGTATACTCGACAACTTATCCAATGCCAGCACTACGGCCGATGATGCCACCGCCGCTGGTGTAAACGTCCGGGTTGGTGATATCCGGGATCGCAGCGCGTGTGATGATGCCGTTGACGGCGTAGATGGAGTCATTCATCTGGCAGCGCAAACAAGTGTACTGCCATCTGTTGAAGCGCCAGAGATTGATCTTGAACTTAATGGGTTTGGAACACTCAATATACTATCGGCATGCAATGCGGCTGGAGTTCGACGCGTCGTCTGTGCGTCGTCAAACGCCGTTGTAGGCTTGGTTGAGCCGCCGATTCACGAGCTGATGATGCCCGCGCCGGTATCGCCCTATGGGGCGACAAAACTGTTGGCCGAATCATATTGCCGTACCTTTTCGGAGATTCATGGCATGCATGCAAATGCGCTCCGATTTGCCAACATTTATGGCCCTCGATCCAAGAAGAAAGGGAGTGTTGTCGCGAAATTCATCAAAGATGCGTTCGCCGGACAGCCACTAACCATCTATGGTGGTGGTAATCAAACTCGCGATTTTTTGTACATTGATGATCTGATAGATGGCGTCCTTGCGTGCCTCGAAATGCCGCGCGGCGGTGATGTGATTTGCCTGGGCTCGGGAAAACCGGCAACGGTGCATGAACTGGCGATCGCTATACAAGGCTTGTATTTTGAGTGGTGTGGCAATGAACTCGTGATTGATTTTCAACCTGCCCGTGCCGGCGAGATCGAGAGAAACTACACGGATCCAACCAAGGCACGGGACATTTTGAATTTTCAGGCAAACACCCACCTCGATGAAGGTCTGCGTAAGACATGGGAATGGTTTACCAAAAACATGGATACATTGGGATTACAGGGCACCTCTACAAGTGATGATGCCTGTACGTCGTAAGCCATCTATCGACGTTGTCATTAATTGAATGCCCAAACGGATGGGTATTAATAAAACGAAACAAATTGCCGGCCGCATCCGATAGCCCAGTCCAGTCCTCAGGTTTTCTATACTTCCTGTCGGTGAATATCCATTTCCAAGCTAATGCTTCGGCATCGCTAGATACGATGCCATGGCCTTTTAACCGCGCCATGATTTCATCGACGCCCTGCTGATCCGTTGATATCTCGTTTTTCACGAACAGCACGAAGACCCGCTCTGCGTCAGTTCTATCCAAACTGTTGGGAAGGTATAAAGTCAAATCTTTCATAAAACGAAGGATTGGATCGCCTTTCGGAAACTTACATCTCCCGCCATCCATTGGCGCCATGCTATCCTTCATCGTGAGTTGAAGTTGGGTTTGGATGCTTGGAATATGTTCGGGCAGAGTTTGATCAACGCCATCTACTGCAACCTCGCCAACATCTGTGAATGATGAAAATATTATCTTGTCAAACGAGAGCATCTGCCCGGATTTGGTCGCGACGTTAACCTTTGATCCTGATGCTTCGAAATCAACGCGCTGTGCTTCTTCGTTAAGAATGACGTCAACATTAGCATCGTCCATAAACGTCCTGATTTTATCCAGCATTCGTTCCAAACCATATTTTGGAAATATGTTGTGAATATCTTTCTTGAGGCCCCTTCCCGCCAACCGGGTGCATGTCTCTATTGCCACAGCAACAAGAAAGCGGATGGCCAATCGTAATTTGGATACGTGCAGACTATTGTTAACGGAGCCTGCAACAAGTTTATATTTTGAGGAAATCGTATTGATACCAAACACAGATCTGTTCAGTGCGACGACGTCACTATTGCGATCAAGGTGATACTTTATGTCGATTTCATCAAAAAAGCGCAGCCCCCTATGATCCAGAGGCATACTGTGCGGACCAAGGTCAACGCCTTTCCAATTGCCCACATCTGATGTGGTCCATGAGCCACCGATGCTCGAATTTTTTTCAATGACGGTGACTTTGTGACCGGCGTAGCCAAGGTGGATTGCCTCAAATAACAGGCATGGGCTAGATCCAATAATCGCCCAATGTTCGGATGGTTTGCCGTTAGTACTCATAATAGAACGCTCCTCAATGTTGCCTAAACTAGTATCTCAAATTGGCCCATCGAAAAAAAATCTAAGTACTATTTCCTGTCATTCCCCGAGCGAACAATATAACACACGATTATCAATGAAAAGCGCTATCCATTCATTTCATCACGGAGCAATGAAACTGTGAACGACAAACAAAACAGCAAGTCCATGTTCGAGGCTTACGGCGATCTTGCAGATGAAATTAACACCCCAATCCTTATCGCGGGCAGAAATCTGCAGCACGAAAACCAGATGGATGACACGATTGCGGATATTTGTGCCAAGCTTGAGCCAAACAAAAATTGCCGACTTTTGGAATTGGGCTGTAACATTGGCATGTTGTTAAACCCCCTCTCTAGCCTTGTCGCTTCTTGCGTTGGCTTGGACCACCACAAGCTTGTGGGGTTTTTCAGAGATAGCGGTACACCGGAAAATGTTGCGTTGCTGGAAGGCGAATGGCCAACGACAAAAGTCGAGGGCAGCTTTGATCGAATTCTGGTTTATGATGTATTGCATCTTGTCCCTGATGCTGGGACTGCCTTGAAATTTATCGAAGCTTGTTATGATATTTTGGAGCCAGGCGGGCGATTACTGATTGGTGACCTGCCAAACAAGGACATGCATAAACGATACCAATCTACGGAATTCGGCCAGAAAGTGGCTGCTGATTACGACGCTGCGCGCGAAAAAGAGCGGGCCAACATAACGAATGAATCACAACAGCGAACGGCAATCCTATCGGATGCATTATTCGACAATTACATGGATGACGCCTTCATCTTCTCGGTCCTGGGCTCCGCACGCAAGAGTGGCCTTCACGCCTTCACCTTGCCACAGCCGGACACGCTACCATTTTGTTTTTCACGCGAAGACATTCTGATTGCGCGTCCGAGATAACTCTTTGATTCATGCAGATTTGACCCAAATAAACGACCATCACATTTGTCGCTCTGAGATGACTTGTTCTGCACGGCCTGGGAAGGCAATGCAGAAAGGGCCGCACGTTTAATAATGAGCAACCTCTATAAATGCGACAATTCGATTGAGTGGGATGCGTTCGTTCAGGCATCACCGCAACGGAATGTCTTTTGTACGTCTACGTTTCTCAACTCACTCCCAATCAAATACGAAACCTGGTTTCTTGAGAGCAAAAATCAAATAAAGGCCGGGCTGGTTCTGGTGTTGGATGACGATGGGCAGTCAAGGCGCGGTCCGTTCTTCTTCTCAATGTATCACGGCGCTTTGCTTGCAGGCAGCAATCACACTTTGCGGCCACATAAGACAGGTCAGAATGTTCTGAAGACCCTCACAAGTCTGGTGGAAAACATTACGCAGGATCGCCCGGAATTATTCATTTCATCCCACTACTCGCTGGATGATGTGCGGTCATTTAGTTGGCATAATTACGCTGGAACAGCATCGGAGAAATTTGATCTAAATGTGCGCTATACAGGCCTAATCGACGTTGGTGGAGTCTCCTTTGATGGGTATTTGGCCAGTGTTCGCACAACACGGCGCCAAGAGTTTAAATCGGCAGCAAAAAAGGGGTTAACAGCAGAACTCTCTGATGACGTGGAGGCTTTGCTAGGGTTGTACAAAAAAACGTTCGAGAGACAGGACGTCTCAATAGAGAAGCAACAAGAACAAACGCTCCGAAACATTACGAACGAGTACTTGGAAAATGGGAACGGTCAACTTGTTCTGGTCCGAATGCCCGACACTACCCCTGCTTCAGCCAATTTTTTCCTAAAAGATGGCTCCATGAGCTACTATCTTATTGGCGCAAATGACCCGGAGTACATGTCCTCTTTCAGCGGGACTTTCTGCTTCCTTTCGGCTATTGAACACCTCATGAATGATGGCGTGGGCATTGTTGACGTATGCGGCATGAATTCCCCAAACAGAGGGGATTTCAAACTTTCGTTTAATGCGGTGCCCACCCCATATTTTAATGCATCTATTGGATGAGATAACGTACAGAAAAGTGGCTCAATGATGTTTTTGAGTTGTACAAGAAAACCCTTTCCCTTGGCCTGATAGGCATGCATCTTCCGCCCGAAGATCACGCCTAGTTTAGAAAAATAGAGTTGGATATGAGTAAAAAGTACAGGGTCGTAATTCGCGCATTTACGTTGCGGCGAGATATGGGTGCAGCATTCCTGTTGAAGCGCTGCCTTGAAAGCCGCGGCTGTCAGGTAATGTTGACATCCGTGCGTGATTTCGAACGCGTCGTTCGGCATTGGAAGCCCCATGCGATCATTACGAATACCAAGAGTACGGTTATTCCATCGAAGCGCCTTGCGCCGCAGGCCATGTGTTTCTATTGGCCGGGTGAAGGAGGCGGCGAGGAGTATCAGTATTCCTGTGCTCTAAAAATGAAGCCCGAGATATTCAATGCGTGTGATTATCTGTTGCTTTGGGGCAAAACCCCGCAAACATTCTTCACGGATATCTACCCTGAGGCCGTCGATAAAACGATCATTTGCGGAAGTCCACGATTGGATACCCTGAAGCTTTGCCGGGACATCATCCATAATCCGGAAAAGAAAAATTCTGTCGGTATTGTTGGAAAATATGAGCTGATCAATCACCATGAGGGCTTTGCAACAACAACGAAACTGGCCAAAACTGAACGCCTTTACAAAGGGGTAATACGGCAAGTCGTCAGCTTTTATCATATAATAAAAGCAATTCATGTCGTGCTGGAAACCACCGACCTAAAGGTAAGCATTCGACCTTACCCCAGTGAGGATCTAAATTCTTACCACAAAATTATCCAAAAAATGCAATGCGGCGATCGTGTTGAAGTGGATGGTACATATTTGTTTGGCGATTGGGCGGCTCGGCAAGATTTCATCATTTCTGAAACGTCGACATCCTTTCTTGAATGTTATCTCTTAGGTATACCCGCCGTTAGCATTGATAAGATTATTGCCAAAGAATCTCAGGGCATGGCCCATGACTGGGGAACGGATATTTCGCATGAATCATGTTATCTGCCCGAATCGTTTGAGGATTTGTCTGCGCTGATCCAAACAGAGTTAACTCCTCCACCACATAGCAATGACGTTGAAACCTATCTTGATGAGTATCATGACTGGAATTCGCCGTTTTCGGCCAATGACCGTACGGCTGAAGTTGTCGTGCAAAAACTAAACGAGAGATCATTTGGCGCCAAGATACATGTGCCCAAGAAAGTGTTGCAGTTTGTTGACGATCTGTCCGTAAGGCGGGCAATGTTCCGCAACCCGCTTCACGCAAACTTCAATTACTGCCCCAGTCTCCATAAGGAACCGGCATATTTCGACCAAGTGATCAGCAGGATTGCAAACACGACATCACGAGGCGACGTGCCGCAGGGTGGCGGCGCATAGTTTATCTTTCGACCACGAGTTACGCTCTTTTGTTATGACAGTACCCTTACCTCAGGTCTCATCAATCCAGTGCCGCGTGCCCGATGTATTCCACATCGGATTTCCACGCACCGGCACCACTTTTCTGCAGAAAGGTATCTGGTCGCAGCTGAGCAACCAGATTTTTTGCACCAAAAGCCGGGTTGGTGAAATTTACCGCGCGAACAGCGCGGCCGAACTGGCTGGCTTGTACGATGATGTTCCCGCAGGCTCCTTCGGCAACCGGGTTTTCCTGGATACGGAAGAAGAGTTTTCAGGAGATTTGTTCAACGACTATCTGGATGTCCCTGAAAAGATCGCCAGCATCAACGCCAATGCGAAGATTATCGTTTGCTTACGGTCTCAAGCCACAATCATTCCGTCGCTGTATTACTTGTTCATCAAGAAAGGCAACACGCTCACCTATCCAGATTATGTGCGTCTTCTGACCAAAAATCGGAAATTCGACTACCTGCCACTCTTAAACCGGTACTGGAAATTTTTTGGGAAAGAGAATGTTCTGGTTCTCATGTTCGAAGACTTACACCGTTCGAAAGGAAAATTCGTTCATGACGTACTATCGTTCATGAATATTGATCAAAGTGTCAACATTGACACTGACCCACGTGTTAACAATGCGAGTCCAAGCCCGTTACACACAAGGGTGCTTAGAGTTATAAACTCCCTCACCGGAACAACGTCACCCACAAGATATATGCCCGAAAACGAAAGGGCGCGAGTTATTCAACGGCTGCATTTACGAACGCGCCTCTCTACTATCCCATTCTTTTTCGCAAACAAGATAAGCACCTATTTACCTAATGGCTGGTTCGCTTTACCCGTTTCCAAAATGGCAGCGCTAATCAACCAAACCTACGCAGAGAGTAACAAAGAACTTTTCCAAGCGCTGGATAAAGATATCGAAGCCTATGAATACCCAGGGTCAAACTGATGCAAACCATAGATAAAACTGCCACTCAAAAATCTATTCCACAAAGCCTGACCGCACGGAAAATCAACATTGGTGCAGGTCAGGGTTGGTATCGTGAGGGATGGGAAGTACTCGACAACGTGCCGGGTGACTACTCCATGTGGTGGAAACATAAAGCAAAATGCTGGGATACGAATCTCACCTCGAATACCTATGACGCGGTGTTTACAAGCCATATGCTTGAACACGTACCCCATTTTCGTACCGAGAAAACCATTGCAGAATTCAATCGCGCCCTGAAAGTCGGCGGCACTTTTAGAATTCTGGTCCCTGATCTGAAGCGCGCTGCAGTTGCATACGTCAACGGCGATATCGATTTCTATCAAAAATCCCGTCACTACACGGATCATCTTGGAATCGGTGGCAGTTTCATGTCCAAGTTAATATCCCCAGGCGGGCAAACCCTGGCAATTACACGGGAGATGGATGAGCTCTTGGGTGGTTATGCTCACCTGTATCATTTTGATTTCGACATGATGAAAATTCTGCTCGAAAAATGGGGTTTTGATGACGTCAAGGAAATGCCTTATGGGGAATCTGTTGATACTGACATGCAAGATCTTTTGCATGTGGAGTGTGACGGTAATGCGTATCCCATGGAAGATCCGTTTGTCCGAGACAAAAAGCATGTTGCGAGCAGTGCCGGATGGATTCTTACCGGCTTCGATAAGTCCCCAGCGATTTCCCTGATTGTGGAAGCGAGAAAAGTCAGCGATGAGCCATATACATACGAAAAAGAATATGCCTTTTTCAAACGTTCACGATTTGAAAGCCGCCTTGATAAAATCAAAGTTGTTGCGATGCGGCACATATTTACGGTTCTTGATACCGCTGTCTCTGTTGCCAGCCGACTGGGTATCTTGGCACTGCTGCGGCGGCGTTGAAAATTCTAACAATAAAATTTGTTTGTAGTGCCCGATAATCAGTTAAAAAATGTTTTGATGTTGCTCGTTGATGGGTGCGAGTTCAGCGTTTTCGAACGCTTGGATGAAGCGCGCGCGCTTGCCCCTACAATTACATCGTTTATTGTTACGGGCTGCCTCCACAAGATCACATCGAATGGCATGATCACTCAGGTGTCCTTGCCGGCCATCTTGACGCAAACTTACCCATTGGATCATGGCGGGTACAATTTTGGCATTCGTTATCGTCCCGTGAGTATGATCGAGGTGCTAAAAGAACACGGCTACAAAACATACTTCTTGGCAGCACATGACATTACCGGGCCCCGGCGCATGTATGAGCGGGGTTCCGATGTAGTGCGGTCAATTTATGATAATGACGATACAGTTGAGGACTATATCCGATTAGTTCTTAAGTATGAAATCGACCTTTGGAAAAGTGGCGACATATCAAGAGCTGATCTGGATAAAATACTCCAGACTGATTTTATGGAAATCTTGCAATACTCGGAATGGCCAGGTGATCGATTTGACCACGCCTTTACGCCAAGACGGTTACGTCAACCAACATTGAAAACGTCACTCCGCACGCGCCGCGAGCGCGAGCTTCTAAGCCAAGACCCGGATGCCATACTTCACAAACTGGATGTGGTTCCATCCCTACACTATCATCATTTTTTGGGTGAAGATGTCAGGAGCTATACCCCAGCGCAGCTAGCGCGGCGAGTAAACCGCCTCGATAAAACGGTGCGATTCCAAAACCGGGTCAATGCATTTTTTAAACGATGTACCGGCTTGGGGATCAGCCTGTTCCCTTATTATCTGAGTCCAACGGCCCGAGAAATAATAGACGAAGGTATGGCCGTTTTGCGGCCAGGCAAGTCACCGTGGTTTCTTTTCATGCAGTTGATGGATCATCATGATGGTGCCAAAACCAGTCGGTATTTCAGCTTCCTGAAGAAACTCTGCTATCTTCCCAAACTGTGGAAAATCAGAAAACGATATCCTACTCACCGGGACCTCTGGCGGGACCTCTCTTTGATCTACCTTGATCGAGAGGTCTCTCGCATGCTCACCATCATGCGTTCGCGTGGCCTAATGGAGGATACGCAGCTGTTTATCTTCGGTGATCACGGCATGGGATGGGATTTAGGTCGTGGTCCGGCGCAGATGAAGGACCTGGGTTTCAGAACCCACTTCGAACATATCGACGTACCATTGATCGTCTCTGATACCCATCGCCGCCCAAACAGTGATGGGGTACATGATGGAATGAGTATTTCGGCCACCATTCTGGATGAGGTCGGAATCAAGGATGATCGGTTAACATGTGGCCATTCAATATTTGAGGCTGGTAAACCGGTAGTCATTGTCGAAAGCACGGGACGTGGTAGTTGTGACGTTGAGCGTCGGCCACTCTATTTTACGTTAACATCTGAACGCCATCGCCTAATGGTCCTGCTGGACAAAGACGGGTTAGAGCCCACTCGCCTCTTCGACCGGCATCAGGACCCGCGTGAATACCGCAACATAATTGATCAACCTGGATCCACATCTGTCATTCGCTGGATGTTATCCAACCTTGCCCACGAACGAGGCCCATTGCTGACGGCGCGTGGAATCGATATCAAGCCCCTTATGGACGACTCGACCAACAGTCGGATTACAACAGAACCCACGGAGAGGGCGCAATGACTTCATATCTTGCCTTCATTCCCGCCCGCGGTGGTTCGAAAGGGTTGCCTGGCAAGAACCTCCGAGTATTTGCAGGCAAACCGCTCATTAGTTGGTCCATAGAGCAAGCCTTGGCAGCACCCGAAATTGACCGTGTCTTGGTTTCAACGGATGATACGGAAATTGCAGAGGTGGCTCGAGCATGCGGCGCGGATGTTCCATTTTTAAGGCCGGAAAATCTCGCATCGGACACATCGACGACCGAATCAGCGATGCAGCACGCTCTCGTGCACCTAGAAAAACAAAATTCGTTGCCAGATGTCATCATCCTCTTACAGCCCACATCGCCGGTACGCAGCGCCAGTTCAATCTCGAGAGCAATACATGAGTTTGAATCGACCGAGGCTGATTCTCTCATCAGCGTTTGCGAATCGCATGTTTTTATCTGGAAGAACCCGAAGAACCCACAAGCGTCATACGATGTGAGTAATCGCCCCCGGCGCCAGGATATTCCGGAGGATGATCGCATTTTCCTGGAAAATGGCTCCATATACATGACCAAAACCGATCTTTTTCAACGCCACAACAATCGGCTTGTCGGTAAAATTCATATGTTTGAAATGGGTAATCTGGAAAGCCGTGAAATTGATGATGCCGGCGATTTTGCAGCCACAGAAGCGCTTATGGCGTGCATGACATCGGAGACCTAGTTCGACTGTAATGTTAACGAAATCGGCCCCTCCGACTGACCCTGATATCAAGGCTGAACCTCAGATATCGGATGACAGTTCACCGCTCAACGTAATCATGTTGCTTGTCGATAACCTGCGGCTGGATTCTTTTTCGGATCGGAAAGAGGCGAAGGCGCTTTTCCCCCACATTGGCGGGTTGATCAACAATGGATTTTTGTGCCCCCTGACAAGTAATGGTCAGGCGACAAAATTCGCCATGGCACCAATTTTCAGCCAAACGTATCCGCTCGACCATGGTGGCTATAACTATGTGATGCGCGATCGCCCAAGAAGTTTTGTCGAAGAAATAACTGCCCATGGATATCAGACATACATGTTTCAGGCAGACGACAATGATGGCCCCGTCAGTCAGTGTGATCGCGGTTTTGACCACGTCGAGGCAATCTATGATTTCCGGGTTCTGCTTCAGAACTTCATCGTCGAAGTATTGTTGGAGGAATGCCAGCATTGGGAAGCTGGCGTGTGTACGGATGCTGATATCTCTGAGCTTCTGCATCAATCCTTCGGTGCGGTGCTAGGCCATTTAGAAAACGGTACTTTCCGGGTCACTCGCCCGGGCTTATCATCGTGGGTCGGTTACCCAAGCAACAAAATGAAGCGCGCTTTTCATGCTGAACGTATGCTCCTAGAGCGAGACCCCATTGCCGTCGCCCGAAAGATACTCACGCTCGAGCCGCATTTCTATCACTTGTGCCTCGGACAGGCCATTCCAGAAAACATGACGCTAACCGCCTTTCGGATCATATATCATATCGGTGGTGGCATTCGTTCCAGATTGGTTCCTCGCAGTATCTTCCCATTTCGCGTTTTGACGGGGCATACATCACCCGTAGCATCACAACTTCTTAAGGGCGCGAGTACGGCGATTAAGAACGCAACTCGCCCCTGGTTCATCTTTGCCCACGTCATGGATATTCACGACCGGCGCCAGGCCCATGGATTAACGGGCATTCTAAGCCGAATGGCTTGGTACCCGAAATGGGCACGCCATAGAAAGGGACCAAAGAATGTTGAACAGTTTCTTTATGACTCAGCCTTAGCCAAGGTTGATCGAGAAGTTGGAAAATTGATCGGCGTTCTGAAACGGTCCGGGCAAGCACACAATACAGTCTTTCTTGTGTCCGCCGATCACGGGTGCGAAATTTATGACGCTCTTCGGCGCGGTACGAATGAGGATTTCGGATGGCGCACTCACCCGGAACACATTGATGTGCCGCTCATTTGTGGGCCTACAAAACGCCAACCAACTGATGGTGGCTTGCTCGACAGCATGAGTTTTTCGGCCACTGTTCTTGATCTGTTGGGTATTTCGCAGCATTCCACGTTCAAGGGATTCTCGGCGTTCGCAAAGCGACGCAACGTCGTTATTACTGAAAATGCCGGTCGCGGTAATGCAAATATACTGGATCACGACTTATATTTTACGATCACAACCCAAAAATTTAAGGCAATGGCGATCCTGACTAAAAACGAATTTCAGGTTCACCGACTATATGATTGCGAAGCCGACGTCCATGAACTGCAGAACATCGTTGGCGACCCAAAGCAAAAACCAGTTATTGATGTGCTAATCGACTATGTATTTGAAGAACGTTTTGAACTGTTGAGCAATCGTGGTGTTAACAGAAATTCAGTACAGATCGTGACATAATGCTCACTGCCGAAATTAGAACCCCCAACTTAAAATCTGGAGCCACCAATGCATGATGGTTTAACCATTGATCGCAATCAATATCTTGAGCTTGAAAAATTGGCGTGGAACGCTTTTTTGCCCCTCACGGGCTTCATGAATGAGGACGAATTTCGTGGGACTGTGAACAATATGCGATTACCGGATGGTAGTGTGTTCCCTCTTCCGGTTGTTCTTGCGCTTAACCAAGCAACCGCCGAAGGGCTTCGCGGCAAATCTACTGTTACCTTGGTGTACGAAGGCCAGGCAGTAGGTACGTTGAGTCCGGAAAGCATCTATACATGTGACAAAAATGCCGTTGCGAAAAAGGTCTATGGTACCGACTCTTCCGATCACCCTGGTGCTGCATTTTTCTTTAGTCAGGGGGATTGGTTCGTGGGTGGGCCCGTTACCCTCACACACCGTGTACCTTCAGACCTGCCGTTTCAAGAACTTCGCCCTGATGAGACCCGTGACGCATTTCGCAAAAAGGGCTGGGAAACCATCGCCGGATTTCAGACCCGGAATGTTCCTCATCGCGCCCATGAGTATCTGCAGCGTGTCGCCATGGAGTATGTGGATGGACTGATGATTCATCCGCTAATTGGCTGGCGAAAACCAGGAGACTACACACCTGAATCCATCGTCGCCGGTTATCAAGTTCTGATTGATCAGTTCTATCGTCAGGATCGTGTGTTCATGAACTTATTATCAACCAACATGCGATACGCCGGACCGCGGGAAGCTGTTTTCCATGCGATTGTGAGACGAAATTATGGTTGCACACATTTTATCGTGGGGCGTGACCATGCAGGTGTGGGAAATTACTATGAGAAATACGCCGCGCACCAGTTAACCCAAGAGCTGGAAGCAGACCTTGGCATCACGATCATGCGGCTGCACGGCCCGTACTATTGCGCCCGGTGTGATGGCATCGTCACTGAAAAAACCTGTCCGCATGAAGTAACAGACCCCGACGCCGTTCATCATATCAGTGCCACAGACATGAGAAACATCCTGTCGGGTGGGCAAGAACCACCGCCGCATTTGATGCGCAAGGACATTGTCTCCGCTGTTTCCAAAACAACCCTGTTTATAGACACCGAATCGTAGGAATTCCAAATGGATCACACAAAAATCGTTGCGACCATTGGGCCAGCAAGCAACAGTCCCGAAATGCTACGCGATCTGGCCAAAGCGGGCATGAGCATTGCCCGTTTGAATGGGTCACATAATTCGTTGGACTGGCATCGAGAAACGATCACGCTGATCAGACGCGAATTGCCGGATCTGCCAATTTTGATGGATATTCCCGGCCGAAAAATTAGAACGACAGATCTTCCGACAGAACCAAAGTTTGGTATCGGAGGCAATATCATCCTCACAACCAATCGTGATGCAGATGACGAAGGAAAATGCCCCGTCAATTATGAGTTCCTACATGAAGATATTTCCGTCGGCGCAACGATCATGGCAGATGATGGTACCTTGCGATTTACGGTTACAGCGATTGAAGGCCAGGACATTCATTGCCGCACAGAGACCGCCGGAAAATTGCGATCCAGAAAAGGCATCAATGTACCGGGAATAACACTAAGAACACCGCTCGTTACCGACCGGGATCGTGAAATGATGGGTTTCTTGACGGAAAACGAAGTTGATTTCGTCGGCATAAGCTTCGTCGAGTCGGCTAAGCACGTGGATGCCATACGTGCCCTTCGCACGCGCGAGTGGCCACGCATTGTGTCGAAAATAGAAAATCGGGGTGGCCTAGACCGGATGGAAGAAATAATCAGGGCAACAGATGCTGTAATGATTGATCGAGGCGATCTATCTGTTGAAACAAACCTCGAGAGCCTAGCCCTGTTTCAAAAAGAAATTCTGAGCACGGCCAGGGAGTTTAGCAAACCCGTTATTGTTGCCACCGAAATGCTTCACACAATGATCGAGAACCCGTTCCCTACCAAAGCGGAAGTCAGTGATATCACGAACGCAGTCATCGATGGTGCAGCAGCCACAATGCTGTCGGGAGAAACAGCCGTAGGCAACAATCCTGTCGCAGCTGTGCAAACCATGCGAAATATTGCCGAGGTCACAAGTGATTACATCCATCAGGGGGGGATTTATACGGTCGACGATGTCGAATCCGGTACCGTCGATTGGCAGCAGCCAATGGCCCAGGCAGTTGCCCTGCTCAGCTCCCAGCTCCCAATTTCCAAGATTGTTGCGGTTACGCGCCTGGGTTATGCCGCACAGGTTGTTTCGGCCCAAGGCATATCTCAACCGATAATTGCCGTTAGCGATGATCGGAATGCCGCCAGAAGTTTTAATTTGTTCCCGGGAACCACAGGGGTATTTCTCGACATTGCCTTCCAACGCGATAGCGCCGACCATATCGTTGGTTGCCTCCATGGACTTTGGGATCAGGGACATGTCAGCAAGGATGATGTGGTGCTTGTTATTGCCTTGGCTTATCCTCGATCCGGCAACAGGATGAACCACTTACAAATTCACCGAATTGGCGATTTGGCAGAAACCCTTGCTTGGAACTAGCAATGAATTCGGCTCTGGACTTCCATACTTAAAATGAAACGCAACGCTTTTTTCCTAATCATCGACGCGCTTCGCTATGATGCGGTGGCCGACCCGAACGTGCGTGCGCTGTTGATGCCCACATTATCGCAGTTTGTGAATGAGGGTGTAATCAAGTCTCTCACAACAAATGGGCAAGTTACACAGTTCGTTGCCCCGTCCATTTTTACGTCGACCTATCCACTCGATTTCGGCGGATACAATAGTGGTTTGTTGAATCGTCCGGCGAGCTTCGTCGAACTCATGAAAAATGCCGGGCTCACAACCTGTATGTTTGAAGGGCATGACATTGACGGTCCACATGGAGCCGTCGAGCGAGGTTTTGGCTCCGCCGAGGTGTTCTATGACAAACGATTGCTGCTCGAAGGCTTCCTTAAGAAACGAATGTTGTATGACATTAAGCGCTGGAGAGCCGGAGAATATACTGACGATGAAATCATAAAAATCGCACAGGAAAGTTATGACCCTATTCTGGCCCACCTTCAGGATGGTCATTTGAGACGGTCGCGCGGCTGGCAGTTAAGGCGACTAGGGCGGTTTTCAACAGCTGAGGTCAAACAAGTTAAGCAGGAGCGCCTTCTGCTTAGCAACGATCCAATGCGGATCATCAAGAAGATCGAGCACATCCCACCGTATTTCTACTTCAGTTATCTTGGAAACAAGCGAGGCGGTTTCGGCTTAAAGCTACGAAACAAGGTTTTTGGAATACTAAAAAAGGTGCAGGCTCGAACTAACCGAATGCTTGGACTTGACCTCAAGGTAATTCCGTCGCGCCCCCGCATCCCTCCCCTCGCGGCCGAGGTCTTGGACAGGGCCGCAACAGTCGCTTCGAAAATGCCCGGCCCGTGGTTTATTTACGCTCATATTATGGATCCACACGATCACGACATCATCACGAGGCCGTGGAATATGTTTACCCGGCTCAGGCACTTACCACGCGTTATCAAGGCACGTCGGCTGCAGCAATCGAGTGGAACGCCGGTCACCCGTGCGATCACATACGACCTTTCATTGGCGTATGTGGACAAACAATTGGATAAACTTCGAAAACGTTTAAAGGCGTCTGGCGCGCTGGAAAATACGGTGTTTTTCTTCACAGGCGATCACGGTGAGGGATGGGATAAAGCCCGAGACGTGGCGCTCCGCAAAGAGTTCGGATATCGGACATTCCGGGAACATATTACAGTACCCTTGATTGTCTCTCCCGCTAATGATCGTCAAACGGCGACAGGTTTCCATGACAGCATGAGTGTAGGCGCAACGATCTTGGACACAATGAATATCCCTCATCACACCTCTTTCAAAGGCGACTCCATTTTCGAGTCGGGAAAGGATGCAATCATTACAGAGAATTGCGGTCGCGGGAACGCTGACATTGAGCGGCGCGACATATTTTTTACGGTAACTGGCGTCACGCACAAGATTATGGGGGTGTTGCAGGGGTCGGAACTTACCATTGAGTATGTCTATGATTTGAAAAATGACCCGCGTGAATTGATCAATATCAGGGATGAACTTTCCGTTCGGCCTGTTATAAATGAACTCACCCTAGCCCTTGTCAATGAACGCAAGGAATTGTTGTCTGCGCGAGGGTACATCCATAATCATTGGGCTGAGCAGAGCGCAGCAAAGGAAGTGAGCTAAAGAATGGGAAACGAGCCATTAGAACAGGTCCAGTCAGGTCGAGTGTTCTGGGTCACGGGCCTCGCAGGCAGTGGCAAGAGTACAATTGCACGTCAATTGGCCTCGGAAATAAGAATGAAAAATCCTGCTGTTGTGTATCTTGATGGTGACATCATCCGTGAAACGCTTCCCGAACCGGTGGGGCATACCCTTGAAGCACGAAGGCGCCTCGCAGCCAGTTACGGGCGAATGTGTAAAATGCTCTCAGATCAGGGATTGTGGGTCGTCGCGGCGGTCATTGCCATGTTTCACGATGTCCAAGGGTGGAATAGGGAAAACATTGACGACTATGTAGAAATTCTTGCATCCGTGCCCATGGAGGAATTGGTACGAAGAGATCAAAAGTCACTCTATTCTCGGGCTCTTGCCGGAGAAATAGAAAACGTTGTCGGCGTGGATATGCCTGCAGAGGAGCCCGTAAATCCCGATTTGATAATTCATAATCACGGTGAACAGACGACGGCTGATGCCGTTGATCAGATTATCCGTCGATGGGGGCCGGATGGCAGTCCAGCGCCGACGTCTTCACGTAACTGAGCGCCAACTGAACTTAATATGTCGAGAAATATCAATTCTCGACCAACATTGGAAATATGATGTTGTTAACATTCTCAACTAAAGCCGAAACGCTTGTCTCTATAAGTGATCATTTGAAAAGTGGGCACGTTTTACCACTGGAGATCGTATGTGTTGACGATTTTCAGGCGAATCGTGAGGTTTGCCTCGACAAGCTGTGTTCACTGCCGTGGGCGACGGGAACCGTTATCGTTCGGAGTAGTGCATCTGATGAAGACGGTGAAGGCGGTTCTCTTGCTGGTCATTTTTCAAGCGTGCCGGACGTAACGGGCCGGAACGCCATATCGGATGCTATTGAGGAAGTCATTCTGTCATATGGCGATAATAGCGCTGGGCAGCAAATGTTCATCCAGCCCATGCTCGCCAATGTTGCATTCAGTGGTGTCGCCTTTACCAGAGACCCCAATACTTCCGGTGACTATCTTGTCATTAACTATGATGACCAGACAAGTTCGACAAGTTCTGTTACGTCGGGAATGGGTCAGAACCTATCAACCTATTATCGCCATCGCCTTGCAAAGGATAGTCCACCAACCAACTTAGTGCCTATCATCGCAATGGCTCGAGAGCTAGAAGACCGATTCGGTGGTGTAGCGCTCGATATTGAGTTTGCCGTGGATGCCGTCGGTGAAATTTATCTGTTTCAAGTCAGGCCATTGATGGCGGCAATGGCGGAAAATGATAGTATTGAACCTCAAGTATCGGCGGATATTCTGACAAATATTTCCGATCACATCCGGCAATCGAATTCGCCACATCCCTACCTCCTGGGTGATCGCGTTGTGTATGGTATTATGCCGGATTGGAACCCCGCGGAAATCATCGGTATTCGCCCGCGGCAATTAGCATCGACGCTTTATCGAGACCTCATAACAGACTCCACATGGGCCTATCAGCGTGGAAATTACGGTTATAGAAATCTCCGCGGCTTCCCACTGATGATCAACTTTGGTGGATTGCCATATATCGACACCCGCGTCAGTTTCAATTCGTTTATTCCGCAAGATATTGACAATGACCTTGGGCAACGACTGGTGAATTATTACACTGATCGATTGGTCAAAGAGCCTCAACTTCATGACAAAATAGAATTCGATATCGTCTTTTCCTGCTACACCCTTGATACGCAGGAAAGGTTGGCCCCTCTACTGGATCATGGTTTCTCCAAATTAGATGTCGACACACTCCGCAACAGCCTGCGTGAGCTTACCAATCGAATTATTGACGGCGAGGTTGGATATTGGCGAAAAGACCTTGATAAAATTCATGTCCTCGAAGAGCGTCGACAAAAAATACTATCTAGCAATCTGGGCAAGGCTTCACGAATATACTGGTTATTGGAGGACTGTCGACGCTATGGCACATTACCGTTTGCCGGTCTGGCGCGAGCGGGCTTTATCGCAATGGATTTGTTGCGGTCATTGGTAAATATTGGTGTCATCGACGATGAAGAGTACAACTGCTTCATGGCCTCGTTGGATACAGTAAGCTCCCGTTTAACACGAGACGTCAAGGAGCTTAGTCGAGAAGTATTTCTTGCAGACTATGGGCACCTTCGCCCTGGCACCTACGATATTTTGTCGCCCCGGTATGATGAAGCACCAGACCAGTACTTTGACTGGTCTAACCAAAACAATCGCGAACATACGACATCAACACCCTTTCGACTAACGCTCGCCCAAATGGACCGCATTGAGGCACTCTTGGCGGAACATGGTCTGGTGCACGACGTAAGCGGCCTCTTCAAGTTCATTCGCGGCGGCATTGAAGGAAGAGAGTACGCCAAATTCGTGTTCACCCGAAGTCTGAGCGATGTATTGT
>JABJGO010000003.1 GCA_018662225.1 Rhodospirillales bacterium | reverse complement strand
ATTAAGCCGATGCGGAAACAAAATGCGCGCTGGTAGTAATAGCGCACATCAGCAATGACATCGGAGCCGACTTATTCAACACACTCGGCTATTAGCAGACATAATCTAGCACACCTTTCCATGCCTGATTCTGTTCCAAGTCGAAAGTTGTTATGGTAAAAATTCTTCCCTGAATTTTCCTTCTTCAGTCTTTGTCGTAGGTGCCTTGCTGCCGGGAAATGCCCTGTTCTGTCGCATCCGGAAGATTGTCCTGTATGTCGACCCACTGGATCTTTTCGGCGAGGTTGTAATGCCCCTCTGGCTCCATATCTTCTGGATTGTCGAGCGAGCCGTGCCATAGGGCGGTAATTCCCGATTCTTTATGCCGCCAAGCAATTGGAGAACCGCACTGAGAACAGAAACCGCGCTCTGCTGAGGCGCTCGAAGCGAACCACGATAGTTCATTCGCCTTGAACCTCACGTATTCTGAGTTGAACATGGCAGAAACACCAAATAATCCGCCAGTGCTCTTTTTGCACATATTGCAATGGCAGTAACCCACTTGATTAGGCGGCATGGTTGCCTCGTATCGGATACTCCCGCACAAACATCCACCGGTTATTGGCGTTTTTTCGTTCATAGTCACCTCCCTAAAATTCTAGCCAGAAATGCTGGATGCAAAGCCTAACACAGCAAGCGGGGCAACTTTCAGAATTTCCGTTTCTGGCTATAAACAGAATTCATTCATGGCAGTGGAATATTTCCGTTCTTCAACTGTAACCGGTTTTTTTCTGGGCAGCAGAATCGCCGTATAAATCCAGGGCGCGGGCTTCAAATGCGCTCACCATACGATGCACGGCCTGCTCGAAAACCAGGCCAATGGCCTTTTCGAGAACGCGGGACCGGAACTCGAAATTTACCTGGAAGTCAACTTCACAACCATCAGGCGTTTTGGTTAATTTCCAATGATTTATCAAATACTTAAATGGACCATCTTTATACATTACATCAATTGAATCGGGTGTGTTGAGAGCGACCTGAGACGTAAAGCTTTCACGGAACGACTTAAAGCCGATGGCCATATCCGCCACCATTTCTGTAGGCGTTTGACGGCGGATGCGCGTGGCCACGCACCAGGGTAGAAATTCAGGATATCGGGCCACATCAGCGACCAGATCAAACATCTGTTGCTGGCTGAATGGCAGCCGCCTTATCTCAGCATGTTTTGGCATCGTTAAGGGCCACTCGGGCGTCTTGTAGCTGTTTGAAATCGCTGTCGGCGTGATACGATGATCGGGTTAATGGCGTGGATGCCACCAACAGAAAGCCCTTGGCCTCGCCAATAGCCTTGTATTCAGCAAATTCTTCTGGCGTGACGAAACGATCAACACCGGCGTGTTTCTTGGTCGGTTGCAGGTACTGACCGATGGTGAGGAAATCCACGCCTGCTGAGCGCATGTCATCCATGACCTGAAACACTTCTTCGCGGGTTTCGCCGAGGCCTACCATAATGCCGGACTTGGTGAAGATGGTGGGATCCAGTTCCTTGGCCCGTTGCAGAATACTGAGCGAGTGAAAATAGCGGGCACCGGGACGGATGGACGGATAACGCCGGGGCACGGTTTCCAGATTGTGGTTGAACACGTCAGGGCGGGCCGTGACGACGATCTCTAACGCACCGTCTTTGCCACGGAAATCCGGGGTCAGGGTCTCGATTGTGGTATCGGGCGAGGCCGCGCGGACCTTACCGATGCACTGGGCAAACTGATTGGCACCACCATCGGCCAGATCATCCCGGTCTACCGATGTAATAACCATGTGCTTGAGGCCTAGTTTTGCCGCCGTGATAGAGACGTTTTCAGGCTCCATCGCATCCACGGCACCGGGTTTGCCCGTGGCCACATTGCAAAACGCACAGGCCCGCGTGCAGATATCGCCCAGGATCATCACCGTCACATGACGCATGGCCCAGCATTCACCGATATTGGGACAGGCGGCTTCTTCGCATACAGTGTTGAGGCCGTGTTCCTTCACCAGCTTGCGGGTTTTACCGTACTCGCTGGATGTGGGGGCTTTGACCCTGATCCATGGCGGTTTACGGGGCGAAGGGTTGTCCGGTTTGTGAGCTTTTTCCGGATGGCGAATTGTTTGTGTCACTTAAAGCAAGTCCTACATATGGATCACGCGTCCGTACGCATCCAGTACTGACTCGTGCATCATTTCAGATAACGTGGGGTGTGGGAAGACCGTATGCATAAGGTCTTCTTCTGTGGTCTCCAAACCCATGGCCACAACAAAGCCCTGGATCAGTTCGGTAACCTCGGCCCCCACCATATGGGCGCCCAGCAATTCACCGGTTTTGGCATCAAACACGGTTTTCACCAATCCGTCAGCCTCACCCAGCGCAATGGCCTTACCATTACCCATGAAGGGGAACCGGCCGACGCGGACTTCGTGTCCGGCAGCGACGGCTTTTCCTTCGGTCAGGCCCACGCTGGCGATCTGAGGGTGGCAATAGGTGCAGCCCGGAATTTTGGCTTTGTCCAGTGGGTGTACGTTCAGACCGGCGATGGCCTCAATACAGATCACGCCTTCGTGCTCGGCCTTGTGGGCCAGCATGGGGGGGCCGGCCACATCACCGATGGCATAGACGCCGGTCTCCGCCGTGCGGCACAGTTCATCAATAACAATGCAACCCCGATCCGTTTTGATTTTGGTGGATTCCAGACCGATGTTTTCAATGTTGCCAACCACGCCCACGGCCGAAATCACCCGGTCCACGGTGAGGGTTTCAGATTTACCGTCTTCGGTTTCAATGGTGGCGGTCACGTTGTTCGCACCCTTGGCTAAGTTCGTAACCTTCGCGCTGGTCATGATCTTGAGGCCGTGTTTCTCAAATTGTTTGCGGGCAACGGCAGCAATTTCCGCATCTTCCACGGGCAGAACCTGTGACATAACCTCAACCACGGTGACATCTGCCCCTAATGAGTTGTAGAAGCTGGCAAATTCGATACCGATGGCACCTGATCCAATGACCAGCAGGGATTTAGGCATGGTTTCGGGCACCAAAGCCTCAAAATAGCTCCAGACCAGTTTGCCGTCCGCTTCCAAACCCGGCAGTGCGCGAGGGCGTGCGCCCGTGGCCACAATAACGTGTTTGGCTTTGAGGGATGGCAGCGTCTTGCCGTCCTTGGTGATGTCCACCTGACCGGGGCCGTTCAGCTTGCCCTCGCCGTCTACCACGGTGACTTTGTTTTTCTTCAGCAGGTGTCCAACACCACTATTGAGCTGTTTGGACACACCGCGTGACCGGGCCACGATTTTGGCCAGATCAAAGCCCACGTTGTCAGCTTTCAGGCCGTAAGATTCGGCATTGTTCATGTAATCGAGAATTTCGGCAGATCGCAGCAACGCTTTGGTGGGGATGCAACCCCAGTTCAGACAGATACCGCCCAGGTGCTGCTTCTCAACCACGGCTACCTTCATGCCGAGTTGCGCGCCGCGAATAGCCGTCACATAACCGCCCGGACCACCGCCGATAATAACAACGTCAAAAGTTGTATCTGCCATGTGCTTTACCTATTTCAGAATTTCTCTTCGCCTGTCTTTCGCACTGCATCAGGGAAATCCCGATACAGGGCGAATTTGACCGACGATACTTGTGAATTAACGGCGTGATGGAACGACTCAACCTCGCCGGACCTGCTGGCTACGTGCTGAAATGCTTCGTCCAGTTGGGCCAGATTTTCTGTTTCCAACGTGATATGAAACTCAGCCATTTCAGCCGGACCAAGGCCCAGTTTCCGGCGGGTGATACGAAAGTTGGATATTTTCCCGCCATCTTTCAGGTGCGTCATATATACCGAAACCCGCGCGCAAAATTCCAGATCGCTAACGCCCGGCTTCAAATCGCACCAAATGTGATAAATATCCATCAGTCCCTCACTCACGTCACAGCAACATGCTGACCGGATCTTCGATCAATGGCTTGAACGCCGCCATGAACTGGGCACCAACGGCCCCGTCCACGACCCGGTGATCCACAGCCAGCGTACAGCTCATAACGGTAGCGACAGCCAGCGCGCCGTCTTTGACCACGGCCTGTTGTTTCCCTGCCCCCACGGCCAGAATACAGGCTTGGGGTGGGTTAATAATGGCTGAGAAATTGTCGATGCCGAACATACCAAGATTTGAGATGGTGAAGCAGCCGCCCTGATATTCTTCGGGCATCAGCTTTCCGTCGCGGGCCCTGGTCGCCATATCTTTGATTTCGGTGGATATCTCGACCAGCCCTTTGGACCCCGCGTCGCGTATCACCGGGGTGATCAAGCCGCCCGGTATTGCCACGGCGACCGACACGTCTGCTTGTTCGAAATACCGCATGGCTTCGTCCGTCCACATGGCGTTGGCTTCGGGCACTTTCTTCAATGCAATCGCTACCGCACGGATGATGAAGTCGTTGACCGAAATCTTGTAGGCATCGGATCGACTGTTCAGGTCCTTGCGGAGCGCCAACAGATTATCCAACTCGCAATCCACCGTCAGATAGAAATGCGGCACGGTTTGCTTGGACTCAGTCAAACGCCGCGCGATAACCTTGCGCATGGTGCTGTGCGGCTCTTCCCGGTAAGGCGGCAGACCACTTTCGTCGATCATTATAGGGCTTGGTGCCGGTGTAGTTGCAGTCGCCGTTTGTGGTGCGGCGGGTGTGCCACCAGAAGCGATAGCTGATTCCACATCCCGTTTGACCACACGGCCGTGTGGCCCGGACCCGGTCACAGCAGCGATATCGATACCACCATTTGTCGCTAAACGTTTGGCTAGCGGACTGGCAAACACGCGGCCGCCTGATGGTGCGGCGGCAATAGGGGCAGCGGCTGGTGCCGGAGCCGCTTCAGCGGGCGCGGCTTCGACTGGAGCGGCTGGTGCTGGTGCAGGTGCCGCAGTCACCGCGCCCTCAAGGGCCGCAGCGTCTTCGCCTTCTTCCAACAACAATGCGATGGGCTGATTGACCAGCACACCCGTGGTGCCTTCGGCGACCAGGATTTTGCCCATGGTGCCTTCTTCCACGGCTTCTACTTCCATGGTGGCTTTGTCGGTTTCGATTTCGGCGATCACGTCACCGGATTCAACCGCATCGCCTTCGGCTTTGTGCCACTTGGCCAGGTTGCCTTCGGTCATGGTGGGCGACAGGGCGGGCATTAAAATCTGTATTGGCATGATGCTAATCCCTTCCCGTTCACGCGTAACAGACGGATTTAGCCGCCTCGATCACGTGGTTGGCCTTGGGTAGTGCCAGGGCTTCCAGATTGGCCGCGTAGGGCATAGGCACATCTTCGCCGCAAACCCGGATCACGGGTGCATCCAAATGGTCAAAGGCATGTTCCATCATCAGCGCGGCGATCTCCGAGCCGATATTACAAGCAGGCCAGCCTTCTTCCAGCGACACGATGCGGTTGGTCTTCTTAACCGAGTCAACGATTGTTGCCGTATCAATGGGACGTATGGTGCGCAGGTTGATGACTTCGGCACTGATGCCCGCGGCGGCCAGTGCGTCGGCGGCTTCAAGGGCAGTACCGACCATGATGGAATAAGCCACGATGGTCACATCGGTACCGACGCGTTCGACTTTTGCTTTACCGATGGGCAGGACGAAATCAGGGTCGTCCGGCACATCGAAGCTTTGGCCGTACAGAATTTCGTTTTCCAGAAAGATGATCGGGTTCGGATCGCGAATGGCGGCTTTCAGTAACCCCTTGGCATCCGCCGCAGACCACGGCACCACCACTTTCAGGCCGGGACAGTGCGCGTACCAAGACGCATAGCACTGTGAATGTTGCGCGCCCACACGCGCCGCAGCACCGTTGGCACCGCGAAAGACGATGTTGGCGCCCATCTGGCCCCCGGACATATAAAGCGTTTTGGCGGCTGAGTTGATGATGTGATCAATGGCTTGCATGGCGAAGTTAAAGGTCATGAATTCGACGATGGGTTTAAGCCCACCAAAGGCGGCCCCCACACCCAGACCGGCGAAGCCGTGCTCGGTAATCGGTGTGTCGATGACCCGGCGGTCGCCAAATTCTTCCAACATGCCTTGGGAAATTTTATAGGCACCCTGATATTCAGCAACCTCTTCACCCATGAGAAACACGTCATCGTCCTTGCGCATTTCTTCGGCCATGGCATCGCGCAAGGCTTCACGAACGGTCATTTGGACCATGGGGCCGTCATAATCGGGCTCCGGCGGTGATGCCGTGATGGGCGCTACAGGTGATGGTGCAGCCGAAACAGGAGCAGCCGAAACAGGAGCAGCAGCGGCAGGTTCCGGTGCGGTGGCTACGGGTGCTGGGGATGCCGGTGCATCAGTGATAGCCGACGCATCCTCGCCTTCTTCCAGTAACACGGCGATAACCGTGTTAACGGCCACACCTTCGGTACCTTCGGCGACCATGATCTTGCCCATGGTGCCTTCGTCCACGGCTTCCACTTCCATGGTGGCTTTATCGGTTTCGATTTCGGCGATCACGTCACCGGATTCAACCGTGTCACCTTCATTCTTGAGCCACTTGGCCAGTTTGCCCTCGGTCATGGTAGGTGACAGGGCCGGCATCAGGATTTGCGTTGTCATATATCTGGTTCCTATTCCTGCTCTGGTCCTGATCAGGCTTCGATTAAAACATCGGTGTAAAGCTCGCTCACATCGGGCTCAGGGCTGGTCTGAGCAAACTCAGCGGCTTCGATCACAATGGCTTTGACCTCTTTGTCGAGATCTTTGAGGAAGGCTTCATCACCAAATTTAGCGGACACGATGCGCTCGCGTAAGGTATCAATGGGATCGCTTTCCTTACGGACCTTGCTGACTTCGTCTTTGGAGCGGTATTTGGCCGGGTCCGACATGGAATGACCACGGTACCTGTATGTTTCCATATCCAGAATGTAAGGCCCCTTGCCACTGCGGCAATGGCCGACCGCCATATCGGCGGCTTCGCGCACTTCAACCACATCCATGCCGTTTACTTTCAGGCCGGGAATGCCTTGTGCTTCGCCACGCTTGTGAAATTCAGTCATGGCTGATCCGCGGGTTGTGGAGGTGCCCATGGCGTAATGATTGTTCTCAATCACATAGACGACAGGCAGTGACCACAGCGCCGCCATATTAAAGGATTCATAAACCTGGCCCTGGTTGGCAGCCCCGTCGCCGAAGTAAACCTGGTTCACCCCACCATCGCCCTTGTATTTGTGGGCGAAGGCCAGACCGGTGCCCAATGGCACCTGCGCACCCACAATACCGTGCCCACCGTAGAAGTTCTTTTCGCGGCTGAACATATGCATGGAGCCGCCCTTGCCTTTGGAATAACCACCGATGCGACCCGTGAGTTCGGCCATCACCCCTTTGGGATCCATACCAGCGGCCAGCATGTGGCCGTGGTCGCGGTAGCTGGTCAGCAACGAGTCCTGCTCCTGAGCGGCGGCCATCATACCAACCACAACGGCTTCCTGACCGATATAGAGATGACAGAAACCACCGATCAGGCCCATGCCGTATAACTGCCCGGCCTTTTCCTCGAACCGTCGGATCAGCAGCATCTGCCTGTAATACTCAAGCAACTGCTCACCAGTGTTGGCGGCTGTGGATGGTTTGGCCTTGGATGGTGATTTGGACTTCTTGGTGGACTTCGCTTGTTTTGCCATTGGACTATTACGACTTTCGCCCTGATTGCACATGTGAACATGCAGAAGCTACCACAGGTGATTCGTAAATTGAAGGTACTTTAGTTAATTAACAAAAAATCAGTTAATAATTATAATGGTTTGTTATTTTATTGATATTTTACAGGTACATAGAAAAAGTGCAACGTCGTGTTGCATGATGTCGAGCAGGTCTGTTTTTACACGTTTATGGTTAACGTTAGGCGCTTCGCACCCCTTTTAATTCATGTAACAAACGTCCGGCCATTCCCTGCCAGCGCTGATGCAGCGGCCGGTTGTCCTGAATGGCGACCGTGTGGTGTTCCAGTGTTTCCAGTTTCATATCCGAAAACGTCTGCCATGCGTCGGTGCCATAGCGTTGCAAGGCCTGTTCATAAATCTTGGCCCGCCATTCATCAATGGCTTCCAGATCGGACCACAAGATAATAAAGGCGTTTAACCGCCCGGCGTGCCGCTGGGTATCGAGGCTGATGAATCCTGGTTGGCGCGTGGCCACTGTGGCCATTTCGCGCGCGGCGCGCACATGACCGTCCAGGCCGCTGAGACTTTCGTCCACGTGAATGGTGATGCGGTAGATTGCACCTTCCTGGTATTCCGGGCGTTTGGTTGTCATGTATCTGGTTCCCCTTCGTAAAGGATGACCACGTCGTCTACGTAGCCGTAGTTCAGCATGATACGGGCGCGCTCTTCCAACATATCCAGGTCCAGATTGCTCGGGTGCAGCAGTCGCACACGGTTTGCCAATTGTTCCCGCCTGATCCGGGCCTCTTCCAGAACGGGTAGCGTTTCAGCAATGCCTTTTTTTAGCTGTACGTATGTCAGTAGCCCACGGTCGCCATGCACCACGTGGAAACCAAAGTACACGATGGCGCAAACGCCAATCATTGGTCCCGCAATCTGGCGTAAGCCAGTGCGAACATTGGAAACCGAACCCATTACTAACCCTGCCCTTCGCAGTTACTTTCTGTACGTGCGTATTAAGGCCAAACCCGACTCCAATGTGAATCCTAGGTCTTAATAATTCCTTACAGGGAGCGACTCTGCAGATTTTATGACGTGCTGCGGCGATGCAGGTGGGGATGCCATTGATGCAGGGGAGCTACTGGTATGGCGCGTGACCCACGCCAACCGGCATACGCAATCGTGCGTTACGGGCGCGATCAGACTGAAAACAAGGGAAGCATTATTCTGCGGCCATGGCCTCTTTGTCGTCGGCACCGATGACCTGATCAAGTATCCAGTTCGCAAATATATTCAGCCTGGCTTCGTCATTGCAAAGCCGTGCTACTCTGGCAAACGGTGACTGAATGCCTTCGTACTGACGGTTTGTCACGTCCTTGTCCTCGATCACCACCATGCTATTGCGCCGGTAATAGTTTTCGCTTAAGGATTCAAAATCGTCCCGCTCGAAATATGATTTTGGGAACAGGGAACTGACGATCAGCCGTGATTTACCGGCAGACACAGGTTCGCTCTGAAAAACCAGTGCGCCATCATTGGATATGGTCATCAGGAATGACGGGGGCAGCGTAGAGAAAAACGTCCCGCCCTTCTTGTCTGCATCAATCTGGGGCATGGCTGGAAAACCCACATAGTCTTCACCTGGCAAAAGTAACTGACTGCCCTCGTGGACGGCAAAGCCAATGCGTTCATGACCATGTGGTTTGGTTTGGTGGTACTCGGTTGTTTTCCACCTCGCAAGCGAGTCCTTATGAACGTAGGGGATGTGGTAGAGGTCTACATAGTTCTCAATGAAGCATTTCCAGTTGGCATCCATATCGTAGACAACCTTGCGGGCGCACCGCATGTCTTCAAGTTTGTGAGATGCCAGGGCGTCGACAAAAGAGCCAAGATGTTGCGTCAATGTCTGAGTGTCTTCGCCGAGCCGCACAAAGATAAATCCCCCCCATGTGCCGCTCTCCACTTCGGCAAGGCCGTATTCTTCCTTATTTGAATCGTTGATCAACGCTTCACCATTGGAATCGGTGAAGTTCGGCGCAACGATGAGCTGACCATCCAGACCGTAGGTCCAGAAGTGATACGGACAACGAAACTTCTTACAGTTACCGGATCCTTCTTTCAGGGACGCACCACGATGGCGGCAGGTATTGGCAAACACGCGCACCTTTTCGTCATCACCGCGCGCAATCAACAGCTTTGCGCCCAGGTACTCGATGCAATGGAAATCACCAACGTTGGGTACGATCTCTTCGCGTTCAAGCATGTTCCTGTCTGACGTCAGCGCCTATGGAACAAACTAGCGGCATTGCATAAGAGAGGGTTTCTGGTTCATCAACAACGGATGCTCAGCGCGGCATTCGACGCACCATGATGCAAAAACATTGACGAGCAAGATTTCACCCTTCAGATCCGTT
>JABJGO010000027.1 GCA_018662225.1 Rhodospirillales bacterium | reverse complement strand
TTGCCTGGATTGAGGATATTGTTTGGATCAAAAAGCCTCTTGATGCCTCGCATCATCTTCAATTCTTCATCTGTGCGACTGATACACAGATAAGATTTCTTTTCCAGTCCAATTCCATGTTCCGCAGAGACAGAACCATGAATTTTTTTCAGCGGTCCGTAGATAATATCGTTCACGGGACCCATATCCTCTTTCGCCACGTCTGAGACGGAAAAGTGGATGTTGTTGTCACCGATGTGACCCATGGTGAAAAGCTTCGCCTGCGGGGCTGTGTCCGCCAAGTTGCGGCGTACGGTTTCCACATAGTCGTTCATGATTGCGGTGCTCAGGCTCACATCAAAACCATGGGTTTCATCAAAACGCCTTTTTTCCGGCTCGAAGCTCTCTCTGATTTCCCAAAGTTTTTGTCGTTCCTGTTCGGATTTCGGGATTATACCGTCGACGATTAGCTCGTCTTCCATGGCCGTGCCTAGAAGCTCTTCTAATTCGTGGGCACCGGCCTCCGGGTCTTGCAAGGGGATCTCCACAATTACATAGAATTCTACCGAGTCATTGAAGGGGGACTTTACATCCGACGTGTCGCCGGTGTTCAGTTCGAAATAGTCCCGCCACATGACCTCATAGGCGATAACGCCGCCCGCCACATGGGAATCGAAAAACCGCAGTAGAGCCACCACCGCATCCCACGTGGGTACCGATAGAAAGGCCGTGCCCACGCCGGGCAGGGCTTCATGCAGCCGCAATACGGCCCGCGTGACCACGCCAAGCGTGCCTTCGGAGCCCACAAACAGATGCTTTAGATCATAGCCGGTATTGTTCTTGATCAGGCCGCTCATCCCGTCCAACACGGTGCCGTCGGCCAGCACCGCTTCCAGACCCAGTACCAGGTTGCGCATCATGCCATAGCGCACCACGCGAACCCCACCGGCATTGGTGGCGATGTTGCCACCGATGGTGCATGATGCTCTCGCACCTAAATCCAGCGGGAACATAAGGCCAGCCGCTTCAGCTTTTTGCTGAACGATTTCCAGGATGGCACCACCCTGAACGGTCATGGTGCGATCAGTCTCGTTCATGTCTTCGATGGTGTTCATACGTTCCAGTGACAGAAGAATTTCACCGGCAGAAGCCTGCTGGCCTTCGACCAACCCGGTTAGACCACCAGCTGGAACAACTGGTTGCTTCGCGTCGTTACAACAGGCCAGCACGGCAGATACTTCTGCCGTAGACGCGGGACGCACCATTGCTTTGGCATTGAGTGCCTCGCCCGTCCACAGGTTACCCGTGCGTGACGTAACGGCGTCACCCGTCAATAAACCCTTGTCGCCGACAATAGCGTGCAGTTTTTGGATGATGCCAGTCATTGATCTGTCATTGTTCTGTTAATACCGTCATGAACCGGGTCATGACCTCCACTTGTGATGAGACGTTTAGTTTACCGTAGACGCGGCGGCGATGGACGCGTTCGGTTTCTGGTGAGATATCCAGCATCCGGGCCGCCGATTTGCTGGAATGCCCGCGTAGCAGCAACTGACACACTTCGTGTTCTCGTGGTGACAGCGAACCAGCGCCAAAATTGTCCAGTGACTGTCTGAATCGGTCATGGTCGGGTGCAACATCTTGCAGATCATCAGGATCGAACGGCCGTTCATTCCAATGGCGGCATACGGTTTCCCGGATCATCGGCTCGACCATACCGATGAGGTCCAGTTCAGACTTTCGGAACGGCCGGGAGTGTTCATACCGGCCTGAGCAAATCCAGATCACCCGATCATTGTTCAAGCGAACAAACTGAAACAACTCATCGATCATGCCGGTGTGACCCCAATAGGCATAGAAGTATTTGCTGGTTTTCATGTCACCCGGAAAAATGTCCCGCAGCAAACCAATACCGGAAAAATCCGTGTCCTGCGCCGTGCGATAACCCGGTGCCAGCATATAGGCCCCGCTCAAATAAGGTCCATAAAAAGAAGGGCGCTCTTCCTTACCCATCTGTTCGGTCAACATCACGGGTGCGCCACCTTTTGCGGCACCCAACACCAGGCTGCTATCGTGTGGGACTAATGCCTGCATGGTTCGGACCAGGGCTTCGGGAAATTCGACCGTGCCCACGTATTCGATCAGGGAAGATACGACCGTGATCGCGCTGGTTACATCTGTAACGCTGGTTTTCGCCATGATACGAACCTACCGATGTGGGGCCAATGTGGATACAAGGAATTCGCTATGCTTTGACTAGCGTGGCCATGAATTTAGCCATGACTTCAACTTGAGACGAGGCGTATAATTTACTGTACACGCGACGACGGTGAATGCGTTCAGTTTCAGGTGAAATTTCCAACTTTCGTGCGGCTGATTTACTGGAATGTCCACGCAGCAATAGCTGGCACACTTCGGCTTCTCGCCTAGACAGCACGTCCGTGCCAAAGGTATCCAGCACGTTTCGAAACTTGTCATGATTCGGCATGAGCGCCTGGGTATCACCGCTCTCAAAGGCGCGGTTGTTCCAGTGACTACGGATCGATTCCCGGATGATTGGCTCAACAATAGACAGCGCTTTTATGTCCGACGTTCGGAATTTCGGCGCGTTTTCCGGTCGGCCCAGGCTTATGTATATGGTTCTGTCATTGTCCAGGCGGATGAACTGAAACATCTCATCACTTGTACCCGTCGCATCCCAATACATATGAAAATATCGGCTGGATCTTATGTCACCGGGAAAGATGTCCCGTAACAGGCAAACACCGGAAAAATCTGTATCCTGACTGGTGCGATAGCCGGGTCCCAGAAGATATGCGCCCCCCATATAGGCATTGTTAAAGGAAATTCGTTCCTGCGCACTTGTGCGGCTCGCCAGCAATACAGGCGCCCCCTTTGCCTCTGTTGCCAGAATGACGGGGACGGTGTTCGGGATTAACGTGGTCATAACATCCATGAGGGCACCGGAAAAACCCGCTACCCCCACGCGCGCAATCAGTAGCGAGGCCACCTCAATTGCACCGGATGCATCAGTCATTGTGGTGTGGCGCATAACTTGGGCTTACCGAATGGTAACGCCCGGCAAAACGCAGAGCATCTCATAGAGAAGATTAGCGCCCAGCAGGGCCGTATTACCAGATGGATCGTAAGGCGGTGAAATTTCCACCAGATCACAGCCCACCACATTCAGCCCCTGACAGCCTCGGATGATCTCATAGCCCTGAATGACCGTCAGCCCACCGTATTCGGGTGTGCCGGTGCCGGGGGCGGCAGACGGATCAAGGCCGTCGATGTCGAAGCTGATGTGAACGGGCCTGTCACCAATCTTGGCACGTACCCGTTCCATGAGTGGGCTTAATGATTTGTGCCAGCATTCATTGGCGCAGACCACTTCGAAGCCCTGTTCTTTTGGCCAGTCGAAGTCTTCGGCGGCATACCCAGTGCCGCGCAGGCCGATCTGATACACATATTCACTGTCCAGCAGGCCCTCTTCCACAGCGCGGCGAAACGGGGTGCCGTGGGCCACCGGTTCACCGAACATGTGGTCGTTAATATCGGCATGAGCATCGATGTGGATCATGGCCACAGGCCCGTGTTTCTTTTTCAGCGCGCGCAAAATTGGCAGGGCGACCGTGTGATCGCCACCAAGGGTCAGCGGAATACAGTCGTGGGACAAAATGTCATTATAGGCCGCTTCGATGATATCCATGCTTTTGGTGATATTAAATGTGTTGATGGCAACGTCACCGATATCGGCCACTTGCAGGGAATCAAAAGGTGCTGCGCCGGTTTCCATATTGTAGGGCCGCAGCAGGCATGATTCTGCCCGGATGGCACGTGGGCCAAACCGTGCACCGGACCGGTTCGAGGTGCCGATATCAAACGGCACGCCAACGAAGCAGGCATCAAGGCCTTCGGCTGTGGGTTGGGTTGGCAGACGCATCATGGTGGCGGGGCCGCCAAAACGGGGCATCTCGTTGCCGCCCATGGGTTGGTTTTTTTGATCCGACACAGTGATCTCCTGAGGTCAGTGAAAGCGATCCATCGCTTTGTTAACAATATATTCCCCAATGGGAATGGCGGATGTGGCCGCCGGTGATGGCGCGTTACAGACCAGTATGGTACGCGCGGTATCGGCAAACAAAAAGTCATGAATCATCTGACCGTCTTTGGTGACGGCCATAGCGCGAATACCCGCCGGATAGGGTTGCAGATCATCCAGCGTCAATTCCGGGCAATACTTGCGACATCGTTCCAGGTATCCCGACTTGGATAACGAGTTCTTCATTTCCGAAATGCCGGTCGCCATGTGCTGTTTCATGAGCTTCCAGAAACCACCAAACCGGACCATGTCCACGATGTCACGGCCATTGATGCTGCCCTTGGCATAGCCTTCCCGCGAGAAACCCAGGACCGCATTAGGACCAACGGTCACACAGCCTTCGATCATGCGGGTCAGGTGCACACCCAAAAATGGCAGGGCCGGGTCGGGCACGGGGTAGATCAGGTGTTTGACGATATTATTCTTCTCGGGCGGCAGGCGGTAGTACTCGCCCCGGAATGGCACCATGGAAAAATCCACATCAATACTTAGCATGTCTGCCAGCCGGTCTGACATAATCCCGGCACAGACAATCAGGTGAGACGCGTGAATTTCCTGTGATCCTGCTTGCACCACCACTTCATTCGCCATTTCGCGCACAGCCGTCACTTCAAGCCCGAGCTTGATCTCGCCGCCCAGGTCTTCGAATTTGGCCGCCATGGTGCGGCAGATGGCCGGGTAATCAGCGATGCCCGTTGTCTTGGCCAGAATGGCACCGACCCCGGAAATACGAGGTTCCAGCACGTTCAATTCTTCGGCGGACAGGCGGTCGCTGTCGATGTCATTGTCGCGGCAGCGCGCCACCAGGTCTTCCATGCGGGATAATTCGGCGGCGTCTGTTGCCACAATCAGCTTGCCGCATTGCTCGAACGGGATGTTGTTTTCCCTCGAAAAGCGAATGGTTTCATCCACGCCCCGGCGGCAAAACAGTGCCTTCATGCTGCCCGGTTGGTAATACACGCCAGCGTGGATGACGCCCGAATTGTGACCAGTCTGGTGGGCGGAAAGATGGTCTTCTTTTTCGATCACTGTGATACGGGCATCGGGCAGTCGTTGTTTTAACTGCCACGCGGTGGACACACCAACGATGCCGCCACCCACAATGGCATAGTCATAAATCACACTCTGTCCGGCAGGTCTTTGGTGATCAGGGATAAATAATCCAGCATCAGCGTGGCACCGGCCAGCGACGTGATCTCGCCCACGTCGTATTGCGGGGCAACCTCAACCAGATCCATACCCTTGAAATCAATACCGCCCAATCCACGAATGATGGTGCGGGCCTGATGGGTGGTTAAACCACCGACCACAGGTGTGCCGGTACCGGGCGCATACGCCGGGTCCAACCCGTCGATATCGAACGTCATGTATGCCGCATGATTACCGACGATGCGTTTGGCTTCCGCAGCGGTTTTTTCCGGGCCGTTGGCATGGACCCAGTCCGCGTCCAGCCATGTCATACCTTGTTTATCGGTATTGGCGGTGCGGATGCCGATCTGAACGGAATGTTCGGCGTCGATGATGCCGTCCTTGATGGCGTGATAAAACATGGTGCCGTGATCGATGCGGTTTTCTTTCTCGCTCCAGGTATCAGAATGGGCGTCGAAATGCACGATGGCCATAGGACCATACTTCTTGGCATAGGCGCGCAGGATAGGCCCTGTAATAAAATGATCGCCGCCCATGGTAACCGTGGATACGCCTTGATTCAGAATGCTATCGGTGTGGGCTTCAATTTCCGCCGGAATATTTTGGGGGAAGCCGTGATCCAATGGACAGTCACCATAATCAACCATGGCAAGGCGTTTCAGGGGATCAAACCCCCATGGATAATTGCCGCCCGGCCACGACAAATTAGTGGATGCGGCACGGATGGCGCGTGGACCAAATCGTGTGCCTGTGCGGTTTGTGACGGCTAGGTCGTAGGGAACGCCGGTGACCGCAATATCAATGCCGTCCAGGTCTTTGGTGTATTTCATACGCATGTAGCTCAACGCGCCGCTGTAAGTATTCTCGCCGCGTGTGCCGTATACCGAGTCGCGGGTGAAGGCGTGGTCCGCACCCCATGAATTGTCGTCGTCACCAATTTTGGTCATATCTGAATTCCCTAGCTACGCATGCGCGTGTTCGTTGGATCGTACGGTATCCGATCAAGGGCCGTCGCTGGTATGGCATTACCGAGAACATTGACGCTCATGGGTGCATCCAGATCAATACCCCGTTGAAGGTAGGCGAGCGCCAGGCTCATGCCAACCCGGTGACCATACGCCCCGGACGTGGTGATGCCGACCAGGTCATCACCCATCATAACCGGGTGAAGCCCGAACACATCAGTATCCGTCCCATCGAGTGCCATGAGCACCATACGCCAGCCGGGAGCTGCTCGATTACGCTCCTGCATGGCTTCTTTGCCGGTGAAGCCGCGACCTTCAAACTTAACAAAGGGATGCAGCCCGGCTTCAAGTGGTGTCTTTTCCGTGGACAAATCCAGCCCCCAAGCCCGGTAGCCTTTTTCCAGCCTGAGCGCGTTCATGGCATAGGCCCCGCAAGCGCGAATACCGCAGGCGCTACCGGCGTCCAGCAACGCATCATACAGCGCCGCCTGGTCATCAATGCGGTGGTGCAGTTCCCAACCCAGTTCACCCACATAGCTCACACGTAAGGCCCGGACACGACATCCCGCCACCACAATTTCCTGCGCCGTCAACCAGGGGAACTCGTCATTGGACAGATCAGCATCGGTAAGAGCAGACAGCACCTCACGGGATTTGGGTCCGGCCAATGCCAGTACGCCGTACTGTTCGGTGATATCCTCAATCGTCACGTCACCCCGGTGGCCGATGACGGTGTTCAGCAAATCATGATCACGGCGACGGGCGCCTGCGGCACTGACTAGATAGAAACGGTCACGCGATAACCGTGTCACGGTGAATTCAGAATAAACGCCGCCTTGCGGTGTCAGGGCATAATTCAGTGTAATGCCGCCATCGTTCTTTGCCGGTGCGTTTGATCCCAGGCCATCGAGGGCGGCAAAGGCGTTTGCGCCTGCTACATCATATTTGGAAAACGCCGATACTTCGAACAAGCCCACACCATTTGCCACGGCCTGGCATTCTTCAGCGGTGGCATCAAACCAGTTGGTGCGCCGCCAGCTTAGGCATTGTTCACCTGGCGTCTTGTCGGTTGCGAACCAGTTGGCGCGCTCCCAGCCATAGACGAAACCGAACTGTGCGCCCAGTTCCTTCTGGCGGTCATAGGTTGGCGACTTGATGCAATCACGGGCGGCGAGGCGTTCTTCGTTCGGATAGTGGATGGCGAACTGGTGCTCAAAGCATTCAGTGGCCTTGGCGATACGATAATCGCGGTCGGCATAGGCCCCGAACCGACGTGAATCCACGCCCAGGACATCCATTGAGGGCGCATCGTCGACCATCCATTCGGCCAGCAACTTGCCTGCACCGCCACCTTCCATCACGCCCATGCTGGTCCCGGTTAGCAGCCACGCATTGCGCAAACCATAGGCCGGACCGATCAGGGCATTGGCGTCGGGGGTAAAGGTGATGGGGCCGTTGACCACGGTTTTGATGCCGGCGTGCTTCAGGGCCGGGACACGGTTCATGGCGAAGCCGATAATATCTTCAATGCGGTCCAAATCAGGAGGCAATAAATCCATGCCGAATTCGGGTGGCACCCCATCGATGGACCACGGTACGGCCGGACGCTCATAAGGGCCCAGTATCAAACCGTCGCGTTCTTGTCGCGTGTACCAGCTTTCGTCCGGGTCACGAAATATGGGTAATTCTTTATCCAGCGCATCCACATCGGCGATGCCTTCGGTGACCAAATATTGGTGCAGCATGGGAACAACGGGTAGATCGATTCCCATCATGTCGCCGATTTCACGGCACCATGTACCCGCGCAGTTCACGATTGTCTCTGCCTGGATTGTGCCGTTTTGCGTTACCACGTCCCAGCTGCCATCCTCATGTTGTTTAAGATCAACGACCGGATTCTGGCGATAAATTTCGGCGCCCGCCGCTCGCGCGCGTTTCGCAAAAGCGTGGGTTGCCTGTGACGGATCCACATGCCCGTCCAACGGCTCGTAGATGCCACCGATCAAGCCGTCAGTCTGGCACAGGGGATACAGGTCTTTGATCTCGGACGGTGTCAGGATATGGAAATCAAAACCGGCAATACGGCCCACGTCTTTTACATGGCGAAACTCGTCCATGCGATCGTCCGCTGCGGTAATGCGCATAGCCCCGCTGGGGTGGAAGTCCACATCGTCGAATTCTTTGTACTTGGCGACGCTGTGGGCGCGCATATGCATGATGGTGGGGCTGTGACCGAAGTGGGTGCAAAGGCCCGCCGCATGCCATGTGGACCCGGCGGTCAACTCGTTCTTTTCCACCAACACCACATCGGTGCAGCCAAGCTCGGTCAGATGATACAACAACGAACAGCCGGTTATACCGCCGCCAATAATGACCACTTGGGCATGTGATTTCATGTGGCTAACCCTTTAACCGAACGCCACCGGCGTCATAGGGCGGGTGACGCAGCGGGGTCACATGGTGTACGGTTCCGGCAATACGGATGGTGAAATCACCGCTGTCGATCCAGTCTTGCGCCATGATTTCAGGCGATTTTATCATGGCGAATGCCAGCGAGCCACCGGTGCGGAATGCCCGGCCACCGGATGTGGTCAACCCCACTAGCGTGCCATTTCGGTAAACGGGTTCATCATGCAGTACCAACGGATTTCCTTCAATTTTAAACAAAACCAGGCGCCGGTTGGTGCCAGCTTCGCGCTTCTGCAACATAGACTCGCGCCCCAAGAATGCCACGTCTTTATCAAAGGCGATAGCAAAGCCCAGCCCCACATCGAAGGGCGTGTCTTCCGGTCCCATATCATGTCCCCAGTGCCGATAACCTTTTTCCAACCGGCACGAATCCAGCGCAAACATACCGGCATGCGTTAGCCCCAGATCACCCGATGCGTCCACCAGCGCATCGTGGACGGTGAGTGCCAGATCATTCAGTATGTATAACTCCCAGCCCAACTCGCCCACGAAGCTGAGGCGGTTGGCGCACACGGGAACTTCTCCGATGTGGATATGGCGGAAGGTGGAAAATGGAAAGGCGTCGTTGGAAAAATTATCGTCACTCACCCGTGACAACAACGTGCGGGCATGGGGCCCCATGACGCCCAGGACAGCATAGTCTTCAGTCTGATCATCAATCGATACGCGCGCCCCTTCGGACAGGTTGCGGGTGATCCATGTGTGATCCTTGATCCGCGTTGGTGCGCCGCCGATGATACGGAAGTGATCGTCACCTAACCGCATGACCGTCACGTCGGCTTCAATGCCGCCGTGACGGTTCAGCATTTGACCATAAACCGTTTGGCCGATTTCCACGGCCACATCTGCCGCAATCAATCTTTGCAACTCGTGTTCCGAATCAGGTCCTTTGACGTCAAGTTTGGAAAATGGGGTCAGATCATATAGAGCGACGGCATCACGCGTGGCCAGCGCTTCGCGTTCCGCATGAGGCCACCACGATTGTTCGCCGTAGCTGTACTTACCCCCATTACGCCCACTGGTTCCAAACCACAACGGGCGCTCCCACGTCATAACAGGGGTGCCGAAATGGGCATCGTTCGCGGCAAGCCGCGCATGGAAAGGCGTGAGCTTTATGTTTCGCGCGGTAGTGGGTTGTTTGTAGGGCCAGTGCATGGCGAATTGATTGCCCAACGATTCCACGCACCGTTCCGTCAAAAAGGCGGTGGTGGCCTGATCGGGTCCGAAGCGCTGGATGTCCACTTCCCACACATCCATGGGTGGTTCACCGCCGTCGATCCATTCGGCAATGACTTTGCCCGCACCGGCCGATGATACAACGCCGATGGAATTGAATCCGGCGGCCACAAAGAAATTTTTGAGGGTGGGTGCTTCGCCAATAATCTGACGTGTATCGGGGGTGAAACTTTCGGGACCGTTCATAAAGGTGCGAATGCCGGCACTTTCCAGGGCCGGGAACCGCTCAATACCGTTTTCCATAAAGATGGCATAGCGATCCCAATCTTCAGGCAGCATGGTGTAAGATGCATCCATGGGAATGCCTTCGGGGTGCCAGGGCCGGGCTTCGTGCTCAAAACCGCCAACCACCAATTTACCAGCGTCCTCTTTTAAATAGATACCAGCATCCAGATCTCGGGTAATGGGTAGCGGGTCGGGTAGCCCGTCGATGGGCTCAGTGACGAAGTACACATGCTCGGTGGCTTGCAACGGGATATCAACGCCCACCGCGGCACCTAGCTGGCGCGCCCACATGCCGCAACAATTGACCACGTATTCACACTCAATGCGGCCTTGTTTCGTGACGACGGCGCTGACGCGATCTTTGGTGGTTTCAATCAACAGCACTGGGTTTTTTTCAATAATCGTGACACCGTTTTGTCGCGCACCCCTGGCATACGCCATGGTGGTGTCCACGGGATTGGTCTGGCCGTCGGCGGGCACCCACATGGCCCCGGCCAGATCATCGGTTTTCAATTCAGGCCAGTATGTTGAAACATCACCCGCTGAAATTATGTGCGCTTCCAAACCGGCGATTTCACCATTTCCCGCTGTACGGTGTAATTCCGCCATGCGGTCTTCGGTTTGCGCCAACCACAAACCACCGGTCCGCCGGTAGCCGGTGGCCTGGCCTGTTTCTTCCTCCAGGCTTTGGAAAAGGTCCACGGCGTACATGGATAGCCGGGTCAGGTTCAGGCTGGACCGCAATGGTCCCACAATCCCCGCCGCGTGCCATGACGTTCCCGATGTGAGAACATCACGCTCCAGTAACACGGTGTCTGACCAGCCCAGCTTACCCAGATGATAGGCCACGCTACAGCCGACGATTCCGCCGCCAACAATGATCACACGCGCCGAAGATGGAAGTTCAGTTTGTGCCATACGGGTTCCTGGTTGCGTGAAAAACTCTACCTAAATGGCTATACTTGATTTTCGTGATCATGTAACAACTATTCACCAATTCCAGAACGCGAAAGCGAGAACCATTTATAATGATGCGGCACCTGACAGGCACCATGTTTCGCCAGCTCAGCATTGGGTTAATTCTGGTCGCGAGCGCGTTCACGGTAATCATCTGGCTCATTACATCGCTGCGCTTTGTGGACATGATCATTAACAAGGGTGCAACGGTGGGCATGTTCATGCAGTTAACGCTGTTGACGGTTCCAAGCTATCTGCCCGTACTTCTGCCCATTGCCATGTTCATCATTATTGTGTTCGTGTATTCAAAAATGACGGCAGACCGCGAATTGGTGGTGATGAGCGCATCTGGCCTCAGCCCGTTGCAGCTGTCCAAACCGGTGTTAATTCTGTGCGGGTTGGTGATGTTGGTGACTTATTCTATCAACCTGTTTTTTCTGCCTGAATCCTACCGCATGTTCGGTGAGCTGAAATGGCACCTGCGGTACAATTATTCACAAATCATATTGGATGACGGCAAGTTCAACACCATCGGCGATGACACCACGGTCTATATCAGCGAGCGCGAATCAGATAACTCGCTCAGAGGTATTTTTGTGCATGATGAACGTGATCCCACGGCGGCCGTAACCATTATGGCAAAGCGGGGCTCGTTGGTAAAAACGGACCAAGGGGCTCAGATCATCATGTTTGATGGCAACCGCCAGGTTCTTGATGCGGCCACCAAGAATTACTCGGTTTTGTTTTTTGACCGATATGTCTTCTCGCTTAATCAATACAACGAGAAGAAAAGCTTCCGTGTCCCAGACAGCCGGGAACTGACGGTGTTCGAGCTGTTTGATGTGACCAGTGACACTAATATCCCGGCGCGCGATTATCCCAAATACATTGTGGAAGGGCATAAGCGATTGGTCATGCCGCTTGTTCCGGTGGCGTTCTCGCTGGTGGCGCTGGTGTGTATGTATGCCGGTGGCTTCACCCGGCGCAACCAAACCAAGCGCATTGTGTTTGCCGCCGTCGTGGTGCTGGCATTGCAAATTGCGATTCTGGGCGCGGGGAATGTAAGTGCCAGGAATCTTGCCCTGATACCGTCCCTGTATGCGGTGATTATCGCACCTATTGTGCTGGGCTTCGCATTGATTGTATGGCCGCCGCGACTGAATTTTCTGAACTAGGCAGCCCGTGAAACTGGAAATCAGGGATGTTTATTGCTACGAGAGTGCCATGAAACACTTATATACCATTCCGGTTCTGTTGGGGCTGGCCGTTGTGCTGGGTTCAGTCCCGGTTTTTGCTCAGGAGGATATAGAGCAGAAAACCGCTAAAAGAGATGTGGGGACGTTCTCGTTTCAGCTGGAGAACGACCTGTTTGCCGGCACTGACCGGCATTACACCAACGGCACCCGAATTTCATGGCTGTCGCCGGATGGTGAAACCATTGAATTTCTGGATACCATGCGCGATACCCTGAAATCGGTTGCGATGGATGCCACTGGATCGGATGGGCGTGATAAGGAAGTCCGTTTTGGTGTTAGCCTGGGGCAGGATATCTATACGCCGGAAAACGGGGTCAGAACGGATCTTGTTACGGATGACAGACCATATGCCGGGTGGCTTTATATGGCAAAATCTCTGCACACCATTACTAAGTCGAGTAACCGCGCTCAAGGGCGGCCAGACCGTCTGGAGTCTGTAGAATTTCAGTTAGGCATCGTCGGTCCCGCAGCCCTGGGTAAGGCGGTACAAAACGAGGTTCATGAGCTTCGCAATATCGACACCTTTAAGGGTTGGCAGAACCAGCTACACAACGAGCCTGGCCTGATGCTGTTGTATGAGCGAAAATGGCGTGTCGATGTCCCCACACGTGACGGCTTTGGTGAAATTGATGTTATCCCGCGGATGGGCGGCAGTATCGGTAACGTGCTGACCCATGCCAATATGGGTGGGGCGGTCAGGTGGGGTTGGAATCTGCCGGAAGACTTCGGACCCGCCAACCTAATTCAGGGCGGTGCACCTTTTATGGACACCAACCGGGATATGTTGGAGTTGGCCAGCGTCTATCTTTTCGCGTCGGCAGAAGGTCGCGTTGTTGCCCATAACATCTTTTTGGACGGCAATACGTTTCGGAGTAGCCACAGCGTCGATAAGCGAAACCTGGTGGGTGACCTGACGTTTGGGGCCACGTTGATGCTTGGGCCGGTCAATCTGACCTATTCCAACACCCACCGCAGTCGAGAGTTTGAAGGCCAGCAGGGCACAAGTCGGTTTGGCGCACTCACGGTGTCTTTCGAGGCAACGTTTTAAACCGCTTTAACTCTCTTGTTGTTAAAAGGAAACAAAACATGTGTGCAGCATTCACAGAACCACAGTTCGTTAATGAAAACGACGTCAAGATGGTCGGCCCCGGTTATGACGACAGCAATCACATCACGGCACCCATCAAGCGGCTCTACGATATCGACGGTGTTTGTGGCGTGGGTGTCTGCCATACCAAACCGGGCGACGAGACCTGTGTCTTCGCCATTGAGGAAGAGGACGACGGTACGGTCCTGCACCACTACGGCCCGGCTGATGAGTTCTATTATATTCTTGAAGGTGAATTCACGTTGTGGTGGGGTACGGACGCCGAGAATTTGAAGTACTCACGCACGCTGGTCGTCGGCGACTGCGCCTATTATCCCACCGGTTGGAAGTATAAGGTTCGAAACACCGGGAGCACGCCCGGAAAGTTCTTTTATGTGATGACCACACCGCCCGGCATCAAGCGCAGAATGGACACGGGAGCCTAGTCCGATTACGGTTGGGCAGGAAGAATGCATGTATCAGCAATGCAAGACCGGAAATGACCATGACCTATATTGATCCTGATCGACGTGATCTGGTCGCGGCGTTCAATGAGAATCCTCATGGCCCGCATAGCCCCGAATTACAGCGCCTTGTTAACGCACTGCGTTTCGAGTTGGACACCACGGGAAAGTACGTGGTGGTCAACACCAAGCCGCACGAAGAGTGGACGCTGGCCCAACTGCCCGGCATGCGTGACACGGCCATGATCATGCACCACGACCATGTATTCACCAGCCTGGAGGATGCCGAGCGGGCAATTTTCAAGCTCCGCTGGGAAGCCGCCACCGGCGAAACGCTGGAATAGCGGGACCCGGGCTAACGAGGACCGATCATGAGAAAGCTTTTTGGCTACAGCGATCAGATCAGCGTTCGGCCGGGCGACACCATCCGCTTTATGGTCAGCAGCCTGGACGACACGCCGTATCGCGCCGATATCGTGCGCATGATCTGTGGCGATACCAACCCCAAGGGGCCTGGCTTCAAGGAAACTGTCATTGAGGCCTCGGCCAATGGTGACTATCCGGGCCGGATGCAGCCTATGCATGATGGCTCCTATGTCACCATACCGGGCAACCCTTTGTTGGATGGTATCAGCAGCTTCACGTTACAGGCCATGATCTGGCCGACCACGCCACGCAAAGGTCACCAGGCGCTGCTTGGCAAGTGGTGCGAGAAAACCAAATCTGGATTCAGCCTTTGTATCGATGAGAACGGCAGCACGGCCTTGTGCCTTGGCGATGGCTCGGGGGCGGTCGAAACGTTGAGTGCAGAATCGCCCATGATCGCTCGCGAGTGGTATTTTGTGGCCGCCAGCTTCGATGCAGAAACTGGGAAGATGCACGTTTATCAAGAGCCCCTGGCCGATAGTCCTGGTATCGGTAAAGCCACTTTTGCTCAGTCAACGAGCCGCATTGCTGCGTCTGGCCCCAACGGCGTGCCCTTCATTATGGCCGCCCAGCATAAGGAACCCGGTTCTCGGGCGATGGATGCCCGTTACAATGGCAAGATCGATAGCCCACGCCTGGCTAACCGGGTCCTGTCGCGTGCAGAAATGGCGATGCTTGTGGATGGTCCCATGCCCGAGGTGCTGGAGTCAGACATTCTTGGTTGGTGGGATTTCTCGCGCGATATACCGACCACCCGCGTACAAGATCTATCGGCAAACCGGCTCCACGGCGAGACCGTCAACCTGCCCACACGTGCCATGCGCGGGTTCAACTGGAACGGAAGTGAGCAGAGTTGGTGCCATGCACCGGATCAGTATGGGGCGATCCACTTTCACGACGACGATCTTTACGACGCGGGTTGGCAAACGGATTTCGAGCTGGTTGTTCCCGACCATATGAAAAGCGGCGTCTATTGCGCGCGGCTGATTGGTGCTGATGATGAGGAGCGTATTCCGTTCTTCGTGCGTCCACCCGCTGGCACACAAACATCCGATGTGGCGCTTCTGATCTCTACCGCCACGTTCATGGCCTATGCCAACGCCCGCACGGACATCAACATGCCTTTTGCCGAGGTCAAGGAAGGCGGCATTACCGTGCTGAGTGCAGAAGATGTGTTTCTTCAGGAAAACGCAGGGTACGGCTTCTCTGTCTATGACAAGCATTCTGATGGGACCGGGGTGTGTTATTCATCGCGTCTCAGACCCATTTTTAATATGCGTCCGAAAACCGGCCTGTGGAGTTTCAACGCTGACACCCACGTCACCGATTGGCTGGAATCCATGGGCCAGTCGTTTGATGTTGTTACAGACGAAGACCTGCACCAGGAAGGGGTCGCTGCCATGGCACCTTACCGGGTGGTGATTACCGGCGCGCATCCCGAATACTGGTCCACGCCTATGTGGGATGCCATGGTTGCGTATCAGCACCGTGGCGGGCGGCTCATGTATTTGGGCGGCAATGGGTTCTACTGGCGGATCGCCTACCACGACCAATTACCCGGTGTTATTGAAATGCGTCGGGCTGAGGGCGGCATGCGCTATCAATCGGCGGAGCCTGGTGAATACTACCAAAGCTTCAATGGCGAATTGGGTGGATTGTGGCGTCGATTGGGCGCGCCGCCCAATACATTGGTTGGGTCAGGCACCGTGGCAACCGGATTTGATTCCGCCTCGTATTACCGGCGCACAGAAGAAAGCCATGACCCACGCGCCAAATTCATCTTCGATGGCGTCGGCGACGACGAGCTAATTGGTGATTTCGGATCTTTGCTGGGTGGTGCTGCGGGTGTTGAACTGGACGGGGCCAACCGCAAGCTCGGGACACCGCCTCACGCGTTGATCGTTGCGCGCTCGGAAGGGCATTCACAACTTTATTTCCTGTGCCCTGAAGAAACGCCGTATCACCATCCGGTGATGAGCGGAGCCGAAAACCCGCGCGTTCGCGCTGATCTGTTGTTTTATGAGACTGCGAATGGCGGTGGCGTGTTCACAACGGGCTCTATTTCGTGGTGTGCCTCACTTGGTCACAACGGGTATGACAATAACGTGGCGCGCATCACCAGCAATGTGCTGAAGCGATTTCTTGCCCCTGAGCCGCTCTAAGCGAAAGTCAGTTAATAACAGTGTGTTAGTGAGGGAAATGGCGCACCGGGGAAGGGTAGAACTTGTGTTTCCCGTTGTGTGTGACTGTCCAAATATGCCAGTTATATCAGCATTTTACGAGATAGTTGTTTCACGGTGTCTCTGCTTGCTTGCATGTATCGCGCTCATAAGCGCATACTAAAGTGCATACTGAGTAGGAGATAGTTCGATGGCGAGGCAACTCAACAAGCTAACGGCTTTTCAGGTGAAAAACCTAAAGGCTGCTACGAAAGAAAAGACATACGGTGATGGTGGTGGGCTTGAGTTGAAGGTGACGAAAGCTGGCACCAAGTCGTGGATATACAGATTCAAGATAGACAACAAGGCCTACAATATGGGGCTTGGCCCGTACCCAGAAGTGAGTCGCTCAGAGGCGAGAGAGAAGGCCGCACAGTGCCGCAAGCTACGTCAGGAAGGCATAAACCCCAAAGACCACCGCGAGCATATCAAGCGGGTACAAGCTGCCAAGGACGCGAAGGCATGGACGTTTCAACAGTGCGCCGAAGCCTACGTTGAGAGCAAGGAAGCTGGGTGGAAGGCGGGTGGCAAGACAGCCTCACGTTGGCATAGCACCCTAGCGGCATACGTCTACCCAGTGTTCGGGCCGCTGAACGTCGCTGCCGTTGACGATGGGCTGGTGTTGAAGGTGCTAGACCCTATATGGCGGGATAAGACTGAAACGGCTTCACAGATACGGGGACGCATTGAGCGGGTGATAGACTACGCGAAGTCGAGGAAGTTCTATACGGGAGAAAACCCGGCGCGGTGGAAAGGCCACCTGAGCAATGTCCTTCCTGAGCAGTCAGTTATAGCCAAAACAAAACACTTCCCCGCCATGCCATATTCGGAGGTGGCTGACTTCATGGTGGAACTGCGAAAAAAGGAAGGCTTCTCAGCAAGAGCATTGGAGTTCGCGATCCTGACAGCAGACCGCACAAGTGAAGTGCTGGGTGCCCGGTGGGAAGAAATATCATGTGACGAAAAATACGGTAACGTATGGACGATACCAGCAGAACGTATGAAGGAAGGTAGAGAGCACCGGGTAGCGTTGTCACATGCTGCCATGGAGGTGCTGGACACCATGCGGCAGATTCAGACAGAAGGTTACGTTTTCCCCGGCACGAAACCGAACAGACCATTGAGCAATATGTGCATGGTTATGCTGATGCGGCGTATGGGACGCGGGGATTTTGTGCCACACGGTTTCAGAAGCACGTTTCGTGACTGGGCTTCTGAGGAAACCCAACACTCGCCAGAGGCCGCAGAGTTGGCATTGTCACACGTCGTAGGCAGTAGCGTTGAACGCACCTATAGGCGTGGGGATATGTTGGAAAAGCGTGTGCGGCTAATGCAAGACTGGGCAGATTACTGTAATGGTATCGCCCGCAGCGACAATGTGGTGCCACTGCGGGGGTAGATACTCATACAGCGTCTTGGGCGTCGCTGGTAGCGGCGTTGGATTGCGAAGTCTGCATTCTGGCTACAAAGGTAGCCTTTTCCTGAGCCAACAGTCGATGGTCGCGGCTGATATTGCTAACCTTAAACATGGACAAAGGGCAGATAGCTCACAAGAGACATCTGTAACCATACCCCAAGCCGCTGAGACTGTGGGCGTCAGTGCTGCGTCTGTAAAACGGGCTGCGAAGGTAAAGAAAAAGGGCATAGACGCGGTGGGTGATGCCGTCCGCAAGGGCAACCTCGATGTTACTGTCGCGGCTAAGATTGTTGATTTGCCAGAAAATATCTCACAAGAGGTATCCATAACCATACCCCAAGCCCTTTCCACTGACTCCGACTGTCTCAGCGGCTTGGGGTATGGTTATGGATACCTCTTGTGAGGTATGCATGGTTGCCGTAACCCTTTGTTATGGAAATACGTGAAAAGGAGACTGTAATGGCTAACCTTCACTGGGTTGGTGGCTTTCGACATTACGCACCTATCTTTTTCAGGTACGCATTGAGCGAGTCCGCAGGGGTGAACGCGCGAGAACCTATGCTCACCTTCTGCAAGTCACCGCTGTTCACTAAACGGTAGTACGTGGCGCGAGATATGCCGCCAAGCCTCTGGCATGTGTCTTTAACTGAAAATAAGTCTTGTCCATTTGTCATTTCAAACCTCATTAATTTGTTATCGGGTTTGTTTCCTTTTTTGTTTAGTTGGACCGTTGTTCCCTATCGCGTTTCTTGTTTTTGTGGTGGTGGTTTTCTCTGTACCCCCTAGCAAGATATATAAGCAGTTCGGAAAGTCGAACTACGGGCTAGAAACCAAAATGGCCGTTTTCTGCGGTTTCCGTTTCTGGCTTGTCGCCGGTTTTCCGTCTGGTAGTTCGGAAAGTCGAACTACGGTAGTTCGGGAATTAGGGGTGTGTTTTGTTTTTCTTCGGCGCTCTTTTGTCCGCGCTTTTTCGTCGCTGCGAGACTTCTTCCACTTGGCGATACCTTCCTCAGTCTTTCCTTTCCAGTCATTGGTAGGTGGATTTCCATCGTGGTCTGCATAGAAGGTCAGGCGATATATCGACGGTTGGTTTGAGCCATGATAGCGGCCTCCACGCGATGCTTTTATGAGGCCGAGATGCTCTGCCTCACTAACTGCTTTTGAGGCTTCGCTACGTGTTAAACCAAATTCCTGGAGCTGGTCATAGGTTGCCATGAGCTTCCCATTTTCACGTCTAGCATGGTTGATGTGTTCGACTAGAAGAAAGTCAATTAACCGTCTGGTGTTAATACCCATGGCTCTCCATGCGGGGCTGCAAATAAGCGCAGAGGTTAGCCAGCACCAAGGGTCATCTTTGGGCGCTCCCCATGTCTTCTGTTCCTTGCTTGTCCACTTTCCTGAACAACGGCCTGTTCTATTGGGCTTGTTATTTGCCATGCGACTGCCCCGCTCGTTGGTTCGTGTGATAAATGGTTCTGAACTTGGACATAGCTGATACTGCCTGAAGCACTGTGGAGTAGGCATTATAGCAAGGCCATATCGTGAACACAACTTATTAGGGCCTATAGTCAATATGACTATACCATAAGTATTGTCCTTTGGTCAATAGAAAGCCCCCTCAAATTCTGAAAAAATATATGCGGACTGGCTTGGTGGGGACCATAGACACAGAACTGCGCGGTTATCGTCGGGTACGGGTACGGCACCTCCCCCCTTCGTCTTTCGTAGTCTGTGCTGCTATCTATTGCTGTGGTGTTACGCGCACAACGGACGTTGACGTTTGTAACACACTGGCATACAGTGCTTTCAGACACACAATTCGGAGACAGCACAATGGTTCGCTATGTCACATACAAACGGGTCAGCACGAAGGAACAGGGTAAGTCTGGACTGGGCTTGGAAGCACAGGAACGAGACATAAGTATTTTCTTGGAAACCTACTCAACGGCACCATGGGAAGTCATAGGCGACTTTGTAGAGGTTCAGAGCGGTACTGAGGACGATAGGCCAGAATTAGCCAAGGCTGTGGCATTAGCCAAGAAAGAGAAAGCTGTATTGCTGGTGGCGAAGCTGGACAGGTTGTCACGCAAGGTATCTTTCATTTCCAGCCTTATGGACGACAAGAGTTTGAACTTCAGAGTCGCCACCATGCCACAGGCTGATAAGTTCCAGCTTCACATATACGCGGCATTGGCAGAGCAGGAACGTGACTTCATTAGCCAGCGTACTAAAGCAGCACTGAGAGAGGCCAAAGCCAAGGGTGTTAAGCTGGGTGGCCTACGTGACAAGACTATGAAGCGCAATAAGGTGCTGAAGGAACAGGCAAGAGCCAAGGCCATGAAGTTGGATGGCATTGTGTCGCCCATGCGGGAACGTGGTGACAGCCTTCGCCAGATAGCCGCAGCATTAACTGAGGCTGGTATCGCCACGTCGAGAGGCGGCACCCAATGGCAAGCGGTGCAGGTTAAGAGGGTAGTTGAGCTTATTGCGTAGGCGACGGGTTTTCTGTTGGGGAAAATGCCGCCCAGTGCGGGGGAGGGAATGGGTGGTTACACCGGGCGGCGGCAAAGGTTAATTTGCTCTGCCATTATAGCAGACAGCGCCCTCAACAGGTATCTATTTCCCCACTATCCACTTCCACCGATTCTCTGCCGCGCACCCCTGTTCTGGTGAGCCTGTATCCTGTCTGTCCTTGTAATGCGACGTAAGAAGTCCTGCATGGCGTAGCTGGAAAATGCCTGTTTGCTGCGGGGTAGCTTGTGGTGCGTGCCTTAAATACATTAATTTATTGTAGTATAGTTGTATTATACATAATTTCTTGTATAATTGGCACACCGCTTATTGAAACTGTGAACTGGAAACTATTATGCCAACGACTATTGAAGTCCCCCACAATGTAGACCCTAAAGACATTACTGCCGAGTCTGGTGGCTCTGTCATGGATGGTGGTGTCAGGGTTGTTATTGCTGATGGCGTTTCCAAGTCAGAAGCCCACAAAGCTTTGAACGCTATTTCTTCTGTCCTGATTTCAGACAGCATAGAGTTAAGCTAATGGCGCGTCCCAAAGGTACAAAGAAAACCGGAGGCGCGACTCGCGGCTCTGTCAGGAAGCAGACATTGTCAGTCAAAGACGCAGTCCTACAGACGTTCAACTCGCTGAACAAAGATGGCAAATATCTGGAACGTCTTGCTGCGGACCACCCGAACCTGTTCGCGCAACTGGTAGCCAAAATGGTTCCCAGTGCAGCCGAGATTACAACAACTACTAAAGTGAATTTGGGTAGTGCGATGCGTGAGGCAGAGGCAAGGGTAGTTGAAGCTGCCCAGCGGTTAGCCGATATGCCTGACGGTAAACCTGGCACTTGGCCTGGATATGACAGTTAACATTAGGGGACTAAACCAATGGCGAAAACACGCGGCTCTCTCAATAGGCGTACGGATAGTTTGGTACGCGCCCTGTCTAATGCTGATGGTGCTGACATTGTGGAACGTCTGGCGTCCGTAGCACATGACGACAGTCTACCTCTACGCCTTAAGGTGGATGCTTGTAAGCATTTATCCGGCGCGATGTACGGGAAGCTACGATTGCACCACCTAGCACGACAACAAGTTGAGGAAACGATAGCATGAATATTTTGCGCCGAGACGACAGTGTGCTGGCAACGCTGGAACAGAACATTACTGCTGCTCAGAGGCAGTTAGAGGTATGTCAGAAAAATGCCAATGCAGCTTTCCTTGAAGCCGAGGAAGGCCAGAACGCAACGACCAAGACCCGCGCTGATAATGCCCGCAATGAACTGGCGGCTGCACTAGCACGCTTGGACGAATTATCTGGCGCGTTGTTGTCAGCAAAAGACAGGCAGCGTGAGCGTGATAATGCAGACAAGGTTGCCGCTGATATTGCTGGTTGGAAGCGTGCTGAGAAGTTAGCCAAGGAACGTCAGAAGCTGGGCGTGGACGTGGAGACTGCCATTATCAACTTGGTGGACACTTACAAAGAGTTTGTCCAGATAGGCATTGACCTTCACGCAGCGTCACCAGACCCCGGCAACCGACTTCATAACTCAATGCTGTCCCCTGTGAACGTGGAGTCATATTTCCGTCTTCAAATGGTGAAAGCGGGTTTTGACTTTGCCCTTGAGTGGCCTTGGGGAGCCGAGAAGATACAAACACTTTCGGCGCGTGTAAAAGAAGGCAATGCCGCCGCCCTGTCTCGGAAGGCCGCAGCATGAGCGATGCACCCGACGCTGGCAATGAGGTTGCCGCCCTACAGTCTGACGCTGGTTTCATGGCGGACTGGAGCGGTGAAAATGGACGTTCGGCCCAGATAGCCGCTGTTGAACGCAAGTCTGCCCTGCATGAACAGGCCTACGGTGGTGAGCAAGAAACCATTGAGCCGATAATGTCTGAACAAGTTGCCGAAGGGTTGAAGGCCGAGGACTCAGTATCGCAGGAAGCCGCTGCCGCAATGATACCCGCTCAGGACGTGTCGGAGTATCACTTCAACTGGCAGGGACAAGGCGATATGGAGCTGGAACAATTGGCGGAAATAAACACCGTCGCCAAGGAAGCCGCTTTTGCTATGGGTGCTAACCCGCATTACGCACAACAGACTATTGAGTTTATTGACCAGCAACTCACCCGCACTGGCATTGTACCGTGTGGTGATAACCCTGAAAGCGTTGTCGAGGTGCTGAACCAACGCTTGGGCCAGAACGCGGCACCTACGATTGCCGCTGCAAAGGCTGCATGTGCCAAGCTGCCCGCGCATAGCCGAGAGTGGTTATTTAAGTCAATGGACCAACTGGACGCGTCCGGCTTCGCGTACATAATCGCCCGTCTTGCCAGTATCCAACGCGCCAACTCATAGAAAAACATAGGCTGCGGTGAAGGCCAAAGTATGCGTGGATGGTTCTAACGGTTCTTTAGAAATATTATCAAGTCTTGCACGGCTGTAGATATTGCTTCCAACGGGTGGACCGCACAGTAGTTATCTATCCACGCGTCTCTGCCTTCTGAGTCCGTCCCCTTGCCTATGTCAAAGACGCCCGGTGTATAATTGTTGTATGCGCTGATATAGCCGTCTACCCAGGCGTAGAAGTACTGTTGCTTGGTGGATTCTTTCTTCCTTTCTGCGGTCCATGCCCCACAGGAACTTAGGCCGCCCTCACCATAAGTCCTAAATTGACCATTAGCGTCCGCACCCAAGGCTGGCGTAACCATGCACGTCAGCATTGCCGCTACAATTAAGTGTTTCATGTTCCCTCCTGCTAGAAGTGGCGCTTTCAGAACTCATATGGGCGTTGCTGTAATGGACGATATATACACGCGATAACCCCACCGAACTTCTGATCCACGACCACCTCGTACCGTAGATCACATATCAGCCTTATGACATTTGCGACAGACTCGTCGTCACTCATGTTTGAGATTAACATTTGATCCCCGGCCTTACAGTGTTGCGCCGCGCTATCGATCATACTTTCGCCCCTCTGTAGAGAAGTAGAGCAAGTGTAGGCGGGATCGTCCTCTCCCGCTAATGCAGGGCCAACAGTCATGGTTAGCAGTGCGGCTATGAACATGCGTTTCATTTGTCCCTCCTGTTGAGAGAACGGTACAGCGGATTCCTTCGCAATGCCATAGTGCGCTGAAACCACCATGAGAGGCTCAGGGAGCGTGCTGGGGAGGATTCGGGGGTGTTTTCGGCTGTAGGGTGCCGGATTCGCTGATGCTTCTGTGCGGGGCTGTAGTGCATACTAAAGTGCACACTGAGCACAGCATAAACATGCAGAGTCGTTATATTTCAAGGCTTTAAGTGGGGAAAGTGGCGCACCGGGGAAGATTCGAACTCCCGACCCCTTGATTCGTAGTCAAGTACTCTATCCAGCTGAGCTACCGGTGCCTATGCCTTTCTGGTCCGGCCTGAATTGATGGCCGTCCGTCTTGGAAGCGGGAAACTACTCTACGATGTTGTCAAAGGCAAGTGGCAACATGGGCAAAATTGCGGGCAAATGCTGAATTGTCCCCTGTATTGTGTTTTCGATGGGGGAAAGTTCAAAAATTGCCCAAAAAATGATTGTAAAATAGGAACTTGTACCAACATAGCCCTTTGAGTAGTATCGTTTCGTAATTGTGCGAGAGATAGAAAACTCTCGATATTTTGTAACGGGTTATTAAGCCTCTCCAAGGTACTAATCTATTGGGGATCAGGAACGCGGTTTAAACTTAATCGCGGGATTTTAGGGACGAGTGATCAATGACGTCAGCTACGGTACGGACAACTCTTGTAGGCGCAGCGCTGCTGGTGTCAGCCTGCTCTTTCTCTGAAGAGGCCTTGTGGCCTTCACTGACCGGTGAAGATCCCGCAGGCGAAGCGACCACAGAGAACATGGCAACGGCCACCAATGGTCAGGCTACTATTCCGGCTGCGGCCCAACCGTCGTTGGGCAATTCCAGTTTTGATCCTGTGAATGTGACGCCGGGCACGCCGACAGGTACGTTTGTTGGTGAGAAGGTTGTTGAACTGCGTGGTGAGCTTCAGAGCTTGCAGGGTGCTATCGCCCAGCATAACCAGATTTTGCAGGAAGTACGGGCCAAGATCGTTGGCGACTCACAGCGCTACCATAATACGGTAGCTGCCATGAATGCGCGTCTACAGGTGGGTACCACTCCCGGTAACCCAATTTTGGTCCAACAGTTTAATAATGCACAGGTCGATCTGGACCATGTGGAATCCGATATTGATATCATGAACCAACTGGCACAGGCCGTGTCGACGGATGCAACCATGTCTGCTTTCCTGGCTGAATCCGCTCATGCTGCCTTCGATGTTTCCGGTGCTGTGGACGAAGACCACGTTCAGTTGGCAATTCTGGAAGATGAAGTGAACCGCACGGTTGTGCTGATTGAGCGCCTTCTGAAAGAAGTATCATCAGATGTGCGCCGTCAGACGGCCTACGTTTCCACGGAACGCTCCAACCTCAATCTGTTGTCCGCTGGTATCAAGTCCGGCGAAATTTATGGTGTTAGTCTGGTCAATCAGGCCATGGCATCCGCCGCAGGTGGCAGCAACAATTTGGCTGGACAACCAGTCGATACCACAGGTCGTCGGCCTTTAGTCGTGATCCGTTTTGACCGCAATAACGTGCCTTACGAGCAGGCCCTGTACAATGCGGTCAGCAAGGTCCTAGAACAACGCCCAAGCGCCTTATTTGATCTGGTCGCCGTTGCCCCGGCTTCGGGTGACGAAGCAACCATTGCACTGAATTCATCCAAGTCCCGCCGCCACGCAGAAAACGTTTTGCGCTCATTGGTGGATATGGGCTTACCGCCATCACGCATTGCCATTTCCGGCAAGACGGCTGATAACGCCAACGTTAACGAGGTCCGCCTCTATCTGCGTTGATTGAGCGTCGCATATTTTGAAGAAAACGGCATCTCTGTTGAGGTGCCGTTTTTTTATGAATGGGCATTGTCCCAAATGTGATCTTCGTTATTATCTAGCCAGTAAAACTGAGCTCTAACGGGCCGGCTACACGAGGGGACTATCCATGAGCCTTACAGAACAAGAACACAGCATCGTCACTTGGGCAGATTTTCATCGCGATACCAGAAAGCTGGTTCGCAAGTTGATGGATATGGGGCCTTGGGAAGGTATCGTAGCGCTGACCCGTGGTGGTCTGGTACCTGCCGCGATTGTGGCCCGCGAAATGGGTATCCGTGTTGTGGATACGCTGTGCATCACCACGTACGAGGAAATGCAGCAGGGAACGTTGAGCGTTCTGAAGACGCCGGATGCGGCGCTTGCGGCGAAGGGTGAAGGATGGTTGATCATTGATGATCTGGTGGATACAGGCACCACGGCACGGGAGGCGCGTAGATTGTTACCCGAAGCATGCTTTGCTGTGGTTTATGCCAAACCGCAAGGCCGCGAAACGGCCGATGTATTCGTCCACGATATCCCGCAGGACGAATGGGTCGTTTTCCCCTGGGACAGTGCACCCCAGTATATAAGCCCCTTGGGCGGTGGCCGGGATTAGGGGGCCGGTGGTCGGAATCTGGGCCACTTGCCAAATGATGGCAGCGCGCCTTCTTGTATTCGTATTAGCTCTGTTATGTACCGCCCTTAATCCGCCTCAGGCATCAGCCAACAGCAGAATTGCCTATCAGACAGAGTTCGACGGCATCCAGATTATCGGGTTGAAACCACCTGAGGGCGCCACCTACGATTTCCCCATTATCGAGCCACGCGAAGGTGTTGAGAAGTTGATCGAGGCTATGGCCCTGATCAACGAAAACTCCCCTTTCAGTGTAAAGCAGATTGCGGCGTTGAAAAAATCAGGGCCGGTCGTGGTGATCTATGATCCAAACCTGCCAGAGCGGCGCACAAACCTGGTCAATATTCTGGCCGCAATTTTTATGCCCAAATTTGGCACCCAGGCCGATTCTGATTCTATGGGTAAAAGCTTTCCCGTGGTTGTCACACGCTTCGGTATCAAATGGCCGCTCAAGGAACTGGCCCCGGTTCTTGTGCATGAACTGGTGGGCCATGGTGTTCAGCACATGGAAGACCGGTTGGAATCCATGCGAAAGATTGATGTTGAATGCGAGGCGTGGCTATACACCGAGATGGCCCATCAGGAACTGGGCATGGAAAATTTCACGGATGAACGCATTAAGATGCGTAAAAACCTTGCTTTCCAGTGCGATGATTTTTTCCGTCATCTGGAACGTAACGATCGGGACGGTTATGCCATCTGGCATGTGCTCAAGCCCGATATCCCGAAGTTGTTGCAGCACTTTGGTTATTATCTGGATGACCTGAGGCGCTCGGGCGTCATGGGCGAAACATTAGCCAATGCGGCCGTCCAGCGAGACGAAGCGCGGACAAAGCTGTTTCGGAAAGGCTCGCCCGTAAAACAGTTCATCATGGCAGAAATGTTCCGAAAGGGCAGCGGCGTCAGGCCAGACCAGTCCGAGGCCCTGAGATGGTACAAGCGAGCTGCCGAAAACGGTCATGTTGATGCCCAGCGTATTGCCGGTGAACTTCTGACCAAAGAAGGCCCGGACCGGGATCTTGTAGAGGCGGCCCAGTGGTATCACATAGCCGCCGAAAATGGTGACCAGGGTGCGCAGTATACCTATGGTTTGTTTTTCGAACTCGGTACAGGCGGCAAGTCACTGGACCTGACCACGGCGGCAAAGTGGTATGCGAAAGCGGCGATTCAAGGCCACATCAAAGCTCAGTACCGGGTTGCCAAAGCGTTTGAGAAAGGTCGGGGTGTGGCGGTAAATTTCAGTGCGGCCGCCCAGTGGTATAGGGAATCAGCCGGACAGGACTTTGCTCTGGCTCAGTTCAAGTTAGGCCGGTTGTATGATCGAGGTAACGGCGTCGAGCAGAGCTACGTCGAAGCCTTTAAGCTGTATACACAATCAGCGGATAAAGTCGCCCGCGCCCGGTTCAGGCTCGGTCTTTTATATGAACTGGGAAATGGTGTGGTGCAGAATTTTGCGGGAGCGGCCCGACTATACGAACAGGCCAGTAAACAAGGCAGCGAAGCCGCCACCAAACGGTTGCTTAACCTGATGCAAGCGCACCCGGAGGTTATGCAGTAAGGCGCTGATCCCGGGGGGCCGCCCACACATATGATTGGGATTCGATTGCCCGCCCCTGTAATTGTCTTTCGGCATCCGGCAGCACATCCATATTGGGCCACAGGCCGGTGGTCAGACCATTTGCATAGCCACCCGGACCACTGGCCAGGCGTTCGTCCCGCATGGCGCTGGCGGCGCTTTCATGATCGTAGTCAAAGGGGTGGATGTGAGCGCGGATCCCGCCATCACAGGGCTCCAGAATACTGTACCAGCCGCGCGACGTGCCATCATTGGCGGGCATGCCGATAACACCGGCATTGAGCCATAATCGCTGGTCCGAGGTGGTGGAGATAAAAGGCAAGCCACAGTGCCCGGCAATAATGCCGTCACAGGATGCCAGATCGAGTTCGGTGATTTTGGTCTGATCATCGGTGGACTTGAACACCCAGCCGCTGATATCGCTGAGGCTGCCATGGATAACGGCCAGGCGCCTCCCGGCCATCTCAAACGTCAATTGTCGGGGCAAGGTTTGCATCCACGCCTTATCATCCGATGTGATCCGCCGGGTGGCAAAATCAAACCACTGTCGCGACAACATGTCACAGGCACTGTCTTCTTCAAAACCGCAGCCGCAGTCCTCGCGTTCAAAGCCCAGCGATTCCTCACAATTTCCCATCACCACATGAATACCCCAATCGCGGATCATGGCAGTGGTTTCAGCCGGGTTAGCACAGTAGGCCACCACGTCGCCTGTACAGATAATGCGGTCCGCTGAGAAGCCTTGTCCATGGGCGATTGTGAGGACTTTTTCCGTGGCCTGAATATTGGAATACGGACCACCAAAAATAAAAACAGGTTCGTCTATTTTGCCAAGGTGAAACATAGTCCGGTGTTCAATCTGCGCTACAGGACGCGCCGCCCAAAACACAGAAGCGCGCGCAATGGGGGTGGTTGAGCTTCACGGTGTTTGGACTATCGGCAAGCCTGGTTCCCAATTCAAACTGCGGATCATAGGGCAGCAGCGTGCATGGTACGACCACGGGTGCGCCTGCGCCTTTACGCTTCACCACCATGCGCGACGTGGAGCACATGATTGATTCTGGCCGCACACCCAGAATATCCCAGCACTGCATGGTGATTTCGGGCACATCCTCGGTCTCATCCATTTCCGGAAACAGAACCAGTTGCGCCGGGTTGGTCGTATCAATCGTCAAGTGATGCTGTGCAAATAGTCTAGCATACCCCTGGCGGGCTAAAGCCTCTTCTTCGCCCCACATGGTGCGGCCAGCAACGGTCAGATTGAACCTGTTTTCGCTCAACCAATTCAGGCATTCAATCATCGGTGGCCAGGTGTTTACCCCGCGCACATCCTCATGGCCTTTGCGGGTGTAATGGTCGATGGAAACACGAATGGTCAGCGCATCGCCGTATTGCTGGTGTAGCTCTAACAGTCCTGCCCGCTTGTTCAACAGCGGTTTCATGGCATTGGAAAGAACCAGCACTTTATAGCCCCGACCAAGGGCGTCACCGATCATGTCCAGAATGTGTGGGTTCATGAATGGCTCGCCACCGGTGAAGGCGATTTCCTCAACGGCCATGCCTTCGCATTCTACTTCGTCCAGATAGGCGCGCGCCTCATTTGCGGTGATATAAGCCAGGCGGTCATTTTTTGGGTTAGAATCCATATAGCAATTGCGGCAGGTGATGTTGCACAGACTACCCGTGTTGAACCACAAGGTGCGCAGTTGCGTCAGCGCCACGACGGCACGTTGTTCACCCTTGGCCGTGGTGTCCGGGTCGAGAAATTTGATGGGGTCTATGGGGACTGCTTGTGCGGTGCTGATCTGGGACATGGTCGCTCAATTTAATGAATAGGGTTCAATTTGTTACCTGACTTGGCCCGAAAAGTTAAATCACGTTTTCGTTGGGTCGCTACGCCAACAGGGCTGCGGCGTGATGAGCCATGTGATCACCCATGAAAGACGCGATGAAATAGTAAGAGTGATCATATGCCGGTTGGATACGAATTTGAACAGCTTGCCCGGCATCTTTGCAGGCGGCCTCGAACAAATGAGGTTTCAGCTGCTCGTTTAAAAAATCATCGGCCTCACCCTGATCAATCAGGATTTGAGTGCCTGAGCGGGCGCCGGATTTCACCAGTTCCGTGGCATCGTATTGTTTCCAGTCATCCGGATTATCGCCCAGGTATCCGCTAAAGGCCTTCTGCCCCCATGGTACCTGCATAGGGGCAACAATGGGTGAAAAGGCCGAGATTGACGTGTAGGTATCCGGGTTTTTTAAGCCGATGGTCAAGGCACCATGCCCCCCCATGGAATGGCCCATGATGCCTTGTGCGTCTGCGCGTGCGGGGAAGTTCTTGAAAATAAGCGCCGGCAGCTCACCGGTGATGTAGTCATACATGTGGAAATGTGTGGACCACGGTGCCTCAGTCGCGTTCAGGTAAAATCCCGCACCTTTGCCAAAATCAAAGGCTTCATCATCGGGCACATCATCACCACGCGGGCTGGTATCGGGGGCGACCACGACCAGACCATGCTCGGCTGCATACCGTTGTGCACCGGCTTTGACGGTAAAGTTTTCTTCTGTACAGGTCAGCCCGGACAACCAAAACACCACGGGGCGTGGCTCGCTCACGGATTCTGCTGGTTTGAACACGGAAAAGCGCATTTCACAGCCAAGCTGATCCGACATATGAGCGTAAACGCCTTGCACGCCGCCAAAACAGGTGTTCTCGGTAATGGTTGTCACGGACATCTGGTTGGTCTCCTGAAAGGTTTGATTTTGTCTGTGCATCTAACGTCAGCGCAGGTCATGACGCAAGCGTGCAAGCAGTGGTCTTTTCCAACCGACCCGCGCAGGGTATTGTGCATGCGGTATTGAATTGAAAGGGTATGGAATGTCTGCGGGTGGATCGACTAAAGTTGTTGTGGCGGCGTTGATTGGAAACGGCTTGATCGCCGTGGCCAAGTTTACGGCATCCGCCTTTACCGGCAGTTCAGCCATGCTGAGTGAGGCCATCCATTCCACCGTGGATACAGGTAATCAGGCACTTATTCTCTATGGCCTGAAATGCGCCAAGAAACCGGCGGATGACACGCATCCCTTTGGCTATGGCATGGAGCTTTATTTCTGGACCTTCGTTGTGGCTATCCTGATTTTCGCTATTGGTTCGGGCGTGTCGCTGTATGAAGGGGTGGAGAAAATTTTGAACCCCCACCCGGTCACGGATCCCTGGGTGAACTATCTTATCCTCGGTGTGGCGATGATTATCGAAGGGGCCGCGTGGACCTATGCTTTTCGTGAGTTCAAGGCCAGCAAAGGCCATTTGGGCTATATGGCGGGCATTCGCGAAAGCAAAGACCCGGCGGTCTTTACCGTGCTGATGGAAGATACCGCCGCCATGCTGGGGCTGGCGGTAGCATTTGTCGGAATCGCCGTGGGTGAGTGGCTGAATATGCCTGTTCTGGACGGCGTAGCGTCGATCTTTATTGGCGTCATTCTAGCCATTGTCGCTGTAATCCTGGCCGTCGAATGCAAAGGGTTGCTGATCGGTGAAGGGGCGCGCAGTTCCACCGTGCGCGGTATTCGCGCCATTGCCACCGCCACGGTCGGAGTAAAAGGTGTTAATGAGCTACTGACCATGCATTTGGGCCCCAGAGATATTCTGGTGACCCTTAGCCTGGATTTTACCGACGATATCACTTCAGAAGATGTTGAGACCCTGATCAGCACCATGGAACGCGAGATCAAGGAATCATACGACGACGTAACCCGCGTGTTCATCGAGGCCCAAAGCCAGCGCGGACATCAGGCGGACACTCAAGGTAGTTTGGCAGTCTGAAACACGGCGCGGGGTGGACGTACAGATATAGGAGCGATCAATGCTTGAGGACCGTTACGGCAATTCACTTTCCACCAAATCATCTGCCGCCCGTGATGCGTACGTGGATGGCGTGGACCGATATCTTGCTGCGGAGCAGGGGACCGTGCAGGCGTTTGAAGCGGCAATTGCTCTCGATGAACAGTTTGCCCTTGCCCATGTAGGATTGGCACGCGCTTGTCAGATAACGGGAGACGCGGCCAGCGCTTCTGCGGCCATGGAGGCGGCCCGGACGCATGCTGGAAGTTTGACCGAGCGCGAGGGCAACCATATTGCTGCCCTGGGTCTGCTCATTGATGGAAAATCTGCCGCAGCCTACAAGGCCATTAGAGCCCACCTCGAAACCTGCCCGCGTGATGTCATGGCGGCTCAGACCTGTACCGGCGTGTTCGGCCTGATCGGTTTTAGCGGTCTTCCGGGGCGCGAGGCTGAGCAATTGGCTTTTACATCCGGGCTTGTCTCGTCTTACGCCGATGATTGGTGGTTTCTGGCCCAGCACGCCTTTGCCCAGGTGGAAGCCGGGCAAACCGGACCTGCTACGGATACCATTGAGCGTTCGCTGGCCGGTAATCCGCGAAACGCCAATGGCGCGCATATTCGGGCTCATATTTATTACGAGGCCGGTGAGACGGAAGAGGGCATCAGCTATGTGAGCGATTGGCTGCCCGACTACGCAAAAGGCGGCACACTACACTGCCACATCTCTTGGCACGTGGCGCTGTGGGCTTTGGAATGCGGTGACATTGAGACCATGTGGAACGTCATTGATACTGACGTTGCGCCGGGGAAAGCGTGGGGACCAGCGCTCAATGTGCTTACCGACAATATTGCAATTCTTTATCGCGCCGAACTTGCCGGTGAGCAGGTCACGCCAGAGCGCTGGCAAGTTATCAGCGAATACGCGTTAAACAAATTCCCCAACACCGGCATTGCATTGGCCGATGTTCATGCCGCGCTGGCCCATGCCAAGGTTGGAAATTCAGAAGCGCTGGAGAAAATCATCGCTGAAGCCAAGGGCCCTGCCGGAAACATGGTGCGGACGATCGCTGAGGCCTTTCAGGCCATTGCTGTGGAAGACTGGCCTACGGCAACAGATCGACTGATCACCGTCATGGCAAGACATGAGCAAATCGGCGGCAGCCGCGCTCAACGCGACCTGATCGAATACACCCTGCTTGGCGCATTGGTTAAACAGGGTTTGGTCAACGAGGCAAAATTACTCCTCGCCATCCGGCGCCCCCTTAAGATGAGCGCCAAGGCGGTAAAGGGTCTGTAACGTTCCGCTAGTCTTTTATCGGCGCATAATTGGCGCGCACGTAGTCTTCTTTAAAGCCGGCCTTCTGAATATTTGAATAGGAATGTTGCGGGTCGCCCGGTACGGCTTCACCCGTGCAGACGAACATTTGCTCACATCCATGATCGAGCGCAAACTGAACCCGATGACGAAGCAGCGAAGACTGGCTGCCCCGCCTTCGAAATCGGGGTGACGTCGCAGCGAAATCCATCCATGCAGTTTTACCGTCGATGTATACGGCACCGGTTCCCGCAGGATCACTGCCATCAAATGTCATAAAGACGTGCCAATGATCGCATGTGGGCATTAACGACATCCACGGTTGGGCATCTTCACCTAAGTCAAAGGCGTCACACAGGATTGCCGCGTGCTCGGGTCCGTGTTCTGCGCCTATTTCCCGGATGCTCAGATCGGTTTTAGGACCTGCCACAGAGTCACGGCCACGGGAGAACTTTTGCCATCCGCGGGCTTTTTCATGTCCGTGGTCCAGCAACCATTGACCGATCGATGATGGTTGTGCATCTGGGTGAAGTTGAAGAAAGTATCGCTCTACACTGGCGTCTCGATATGTTTCAACGATTTCTCTAAGACTGTCTTCGGTATCAGGCGCGCGCAGCCCTATACCGAGGGTTCTGTTGAGTACAATTGCTGATGCAGGCAGAGCACTTGCGACCGAAACAAAAGCTGAGCCTGCGGTCTGGCAACTTATTCCCAGCCTTCTTTGGATGTCAGTTGATGCGACGTCGTGTAAAGCCTCAAGGGCCGCCCGTTCAATCTCTTCTGCAACATACTGCATTTACCAAGTCCCCCAATTACTCAGGCTCATACGATAGCTAATTCAATTAATGATCGCAAATTGAAATACGAGTTTCATCCAGTAAGCGAGCCCAGGAATTGAGCCTGCAGCTACGCTATATTTCACCATACGGGAGTACAAATAGTGCTATGGGCAGAAACAGGTAATTTCGATCAGTACTTAAGCTGAGCCAGACTTCTGGTAGATGCACTCGTTCGGACCGGTTATCATGCCATCAAACACCACTTAGTTTGATAGAAGAAGGGGGAAGGTCACTTGACGGACGAAAACAGGCTCCGATTAATCCATATTAAGGGAGAGGTCTCACTTTGGCTCCCAGACGATCTAACGGACCTTGCCACATACGTATTTCTCGAACAAGAGGACTGGTTTGAACCCGAGGTGGATTTTCTTCGCCGATTTCTGCAATCAGGCATGCGTGTTATCGATATCGGCGCTGCTTTTGGCGCGTTCAGTCTGCCTATGGCGAAGGCAGTGGGACAGAGCGGACGAGTGTGGTCATATGAACCGACGAGCGGCACCGCCACGGCTTTGAAGAGAAGCTCAGACGAGAATGGTTTCGATTGGCAGGAGGTCATTCAAGCCGCTGTCTCCAACACGGAAGGTGTGGCTACGTTAAATCTTTATGATAGTGCGGAGTTTAATTGTTTGAGTGCTCACGGAGACGAGTTCAGTGACGTCCCGCTGGGTTCTGAAGCGGTTCCCGTTTGTACCCTGGCCATGGAGGACACACGGCAAGAATTTGGCCCAATTGATTTCGTAAAAATTGATGCCGAGGGCGAGGAGTATAATATCCTTGAGGGTGGACGGGAACTCTTTCTAAACCCCAATGGGAGCAGGCCAGTTGTTTTGATTGAAATCAGTAACGGCGAAAATCGTGACTGGGGACTCGCCAACAAAATTGAGCGCATGGGGTATGAGCTTTATCAACTGGCCCCTGGACCGAATGTTTTAGTACCAGCCAGCGAGCAGACGGACGACTTGTTTCTGTTAAACTTGTTTTTATGCCCACCTGAACGGGTTGAAGAGTTAGAAAAACGTGGACTCCTTGTCCGTGATTTCCCAATTGCAACTACGTCAACCGGTCAGTGGTCAACCTATTCTTCAGACTCGCAATGGTATCAATTGCAAGACTCTGCTAACCATAATTTCACCAAATTTCCCAAGGATGAAGATGAGGTTCGATACCTCGCCGCGTTGGAATATTATTCTGCATATGCAAATACGCCGAGCAATTTTTCATTACCTGAACGGATGTCCGCCCTGCGTGAAAGCGCACGGATATTGATAGACCTATATCGCCGTTCTCCAACATTGCCACGATGTTTGAGCTTAGGGAGAGTATGTGCGGAATTTGGCCAACGCCGTTGGGCCAGGAAGGCATTAAAGCAGGCCGTTGACAGTTTAACTGACGTGAAGAATGCCGTTGTGATTAACGAACCCTTTCTGCCGCCCTCAGCGAGAATTGCAAATATGGCTCCGGACACACAAAATATTGCTCCAGAGGAGTGTTACCTAGCGGTAGTGCAACATGCAGGTGCAGCAGCCATTGAAAGTTATGAGATGAACATGCATTTCTCATCTTTTTATACGAACGATACGACCTTACCGCTTTTACGCCTGTTGCAGTCGCTCCCCTATCGAAGTGCTGCGATAGAACGCCGAATTCAATTGAAAATGATACTGACAGGAGAACTGGAAAGTCCAATTCCATCAAGTGTGTTCGCCGATTCTACCGAACTGAATTTGAATCCCGAAATATGGTATTCGGCTTGATGAGTGGTTGTCGAAATTGCCACAGGAAAATTTGCAATGGGACATTTATGCGTATGCAATGAAAATGCCCGCTCCAATGCCAGTGAGCAGGCTGAATAGAACTATTTTCCCTGCGGTGGTATAGGCCAGCCAGTATTCGAAATTTGTCATTATTTCATTCTTCGCTTCAATTAAAATTTAACGGGCAACGACGCGCCGTTAGGATGCGAAGAAAGTTAGGCCAATGTTATTTGGTTATGATGAGCCAATTGTTAGGAAATAGTTAGGGACGGGGCGGAGCATTGCAGATGAAATCTGTTGCACACCCCCAGTGAAGCGCCGTCTTCTAGTCCCGCTTGGGTCTAATGAGTGGGATCATCCATACAAGGCAAGATAGAACCCAGATTACACTACCGACAATCGTGAGCGCATCGCCGAAATTTATGCCAGCGGCAATAAACACAAGGCCAGCAATAATAAACCCGACTAAACCGATGATTTGATAATGTTTCTCATCCATAACTAAAGTCCATACACTGCCAGTAAATTAACATCTTTGATTTTAGAATTTGCACCGATCAGGCGACATTCTACGTACCACAAGGAGAACATGCAGACAATTCACGTGCAATATCTCAAATTGGTGAATGAGTTTCGGCTTTTGGTGAATCTTGTTCATGTGTTTAGAAGCGCAGCTCAGTGGGGGCTGGGATGGACAAAAAGAAAGAAGCCCCAAGGCTTTAGACCTTGAGGCTTCATGGTGGGAACGACTGGGATTGAACCAGTGACCCCTGCAATGTCAATTCTTAGCGATCTTTGTAGCATCAACTTGCTAGAAGGATTTTCGTTATGGCATCAATCAGGCAACTACTGTCCGTCGTCATATAAATTGGAACACGTAGCGGCCTAATCTAAGAGAGGATCTGGCTCATCTGATTGTTAATATTAAGCGGCGTGTTTGCGGTATTGCAAGCGCCGGGTCTCCATGGTTTTCCGCTTGATC
>JABJGO010000026.1 GCA_018662225.1 Rhodospirillales bacterium | reverse complement strand
TCACCTGACCCACAAACCAGCCGGCGATCTTCTCGTTGCCGCCTTTAAATTCAGCAACCTGACCCGGGTTGTTTGCAATCACATCGTCAATTGCGGCTTCGATGGCACCGGTGTCGGTGACCTGCTTCAAGCCTTTATCTTCGACGATATCCGCCGGGTTCTTTGACGTTTCAACCATGTCTTCGAACACGTCTTTAGCAATACGGCCATTGATCGTGTCATCAGCCATCAGATCGAGCAGTTGACCCAGTTGATCGGCCGATACCGGGCTTTCCTCAATGGACAAGCTTTTGGCATTGAGCGCACCAAACAGATTGGTGATCACCCAGTTGGCCGCCAGCTTGGCGTCCCGATTCTTGTTGTCCCCTTGGCCTACCACAGTTTCGTAATACGCACCGGTTTCCCGTTCAACCACCAACACACCAGCATCATAGGCCGAGAGACCGAATTCGCTCATATAGCGCTCTTTCTTCTCATCAGGTAGCTCAGGCAACGTGGCTGCAATGGCGTCCACATAGGCTTGAGTCAGGTTAAGTGGCAGCAAGTCAGGATCGGGGAAATAGCGATAGTCGTGGGCAAATTCCTTAGACCGCATGGTCCGCGTTTCGCTATTGGCAGGATCAAACAATCGTGTTTCCTGAACCACTTCGCCGCCGTTTTCCCAAACTTCTACCTGTCGCTGGGATTCGGCTTCGATGGCTTGCATGATAAAGCGGACGGAGTTCACGTTTTTGATTTCACACCGTGTGTTCAACTCGTCCGAGCCAACCTTGCGCACGGACACGTTCACGTCGGCCCGCATGGAACCTTGCTCCATATTGCCATCACACGTCCCCAGATAGCGAACGATAGAGCGAATTTTACGCACATAGATTCCAGCTTCTTCCGGGCTGCGCAGATCAGGGTCGGACACGATTTCCATCAACGCCACGCCTGATCGATTCAAGTCGATGAAGCTGCGCTTGGGATCCTGATCGTGCATGGACTTCCCGGCGTCCTGCTCCATATGCAGGCGCTCGATACCAATATCGCGCGTGGTACCGTCGGGCATATCCAGCACAACCGTGCCTTTGCCCACCGTCGGGAATTCAAACTGTGAAATCTGATAGCTTTGCGGCAGATCAGCGTAAAAATAGTTTTTACGCGCAAAGACGGAATGCAGATTAATCTGGGCCTTGAGGCCCAGCCCCGTTTTAACGGCCTGTTCCACACAGTATTCGTTCAATACCGGCAACATACCCGGCATGGCGGCATCCACCATTGATACCTGGGTATTGGGTTCAGCCCCAAATTCGGTTGATGAACCTGAAAACAATTTGGAATTGGATGTGATCTGGGCATGCACTTCGAGCCCGATAACCACTTCCCAATCGCCTGTTTCGCCCTGAATAATATAGCTCATGGCTTAACCCTCTCCGCCAAAAATTGGCAGCTCGAAACCAGCAGCCTGCTCAAGCGCATCTGCTACCTGGAACAGGGTAACCTCGTCAAAAGCCCTGGAGATCAGCTGCAATCCCAATGGCAGGCCATCATTGCTCATGCCCGCAGGTACTGAAATAGCCGGTAGCCCCGCCAGTGAGGCCGGTACCGTAAACACATCGTTCAGATACATGGCAACGGGATCATCAAACGTCTGACCAATCGCAAAAGCGGGTGACGGTGCGGTGGGTGCCAACAGAACATCAACGTCTTCAAAAGCTGCGGTGAAATCACCCGCGATCCGTGAACGCACTTTCTGGGCCTTTACGTAGTAGGCGTCGTAGTAACCGGCTGACAGAACGTACGTGCCGATCAGTACCCGGCGCTGAACCTCTTCACCGAAACCTTCGGCGCGGGTGTTCATATACATATCATCCAGACTGTCGCCTTCCACGCGCAAGCCATAGCGAACACCGTCATAGCGGGCCAGATTGGACGATGCCTCCGCTGGTGCCACGATATAATATGTCGGCAACGCGTATTTAGAATGGGGCAGCGAGACTTCAACAATCTCAGCACCGGCATCTTTCAGCCAGTCTGCACCCTGTTGCCACAGGGTTGTAATCTCTTCGGGCATACCGTCGGCTGTATATTCTTTGGGAATGCCGACCCGTAAACCTTTGACGCCTTTGCCTAAGCCGCTTTCGAAATCCGGCACGTCCATCGGTGTGGACGTGGAATCCATTGGATCATGCCCCGCCATAGAACCCAGCATGATGGCCCCATCACGCACGGTACGGGTCATGGGACCGGCCTGATCAAGGCTGGATGCAAACGCCACGATACCCCAGCGAGAACACCGTCCGTATGTAGGCTTCATGCCAACAATACCGGTAAAGGATGCGGGCTGCCTGATCGAGCCACCTGTATCCGTGCCCGTGGCACCCAACGCCAAACGTGCCGCAATGGCACTGGACGACCCACCGGATGATCCACCCGGTACCAAATCCTTACCCGCGTTGTCGCCACTGGTGGCTTTCCAGGGATTGATTGTATTGCCGTAATAGCTACTGAGCGTGGCGGAGCCCATGGCGTATTCATCCATGTTGGTTTTACCAACGGTTACGGCACCGGCTTCTTTCAGTTTACGAGACACGAACGATTCGTACTCTGGCACAAAACCTTCCAGCATGTGTGAACCGGCCGTTGTCTGTACGCCTTCGGTACAAAACAGGTCTTTCATGGCAATGGGAATGCCGTCCATGGCCCCCCGTGCATCACCCGCTGCGCGGCGGGTATCGGACGCCTTGGCACCGTCCAGCGCCAATTCCGGGGTTTCAACGATAAAGGCATTCAGGTCGCGGGCTTGTTCAACGGCTGTATTATGGGCCGTCGTAAGCTCCACAGCCGAAAAGTCGCCGGCGGTCAGTCCGTCGCGGGCTTCGGCAATAGTCAGGTGTGTCAGGTTACTGGTCATGGTCTACTCCACCACCTTGGGCACGGTGAAGAAACCTTCCACAGGCTCCGTCGCGTTGGCTAGAACCTTGTCGCGGCAGCCACCATCGGTGATGTTGTCTGCACGCATGGGCGCTAGCACGTCGGCCACACTGGTCATAGGTTCGACGCCGTCTGTATCAACCTCTGAAAGCTGCTCTACCCAATCCAGGATGCCGTCCAAGTCTCCGGCCATCTGATCCAACCGATCGTCGCTGACCCGAATACGGGCGAGATAGGCAATGCGCTGAACGGTTTCCCGGTCCAAAGCCATGATGAAGGCTCCTGCTGTAAAGTGTTGCTGGTGTCAGTACTGATACCATCTGAATTCGGCGCGGAAAGTAACACCGGGACACAGGGACAGCAAGATTAACATCAAGAATTTACACGCGAAGATAAGAGACCCGGCAGTCACGCTTACACCCAAGCAAGAAACTCATCATGCTATCCTGACGCGACGTATCATTGTTGAGATATCAAGCGCCGCTTCAACGGAAGACGTGCTATCGCGCTTAAATCCGACCTCAATCGCCAGCGCCAGTTGCTGCATGACCTCAAGGTCCCGACCACTGGGGATTCCGCCTTCCAGGCACTGCCCAACAATTTCTATAAGTGGTTCGCAGAGCACCTGATGGTCATGATGGCGTGTGTTCGAAATGCGTTTGTTCAAATTGACGGTTGTCTCATGAAGGTCAACAAGCCAGGACTCCAGTGTACCCGCATTTTGGCAGGCCACCAGGCCCGCAATTTTGCCAATATTCAAAACGATCCGGTTCGCATAACATTCCACTTGCGAATCGCGCACCATTTGCAAAATTTTTGTGGGCGAATCACCGCCTTCATCCCCTTTTACCCTTCGACGCAGCGCATTCGGCACCTTGATCTGTATCCCCTCTTGAGCACCCGGGCGAGCGTTATGGCGCCGATCCGGTCCCACATACGTCGCCGTCACAACAAACGGCTTCCGTTTGTCTGTCAGGGTGTTCAGGGCCGTTGTGAGTTTCTTCTTTGAAATGGGCAGCGTAACCACCACATCGACACCGGCACTGACAATCTCCTGCATGACGTCGATGGTTGGCTCGAACGTATGCATAATAACCGGAACAAAAGGATCATCACCCAAATCACTTTGCCGCACTTCAGTCACGGTCGGCGCAACACGTTCATTTGCCAGATACGGACTAACGATGCAGAGATCGAAACCGCCCGTGGCCAGCGCCTCGCGTGCGCCGTGCAGATCCTCGGCCATTGTAAATTTCCGAATCCCTAACTCGAAAAGCGCTTGTCTGATGGCCTCTCGAGGTGCCCTTACGGACTCTGCGATGAGCACACGGACATTACCGTACCGGAAATAATCCAGATTGGCAGTTACGACTTCAACCAAGTTGATACCCCTGTTTTTGTTACCCAAAAAAAACACGTTGTTGATACATTCTAGGAGCCTAAAAAGGTTCGTCATATGACAACCGTCACTTTCGCCCCCTCAAACGGTTTAATTTTCAAAATATAAGCATCTTGAATAATAGAGTATACGCCGCGAAGCTATTCGGCGGTGGCGGTTAACTCTTTCCACGCATTCTCGTTCCAACTTTCCAGGGCCATTTGAACCGCCCCCACAAGAGCCGCCGTGATCGAGTCGACCTCTTGTTCCGTTTTGGCAGGGTTACCGCCATAATCCTTCAACGTCACCCCATTAAAGGTGATCTTCCTCTTGTTATGATCGTAAAGAACATTCGTGGAAAATATCTGGTCGTAGCCGTCATCTGATTCGATTTCCAACAGGTCCATGCCAATTTGATGTAGCGACGGCTTGGAGCCCGTCATCGGGCCTTCGGTCAAAAACATGAACATCGTGGTTTGAACATTTTTGTCGCCATATTGGCAGTTCAACGCGGTTTCATAGTCCGCCATTTTGAACATCACATTACTTGCCTCACTTTTGGCAATAAAATTAATGGTGAAAATACATTTTCCGCCACCGGCAATCGGCGCCGTTCCGTTTACCGGACTAGCCAATCCGCCATCAATCATAGGCATAAGGTATTTTTTGTAAGCGAAGCCAAGCGACGTACCATCCTGAATAACCGCGACCCAGCCCTTATATCGACCGGGTGAATAGACGACCGTGCCTTTTTTCAGGCCCATTATCCGCTTGCTCTCGGTCTTGGGTGCAGCACGCACATTGACATCGCGCAGCACCACATAATTCACGGCGGCGCCTTCTATTTCCACCCCCATAAACTCTTCTGCGTGCGCAGGCACCACAACAAGAGCCAAAAGCACAGCAAAGACTGTGCAGATCATGGAGCAATTTAGCGTTGAACGGGCTATATTCATAACGCCTTCATGATAGGCAATTCTCAAGGGGGGGGCCAAGACTATACACCAAAAAAGGGCTGCCGAGCCATCACCTGCGCTGAAATGTAGTCTTGATCATACCGCATAGCATGTATAAATCAGCCCATGTCCATCCTATCCACAACCGAATTCAAACAATCCGTGAACCAGGGCCAGCGCATTATGGGTCTGGATTTAGGCACGAAAACAATTGGCGTGGCCCTGTCCGATGTATCACACATGATTGCCAGTCCGTTGGAAACGGTGAGACGCAAAAAGTTTCGCGATGATTCGGCCCGCCTGCAAAACATCACCGAAGAGCATGAGGTGGGGGGCATTTTACTGGGCCTACCCGTGAGCATGGACGGTACAGAAGGCCCAAGGTGCCAATCCACTCGCGCTTTTGCCGACAATATGCTGGGCGTGTTGGATATACCCGTTACTTTTTGGGACGAACGACTATCAACATCTGCCGTCGAACGCATGCTGGTAAATGATGTGGATATGACTCGCAAACGTCGGGGCGAGGTCATCGACAAATTGGCCGCTGTCTACATCCTGCAAGGTTTTCTGGATGCCCGGTAAATGCGAATGTGCTCGGCACAATAACTAATTGACCCGCCAAACGCTTTCATCGCTTGCATTCGAGCCATCTGCGGAACTATAGTGCGGCCTTAATGACAACCGATGTATCTGATCTCTCTGCCTATCCTCACCGGCACTTGCTCGGCATCGAAGGCCTTTTCCCACACGAAATATCATTTTTGCTGGATCGCTCTGAAACCTATGTGGATCAGAACCGCATGGATGACAAAAAAAAGTCGACCCTGCGCGGTCGCACCATCATTAATTTATTCTTTGAGAACTCCACCCGGACTCGCACATCGTTTGAACTGGCGGGCAAGCGGTTGGGGGCAGATGTTATCAATATGTCGGTGGCTTCCAGTTCCATCAAAAAGGGCGAAACCCTGATTGATACGGCCATGACCCTGAACGCCATGCACCCCGATGTGCTGGTCGTCAGGCACCCGGATTCAGGGGCTGCCAAGCTGTTATCCGAAAAAGTGAACTGCGCGGTCGTCTCCGGCGGGGACGGTAGCCATGAACATCCCACCCAAGCATTGCTGGATGCGCTGACCATTCGTCGCAGGCGGGGTGATCTGGCCGGATTGCAAGTTGCCATTTGCGGCGATGTGCTCCACTCGCGGGTGGCACGGTCCAACATTCACCTGCTGAACACCATGGGCGCACGGGTTCGTCTGATCGCGCCTCGCACACTGATACCAGCGGGTATTGAGCACATGGGTGTCGAGGTTTTCTACGACATGACCGAAGGCCTCAAGGATTGTGATATTGTCATGATGCTGCGCCTTCAAAAGGAACGCATGCAGACCAGTTTCTTCCCGTCGGTACGCGAATACTTCCATTTCTTCGGGCTGGATTATGAAAAGCTGTCCGTCACCAAACCCGACGCGCTCATCATGCATCCGGGCCCGATGAACCGGGGCATTGAGATTGATAGCGAAGTAGCCGACGATTATGGCCGCAGTGTTATCCGCGAGCAGGTGGAAATGGGGGTGGCTGTCCGCATGGCTTGTCTGGAAATTCTGGGATTGCCCCGTGATTTAAGTGACAGCACCGTGAGGGACCTATGATCACCCCCGGAATGAAAGCCACGCCACCACGCGAATTGCCGGGCAAGACTGCGTACATTAATGCGCATCTGGTCGATCCTGCCAACGGCCTTGATGAAATCGGCGCATTGCTCAGCGACGGCGAAAGTATTGCCGATGTGGGCCCGGACCTGTTCCGGGGTGGTAGCGGCTGGTCTGTACCGGACGGCATCCAGGTTATTGATTGCGCGGGCCAGTACCTAAGCCCCGGGTTTGTTGATATCCGCGTCGAGGTGGGTGAGCCCGGTCAGGAACACAAAGGCACCCTGGCCTCGGTTGGGCGCGCAGCCACTGGCGGCGGCATCACCACTATGGTCTGCCTGCCCAACACAGAGCCCGTCATTGACGATATGAGCGTGGTTGAGTTCGTCGCTCGCCGGGCGCGCAAGCTTGGTCTCACCAAAGTTTACCCCTACGGCGCGCTAACCAAAGGTACCAACGGTCAGGAACTGGCCGAAATCGGTATGCTGAGGGAAGCCGGTGCCGTGGCCTTTACCGATGGCACCCATGCCACGGCGAACGCACGGGTTATGGCGCAAGCCATGAGTTATGCAGCCACGTTTGATTTAATGATTGTCCAGCACCCGGAAGAGCCGCAGTTGACCGAAGACGGTGTTATGAACCAGGGCGAGCTCTGCACCCGGCTGGGCCTCAGCGGCATTCCCCCCGAAGCCGAGACCATCATGGTTGAGCGCGATATCCGGTTGGCCAAAATGACGGGTGTCAGACTACACTTTGCCCATATCTCCACAGCCGAGAGCGTTGACGTTATTCGCAAAGCCCGCGCCGCTGGCCTGCCCATCACGTGCGATACCGCCCCGCCCTATTTCGCGCTGAATGAAACTGCGGTTGGTGACTACCGCACGTTTTCCAAATTGTCCCCGCCGTTACGGTCAGAGCAAGACCGACAGGCCATTGTTGCCGCACTCGTAGACGGCACTATTGATGCCATTGCATCGGACCACAGCCCGCAGGATGAAGAAGCCAAACGGGTACCATTTGCGCAAGCGGCCTTTGGCGGTGTGGGCCTGAACACGCTGCTGCCCCTAACGCTGGAACTGGCCCATAACGAGCACATCAGTATCATGGACGCCATCGCATTAATCACAAACAGGCCAGCAGACCTCATGGACTTACCCGCAGGCCGGCTGACGGTGGGCATGGCGGCTGATCTAACCCTTTTTGATGCCCAGCGGGGATGGAAAGTGGACAGTGGTAAACTGCTGTCCAAATCACAGAACACACCCTTTGATGGTCGCCCTGTACAGGGCATGGTGCTGCGCACCGTGGTGGATGGCCGCACTGTATTCCAGTTAGACGATGAAGCCTAAGCCATGACCATGGACTCACCAGAATTTCTGTTCGCGGTGTCGGCCCTTGGTGGGTACCTGTTGGGATCTATCCCGTTTGGTTTGGTTCTCACACGCCTCGCCGGTCTGGGTGATATTCGGGATGTGGGGTCCGGTAATATCGGTGCCACCAATGTTCTGCGCACCGGCAATAAACCGTTGGCGTTCGCGACCTTGATTTGCGACAGCGGCAAGGGCGGTGCTGCCGTTTATCTGACGTCTGTCCTGCTCGGATACTTTGAGATGTCGCTGGTGGCCGGCGTCATGGCGGTTGTGGGTCATAATTTCCCCGTCTGGCTCAAGTTTAAAGGCGGCAAGGGTGTTGCGACGACGCTGGGTACATTGCTGGTAGCGGTCTTCCCCGTGGGTTTAGGGGCCTGTCTTACATGGTTGGTGACAGCCGTTGTGTTTCGTTACTCATCGCTGGCCGCCATCATGGGCTTGGCCGTGACCCCTTTATACGCATGGCATTTCCTGCCTGAACCAGCGAATGTGCCAGCCACTTTTGCGACCATAATTGTGGCCATGCTGGTGATCTATCGCCATAAGACGAATATATCGCGACTGATGTCTGGCGATGAACCAAAGATTGGCCAGAAGAAAGAAGACCAGAAGAAAGAAGAGTCCATATGAGAATCGACGGCGGGTGCCACTGTGGTCACATAACCTATGAGGCCGAGATCAATCCCGACGACGTGATCATTTGTCACTGCACCGATTGCCAGTCCATATCGGGTGCGCCTTATCGCACGGTCGTGTTTACCAGCAGTGAAACCTTCAACCTGCTCAGCGGTGAACTGACCGTCTATATCAAGACCGCGCAGAGCGGCAACAAACGGACCCAGAACTTTTGCCCAAAATGCGGATCGCACATTTACGCGTCCAACGTGGGCGATGGCCCCATGCCCTACGGCGTGCGGGTGGGCACGGTTCATCAGCGCGATCAGCTTGTGCCGAAATCACAGTACTTTTGCGGCTCGGCGCAAAATTGGGTGACAGACCTGAGCGGTATCGAAAAGCACGATTAGCCGCCGCCATCATAGGACCACTTGACCTGTGCCCCGGTCACAGGCATGGTTTTCGTCCAATGATTGAAAAATAAATGAACGACACATCTATTTCTGCCCTCAGTGCTACCCAACGCCGGGACTGGCTACGTCTGATTCGATCGGAAAACGTGGGCACAGTCACATTCTTCCGCCTGCTTGAACGGTTCGGGTCCGCGCGGGCGGCACTGGATGCGCTGCCAGACCTTGCACGACAGGGTGGCCGACGCAGCTATAAAATCTATCCTGAAAGCAAGGTTGATGACGAGTTGGCCCACCTGGATCGAATCGGCGCCCGGCTTATTGCCTGGTGTGAACCGGATTATCCCGAAGCCTTACGAGCCGTCGAAGGTGGCCCGCCTTTATTTTCGGCGCTGGGCAATACGCATCTGCTGGCGCGACCCTCTGTTGCCATTGTGGGCGCGCGCAACGCATCCGCCAACGGATTGAGCTTCGCCCGTAAACTATCGGCTGAACTGGGACGTGGTGGTTTTGGGTGCAACAATCTGGTTGTGACCTCAGGTCTAGCCCGCGGATTGGACGCCGCAGCCCATCACGGGGCGCTGGAGACCGGCACCATCGCCGTGTTGGGCGGTGGTGTGGATGTGGTGTACCCAAAAGAAAATGACCGCCTTTACGACGAAGTTGTGGAGCGCGGGTTGGTGATCGCCGAGATGGCCGTCGGCACCAAACCGGCCGCTCGATTGTTTCCTATCCGCAACCGGCTCATATCTGGCCTGTCCAGGGGTGTTGTGGTGGTTGAAGCATCGCCCCGGTCCGGATCACTCATCACCGCCCGGCTAGCCTTGGAACAGGGGCGCGAAGTCTTCGCGGTTCCGGGGGCACCCGGCGATCCTCGCACACGCGGCACCAACGGATTGATCCGTGAAGGTGCTACTTTGACAGAATCTGCGGCAGATGTTTTACGGGTGCTGGGTGAGGCTGGAACGCTGTCCTCCGGGCCGCAGTTTAACTTTGATTTCGGTGCCCTGAATGCCAGTAAGGATAACCCCGATGAGCTCGATCTGGCACGGTCCCAAATAAAAGAATTACTGGGAAATTCGCCAGTAGCGGTTGACGAACTGGTCCGCAACTGCCAATTCTCCATCGCGGCTGTCTCTGCTGTGCTTCTGGAATTGGAGCTCGCAGGTCGGCTGGAAAGGCAACCGGGGAACCGGGTTTGTCTTATTATTGACCACGACGAAATGAGTGTCTGACCAGTATCCATGACCAGCGTAGTTATTGTAGAAAGCCCTTCAAAGGCGAAAACCATCAACAAGTATCTGGGATCTGATTTCCAGGTATTGGCCAGCTTTGGGCATATCCGAGACCTGCCCGCGAAGAACGGATCGGTACGCCCCGATGATGACTTCGAGATGGATTGGGAAGTGGACAGCCGTGCTAAAAAGCACATTCAGGAAATCGAAAAGGCCGTCAAAAAAGCCGACAAACTGTTTCTGGCCACCGATCCTGACCGTGAAGGTGAGGCTATTTCCTGGCACGTACAGGAAGTCCTGGCCCGCAAGAAATTGCTGGATGGGGTGGAAACCAAACGCGTTGTCTTTAACGAAATTACCAAGGGCGCCATTCTGGAAGCGTTCGAGCAGCCACGCGAGCTGAACACCGAACTGGTGGATGCGTATCTCGCACGCCGTGCCCTGGATTATCTGGTGGGCTTTACCCTGTCACCCGTACTGTGGCGCAAGTTACCCGGCAGCCGGTCTGCTGGTCGCGTGCAATCAGTCGCCTTGCGAATCATCTGTGAGCGCGAACTGGAAATCGAGGTTTTCAACCCGGTTGAGTACTGGTCCATTGAGGCCGATCTGGCATTGCCATCGGGCGAAACATTCAAAGCCAACCTGTCGCAACTGGACGGAGACAAGCTGAAGAAGCTGTCGCTGACATCAGAAGTCGAAGCCAAACGCGCCGTCACGATGATCGAAGCCGCATCATTGAAGATCGGCGCCATTGAGCGCAAACAGGTTCGCCGCAACCCGTCCCCGCCGTTCACCACATCCACTATGCAGCAGGAGGCATCCCGCAAACTGTATTTTGGCGCCAAGAAAACAATGCAGGTGGCCCAGCGGCTTTACGAAGGCTTCAACATTGAGGGCGAAACCGTCGGTCTGATCACCTATATGCGTACAGACGGTGTCGGCATCGCCCAGGAAGCCATCGACAGTGTACGTGCCCATATCACACAGGCCTATGGCCCGGAATTCGTGCCCACGCAGCAACGCGAATATAAAAACAAGGCCAAGAACGCCCAGGAAGCGCACGAAGCCTGTCGCCCGACGGACGCCGCGCGTACGCCAAAGGATGTGGCACCGTACCTGGACGAAGATCAACTGAAATTGTACGAGCTGATCTGGAAACGTACTGTAGCCAGCCAAATGGAATCTGCTGTATTGGATCAGGTCGGCGTGGATATCCCAGCCGCTGACAACAGTTTGGTCCTGCGCGCCACGGGCTCTGTCATTTCATTCTACGGTTTCTACAAACTGTACCGCGAAGGCAGTGACGAGAACGGCAAAGACGAAAAAGATCGTATTTTACCGCCCTTGACCGAAGGCACGGGCGTCACGCCCGCCACCGTTACGCCGGAACAGCACTTCACCCAACCGCCGCCGCGCTATTCCGAGGCCAGTCTGGTCAAAACGCTGGAAGAACTGGGCATCGGCCGGCCATCGACCTATGCGTCGATCCTGGGTGTGTTGCAGGAGCGCAACTATGTGCGCTTAGAGAAACGCCGGTTTGAGCCGGAAGACCGCGGTCGTTTGGTAACCGCCTTCCTGTCCCATTATTTTCCGCGTTATGTGGAATATGATTTCACGGCTGAGCTGGAAAATGAACTGGATGAAGTTTCCGCCGGCAAAATCAAATGGAAAGAAGTACTGCGCCAGTTCTGGGCACCGTTCTTTACCGTGACCGAAGACGTCATTGGTCGCGCCAACCGAGAAATTATTGATGCCATTGATGACAGCTTGGGTTCACATTTCTTTCCCGAACGCGAAGATGGCGTCGACACACGGAAATGCCCGGGTTGCACCGATGGCCGTTTAGGTCTGAAACCCAGTAAACAAACCGGTTTCTTTATTGGCTGCTCCACCTATCCAGATTGCAACTACACCCGGTCGCTCGGCATTGTTACCGGCGATGCGGATGACGCCGACGCCGCCGATATGGGACCGCGCGATTTAGGGACGGACCCGGAAACCGGCCTGCCTATATCAATACGTAAAGGTCCGTTTGGCCCCTACGTTCAGCGCGGCGAAACGCCAGAGAAAACCACGGGTAAGAAAAAATCGACTGAGCCGAAACCAAAACGTGCCTCGATCCCGCGCCATATGTCACCGGCCGAGATTGATTTGGAAAAAGCATTGAAGCTGTTGTCGTTGCCCCGTGAAATTGGCGAACACCCCGAAACCCGCGATATGATCAAGGCGGGCCTTGGCCGGTTTGGGCCTTACCTTATGTATCAGGGCAACTATATTTCGCTCAAAGAAGATGATGTGCTGGAGATCGGTCTCAACCGTGCCGTCACCGTCATTGCCGAAGCACCACCAAAAGCACCAGTCATTGAACTGGGCCCTCATCCCGATGATGGTAAACCAATTCTGCAGAAATCCGGCCGTTGGGGCCCGTTTGTTCAACACGGCAAGGTCAAGGCCACCATCCCCAAGGGGACCGAGGTTGAATCCATTACGCTGGAAATCGCCATTGAAATGATCGCTACGAAAATAGCGAACGATCCAAAGGCCAAGAAAGCTGCCCCCAAGAAGAAAGCCGCGGCAAAGAAGAAGCCCGCTGCCAAAAAGAAAAAGAAAACTGCCGCAAAGAAAAAAGCAGCACCCAAAGTCACCAGCGCAGCCAGCGAGTAACGCAATGGTAAAACGGCGCCGCCCTCCTGCGCCTTTTCCATCCCAGGAAGAGATCGTCAAATTTGTTCACGAAAGCCCCGGCAACGTGGGCAAGCGGGAAATCGCCCGCGCCTTTCATATGGATACGGCGCAGAAGCTTCTGTTGAAGAAACTGCTACGTGATTTGGAACTGGATGGCACTTTAGCCCGTGGCAAGGGGCGGCACTACGCCGAACCCGGCATTCTACCCAATGTGAGCGTTGTTGAAGTCACAGGTCCCGATGAGGATGGTGATTTGATCGCCAAGCCAGTGCTGTGGGAGTTCGATGCGCCTTTGCCCATCATCCGCATGGCCCCCGAACGGCGGGGGCAGCCCGCGCTTGGCCCCGGTGATCGATCACTGGCCCGGGTCGAGTTAATCGACGAGAAGACCAGCGACGGCGGACATGTCTATACGGGGAAGACTATACGCCGTTTAACCACATCATCAGCCAAAATCATGGGCGTGCTGGTGGATCACGGCACCTATTGCCGCCTGCAACCCACCGACCGCCGTGCCAAGTTTGAGTTGGTCATCGACAAGACCGATTGCGGCGATGCCGGACCGGGCGATTTGGTGCGGGCCGAAGTTCTACCGGGCAAGCGGCTGGGACTTAAACAGGGCCGCGTGGTGGAAAAATTGGAAAATATGGACAGCCCCCGTGCTGCCAGCCTGATCGCTATTCATCACCACCAGATACCCGTGGATTTCCCCCCGGAGGCTCTGGCCATGGCCGAGGCCTGCGGTCCAGCGACCATGAAAGATCGCGAGGACCTGCGCGAGACACCATTGGTCACCATTGATGGCGCCGATGCGCGCGACTTCGATGATGCTGTGTTTGCTGAACCGGATACTGACAAAAACAATAAAGACGGCTGGCACCTGATCGTCGCTATTGCCGACGTATCATGGTACGTGCGCCCCGGCACAGCTCTTGAAAAATCGGCTTATGAACGAGGCAATTCGGTCTATTTCCCCGATCGTGTAGTGCCCATGTTACCCGAAGCCCTGTCGAACGGCTGGTGCTCATTGGTTCCCCTTGAGGAACGCCCTTGCCTTGCCGCGCATCTGTGGATCACCGGTGATGGAAGACTCAAGCGGCACAAGTTTGTACGCGCCATGATCCGCAGCCATGCACGATTGACCTACACACAAGCACAGCTAGCCCATGATGGCCTCACAGACGATGTAACCGAACATCTGGTCGATCCGGTGATCAACAACCTGTATGGGGCTTATGCGGTGCTTGATGCGGCCCGGCAGAAACGCGGTGCACTGGCGTTGGATCTACCTGAGCGCCAGATCATCATGGATGATGATGGCAATGTGGAATCAATCGCGGTCCGCGAGCGGCTGGATTCACATAAGTTGATCGAAGAATTCATGATCACGGCCAATGTGGCCGCCGCCGAAGCCCTTGATAAGCGTCAACAGCCCTGCATGTACCGCATCCATGACCAGCCCAGCATGGAGAAGATGGAGGCCCTGCGTGACTTCCTGGATGGCGTCGGTATCAGGTTCCCCAAGGGTCAGGTCGTTCGCGCCGACAACTTTAACAGCATTCTGGCAAAGGTCGCTGGAACACCGCAAGCCGATCTGGTCAATACCGTGGTCTTGAGATCGCAGGCGCAAGCCGCCTACCATCCGGAAAACATCGGCCATTTTGGTTTAAATTTACGCCATTACTGTCACTTCACCTCACCCATTCGACGCTATTCTGATTTGTTGGTTCATCGCGCCCTTATTCGTGGCTACAAACTGGGCGAAGGCGGGCTGGAAGACGATCACCGGGATTTCGAACAGGCGGGTGAGCATATCTCATCCACCGAACGCCGAGCCGCCACCGCGGAACGTGATGCCACAGATCGTTTCACCGCGAGCTTTATGGTCTCGCGTGTGGGCCAGGAGTTGGAGGGCCGTATTACGGGCGTCACCCGGTTCGGTTTGTTTGTAGAATTGACGGAAAGCGGCGCTGACGGTTTAATTCCCATCAGCACCTTACCCGATGATTATTACCGCCATGACGAAAAGGCACACTGTCTGCGTGGTGATGATACGGGGCAGGAATACACTTTGGGGCAGAGCGTTCAGGTGATCCTGCGCGAGGCTGAACCCGTAACAGGTGGTATTATTCTATCGCTTGCCGGGGCGAACCCATCGTCAAGGAGTTCGGGTGCACGCAAGAAATATGGCCGGGGCTCAGATAAAGGCCGACATAAAAGTGGCCCCCCGCACGGCAGAGGAAAGAATAAAAAGCGGAAGAGAAAATAAGGGCGGGATACGAAGTATGACACCGGCACCGGCCGCCCATGGGTCATCAGTGTTCAAGACTTGTTTACTTTAGTGGCCGTATGGTTCTCAATCATCTGATCATGGAACAGGCACATCCAGTTTTGAAGACGGCACGACACTTGATCGCAGCGCTCGTCCTACTGTCCGGCTGCACCAGCATGCCGGTACAGCAAGCAACACCTGTTGTTGAGCCATTTCCGTTTGAGGCGATGGAGAAAGTGCTCACGTCGGGGTTCGATCACATTTCGCGCAAATACATCGATGAAGTGGACATGCGGCCTTTCGTGCTGGAAGGCTTATGTGGTCTCACATCGCTGGAACCCGGCATATCTATTGTGGAAGAACACGGTTACGTGTCGCTGAAACATAATAATCAAGATATCCTCAGTATGCCCGCCCCGGAACCAACCGACACCGCCGCCTGGTCCCACCTGGCCACGATGATGACGCTTGAGGCCAGTCGCAACTCCACAGATATCCTGGGTACCGGGGTAGAGAATATTTACGAGGCCGTGTTTGATGGCGCATTGAGCACGCTCGACATCTATTCCCGTTACGCCGGTGCAGACGAAGCCGGTACAAACCGGGCTAAACGGGATGGATTTAGTGGCATTGGTATCCGATTTAACCTCAGCAACAGCCGCGTTATTGTGACGGAAATTTTTAGTGGCTCACCCGCGCAACGTGCCGGAATTCTGATCGGCGACAATCTATTACAGGTTGATGACACACCGCTGAGCGGGATGAGTTACGAGGAAATCAAGACGGCCCTGCGCGGCCCTGTGGATTCGTCCGTCTCCCTGACCGTATTACGCGACGATACCCTCGCCATACCGATCGAAGTGCTCAGGGCCCACGTCGTTCCACCAACGGTCCAAGTGGACCAACAGAACGGCGTTCTGCACGTACGGGTCAAAAGCTTCAATCAGGGCACGGCCAGTGGCGTTGCACGCGCTGTTCAGGAAACTATCGGGGCGGGAGAATCGGGTCAGGGCATCAAGGGTATTATCCTTGATCTTCGGGGTAATCCCGGTGGGTTACTAAAGCAATCAATTGAGGTCGCAGATACCTTTCTGATCAGTGGCAGAATTCTGAATACACAAGGTCGACACCCCGACAGTATTCAGCACTACGAGGCCGCGGGCGATGATATTGCACAGGGCCTGCCGATGGTTGTTTTGATCGATGGTCGGTCCGCATCCGCATCAGAGATTGTTGCCGCCGCCCTACAAGACCGTGAACGTGCTGTCATTCTAGGCACGGCATCCTATGGCAAGGGCACAGTGCAAACCGTTATCAGGCTACCCAACAATGGCGAAATTACGCTGACGTGGTCCCGTTTCATGGCCCCCAGTGGCTATGCCCTGCACGGCCTTGGGGTTTATCCCGTCATTTGCACCAGCGGTAAACCTGATGATATCAGAGCGTATCTGATCAGTGCACTGGATACCGCAACGGAGACCATTGAAGTGCTCGAATCATGGCGTGATACACCGCTGAACGCCGATAAGGCGCGCCGTGATCTCAGAACACAATGCCCACCAGAACGCCATCGTGGCACCTCAGATGTGGAAATTGCACGGGCGTTGATAACCGACAGCGCGTTGTATGCGCGTGCATTAGAACTGGAACGTATCCGGGCCTTGGAAGGCGAGTCGGCGAGCGAGTAATATTTCGCTTTTAGAGCGTCCGAATTCCTTGACACCGCCTGCTTTGGCTGTATGGTTCGCCGCCTGAGAGACGATTATACTCTAACCTATTGAATGGATTCAAAGTCATGGCTAAGCCAAGTAGTATCCTGGTTAAACTGGTAAGCACGGCGGATACCGGCTTTTACTATGTCACCAAGAAAAACCCTCGCAACTCAACTGAAAAGTTCGAGTTCAAGAAGTATGACCCTGTTGTTCGCAAGCATGTGGTCTTCAAGGAAGCCAAGATCAAATAATTACTGATTTTTGATCTTGCTGCGGCGTCGATTTAACGCGCAGTCCGAAAATACAAAACGCCGCCCAATTACCTGGCCGGCGTTTTTCGTTGTCTGGACTGCCTGTTTATATGGCGCAAAGCCACCTTCGCACCCTCTCGGACCACTTCGTGGTCCTGCCGGGCAGTGATTGACTCAATTTGCTCGGGTTTTGCTCTGAATCAGCTTAGGAACTTATTGATCGTTTCCAGGAATGTGGGCACGGAGATCGGTTTCGCGATATAGCCTTCACAACCACCTTCTCTGATCTTTTCTTCATCGCCTTTCATGGCGAATGCCGTTACCGCAATGACTGGAATGTGTTTGAGGTCGTCGTCAGCTTTCAGCATCTTGGTGACTTCCAAGCCGGAAATCTCGGGTAGCTGAATGTCCATCAGAACCAGGTCCGGTGAATGCTCACGCGCGAGCTTAATCGCGTCACGACCATCCATAGTCTGGACTGTTGAATAGCCGTGGGCCTGCAACAGGTCGTTGAAGAGCTTCATGTTCAATTCATTGTCTTCAACTATTAGAATAGTTTTGCTCATGGATAAATCCTGTAATTTGCCACATCCGGTGCAGTGGTGCGTGCCAACATCATAGGCGAATACATTTCAGTAGTCCAATGTAGACAGCCACTTTTGTCTATTTCATATATTGGCAGTGATTAGTGCTATTACCAGCGATAAATCACTCGCCTTTAACCTCTTCCACCATATCCTGTAGTACGTCTACATCCAAAACGACCATCGAATCCTTTTGCCGCTTCACCAAGCCGCGCCGAGCAAGGTCATTCATGACCCGCGCTACGGTTTCCCGGGTTGTGCTAACCCGGCTGGCCATATCGCTGTGAACCGGAATTGGTACAATTTCTGCTTTCAGATCATCGACCATGTGATTCCTGGCCTGACGCAACAATTCCGCCTGAACCCGGTTATTGGCGGCGAGCGTGCTCAGATCCATGATCCGTTCATTGGACAAGCGAACAATGTGCGCCAATGAGCGCATGACACGAAAGCCAATTTGTGGGTTTTCCATGCAAAGTTCGGCAAATCGGTCAGGCGATAATAACGCAAGGTGACAGTCCTCCAGCGCCATCACCGACGCAGAACGTGGCTGGTGGTCAATGGCTGATAATTCACCAAAGTGTGCACCTTCTGAAAGATCATCAAGCGTAATCTCGCGCCCAGAAAGTGAATAATTGCTGACGCGTACACGCCCTTCCACAATGAAAAACACGTCGCGCGTTTCACTGTCACGGTCGATAATCTGCTCATGCGCCGAATAGCGATTCCACGAACAAGCCTTGTCGAGCTTTGCAAACTGCTCATCTGGCAGGTCAGCCAGCAACTCAATCGTTACCAGCAATGATTGTTGTGTATGGTTCAAAATCCCCCCTGCCCCACTGGTTTCAGCGTTGCTTACTCATCGCCTGTTGAGAGTATATATAATACAATGGCTTGGCGAAGTGCAAACCCGCCTGTGCTTGGCCCCCCAAGTAGCATCAGATCACCCGCGCCGCGCCGCCACGGCGGAAATCGCCGACAGCTTCCATTTTTTTAGACTTCGAGTGTGTTACGGCATGCACACCGCCGAAATACATATTCTTTTCCGGCCAGACGGTTAGGTCACCCATCTGTGCGGACAGGGCCGCCATGGTCGCTTCGGGAAAGAAGCCCTCTACGGCTAACTTGCCATTCTCACTGTGCATGCGCGGCGCATCAATGGCGCTCGCCAGCCCCATCTCGGCATCAACCAAATTACGTATAACTTGTAAAATGGCGGTGCGAATACGGTTAGACCCACCGGACCCAAGCGCCGTCAGCCGCCCATCTGCATGGGCAATAAGGCTTGGCGCCATCATGGAACACATACGCGTATCAGTCGGCCAGTTGTGAAAGCCGCGTGGGTTAATATCTTCCTCGCCCAACATGTTGTTCAACATATAGCCGGTTCCCGGCAACATGCGCCCGCAACCCTCACCGTTGGATAGGGTAACTGTCGCCGCATTGCCAGTGGCGTCAATGACGCTGATATGGGTGGTACCACGAAATGATTCTGGGTGAGCCAGAATGTCGTCGCGGTAACGCGACAGAAAGGCATCGTCTCGCAACGTGCCATAAGCGCCTGACTCCAGCATGGTCAGGCCACTTTCCAACCGGGCATGGTTGGTGGCCTCCATGACGCGCACGAGATCGAGTTCGGATACATCGTGATTGTCGGCTCGCACATGGTCCAGCAACTGTAAGCCAAATCCGATGAGTACACCGCCTGTGGATGGGGCCGGGTTGGTTAACACCGTGGCACCACCATATTCAATGGACAGTGGCTTTCGCCTGACAACCTCATATTCAGCAAGGTCTTCCAGTGAGACATGACCGCCATGATCTCGGCTAAAGGCTTCAATCTTCCGGGCGATGTCCCCTTCGTAAAAATACCGGGCACCGCTCTGGACCAGCGCCTCAAACGTTACCGCTAAATCCGGGTTCGTCAGAAGATCACCGGACTTTGCCAAGCCACCACCCGGAGAGCCAAAACAGGCCAGGCTTTCCGGGCATTGGTCGTAAATGCCCGAAACCACGCCAAAAAGGTACGATTGGAACGGGCTGATCGCTGTTTCTTTTTTGGCCAGTGAAATGGCGGGCTCCAGAATGGTCGCCATGGGTATGGTGCCCAAGTCCGCGTGAATGGCATCCATCCCCGCCACCATTCCCGGCACAGCGACCGAGCCTGCGCCTACGTGAAATTCCTGCTGTGCCGTGCCGAAATCAGCAATAACCGGATAAAAATCCACCTCATCAGCCGGACGTGGTTTTTTTGGCGTGTGGGCAAAGAAATCATACAGCACGGGGTTAGCCGGGTTCTCTGCCGCCTGCGCGAGCATAAAACCACCGCCGCCAAGCGACGCCAGCACCGGCTCCACCACGCAAGCTGCGGCCATGGCCGCCAGCGCGGCATCCCAGGCATTGCCGCCCGCGTCCAGAATAATGGCTGCGGCTTCAACTGTCTTCTCGTGACCAGCGGCCACGCCCCCTGTGTTAATTTTCTGTACCATAGACCAAAATTTATCCACTAGACCGCGCGCGTCAACCACGCCAGTGCTAGAATGCATACCCCGTAGTGCTGGTTGACTCACCGCCAAGTCTATGATTCTCTCGATTGGACCCTGAAATTGTCTGATATTACTCGTTTATTGTTCATTGGAACGCGACCATGCCTATAGCTCGAACCCTGATTTTATTGATAATGACGGTGCTCGTATTGGCAAGCGCTGCGCAGGCCCAATCAGGCAGCAGTAATCAGGGGCTACTAAATGCCGTTCAGTATCGCCCCTTGCCCGCTGATGCTGTTATTGAGGTTCAGGCACTGGATAATTCAGAAGAAAATATATCGCTTGTCGTGGAACTGACGCGCGCGCTCAGTACCTTGGGTTATGCTGTGGCCGACAAAGGTATGCTGGTTATGACCATCGAGACCCGTGACGAAATCGGTGCCTGGACCACATCGGGTGACGGCAAAAACATCGAATTTCAGGCCCAGCAAGGTAGCGGCGGAACCGGCAACAGCGTAGATCTTCGCGTCAATCTTTTCGATAGTGATTCTGGCGGTTTGCTATCAAACAGCCAAAGCAACCCAACCTCTATTGTGACGCCGAGCCGTTACGTTGTGGATATCACGGTAGACAGCCGTGAAGATGGAAAACGCCTGTGGCAGGGCTGGATTTCAGCCACGTTGGGCCAAACCAACGACCCGTCAACTGACCAGTCACTGAAGCTGCGTATGATCCCGCCCTTGGCAGATGCCTATGGTCAAACCATATCCAAACAAGTAATTAGTTTACCTTAAACAACGTAAGCCGTTGTTAATAATGGTGTTTTACTTTATATTTCGATAATTCTAGAAATATAGTTGACTCGCGTTACACCTTGCCACATTATGCTGTCATGAATAATGAACTGGCCGCATCCTGCCTGGCCGAATTGGGCAACCCGACCCGTATTCACATCTTTCGCCTGCTTGTAAGGGCGGGCGACGGCGGTGCCACGGTGGGCAATATTCAGCGGCACCTGGGCATCCCGGGATCGACGCTGTCCCATCACCTGGCACACCTGACGCGGGCCGGATTGATTGAGCAACGTCGCGAAGGTCGCAGCCTTTGGTGCACAGCACAGCACAGTGTCATGAACAGTCTGATTGAATACCTCACGTCTGAGTGCTGCATGGGGCTGCCGACGATTGCCAGTGGACACGACAGCGACCACGATAACGAGGAAGCAGCGTAAAGCCATGAACGATAATACTCTGACCCAGAGCGGACCTGTACCGCACGTACCCGAACCATCGGCCCCATCCCTGTTCTCGCGGATAGACCGGGTTGTCTGGGCGATTATTGCCCTGTTCATTGGTATTGCCATTCTCGATGCTCAACAGGTTGTACCCAGTATTCTGTTTGTGCTGGAAAGCGTCATATACATCTCCCCCTTTCTGGCGCTGTCGGTTGCCACAGCCGCCGCCGCCAAGGCAAGTGGTGCCGATGCCACCATTGCCCAGGTTTTTACGGGCCGCCCTTTGCGTATGATTGTAGTAGCTGCGTTATTTGGCGCGCTGTCGCCGTTCTGTTCATGCGGGGTTATTCCGGTGATTGCCGGTTTACTGGGCGCGGGTGTACCACTGGCGCCGGTTATGGCGTTCTGGGTGGCATCACCTTTGATGGACCCCGAAATGTTTATTCTCAGCACGGCTTCGTTAGGTTTGTCATTTACGGTCGCCAAAACAATATCCGCTATTGGCATCGGTTTGCTGGCCGGGTTCGCTACCCATGCAGTGATGGCGGCTGGCCTGTTACAGAACCCATTGCGCGGTACCGCTCTTCAATCATGCTGTGACAGTTCCTGCGGTCCGGGCACAGAACAGGTGCAGTGGAAATTCTGGACCGATGATTCGCGCATGCAGGCATTCAAAAAAACGTCCATTGAAACAGGATGGTTCCTGACCAAGTGGCTGGTCTTTGCCTTTGTTCTGGAGAGCCTCATGACAGCCTATATACCCTCTTCCCTGATCGTGGAATACCTGGGTAGTGGCGACTGGTACACGGTACCGCTGGCCGTATTCGTCAGCATTCCAGCTTATTTGAACGGTTATGCGGCCATACCCCTTATGTCTCGTCTGATGGAAATGGGTATGGCGCCGGGCGCGGCCATGGGTTTCTTGCTGGGCGGAGGCATCACGAGCATCCCGGCCGCCGTCGCCGTCTTCGTGCTGGTTCGGCGCATGGTGTTTGTGTGGTATATGGTTCTTGCCATGGTCGGTGCCATGAGTGCGGCTGTTTTGTTTCAGCTAACCCTCTGATCACGTCATGTTTTGCAAGTCTTGGAGTCTTGCCCAAACCGGAGAATCCGGTTAGTAGTGTGCGCCACATACTGATTGAGTTAATTCTGGATTTTGTTCTGGGTTGTGGCGCAATTCGCACACAGCCCTTTTTCTTTGAACACCACGCACCGACACAACGGCAGCACCGAAGACCATGGACGCAACCAACGACAACGCCAGCAAGGCCCTGCTACCGGCCGGTATGAACGATACCTTGCCACCCCATGCCGCCTATGAGGCATCGGTGGTGGAAAAGATCATGACGTGCTTTGGCGGGCATGGCTACGAACGTGTCAAACCACCCCTGCTGGAGTTTGAGGAAAATCTGCTACGCGGTCCGGGTGCTGCCATGGCCAATCAGACATTCCGGCTTATGGACCCCGTATCGCAACGTATGATGGGCCTGCGCGCGGATATCACCCCACAGGTGGCTCGCATTGCCACCACACGCCTAAGCGGTGCACCAAGGCCACTGCGTCTCAGCTACGCCGGACAAATCTTGCGCGTCAAAGGCACGCAACTGCGGGCTGACCGTCAGTTTGGCCAGGTCGGTGTAGAGTTAATCGGTGCAGACTCGCCGGTGGCTGATGCCGAAATTATCCTGATGGCAGCGTCGGCGCTTACCAATTTGGGCGTTAGCAACATGTCCGTTGATCTGTGTCTGCCAACCCTGGTGCCAGCGGTTTGCCGTGACCTGGGGCTGGATGATGCCATGGAAACCCACATCCGCGCCGCGTTGGATGGCAAGGATGCCGCCGGTATTACCGAGCTCGGCACCAAAATTGGTGACGACAACGCCACGCTGTTCAACAACCTGCTGGCCGCTACAGGACCAGTGGCCGATACAATCACAGCCCTTGATGCACTTGAGCTTGGTCGGGCCGCAACGGAGGCATTAGCCCCCCTAAAAGCCGTCGTCAGCGTATTGCAAGCGGATGCACCGGATCTGGTTCTGACCGCAGATGTGGTTGAGAATCGTGGTTGGGAATATCACACTGGCGTCACGTTCACGTTCTTTACCCGTGGTGTGCGCGGTGAATTGGGCGCAGGCGGGCGCTACGGCACCAGCGCCAGTGGCGGTGACGGTGACGGTGACAGTGATAACGAAGATGGAATTGAGCCCGCAACTGGACTGACACTGTTTATGGACACGCTGTTACGCGCCATCCCTGCGGGGGACACAAGCCGCCGTATCTATCTGCCATCAGGCACCCCAAGGGTGCAAGGCGATGAACTCAGGGCTGCCGGATGGGTAACCGTTCCTGCTCTTGGCCCGGCGTCAGGTGATACTGACGACGATGCAACTGAGGCCGCGCGCCTTGGCTGTGACCACATAATGGTTGATGGCAAGCCACAACCCCTAAAACTCGCTGATTGATTTAAAGGAATACGTGAATGGCTAACGTCGTTGTTGTGGGCTCCCAATGGGGCGATGAAGGTAAAGGCAAGATCGTTGATCTGTTGTCTGAACGGGCCGACGTGGTGGCGCGCTTTCAGGGCGGGCACAACGCTGGTCATACGCTGGTCATTGATGGCACCACCTACAAGTTGGCGCTGTTGCCATCGGGCATTGTGCGCGAAGGCAAACTTTCTGTCATTGGCAATGGTGTGGTTGTTGATCCGTGGGCTTTATTTGCTGAAATCGACCGCTTGCGGGCCCAGGGTGTCACGGTGGGGCCGGAAAACCTGCGCATTGCAGAAAATGCTGTTTTGATTTTGCCCCTGCACCAAAATCTGGATCAAGCCCGCGAGAAAGCTGCCAGTGGCAGCAATGGTAAAATCGGCAAAATCGGCACCACCGGTCGCGGCATTGGCCCGGCTTACGAAGACAAAGTGGCGCGTCGGGCCATTCGTGTCGGCGACTTGATCGATCCGGAGCTTCTGGATGCCAAGATGGATGCCCTGCTCGCCCACCATAACACCCTGCTGCGTGGTATGGATGCGGAGCAGATCGACCGAGCAGAACTTCTCGCAAAACTGGCTGAAATCACACCGATGATCACGCCTTACATCGATGTGACCTGG
>JABJGO010000025.1 GCA_018662225.1 Rhodospirillales bacterium | reverse complement strand
TTAGACAGCAAGAAATATTTGTACTTGATGCGCCTAAAGTCAGTTTACAGAGTCTGCTTTCGACTCAGGAGCAGGCGTTGATTGTGCGTCGTGTACTAGTCTGCAAATGACCCTTAGCAGAAGTTCAGCACGTACCCCATGAGATTTCTGCTATCGGCCTAAAGAAGGCTTTACTCGCAGCACAAAATCAAATGCGATCCTGTGTTGGAACGGGTGTCAAAAACTGCCGAGTTCTCCGTACGGAAAACCACAGTTGACCTGGAAGTCATCTCAGAGGGTTGTAACAACATACTTCCCCAGACGGTCAATACCGCCGGTAACAAGGGCGCACTTCATGTTTTCTCCAATCTCACTTTTCTATCAATTGAGATATCACCGAGCACTATACCCACAATGGTTTCTTCAATCTGCTTTGCTATCCCTTTACTCCAGCGTGGCGCAGCCCGATTGTTGCCAAAGAATGGCGTTGAGCCGACCAGCATGGAATAGGTGATGATTGCCAGTTGATGGCAGGCTTTATCGCCAAGTTCGGGGCGAATTTCCTTGATTAGGTCAGCATATTTTTTTGTTACCCAATCATACCATTGATTTGTGAGCATTCGCGCACCCTCGTCACGAGCTTCAAGAGACCATCGCTCCCGAACCTGGGCAACGAAAATTTCATCGCTGTTAATCTTCAGCTCATACGCGATGAGTTTTCTGAGATGCTTGACGGGATTGTCGGACGCCTTTTCGTAGGTGGTTGCCCAGCTATTCTTATGCTGTTCGATTTGCTCAGAAAGGGCTGCGCGGACGAGATGGGATCGGCTCGGAAAATAGTATTGAAGGTTCCCCTTCCGGATGCCGACCTGCTTGGCAATGCCTTCCAGTGTCAGTTTTGCGTGCCCCTCAGAAGCGATGACCTCCAGGGCAACCTCAAGAATTTGTGCAATCCGGGCGGACCCCTTGGTTGTCTTCGCCTGCCCGTCAGGAATGCGGGCCTTTGCTGCTGCAGTTTGCTTCATCGACGTTCCCTAAATTCGGTTCTGGAGATCCGAGTTTTGTAACAAATTATTTGACATAAAGATTAAGTTGAATATATTTTAGGCCAAGAGCCTAAAAAGTAAATAACCTTTATTCACTGGATTGGAATGGACACCGTGCAACACGTCGTATTTCTGCCTGGCTTGCTCGACGACCGAGCCATGTGGGCGCATCAGGTGAATGGCCTCTCAAATTCTGCGAACCCTGTCATGCTGGATCTTGTGGACCACGGTTCAGTTTCCGAGAGTGCAGAATGGGTTCTCCAAAATAGCCCGGAGACTTTTGCACTCGTTGGCTTTTCCATGGGCGGATATGTGGCGTTTGAAATTCTCAGACAGGCTAGTCATCGGGTCAGCAAACTTGCGCTTGTCAGCACATCTGCGCGGGCGGACACGGCAGACCGCATCGCGGAACGTGAGCAATTGATAGCCCGCGCCGAGGCCGGGGATTATGCGTCCATGGTTGACGAACTAATTCCCCGGGTCCTCCATCCCAGTCGTGCGGACGACCATGCCCTTATCGGTACCATTCGAGAAATGGCCTTGCGCATTGGATATGAAGCGTTTGTGCGACAGTTGAGGGTGATTATGAGTCGTCCGGACAGTCGCATGGATCTGGCTGGTATTTCTTGCCCGACAATCGTTGTGGTTGGCCGTGAAGACGTCCTGACACCACCCGAATTGTCCGAGGAAATGGCAGCTGGAATTGAGGACTCGGAACTCGTCCTGATTGATGATTGCAATCATTATACACCAATGGAACGGCCAGAACTTGTGACGAATGCTCTGCATCGTTGGCTGGTCAACGTATAACTTGTGAAGGGGGAAGTGCCTGTGCCAAATCCCGATGTAGATGTCATTATTGTCGGAGCTGGAATTGCAGGGCTTACGGCAGCCTGGCGGTTCCTGAGTGAAGGCCATTCCGTCGCGGTGTTTGAGGCAAACGAACGTGTGGGCGGGCGTCTTTATGGATACCAGGTTGGTGAACGTGCGGTCCAGTTGGGTGGCAGATGGACCGGCCCGGGTCAGGACCGCATCAAGAGCCTTGCCGCTGAGCTAGGGATCAACATCTGTGCCAATACAACTTTTTCCGATGCCTCGATAGGGCGTGCCGGGGAGGACGCGGAACGGGTCGCTGAAGCCGTTCACAAACTGGACGAAATAGCCGGTCAAGTACCGCTCGAAGCCCCTTGGTTGGCACCAAACGCGCATGAATTGGACTCTCAAACCCTGGCCACATGGCTTAGCACAAACTGTGATCCCGATATCGCCAGTACCGTCGGTGGCCTACTTGCAGGGTTCCTGCCAAAAGCCAGCGATGTCTCGTTGTTGCATACGGCTTTCTATCTCCACTCGAACGGTGGCCTATCTGGAATTCTTGGCTTGAATGGCCCCGCACATGACAGCGAAATGTTTGACGGCGGCGCACATCAGCTAACGGACCGTCTCGGCGAAAAACTTGGCAGTCATATCCACCTCAACACGCCGGTAACGCAGATTTCCCAGGACCAGCACGGCGTTCGGGTCACCAGCGGAGACCTGGAGATGTCAGCCCGTTTTGCAATTGTCGCTCTGCCACCAACGCTCGCAAGTCGCGTGATCTACGACCCACCTATGCCGCCGGAACGGGACTATCTGACCCAACGTATGCCGATCCGTGGGAAAATTGTGGTGGCTTTGCTCTATGACGAACCATTTTGGCGAAATGCTGGCCATCGACTGGTGGAAACAGACAGGTTGTTGTTGTGGGATGAGGGAGGCGATCAAAATCCGGCGGCATTGTCCGGACTGATCTCCATCGACTGGTCGCGCGAACTCTGGAATATCCCGGCAGAGGATCGCCGAGCTGCCATCATTGACGAAGTTTCGACAGTCCTTGGCCCGAAAACTAGACAGTGTAGTGACTATCACGAGATTTACTGGGCGGCGGAGCCTTGGAGCCGTGGTTGCAATTCATACATGACAACAGGTGCGTGGACGGCTTGGGGACAGGCGCTAAGGAGGCCCGTCGGGCGCATCCACTGGGCAGGCGCAGAAATATCGCCGCAATTTGTCGGACAAATGGATGGTGCGGTTCGATCTGCAGAGACTACCGTCGACGCGATCTGTTCTTTGATAAAAACCAGTTAAGAAAACGGGAGAGAGAAATGGAGGGTAAAATTTCTGAACTCATGACAAAAGCCGAACGCGATGTTGTCATGGCCCCGATTGAGTCCGCCATGACGCCACCAGCGCAGGCCTATGCTTCGCAGGACTGGTTTGATCTGGAAGTTGAACGCGTCTTTAGCCCACATTGGATGGGCGTCTTGTTTGAATGCAGTCTGCCCGATCCCGGAGACACAGAGATATTTGATTTCCTCGGAATGCCCCTGTTTGCTGTGCGTGGAAAGGATAATCGCATTCGAGTTTTCCACAACATTTGCCCCTACGACGGTTGCCTCGCGGTGCGAACTGCCGGCAAAGCTCTGGAGAGTATCGACACCTACTATCACGGCTGGCGCTATGATCTGGAAGGATATCTGATCGAAGCACCTTTCTGGACCGGCGACCCTGGTTGCACAATTGCGGATCTGGGTGAAATAGCAGGCAACCTAGTGGAAGTCAGATCAGAAACCCGGTTGGGTGCTGTATTCGTCAACCTCAATGGAGAGGCCGAAAGTGTCGATGACTGGCTCGCCCCTTGGCTAAAAACAGTCAGCAAGCACTTCGCCATTGATAGGCTTGTCCCGGCGCGGGACGCAGAAGGCCAGCCTTTGATCGAAGAACGCACAGTTGCAGCAAACCGGAAAACCTATCAGGAAAACGCATCCATAAATATCCTGCATGAATCCTTCACCCACGCGCTTTATGAGAAGTCGCCCGAGGTGCCGCGTGTTGACAGCGATGGGAATTCCACGTTTCAGACCCATATGGATGGCTGTCTTGTCGCGTTCAGCCATAGACGAACTGATTCCGGGGAAACCTATGACCCCATTCACCTGCCATCGGCAGGTATCAATCCTGAACAGACCCCTGATGTTGGCTTCTTCTCGACAATCTATCCTAACTTGAATGTACCGTTGCTCGACTCCTTCATGAAGGTCAACATCGCTATCCCTGTTTCGCCTGATCAGACGAAACTGCTTCACTTGAGGTTCTACAGCCCGGAAGCCTTGGCCGATGAGCATTTCCAACAGGAGGAAGTCGCAATTCAGGAACTCTTTGATGTGGTGCACCATGAAGACCAAATCGCTATTGAGGCTGTACAGCAAGCACGTCAATCACCCGTTTGGCGGCAACATTTCTACGCGCCGTTCTGGGATGCACTCCACCACTACTTCAATCAACTCATGATGAAAGATATGGAAGACAGCAATGCCAAGCCACGCGATGAAAACTGATAGGCACACGCACACCTATCGGATGCCGGCCGAATGGGAAGAACATGAAGCCGTGTGGCTACAGTGGCCTGACGTGCCCATGCGCGAGTCGCCCAGCTATGCTCGGAAACTGCAGTCAACATGGCTCGAAATGACCGCCGTCATGGCGGACAACGTATGTGTGCAGATTGTCGCAACCGATGAGATAGCAGCAGAAAATATTGAAAATGATTGTACCCGGTTTGGCATCAGGATGGACAATGTTCAGGTACACATTTTGCCCATTGATGACGTATGGGCGCGAGATAATGGACCGATCTTCGTTAGGATCAGGGACGGGGGGCTTGCTGTTACAGGATGGAATTTCAATTGTTATGGAGAAAGTGGTGAATTCAAAAGGGATGCCCGCGTTCCCGAAGAAATTGCCAGGAAACTTAACATCCCCTTTCTGAACGGTGACATCGTCACCGAAGGAGGGGCTATTGAAGTCAATGGTACGGGCACTCTCATGGCTACCCGTAGTTCAATCATCAATCCCAATCGAAATCCTGGGAAAAATGAATCAAAAATTGAGAAATCTCTCACGAGCTTGCTCGGTATTGATAACTTTGTATGGCTGACAGGCGCTTCCACAGAGGATTGTAACAAGCTCGGTGATGGTACGGATTGGCACGTAGACATTGCCGCGCGGTTTACGGATCGCAACACCGTGCTCGCTTGCTGGACGGACGATGAAAGTGATCCACGACGGCCATTTCTGGAACGCCATGTGTCGGAGCTCGAAGCGGCAACGGATGAAACGGGATGCCCGTTGACGGTCATCAAACTTCCGTCACCAGATGTCAGGACGGTCAATGGCATCGAATGGACTGGCTTCAGCGCTAATCCAGGCTCCATGACGGATGCAGCATATACCAATTATCTTGTGACCAATGGTCTTGTTCTTGTTCCGGTCTATGGTCAGCGTCAAGATGAAGATGCAAAATCGATTCTAGCGGAGCAATTCCCTGATCGCCAAATTGTCGGCATTCCCACATTGACCCTGACGGAAGAGGGCGGCGCTATCCACTGCGTCACGCAACAGCAACCGGTTGCGTAAACTGGGGCTGGATTACCCAGGAACCATGATCTGAAGAGTGTATCTCAGGAGAGACCCATGACATCACTAACTATCGCGGCCACACAAATGGCATGCTTGGCCGATACTGAAGCGAATATTGAAAATGCTGAAAAGCTTGTCCGTCAGGCTGCTGGTCAGGGCGCACAGCTTATCCTTTTACAAGAGCTGTTTCAAAATCAGTACTTCTGCCAGATTGAAGACCCGGCATACTTCAAACTGGCAAAGCCATTTGAAGCCAACTCGGCGATTGAACACTTCAAGGCACTGGCCAGGGAACTCAAGGTGGTTCTGCCTATCGGTTTCTTTGAAAAATCGAACAACGCCTATTTCAACAGTGTCGCCATCATTGATGCCGATGGTAAATGCTTGGGGTTCTATCGAAAAAGCCATATTCCCCATGCCCCGGGCTATCAGGAGAAATATTATTTTAGCCCCGGTGATACCGGTTTTCGTGTCTGGGACACGGCTGTGGGAAGGATAGGATGTGGCATCTGTTGGGATCAATGGTTCCCCGAATGCGCCCGGTCTATGGCGCTGCAAGGCGCTGATGTACTACTCTACCCGACGGCCATTGGCAGTGAGCTGAATGGAAGAGATGTGGGCTCCAGCCGCAAGTGGCAGCGTGTCATGCAAGGGCACGCCGCCGCCAACTGTGTCATCGTGGCAGCATCAAACCGCATCGGTCGTGAGGAGTTCGGCGACACACATCTATCGTTCTACGGTTCTTCATTCATAGCGAACCATGAAGGAGAGTTAACAGTCGAGGCGTCTCATGATGAAGAAACCGTGATTACGGCGACCTTCGATATGGATCAGGTGAGAGAACAACGCGATGAGTGGAGTTACTTCCGTGACCGCAGACCAGACCTCTATGCTGAATTACAGTCACTTGATGCTGCTACCTGTCATACGTCGCAAGCATTGCACCAAAACCAATGAATACAACGCCTAGTGTATGACGAACTCTTTTCACGATATGATCTGAGCGGAGAAATTCACGCATGCGACCGCCGAACAGAGCCAAAAAAACATGGTTGAAGAAACACATCGTTGCGAAAGTGAAGTTGAGAATGGTTTTGTCAGTCAAGTTTCCGGTATCCGGGCCAACAAATTGAGGGAACAGGGCACCGATCATGACTGGATCGTAAATCCGTCATAGGATTTTGGTGACAGTGAGTTTCTGCTTCGGGGCGTTTGCAGACATATTCAGGTATCAATTTCGACAGTTCAGAATGTCTCCTTCTGGCTAGTAACAGAAGTGATTAACTCCACTGGAAAATGTCTGCTTTGGGGCGGTAAGAAGACATTAACTGAAGCCCGGATTACTAAGCGATTACCCTCAGCGATTTTATACGATTTAAGACTAATCGAGAGGGAATCCTTTACACTTTGGGCGCGCCCGATTTATATTTTTCAGGCCTCAGTGCGACGCTCCAAACAGCCCCCTATCCTAGGAGACAATGCCATGACCGACAACGTTATTACCCGTCTGCTACCCGACGGATCGCCGGATGGCGAGATGAAGCCCATGGGTTATATCGCCGACGACTTGGTGGCCGACGGAACCGCCGAAGAACGTGGCCATATGTTCTTCAGCAACACGGACGGCAACGTCAATGTTGGCGTCTGGCAATGCACGCCCTGCACTGAGGAAGCCATCGACTATCCCTTTGATCAGTGTTGCTTCGTGTTAGACGGTACCATGACCATCACCGACGAAAGCGGCCATACTGAGACCTATACGGCGGGCGACGCATACGTGATCCCACGCGGTTTTAAGGGCCACTTCAAAATGACCGGGGATTACAAAAACTATTTTATAACCGTTGAACCAGAGACCAAAGGATAAGGGCATGTATGAAATTGATCCAACACGAACTGACCTGATCGAGGAATATGACCAAAATCCAGGTGGACCCTACAGCCCCGAGCTGACTCTGCTGGTCAATCGTCTGCGCCTCATGCCCATGGAAGATCGCACCATCATCGTCTCCACCAAGCGTCACGCTGAGTGGACCCTGGCCAAGATGCCGAAGACCCGCGGCGACAAGCTGGAGTACTATGACGACCTGGTGTTTGACGACTACTACGAAGCCACCAAGAAACTCTTCCGCATGCGTTGGCAAAAAGTCACTGGCGTCGATCCAGTCTAGAGAGGAATAAAAAATGAAAAAAATTACTGGATACACCAGTGACTGGTCGGTCATGCCGGGCGATACCCTTGATGTCATGGTCAGCACTTACGGTCCGGGTCGCTATCGCGCCGACTTGGTGCGGGTGATTTGCGGTAACGACGACCCTGACATGGACATCTACCGTGAAGAAGAAATCTCAGCCCCTTTCGCCGGCGAGTATCCCGGCCGCGAGCAGATCACGGTGTCGGGGTCCTATGTGACTATCCCCTCAAGCACGTTATTGGCCGATTTAGACAGTTTCACAGTTCAGGCCTGGGTCTTTCCCACCACCCCTGAAAAGGGCGCTCAGGGTCTGATTTCCAATTGGGATGAAGCAACAGCCAGTGGTTTTGTTCTGATGATTGACGATAGCGGCGGTGCGGCCATGCGACTTGGCGACGGCAAGGGTGGCACAGTGGAGGTCTCCGTCGACAAACCGCTGGCCAAGCGGCGTTGGCACTTAGTCTCTGCCGCCTATGATGCAGAGGCCTCGACGCTTACAGTCACTCAGGACTTTATTGGCCCGCAGTTCGAGGTTAGTACCACCGCCACCGCCACCGGCAGCGTTGGGTTCACACCTGCCATGGGTAGTACCCAACCGTTGATTATGGCAGCAATACCGGCGACCCATCCGACGGGCCGCCCCGGTGCTAGCCACCCCTTCAACGGCAAGCTAGACCGGCCGCGGATTGTTGGTAGCGCATTGAGCGTAGCTGACAGCGCTACCCTGGGCTGGGATGCCTTGCCCTTTGAGCGCGATACATCGGTTATCGCAGCCTGGGATTTCTCCCGCGAAATTGGTAGCACCACGGTTATCGACGCAAGCCCCAACGGCCTCCATGGCCAGTTGGTCAACCTGCCATCGCGCGCGTGCAAGGGGTTTAACTGGAGCGGTGCTGAGCAAAACTGGCAAAATACGCCCCAGGAATACGGCGCTATCCATTTCCATGACGACGATCTTTATGATGCCGAATGGGATACCGACTTCAGCTATGAAATTCCGGCGGATCTGCGCAGCGGCGTCTACGCGGTGCGTCTGCGCACCGACGATGATGAATGGTACGTGACATTCTATGTGCGACCAAAGCGTGGCACCACCACCGCCAAGATCGCCTTCCTGGCCTCGACGGTAACCTATATGGCCTATTCCAACATCCAATGGTCGTGGCAGGAACACTTCGGTGAAGTGGCCGAGTGCTACTGGACCACAATGGAACCGGCGGAAGTCTTCCTCCAGGAACATCCGGAATTCGGTCCGTCGACTTACGACTACCATTCTGACGGCAGTGGCGTGCGGTATGCCTCGCGCTTGCGGCCCGTGCACCAGGTAGGACCCAAGACAGCGCCGGTATGGAACATCAATAATGACACCCACATCCTCGGCTGGATGGAAGACAAGGGCATCGAATACGACGTTATTACCGACGAGGACCTGCACAACGAAGGTGTCGGGCTGCTTGAACCCTATAGCACCGTGATTACCGGTGCCCATCCCGAGTATTATACCACGCCCATGTGGGATGGCTTGAGGACGTATCTGGCGCGGGGTGGCCGGATGGCCTATCTCGGCGGCAACGGCTTCATCTGGCGTTGCGCCATGACAGACGCCATGCCGGGCGTGATTGAGTTGCGTCGGTCCGAGGACGGCATTCGCTATCGCGACGAGGAACCCGGTGAGTACTATATGGAGTTCAACGGTGAGTACGGTGGCCTGTGGCGCCGTCTTGGCATGGCGCCACAGGCGCTTTGCGGGGTTGGTACCGTGGCCGTCGGCTTCGATGTCTCTGGTTATTACATCCGCAATGAGGCGAGCTTTGATGCCCGTGCCAAGTTTATCTTCGAGGGCATTGGCGACGACGAGGTGATTGGCGATTTCGGCTACTTCGCCGGTGGTTCCAGCGGCGTCGAGATCGATGCAGCCGATGCCAAGCTCGGCACCCCGCCCCATACCCTGATTTTGGCGACATCCGAAGGTCATTCGGCCAACACGATGATGGTGCCCGACGAGATCGGCCTTAACCATGCCGCCCTAGACGGTATCCAGAATCCTGAAGTGCGCGCCGATATGACGTTCTTCGAGACGCCAAACGGCGGTGCCGTGTTTTCCGTAGGCTCCATCGCCTGGCCGGGCAGCCTGCCGCACAATGGCTACGACAACAACGTGTCGCGGATCTGCGAAAATGTCCTGCATCGTTTTGTGGATGACACCCCCTTCACTATGCCCGACGGGTAATGTCGTAGCGCCACTGGGGGTGAAGGGGTCGTGAGTTCGAATCTCGCCGCCCCGACCATCTTGGACCAAGGTCGATAGCTATATTGGTAATATTGTTGGACACGCGGGCAATTTAGCTTTGCTATGTCCCCAACAAAAACAACCCCCTATAGCAACCATGAAGCCTCCAACAACGCTGACGCCTAATGTTCTAATGCCCAATCCGCTTATTGGGGTCGGCCTTTATTTGCTGGCCTATACCGTCATGCCCTTTATGGATGCGTCGGCCAAATACTTGAGCGCTGAGATGTCCGTCATGCAGGTTGCCTGGGGGCGTTACTTCTTTCACCTCATGTTTCTACTCCCCTTTGTCATCAACCGGTATGGCGTTCAGGCACTAAAACCTGATCGATTCTGGCTGCAGCTATTGCGCGGTGCTGTTATGCTTGTGGCAACGGTCACGTTCTTTGCGGCGCTGTCATACAGCCCGATGATAGATGCGCAATCGCTGGCCTATACCGCGCCGCTGCTGGTGACTATTCTGGCGCCGTTTTTCCTGGGCGAGAAAATTGGCCCGGTGCGGATCGCATGTGTGGCGGTGGGATTTATTGGCACCCTTGTGATTATCCGTCCCGGTACACAGGAAATAGGCCCCGGTACACTTTTTGCGCTCGGTACCGGTATTTCCTATGCATCCTATACCTTGCTGACCCGAAAACTTGCTGGTACCTCGCCGCCGCTCGTTACCCTTACCTTTACCGCGCTAGTGGGTAGCATCGTGCTGACCCTGGCATTGCCATTTTTCTGGAGCGGTATAACCCTGATCCAGCTTCTTATCATGATCGCCATGGGTATTGCGGGTGCTGCGGCCCATTATTTTTTCATCAAGGCCTATGACTATGCGGAAGCCTCGTTTCTGGCCCCGCTATCTTATAGCTCGATCATCCTGATTACGGTGCTCGGGTATTTCTGGTTCGGCGATTTTCCGGATGTGTGGACCTGGACAGGGTGCGCCATCATCGTCACCGCCGGTATCACAATTTCGGTACGTGAGCGGCAGCAAAGAAAGAAAAAAAATGCGGCCGGCATATAAATGCCAGCCGCAGTCTGCGCTCTTGAGGGAAGGGAGAACCCTGTAAACAGGGCCGCTTCCACAATCCATTTATGCCACGACGGCCAATAGCATGATGTGATCGCCATCACACTTGCCAATTTTTATTTAAATATGAGGCTCAACTGCCCGGTATGCCGGGAATGTCATCAGATTTTTTTTTGTGCCCGCAGGCCGACTCCAGCGTGGCTAATATCTCATCCACCTGATCCAGATTGACGTTTTTGTGAAAAGCACCGCCTGGTACCAGTCGCATATTCGGACCATCAGCGCACATACCGAAACACACGATGCGCTCAATCGTCACATTGATGCCTCGTTCCTGCGCACCTGTTTCGATGGCGTCTGCAATAGCTGCGCTGCCACGATTTCCGCAGGAGGGGCGATCCGACCCAAACCGTCGGTTAATACAGATCGCAAACTTGGGTGTATCGCCATTGGGCGTATCATCAGGCCCGTCGACCACCTAATGATGACCAGCGTGCAAGATGTGGCGACCGCTATCGGTCAGTCGGCAAACCAGCCAATCGGGTTTGAGGGGATTGGCGAACCAGGGCTCTGCCCATCCCTTGTTCAGGCAGCTTTTGATCGTACGCTCGCTATAACGCTGCCCCTCCTCATCGAACAGCGGCAATTTACCACCAGCCTGCTCAATGCCTCGAAGCAGCCAGCACGTTGTTTGCCCGATGGACCGTGGACCTCTACTGGTGATCGCTTGAGGCGTTTTTTCTTGCCCAGAAACTTGGTGATACGTTCATTCATCTGAAATCTTGCCCGCGAGTTATTTCACAATCTGAATGTCTATACGCAAAATGGTATGCCAAATCCTTAACGGTACCAATATTAATTTGAAACGGGCACCATCACCGTGGCGATGGCCTGGGCGGCAATACCTTCTTTCCGACCGGTGAAGCCCAGACGTTCCGTGGTGGTGGCCTTTACGTTTACGCGCCATATATCCATCCCCGTGATCTCGGCCAATCGGGTGCGCATGGCCTCCCGGTGCGGACCAATTTTGGGGTCTTCGCAAATGATCGTCACATCAACATTGGCCACACGCCCACCCAAGGCCCGAACCCGTTCCATAGCGTGAGACAGAAATACCTCCGAGCTGGCGCCGCGCCACTGTTCATCAGACGGTGGAAAATGCAGGCCGATGTCACCACCCCCGATGGCCCCGTACAGAGCGTCACACAACGCGTGCATGGCAACGTCGGCGTCTGAATGGCCTTCCAGAGCACGGTCGTGATAGATGGATACGCCACATAACTGAACGCTGGTGCCATCACAAAATCGGTGCACATCGTATCCCATACCGGACCGGGGCTCATAGATATTGGCTAAACGTTCGGCGCGCACGAAATCTTCAGGTGTCGTGACCTTGATATTTTGCTCTTCCCCATCCACCAGTATCACACGCATACCAGCGGCTTCAGCGATAGCCGCATCGTCTGTCATCTCATCACCCACAAATTTCTCATGGGCTGTGAGCAAGGCCGCAAAATTAAACCCTTGAGGTGTTTGCGCCCGCCACAGGCCGTCGCGCGGCTCGGTGGCTGTAATTATTCTGTCTTCGTTTCCCCGCTTCAAGGTATCGACCACGGCAAGGGCCGGAACAGCACCACCGGCCATGGACAATCCATCAAGCACCCGCGTGATCAGGTCCGGTGACGGGTAGGGGCGGGCACCATCGTGCACCAGCACCTGTCCCGGTTCCAGTGCCGCTATGCCGCGCAAGCCATTGATCACAGATTCCTGGCGGGTGGCACCACCGTAAACAACAGGCAATAACGCAAGACCCTGAGTGGCTTCCTCGAACAATGCCTCGTCGTTGGGGTGAATAACCGCGCAAACACCATGAATGCCCGGATGCTGGATCAGGCTTTCCAGCGTCAAACGGACCAGCGGCACGCCACCAATGGCACGGTACTGCTTTGGCACGTCACCACCTGCCCGCATGCCTCGACCGGCAGCAACAACCACGGCAATGCACGGGTTTTCAGGCAATTGGGGTGAAAGGTTTGTATCCATCACTGATATCTATTGAACTCGGGGCGAATGTCAATCTATTGGCTTTTAATGATGGGGCAATGATGGGGCTTGCCAAAGCGGCGAACTGGCGCGATTTTACCCGTCAGAAAGTGGATTAACGAAGATCATGAACCAACACATCCTGTTCAGCCTTATTGCCAGTATCTGCGTAGTGCCTGCCGCTTATGTGGCACTGGCTGGAAAAATGACACCCGGCATTCGGTTCCGGGGCCTGCTAGGGCTGGCGCTCATGGGACCATTGATTTGGCTGGCCGTCAGATCTGGCGGTGCCTGGCAAACGGATTTCGACACCGCCATATGGATTACGGTGGCCGCAACACTGGTCTCCTTCACGGCCATGGTCATCATGGCCCGCGAAGGCTGGCGACTGGCACCTGTGGTCATGCCTTACATGGCCATCCTGGCGATCACGGCATTTCTGTGGGAAAGCACCGGGTCAGCTGAGGCCCTGCCCATTAACAGCAACTGGGTGGTCTTCCACATCCTTGTGTCGGTTTTGACCTATGCCGTGGTCACGCTGGCCGCCAGTGCGGCTTGTGCCGGTTTTATTCAGGAACGCGCCCTTAAGAACAAACATCCCACGGACTTCACACGTCAATTACCGTCTGTATCAGACTGCAACCAGTTCCAGTTCAAGCTGCTGGCATTGGGTGAGTTGATCCTGGGGGTTGGTTTAATGACGGGAATCGCTGCCTCCCTAAGCCAAGGTGGGCCTGTCTTCCAGCTCGATCATAAATCGATTCTGGCCGTCGCCGCTTTTGTGATAATTGGTGGCTTGTTGGTGGCACAACCCAAAAGCGGGGTCCGCGGCCATCAGGTCATGCGGGTTATTCTATCGGCCTATCTGCTGCTCACGCTGGCCTATCCGGGCGTCAAGTTTGTAACCAGTGTTTTACTGGCTGTCTGACAGCCTAATCCATTAAAATGATTGCAATTTACATGGTTTTGCCTAATAAATAGGCACCCAATTTCTAGGATATGCGCAATGACGATCATGATCGGCAATATTCCGCTGGAAAACAACATTGTCCTGGCCCCTATGTCCGGGGTTACCGACATGCCGTTTCGCCGCATGGTCAAGGGCTTTGGCGTTGGCCTGGTGGTATCAGAGATGATTGCCAGCAAGGCCATGGTCTATGCTGCCAAGAAAACCCTGAAAATGTCCTCTAACTGCGCTGAAGAACAGCCTATGTCCGTTCAACTGGCTGGTTGTGAGCCGGATATTATGGCCGAGGCCGCTCGCCTGAATGAAGAACGTGGCGCCGCCATTATCGATATCAACATGGGCTGCCCGGTTAAAAAAGTGGTCAATGGTGATGCCGGTTCAGCCCTCATGCGTGATCTGAAACATGCTGAAAAATTACTCACCGCCACGGTTAACGCGGTCAATATCCCGGTAACGCTCAAAATGCGGACCGGTTGGGACGATGACACACGCAATGCCCCGGAGCTGGCCCGTATTGCCGAAGATTGCGGCATCAAGGCCGTCGCCGTGCATGGCCGTACCCGATGTCAGTTTTATAAAGGCCATGCGGACTGGGCTTTCATTCGAAATGTGAAAGATGCGGTATCTCTGCCGGTGTTTGCCAATGGCGATGTGAACACACTGGATGATGCGGCCGAAATCATGGAACTGTCTGGTGCCGATGGCGTGCTGGTAGGGCGTGGATCGTATGGCCGACCATGGTTCCCGGCACAGGTGGCACATTTTCTTGAAACCGGTGAGCGCTTGCCTGATCCGACGTTGGCAACGCAGCGTGACTGCCTGCTGAAACATTATCAGGAAATGCTGGATCATTACGGTGAAAGCATTGCGGTCCGTGTAGCGCGTAAGCACATCGGGTGGTATTCGAAAGGTTTGTACGAATCCGCTGAATTCCGAGGCGCGGTTAATCACTGCCCCGATGCGGACGGAGTCAAAACGCTCATCCGGGATTTCTACGACCCATTGGTTGACAGACTGGCCGCATAAAATGCCTGAGCCAAAACTGAAACTCGTCGAAGGTGGGGCAAAAGCCTCAGTCGACTTGACGGCTGTGTTCAATGCACTGGACGTGGCGGTGCTGGGTCTCAATGCCGAAGGCAGCATTCTAAACGCTAATTCTGCGGCAGAGCAGTTGGTGGGAAGAAGCCTGGAAAGCATGCGCGGTGAAGCCTTGAGCAGGGTAGCCCCTGAGCTGTCCGATCTGGAATCCATCAGCCTGCGTGCCAGCACCAAAGACATCGTTATCACGGAACACGGAATTGATGTGTTCAATCCACGGACTGGTCATGGCATCTACATGGATGTAGCCGCATCGCCTATACCGGAATCAGGTGGCTGGGTGGCGTTACGGATTATTGAGACCACGGTCACGCAGCAGATGGACCGTCGTCTGGGCTACCTGGGTGCAGCGCGGTCCGTATCCGGCATGGCATCGGTTCTGGCACACGAGGTGAAAAACCCGTTGTCAGGCATTCGCGGTGCATCACAGTTGCTGGACCAACACGTCTCTGATGCCGACAGACAGCTCACAGACTTGATCCGCGATGAAGTGGATAGAATTTGTGCGCTTGTTGATCGCATGGGACAATTTTCAGGGAACGCGGTGCTGCACCCGGTGGCGCTTAACATTCACAAGGTGCTGGACCGGGTTCATAACGTGGCCATGAACGGGTTTGCCGCTAACATTTCGTTTGTCACCGACTATGATCCGTCGTTACCGTTGGTTTCCGGTGAGCGCGACCTGCTCATCCAGGTGTTTCTTAATCTCATCAAAAATGCAGCGGAAGCCGTTCCAGTCAAGGGCGGGCGTATCACACTACGCACAGCCTACAAGCCGGGTGTAAGATTGCTCACATCGCCAGGCAAGGAGGGCGAGGACGCGCCCCGCAACCTGCCGCTGGTGGTCGAGATTACGGACAATGGACCGGGTATTGAACCCGAACTACGTGATCACCTGTTTGATCCGTTCGTCACGTCTAAACCCAATGGCAGTGGCCTGGGCCTCGCCCTGACAGCAAAAATAATCCATGACCATGGCGGCATGATTGATTTCGAATCAATCCCTGGTCAAACCACCTTCCGGGTCTTGTTGCCCATTCATACAGGCACGACTGTGGATACGCCAATGGATACGCCGGTGGATACAAATGAGGAAATGCTATAGCCATGGCAACCACGTCCACCATTCTGGTCGCCGACGATGACAGTGGTATTCGTACCGTCGTTACGCAAGCTTTGGTTCGTTCAGGCTATGACGTTATCCCGGTAGGCGACGGTACCAGCCTGATGGATAAAGTGCGAAGCGGCGAGGGCGACCTGCTGGTTACCGATGTGATCCTGCCTGATGGTAATGGTCTTGATATGATCCCGGAGATCCAGGCGCTCAGACCTGACATGAAGATCATTGTTATGAGCGCCCAGACCACCCTCATGACCGCCGTCAAAGCCACTGAACTGGGTGCCTATGAGTACCTGCCAAAACCTTTTGATATAAATGAATTAACAAGAAATATTAAAGCAGCACTTGATACTACACCCGGCGATGAAGGCACGTTTGGTATGGTGGCGCTGGACGAGCGACTACCCATCATCGGCAGGTCGCCTGCCATGCAGGATATTTACCGCACCATCGCCCGGTTACTAAACACTGACCTGACCGTCATGATCACCGGCGAGAGTGGCACCGGCAAGGAACTGGTGGCACGCGCGCTGCATGATTTCGGTCGTCGGGCAGATCAGGCTTTTGTTGCTGTAAACATGGCCGCCATTCCGCGCGACTTGATCGAGAGCGAATTATTTGGCTACGAGAAAGGTGCTTTTACCGGCGCCGTGCAACGCAGCCCCGGGCGCTTCGCCCAGGCCGACGGTGGCACGCTGTTTCTGGATGAAATCGGCGATATGCCGTCCGAAGCACAAACCCGGCTGTTGCGCGTACTACAGGAAGGTGAATTTACGTCCATCGGTGGACGCACACCGCAGAAAACAAATGCCCGGATCATTGCTGCAACCCACAGAGATTTGCGCCAGCTGATCGCTGAAGGCCAGTTTCGCGAAGATTTGTTCTTCCGCCTGAATGTGGTGCCCCTCAGCATCCCTCCCTTGCGTGACCGCATCGACGATATACCCGAACTGGCACAGTTCTTCCTTAAAAAAGCCGGCAAGGCGGCTGGCTTTGCGGAAAAACAGTTATCCGACAAGGCCGTCAAACATCTGAAGCGTCACAATTGGCCCGGCAACGTGCGCGAACTTGAGAACCTCATGCAGAGATTGACGGTTTTGGTACCCGAGGACACCATTCCCGGCCACATGGTCGATGGAGAAATTGATGCGAGACACGAAACGTCCAGTGTCGGCGGAGATTCCGGTGGATTGGGTGGCTCAGCCGAGCGCCATATCAGCGATTATTTCCGTGCACACCGGGGAAAGCTGCCTGCATCAGGACTGTATGATCGTATTTTGCGCGAGGTGGAAAAACCCCTGATCTCGCTAACCCTGGAAGCAACAGGTGGTAACCAGGTCAAGGCTGCCGCTGTGCTCGGCCTCAATCGCAATACATTACGCAAGAAAATACGAGACCTGGGCGTGGATATCGTGCGGGGCAAAAAATGAACACCTTACCCTCACAGGATGAGTTGAAGGCAGCGCCCGAACACGAAGCCACAGGGCTATTTGAGTGGTTGTACCGTGCCACCAACAATCGCAAGATGGCTTACGTCATTGCGCTAGCCGCCTTGATCTCCGGCATCAGCACCGCCGTCACCATGACCGGAGCGGAGCACGATCTGCAAACCGTTACGTATCTATTGTACGTGGATGTGGTGCTGCTTTTATTGCTAGCCGGCCTTGTCATGGCCAAGCTGGTATCGGTGTGGATACAACGCAAGCGACAGGATGCCGGCGCAGGCCTTCATACCCAATTAGTGATGCTGTTCAGCCTGATTGCCGTTACACCTGCTGTCTTGGTGGCTATCTTTGCCGCCGTATTCCTGAACATCGGCATGCAGGCATGGTTCAGTGATCGGGTACGATCGGCGCTGGACGATTCATCACTGGTCGCGACGGCGTACCTGTATGAGCACCAGCAAAACATCCGATCCCAGGCTTTTACCATTGCCAACGATCTGAACCGCCAGGCTACCCGATTGTCGGCAAACCCGGTTGGATTTACCCGATACCTGTCGGCGCAGGCACAGTTACGCGGTATTCACGAAGCAATCGTCACAGACCGGGATGGCACCGTTATTGCTCGCTCACCCTTAAGTCAGGCGTTGGAATTTGATCTGGCTCCAAACTGGGCATTCCAGAAAGCCGATGCTGGTGAAATTGTGGTGATAACCAGCGATCAGGATGACCGGGTGCGTGCCGTCATGCGCCTGAACCAGTTTGTGGACATGTACTTGCTGATTGGGCGGTTTGTGGACTCCCGCGTTATTGACCATATCGAACGAGTCGAGAAGGGAGTCGCGCAATACAAGCGCATCGAGGAAAAACGAGGTGGATTGCAAATTACCTTCATGGCCCTGTTCGTGGTGGTAGCGTTGCTTATGCTCATGGCCGCAGCATGGGTCGGGTTAACGGTTGCAACGAACGTGGCCAATCCTATCAGCCGCTTGATATCGGCCTCAGCCCGTATCGGTGAGGGCGATCTGTCCGTTAGCGTCCCGGAGCAGACTAACCTGTCAGAGCTGGATACCCTCATGCGGGCCTTTAATGCCATGACCCAACAGTTGTCTTCACAGCAAGACGGCTTGCTTGAAGCCAACCGGGAACTGGATGAACGCCGCGAGTTTACAGAAGCGGTTCTTTCCGGTGTGTCAGCCGGTGTAATCGGATTAGACGAGCAGACCCGCATCAATCTGCCCAATCGATCAGCATCTGATCTGCTGAAATTGAAGTTGAAATTCATGATCGGAAAACCGCTTGTGGACGTTGTACCGGAAATGGCCAAATTGGTCGAAACCTCTGTCAAACGGCCTGCTCGTCAGCACGAGGACGAACTGCAAATTGAGCGGAATGGCCACACGTTCACGTTGCTTGTGCGTATCTCGGCCGAACGCCTGGATAATGGCGAGGTGATTGGCTACGTCGTGACTTTCGACGATATCACAGCCTTACAGTCGGCTCAGCGTCAGGCGGCATGGGCCGATGTGGCGCGCCGCATCGCACACGAAATCAAGAACCCGCTAACACCTATCCAGCTATCGGCTGAGCGCCTCAAACGAAAATACCTGAGCGAAATATCCACGGATCCGGATGTATTCGAAAGCTGCACCGATACCATCATCCGCCAGGTTGGTGATATCGGACGGATGGTCGATGAATTCTCGTCCTTTGCGCGTATGCCAGAGCCGGAGCTTCTGGCTGAAGATTTGGATAATATTTGCGCCGAGGTCGTGTTTCTGGAAAGCAACCGAGACCGTGATATCAATGTGAACTTTGTATCGTCGGGCCAGAGAACGGAAATGCTGTGTGACCGTCAGCAAATATCCCGCGCGATCTCAAATATTATCAAGAATGCCATCGAGTCGGTGGGTGCACGTCAGTCCGGAGATGCAGGCCAAATCGACGTCAGCCTGAAAACAGAAACTGAGAACGACGTCACCCACATCACATTGGCCATCGAAGACAACGGTGTGGGCCTACCCGATCAGGAACGCAACCGATTGACTGAACCCTATGTGACGACGCGCGACAAAGGTACAGGGTTGGGTTTGGCAATCGTGAAAAAAATTGTAGAAGAACACCATGGCGAATTGATTCTGGAAGACGCCCCATCGGGCGGGGCACGCATATCAATGATTTTCCAACCTGAGAACGGGTAAAAAACGACATGGCACGAGACATTCTGATTGTTGATGATGAGGCTGATATCCGTTCACTCACGGCTGGTATTCTTTCCGACGAAGGCTATGAGACCCGCGACTCTGCCAACAGCACGGAAGCACTAGCCAGCATCGAACGCCGCCGCCCAAATCTGGTTTTGCTGGATATCTGGCTACGCGGTAGTGAACTGGACGGGCTGGAAATTCTGAGCGCTATTAAACGTGATCACCCAGACGTACCCGTGGTAATGATGAGCGGCCATGGCACGATCGAAACGGCCGTATCAGCCTTGAAAGAAGGGGCATATGATTTCGTGGAAAAACCGTTTCAGGCGCAACAGCTTATTTTTTCTGTGGAGCGGGCACTGGAAGCAGACCACCTGCGGCGTGAAAATGCTGAACTGCGTATGCGGGCGGGGTCATCCGATGATCTGATTGGATCAACCAGCGCCATCAAGGAAGTGCGTCAGGCCGTAGAACGCGTGGCCCCTACCAACAGCCGTGTATTGATCAGTGGGCCACCTGGTAGTGGCAAAGAAGTTGTGGCACGCCAAATCCACAGTCAATCCCGACGTCAGGACGGTGCATTTGTGGTTCTGAATTGTGCTACCATGTCGCCCGAACGCGTGGAATCGGAATTGTTTGGTGAAGAGTTCATGTCCGCCGATAACGAACCCGGCAAGAAAATCGGCACCTTTGAGCAGGCCCATAACGGTACGCTATTTCTCGATGAGGTGGCCGATATGCCACTGGAGACACAAGGCAAAATCGTACGCGCCTTGCAGGAGCAAATCTTTCAGCGCGTCGGTGGCTCAACCCGTGTGGAGGTCAGCGTTCGCGTGATTGCTTCCACAACGCGTGATCTGTCTAAAGAAATTACTGACGGTAATTTTCGCGAAGACCTGTATTACCGCCTGAACGTGGTTCCCATTGTAGTGCCATCATTGATTGAACGCCGCGATGACATACCGGATCTGACCAATCATTTTGCGACGCAAGCCATGGATAATGCCGGTTTATCGACCCGGTCTATTGGGCTCGACGCCATTGCAGCCCTTCAGACCTATAGCTGGCCTGGCAATGTACGAGAGCTTAGAAATATTGTGGAACGCATGTTAATTATGGCACCGGATGACCAGTCTGCTTCCATCGGCGTTGATATGTTGCCAGCAGAGATCACCGGCAAGATTGATTCCGCCAACGGTTTTCCGGCGCATTCTGAGATCATCGGGCTACCCTTGCGCGATGCACGAGAGGCGTTTGAGCGTGATTACATGACGGCACAGTTGGACCGGTTTGACGGCAATATTTCCAGAACGGCAGAATTTGTCGGCATGGAGCGCTCCGCCCTTCACCGGAAATTAAAAAGCCTGGGTATCAATTAGGTTATGAGGAAACAGTCCACATGAAAATAATTGTCTGCGGTGCCGGACAGGTTGGTTTTAATATCGCCCGCCACCTGTCCATGGAGTCAAATGATGTAACCGTTGTGGATCAGGCACCGGACAGGATCCGCATGATCAATGACACCATTGATGCAACCGGTTTTCTTGGCCATGCGTCCGATCCCGATGTGCTTGATAGAGCCGGTACCGCCGATGCGGATATGGTGATTGCGGTAACCTATGCGGATGAGGTCAACATGGTGGCATGTCAGGTCGCACACTCGCTTTTTGACGTACCCATGAAGATCGCCCGTATTCGCCAGCAAAGTTATCTGGATCCTATGTGGTCCACGCTGTTCACCCGTGACAATATGCCAATCGACGTCATCATTTCACCGGAACGGGAAGTGGCCCGAGCCGTTGGCCGACGGCTTCAGGTACCGGGTGCCTTTGAAATGATCCCGCTGGCCGAGGACCGGGTGAAGTTGCTCGGCGTCCGGTGTACGGAAAGCTGCCCCCTGATCAATACCCCGCTGCGTCAGCTGACCCAGCTGTTTCCTGATCTTAACATCGTCATTATCGGCATCTTCCGCGATGGTAAAACCATGATACCCGACGGTAACGATCAGATGCTGGCCGATGACGAAGTGTATCTGGTTGTGGATTCAACTCAAGTGCAGCGCACCATGACAGCCTTTGGTCTGGAAACCACTGAAGCAAATCGCTTGCTGATTTTTGGGGGTGGCAATATCGGCATGTTTATCGCCCAGGAAGTGGAACAGAATCACGGCTGGATCAATGCCAAGATGATTGAAGCAAATCCTGAGCGCGCCCAGAAAATCGCCACTCAATTGGACAAAACCATTGTTCTGAGCGGCGATGTGTTGGATTCCGAATTGCTGGAAGAGGCCAACGTTTCCCAGACGGAAACCGTGATCGCCGTGACAAACGATGATGAGACCAACATCCTGTCATCGCTTTTGGCAAAACAGTTCGGTTGCCAACGTGCGCTCACCCTGATCAACAAGTCTGTCTACGAGCCGTTGATCGGCTCCCTTGGCATCGACGTGGTGGTGAACCCCCGAAACATTACGGTTTCAACCATCCTTCAGCATGTACGCCGTGGCCGCATCCATTCTGTACACACTCTGCGTGAAGGCTTCGGAGAACTGATTGAGGCCGAGGCATTGGCGACATCTGATCTGGTGGGTGCACCCTTACGCGATGTAAATCTGCCTAAAGGTGTTGTCGTGGGCGCCATCGTTCGCGATGACGAGGTCATTGTCCCGCGTGGCGGCACCATCATTCAGGCCAAAGACCGGGTCGTATTATTTGCTGAATCGAAAGCAATCCGGGCGGTAGAGAAAATGTTCTCTGTCCAACTGGAATATTTCTGATACCAAAAAGAGAAAAGAGCATCATGTCGAGAATTTCATACGTAAACGGAAGCTATCAAAACCACATGGATGCCGCTGTCCACATCGAAGACCGCGGCTATCAGTTTGGTGATGGCGTCTATGAAGTGATCACCGTGGTCGGTGGCCATATGGCTGACGAAGCGGGGCACTTAGACCGGCTTGACCGATCCCTGAACGAACTGTCAATCGCATGGCCGGTAACCCGATCAGCACTCGGCGTTATCCTGCGCGAAGTGGCACGGCGCAACAAATTGCGCAACGGCTTGATTTATTTTCAAGTTACCCGCGGTGTTGCCCGTCGCAGCCACGAGTTCCCGTCAGGCGTCGCCAGCTCACTGGTTGTGACGGCCAAGCATATACCGAACCTGAACAACTTGCCTGATCCAGCCGGGGTATCGGTGATTACGATTCCCGACATCCGCTGGGACCGCCGCGATATCAAGACCATTGCCTTGCTGCCCAATTGTTTGGGTAAACAACAGGCCAAAGAGGCCGGTGCCTTTGAAGCCTGGCAGGTGGATCCGGATGGCACGGTTACAGAAGGCACATCCAGCAACGCGTGGATCGTAACCAGGGACGGCGAATTGGTAACCAGGCCACCCACCAACGCAATTTTAAATGGCATCACCCGCATGCGGATCATTGCTATCGCCGAGGAATCGGGTATTCCATTTGTAGAGCGCGCGTTCACGGTGGCCGAAGCCCACAGTGCACGCGAAGCCTTCGTATCCAGTGCATCCAGTTTTGCCAAGCCTGTGACGCGGATTGATGATCAGGTGATTGGCAATGGGCACATGGGTGCATTGACCGAACAGCTGTCACAAAAATATCTCGAATTTATCAATCAACCGGCTGCTTCATGAGCGTACCTGCGCCAGGGGCGATCATCTTCGACTGGGACAACACCCTGGTTGATACATGGCCTACCATTCACGATGCCATGAACCACACGCTGGTTCATTTCGGTATGGATCCGTGGTCCATGGATGAAACCCGCGCGCGGGTACGTAAATCCATGCGTGACAGCTTCCCCACATTATTTGGCGACGCATGGCATGATGCGGCCGATATTTTCTATGGCCGTTATCAGGATATTCACATCAAAGAATTGAAACCCTTGCCGGGCGCTGAAGACATGCTTAGGGACCTGCATGGCCAAGGCGTCTTTATGAGCATCGTCAGTAACAAGCTGGGGGAATACCTGCGACAGGAAGCCGGACATCTGGGTTGGGAGGGTTACTTGGTCAATCTGATCGGCGCCGGGGATGCCACTCATGATAAACCCGCCATTGATCCCGTACACATGGCCTTATCGGGAAGCGGGATCAGCCCCAGTGCCTCAGTATGGTTTGTTGGCGACGCCAATATTGATCTGGAGTGCGGACTCAATGCCGGGTGCATTTCGGTGCTATTGCGCGAAAACGATCCTGATGCGGGTGAGTTTGATGACTTTCCACCTCACCACCACGTAAAAACTTGCAAACAATTCAATGCATTAGCGTGTAATGCTATAGCTTCATTTGAATCTATTTGAAATTCACGTATGCTACGTGTACGCAGCAATGTGTAAAAGCGCTCGGTGGGGGTCTTGCGTTGGTAACCGTCTCGGTTACCAACCCGATTTACCCACCCCAGAAATAAAACACATAATAAATATGGGGCCCAAAAAATGTCCGCAGAAAAAACACAAAATGTACAGGACGTGTTTCTCAACCACATTCGCAAGAACAAGACACCCGTTACCGTCTTCCTGATCAACGGAGTGAAATTACAGGGTATTGTCACGTGGTTCGACAATTTTTCTGTTCTCTTGCGCCGGGATGGTCACACTCAACTCGTATACAAACACGCAATTTCAACCGTCATGCCATCCACACCGGTTCAGCTGTTCGAACCTGAGGTCGATGATACAGACGACAGTGGTGCTGACTAACGACTTTGGACACTAACGATATAATCCTGGCACCACAGCAACAGTGCCTTGTCATTCATCCAGAATTCGCAACTCAGGCCAAGATTGCGCGCGTCGCTGATGCGCGCCTGGAGGAGGCTGTGCGTCTGGCTGCCGCCATTGAGCTCGACGTGCGCCACGCAGAAATCGTGCGTATTAATGCGCCATCACCCGGCAAGCTGTTCGGGCGAGGTACCGTGGAACGGCTGGGCGAAATCATTCACGGACACAAATCTTCCGAGCCACATACAAACCATGATGAGCACGAGGACGAGGATGAAGAGCCCATCCGCCGTGGCCGCAAACGTGATCACGAGCCCGCGCCACACCCGGAGATCGAACTGGCGATTATCAATGCGCCATTGAGCCCGGTGCAGCAACGAAATCTTGAGAAGGCCTGGGATTGCAAAGTTATTGACCGCACGGGTCTGATTTTGGAAATATTCGGTGCCCGGGCGAGGACGAAAGCCGGGCGATTACAGGTGGAACTGGCCTCGCTGTCTTACCAGAAAAGCCGTCTGGTTCGTAGCTGGACTCACCTGGAACGCCAGCGTGGTGGCTTGGGCTTTGTGGGCGGCCCGGGTGAAACCCAGATTGAAACCGATCGACGCTTGATCAACGAGCGTATCGTGCTGATTAAACGTCAGCTCAAGAGCGTGGAACAAACAAGGCGGCTTCACCGCCAGGCCCGTGAACGGGTGCCGTACCGGTCCGTAGCCCTTGTGGGCTATACGAACGCCGGTAAATCAACCTTGTTCAACCGGTTGACGCAATCGGCCGTTCTGGCAAAGGACCAACTGTTTGCCACGCTGGACCCGACCATGCGGCAGATTGTTTTACCATCGGGTGAGATAGCAATCCTGTCCGATACGGTGGGCTTTATTTCCGACCTGCCGCACGAACTGGTCACAGCCTTCCACGCCACACTGGAAGAAGTTTGCGAAGCCGACATCATCTTGCATGTACAGGACGCATCCCACGATGACTGGGACGCCCAGCGCGATGATGTGATTTCTATTCTTCGCCAACTTGGTGTTCTGCCACCCGACGGCGACGATCAACCAACCCAGCCGATTTCACAATCGCACATCATCGAAGTCATCAACAAAACGGATTTGCTGGACGATGACAGCCTGTCTAACATCGAAAACAAGGTGGCGCGCGCCCACGATCCTATTGTGAGCCTGTCCGCCATCACCGGACGCGGCACCCAAGAACTGCTCAACCGCATTGATGAAGAACTGACCCGTGATCACCTGATCGCCGATATAACCATGGGCCACGAATTTGGTGCCGACGCGGCATGGCTGTACGAGCACGGCGAGGTTTTGTCGCGCGAGGATACCGCCGACGGCATTCACCTACAGGTACGCCTGTCTCCGACTGATCACAGCCGGGTTCAGGATAATCCAAACCTTGTTGTTGAGGGTGGGTGAGGGGGAACTGTTTTCACCCCAACTCAATCTTGCCTCAAAACATACACTGTAATTCCTACGCGTCGTAAATGCCTTGACGAATTAGGACGCTTGACCTAATTTTGTGACTTGGACGATTGTCCTAACTTGGCTAAAATAGAAGGCGGAACAGCCTCAGTTCCGGGTAACGTTTCATGAGCGACAAGACGACACGTGATCATATTGTGGAGGCAGCTGACCAGCTGTTTTATCAGCAAGGATATGAGCACACTTCGTTCTCACACATTGCCGAAACCGTAAAAATATCGCGCGGGAATTTTTATCATCACTTTAAAACCAAGGATGAGATTTTGAATGCCGTCATTGGTGTTCGCCTCGAAAATACCCGAAGGATGTTATCGCAGTGGGAAAACGAGGAAAAAACACCGGTAGATCGCATCCGGCGTTTCATTCATATCCTGATCACGAACCGGGCCAAGATTAAACACTATGGCTGCCCGGTTGGCACACTGTGCACAGAGCTGGCAAAGCTGAACCATCCAGCACAGCCTGAAGCAAGGCGCTTGTTTACGTTATTTCGCACATGGTTGAGCAGGCAATTTGAAAAGATCGACCATAATGCTGATGCAGATGAACTGGCCATGCATATTCTTGCCCGTAGCCAGGGCGTCGCAACATTAGCGAGTGCTTTTAGCGATCAGAAATTCATCAAACAGGAGGTGAAGCTTATGGATGAGTGGCTCAACGCATACGTGAAGGGAAAAATTTAAAATGTTTATCGTTCTGCTCAAATTTTCTGACAATAAAGATCAGGCCAACCAGTTCATGGAAGATCATAAGGAATGGATAGGTCTCGGTTTTGATGAAGGTGTATTTCTATTGGTGGGTAGCTTGGAGCCTCAACAAGGCGGGGGCATTATTGCTCACAACACCACACTGTCAGGCCTGCAAGACAGGGTGAGCAGCGACCCATTTGTGATAGAAAATATTGTCAGCGCAGAAATTTCCGAAATCTCGCCCGCAAAAACTGATGACCGGTTAAATTTTCTTCTCGGCTAAATTCACGCCTCAACTCTCAGGCACAGGACTTAAGATAAATGAGCACAACAATCGTAGGGTCCGATGGAAAGCAACGTTGTCGCTGGTGTGATGCCGCGCCGGAATTTCCCAATTATCACGATACAGAGTGGGGCTTCCCGGTCAGTGATGATCGCCGTTTGTTTGAAAAATTGAGTTTGGAAAGCTTTCAGTCCGGGCTCAGGTGGCGCACCATTTTAGTGAAACGCCAAATTTTCGCTCAGCATTCCATGATTTTGATTTCGACCGGGTCTCGCAATTCACCCAAGGTGATGTGGAACGTCTGCTTGAAAACGACGGTATCGTCCGGCATCGGGGCAAGATCGAGGCTGTCATCAACAACGCCCGGAGGGTTCAGGAACTGATCAAACAGGAGGGATCTCTCGCAGCTTTCGTTTGGCAGTATGAACCTGACAAATCGAAGCTGGCAAAACCGCAAACTGTATCAACCTCTGCAGAATCCATTGCCCTGTCTAAAGAGTTGAAAAAACGAGGATGGAAATTTGTCGGCCCGACCACGGCCTATGCCTTCATGCAAGCCATGGGATTAATCAACGATCATGTTGAAGGTTGCGTGATTAGGGCCCGCGTTGAACACGCGAGGGCAACGTTCAAACGGCCAGCCTGAGATAGCGCTAGACGTTAGGCTCGTCAGTTGATCTCAAACATGCCCTCGACTTCGGTCGCGACACCCAGCGGCAGGCTTGATGCCCCCACAGCCGCGCGGGCGTGGGCACCAATTTCATCGCCAAAGACTTGCGCCATCAAATCAGATGCGCCGTTGATGACCTTGGGATGATCCGTAAAGTCGTCGGTGCAGTTCACAAACCCGCCCAGACGCACGACCCGCTTAACCCGGTCCAGGTCGCCGTCACAGGCCACGCGAAGCTGGGCCAGTAAATTAACCGCACAAAGACGCGCGGCCTCATAGCCTTCTTCCAGTGACATATCATCACCCAATTTGCCCACAAATCGCAACTCACCGCTATCCATGGTGACTTGGCCTGATACAATAACCAGGTTCCCAGTTTTAACGAATGGCACGTAACTGGCCACGGGGGCCGCTGGTGTTGGTAGATCAATGCCGAGTTCTTCAAGGCGCGCTGCAACTTTTCCGGACATGACATCTCCCATGCGTATGTTAGAACAAATTAGCCATATGTTAGAATAAATTGGCTTGGCAGTAGATTAATGCACGAGAAGAGGATTTCAACCATTGAACACTCGTAAACTAACCCATTGGGATCATCGATTCCTGAACCTGGCCCGCTTCATCGCAAACTGGTCCAAGGATCCCAGCACGCAAGTGGGGTGTGTCATCGCTGATCCCATGATGCGTATCGTATCGACCGGGTTTAATGGCTTGCCGTCTGGCGTAGAAGACACCATTGAGCGGTTGGAAAATCGTGACATTAAGTATGAGATGGTGGTGCACGCGGAGCGCAACGCCATTATCGATGCCAAGCGGGACCTAAGCGGCCTGACCCTTTACGTATGGCCGCTGATGCCGTGTAGCGTGTGCGCGGCCATGATCGTCCAGACCGGTGTATCCGAAGTAATCGCGACCACCACCGACAACGAACGGTTGGCAGCGTCCTGCCATTTCGATCTAACCGAAGCCATGTTTGCTGAAGCTGGCATCACACTGACCATGGCTGACCCGTCATTTCTCGACGAGAATGAGCCTTAAGCCACCTAAACCCAATGATCGATACCCAATGATCGATAATAGGCAAAAAAGAGGCGTCCCGATAAAATCGGAGACGCCCCAAGTTTCCCAGGGAGGATTCTTTTAAAAGCCCTAGTGTGCTATGAGCAACCGCTCGTACCGCCACATGTATTGCATTTCAGGCAAGTGCCATTACGAACCAGTGTGAAATTCCCACACTCGCCGCATGCATCGCCTTCGAATCCCTTCATTCGTGCTTCTCGGACGCTATCAAGGCGTCCATCCGTTGCTGCCATAACCTCGGCAGAAACGGTGATTGCTGTTGTTGATTCCGTCGAAACCAAGTGCTGTGTTGAGCCGTTGCCACCGTTGTTGCTGCCTGAAGCCGTGGCGACCATGCCACCACCACCGGATGCGGCAACCGCACCTTCGGACGACGTTTCATCGTTGCTGATCACGACCAGCTTGGAGCGCACATAACCGCGTGATGTACTGCGGGCTATGACTTCTTCCATTGAACCGGCATCAGCCCTGACCAAACGGCCTTCTTCTTCACCACTGCCAATGGCATCAGGCAGCAGATCGCTGGGCTGGGCGTGAGCCAAATCGTTACGACCAAGATAGGAAACAGCCAGTTCACGGAAAATGTAATCCAGAATGGAGGTGGCCATCTTGATGGTTTCGTTGCCTTCCACGATGCCCGAGGGCTCGAATCGTGTGAAGGTAAACGCTTCCACGTATTCCTCCAGTGGCACGCCATATTGCAGTCCAAGCGAGATGGCGATAGCAAAGTTGTTCATCATGGACCGGAAAGCAGCGCCTTCCTTGTGCATATCGATGAAAATCTCGGACAAACGACCGTCTTCGTATTCACCTGTCCGCAGATACACCTTATGACCACCCACACCCGCTTTTTGGGTGTAGCCCTTGCGCCGTGCCGGTGGGCGTTCACGTTGGGCCACAAACCGCTCAATAATGCGCTCCGTCACGATTTCCGGGCGCTGGCCGGATGGTGCATCTACAATAGCCTCAATGGCCTCATCCGCATCTTCCACATCATCGAACAGTGATGCTGACAGTGGTTGGGACAATTTAGAACCATCCCGGTACAACGCATTGGCTTTCAGGCCAAGACGCCATGACAGGATGTAAGCTTCCTTGCATTCTTCGACCGTCGCCGAATTGGGCATGTTGATGGTCTTGGAAATAGCGCCACTAATGAACGGCTGACTGGCCGCCATCATACGAATGTGGCTGTCGACGGACAGGAAACGCTTACCGGTTTTGCCACAAGCATTGGCGCAATCAAACACGGGCAGATGCTCGTCTTTAAGGTACGGCGCACCTTCCAGCGTCATGGCCCCACAAACATAGACGTTTGCGGCTTCAATATCGGCCTTGCTGTAACCAAGCTCGGTCAGCATATCGAATGAAATATCATTCAGTTGATCAAGTTCGATACCGAGCGTTTCTGTGCAGAACTGCTCACCCAGTGACCACTTGTTGAAGACGAAGCGAATATCGAATGCATCGGCCAAAGAACGCTCAACCAAATCGATAACTTCGTCCGTGAAGCCTTTGTTTTTCAAGGATTCAATGGTGATTCCAGGAGCCCCTGCCAGGGTACCGTGGCCCACGGCATAGCGATCCATTTCTTGGATTTCTGACTGACTGTAACCCAGTTTAGCCAAGGCCACCGGTGCCATACGATTGATGATCTTGAAGTACCCGCCACCGGCAAGCTTCTTGAATTTCACGAGTGCGAAATCAGGCTCAATACCTGTTGTGTCGCAATCCATGACCAGACCGATTGTGCCGGTTGGCGCAATGACCGTTGATTGGGCATTTCTGAAACCATGCTCCTCGCCTAAGCTCAACGCATCGTCCCAGGCGGCGCGAGCGGCATCAATCAAGACCTTGTCAGGGCAAGAGTCAGCATCAAGAACCACAGGCAGGGTATCCAGACCTTCGAAATCACCCGCATTGCCGTGTGCGGCATGACGGTGATTGCGAATAACCCGAAGCATGTGTTCAGCATTTTGCTCATATTCCGGGAAGGCGCCCATTTCGCCAGCCATCTCAGCAGACGTGGCATAGGATGTGCCGGTCATCAGGGCTGAAACAGCACCACAGAAAGCGCGCGCTTCATCTGAATCGTATGACAGGCCAGACGCCATCAGGTATCCGCCGATGTTGGCGAAACCCAGACCCAGTGTCCGGAAATCATAAGACAGTTGGGCAATTTGTTTGGCCGGGAACTGGGCCATCAGCACGGAAATTTCCAGTGTGATGGTCCACAGGCGAACCGCGTGGCGGAAGGCCTCTACCTCAAACTCACCATCTTTACCCATGAAGGTGTAAAGGTTCAGCGATGCCAGGTTACAGGCCGTATCATCAAGGAACATGTATTCGGAGCAGGGGTTAGACGCATTAATGCGACCACTGGCCGGGCAGGTGTGCCATTCGTTGATGGTACTATCGTACTGAATGCCGGGATCGGCACTGGCCCAGGCGGCGTGACCGATCTGTTCCCACAGATCGCGGGCCTGGATGCGTTTGTGGACTTCGCCGTCGGTACGACGGATGAGCTCCCATTCACCGTCTTCAAGCACGCGCTCAAGGAAGGCATTGGTTACACGCACCGTATTGTTTGAATTCTGACCAGAAACCGTGAGGTAGGCGTCCGAGTCCCAATCGGTGTTGTAGGTCGGGAATTCGATCTCGGTATAGCCCTGTTTGGCGAACTGAATGACGCGCTGAACATAGCTTTCAGGCACCATGACCTTGCGGGCTTCGCGGATAGCCTTTTTCAAGGCATCATTGACCTTGGGATCGAACCGATCATCACCGGCATCGCCGTCCATACCCTTGTTGCAGGCATCAATTACGGCATTCAACGTTTTCTGCGCCATGCGTGAACCGGATACCAGTGCCGCAACTTTCTGTTCTTCCAGAACCTTCCAGTTTACGAACTGCTCAACATCCGGGTGATCCACATCGACCACGACCATTTTGGCAGCACGGCGAGTTGTGCCGCCTGATTTAATGGCGCCAGCGGCGCGGTCACCAATTTTCAGGAAGCTCATCAGGCCGGAAGACTGGCCACCGCCCGACAATTTCTCGCCTTCACCGCGAAGGTTGGAGAAGTTACTACCAGTACCAGAGCCGTATTTGAACAAACGGGCTTCACGAACCCACAGGTCCATAATACCGCCGTCGTTGACCAAATCGTCTGAGATGCCCTGAATAAAACAGGCGTGCGGCTGTGGGTGCTCATAAGAGGACGCCGATGCCACCAACTCGCCGGTCTTGAAGTCCACGTAATGGTGGCCTTGTGACGGGCCATCGATACCGTAAGCCCAATGCAGGCCGGTATTGAACCACTGCGGGGAGTTGGGCGCCGCGGTCTGGGCGCTCAGCATGTAACGCATTTCATCGAAGTAGGCGAGGGCGTCGGCTTCCGAATCGTAGTAGCCGCCTTTCCATCCCCAATAGGTCCAGGTGCCAACCAAGCGGTCGAAGACCTGCTTTGCGCTGATTTCGCCTGAATAACGTTCATCTTCGGGTAATTCTGATAATGCTTCTTCGTCTGGCACGTGTCGCCACAGCCACGATGGTACATCGTTTTCTTCGAAGCGCTTCATCTTGGCCGGAACGCCAGCTTTGCGGAAATATTTCTGCGCTAATACATCACTGGCAACCTGGGTCCAGTGGGCCGGTACTTCCATGTCCGGCAGCGAGAACACAATGGTTCCGTCCGGGTTTTTGATTTCGCTCGTTGCGTTAATGAAATCGAATGCCGCGTAAGGCGACTGATCTTGTTTTGTATAGAATCGCGTAATTCGCATAGTGCCAACTCTCTCTCTCAGCTGGTTAAAGCCCCAAATTTTTACTGCTGGACCGCTAAGTCCCCCTGTTGCGCCGCCATTGTCTGGCCTTATTCTGGCCATCAGCACTATGTGAAGTGCTTGCCCAGGAGCAACACACTATATGTAGCCCAGGGTGCGTTGACGTCGCAACAGCAATAACTGCATTTCGTGCTAATATTTCCCTTGCACGCCACAATATTTTGTGTTCCAGCAACAAATATTGTCTGTATATTGTGGTTTCACAGTTCCTACTGATTCGTTAATAATCAGGGTTAACCACTGGTAACCAGCGCCGCCACCCCGGAAAACAGCCGAATATGGCGGGGTATTTATTACCCTCACATGTGCAGATTTAGCTAGAGCGACAACATGGCGCCACACAATATATTGTGCCTCAATTCCCTTGAAACATACAGAAGGGGCAATGCGCTAGCTGTTATCAGGTACGGGTTTCGGTGAACGTTCCATGTGTGCATCATTCTTCATTAACTGGAATTTTTCGGTGCGACTCCGAGCGCGCCACATTTTGGTGGTAAATAATGAGCAACCTCATCCAAACTTCTCATATTTTCAGCAGTTGAAACCGATTCAGATCGCTGGACGGGGCACTGGTGAAATGCCATATTGCGTTCGAGCCTCGATCTGCAACGATCCCCTGGGGCACATCGGGGCACATGAGGAGAATCGGGATAATGGCGACAATTGGTACGATTTTGTATACGTGGATGAATGGCAAACTGGTCGGAACAGACGAGTTTGGAAACCGCTATTACACCGCCTCAAAACCTTTACCACGTGGCCGTGAACGCCGGTGGGTACTCTACAAAGGCAAGCCGGAAGCCTCCACGGTACCGGCTGAATGGCACGCCTGGTTACACCACACAACAAATGAGCCACAGAGTGACG
>JABJGO010000002.1 GCA_018662225.1 Rhodospirillales bacterium | reverse complement strand
TACCAGACGATTTCACTCACGTCTTCAAAGTCCAACACGCTATTGTCATCGAACTGAATTATGCCTGATGCGGATTCTTCGAACACGATCCCGGCTTCTGTTTCGGTGAAGTTAATATCCTCGCCACCATACAGCGTGTCTTTCCCGTCGCCGCCCGAAAGAACATCATTGCCTTCACCACCGTATAATTTATCCCTCCCTTCATCGCCATACAGCGTGTCGTCTCCGGCATCACCGTACAACTGATCATCCTTGTCGCCGCCATAGAGCGTATCCTGCCCTTCACCGCCATACAGCTTGTCGTCGCTGCCACCGCCTATAAGCGTGTCATCACCGGCATCGCCGTACAGACTATCTCTGCCGAGTTCACCCGATAGAGTGTCATTGCCCTCGCCACCGTATATGGCGTCACTGCCCTCGCCACCCATCAGTGTGTCGTCGCCCGCTTCGCCCGAAAGCGTGTCGTCACCTTCCAGCCCATACAAAACGTCATTACCCAGACCGCCAGCGATTTCGTTATCACCGCCATAACCGACGATCACGTCATCGCCGTCGGTACCCGTGGTAGCGCCGTCACTTGAGGCGCCAAGGAACACCAGAGGATCATCGCTTGCCCAGCTACCATTCGGGTTCTGTGAGAATTCAATGTCCGCGGCGACGGCGGTGTCATCCTTGCCGGCTTTTCCCCAAGTTGTGACGGTTAGATCGAACGCGCCGGTGACGTCGCCGCCGATATCAATGTTGAGGCCATCAATTTCTTCTTGCGTAAATACCCATGCGCCATCTTTATCCAGTGTACCGCTGGAAAAGGTTACACCGTCAGGTACACCCATGACGGTCACTTCCGCAGGCATTTCTCCGTCAAGGGAAAGAGGAAAGGGCATAATCATGCCAACGCCGGATAGCATCACCGAAGCCGTGGCGGTATCTGCTCCGCCGAAGCCGTCCGAAATGGTGTAGGTAAATTCTACGCGCAATACCTCACCAGCGTTGAGATAATGGTAACTCTCACCCGGCGTAAATGTGATGGTGCCGTCTCCATTGATGGTAAGGCTGCCATCCACGCCCTCGGCTAATGTGGCGCTGATGACGCTTAATCTGTCAGGGGCTGTCCCTTTATCATTGGCCAACACATCAATCGTGACACTAACATCTTCTACTGTGGATGCGGTATCAGCATTCGCGACGGGGGGCTCCGGCTCCGGAGTTTGCGTTCGGTCAGGATGGAGAATTTTCTCCATGACGTCCACTTCGTAGGGTTTTGGTTGAATGTGATCTAAACCAATAGTCTCCAGTACGTTCTCAAGTATATCTGCTCCTGTGATTTCGGCGGGAGGCGCATCTTGGGGTAGCGAAACGGCCTGACTTTCCGCTGGCTGAGTCCAGCTTTGATCACTGCCTACCTTGCCTTCGTCTCTGACCATTTGTGGTGAAGGTTCTATGTCAGATTGTCGCGAGGCGGGGATATCTGTGTCTTCATCAGAGGTGATATCTTCGCGAGGCAGGCCCGCCAATACCTGTTCATTGGTTTGCTGGCTCCCCAGATGAACGGTGCCGAGCCACTCTTCGTCCAGAGGTTCGGGTTCGGCCAGTTCAGTGGACTGCCTGGCCGTTACCGGGGGAAGCTCACCGTTCTGGAGAACCGTCAGATCATCGAGCTCTTGCTGATCGGCACGATCACCGCTATCAGTCTCGACGCGAATGTCGTGTTTGTGGTTACCAGTTTTCTCTTCAGCCATGGTGTCCTACCTAACCGCACGGGTAATTAATTCGCGATGAAATATACCTCCCTTAAATAGTGATTCTACTCGAATCGCCACTTGTTTACCTTGATTCGTATCAAGTATCACGGCCGTCGCCGCTCTATCGCCCTAAAGGGGTATTGTACTGGTACGGTGTTTAACTCTATCTGGTCCTATACGAGAGGGCGTAGATGCAATATTCCGCGCCTAGTCCTTTTAGTAAGTCCAATTGATCATTTCGTTTCAGGAGAGTGTCCATGCTTATCGGCGTGCCTAAGGAAATTAAAAATCACGAATACCGCGTTGGTCTGGTTCCGGCCAGTGTACGCGAGTTGGTCGGCAACGGTCACACGGCCATTGTGGAAACTGCCGCCGGTGGCGGTATTGGTTTCTCGGATGATGATTACATCGCCGCTGGTGCGGCCATCGCCGGCACAGCGGCCGAAGTGTTCGAAAAAGCAGACATGATCGTTAAGGTCAAAGAGCCGCAGGCCGGTGAATGTCTTATGCTGCGCGAAGGCCAGATCCTTTATACCTACCTGCACCTGGCACCCGATCCCGATCAGACCAAGGCACTGGTTGCCAGTGGCGCGGTCTGTATCGCGTACGAGACCGTCACCGCACCAACTGGTGGTCTGCCGCTTCTGGCCCCCATGTCTCAGGTCGCTGGCCGTATGTCCATGCAGGCAGCAGCCCATTGCCTTGAAAAAGCGCAGGGCGGCAGTGGCGTTCTGCTGGGTGGCGTACCGGGCGTTGAGCCGGGCAAAGTCGTCATTCTGGGCGGCGGTGTTGTTGGCTCCAATGCGGCCATGATGGCCGTTGGTCTGGGTGCCGACGTTTCCATTCTGGACCGTAACAATCTGGTGCTGAACGACCTGGTTAACCGTTTTGGATCTTCCCTCAAGACCGTCTATTCAACCAACGATGCGGTTGAGCGTCTGGTGCTGGAGGCCGATGTTGTTATCGGCGGCGTGTTGATCCCGGGTGCTGCGGCACCGAAACTGGTGAGCGCTGATATGATCAAGCGTATGAAGCCGGGTTCTGTTGTGGTCGACGTGGCCATCGATCAGGGCGGTTGTTTCGAGACCGCGCATGCCACGACCCATGCTGACCCGACCTATATGGTTGATGATGTGGTGCACTATTGTGTTGCCAACATGCCGGGTGGTGTGGCGCGGACCTCAACGTTCGCTCTGAATAACGCGACCCTGCCATTTGCTGTGGCGTTGGCTAACAAAGGCTACAAACAGGCGCTGAGCGATGATGCGCACCTGCGCATGGGCCTGAACGTCCATCACGGCAAGATCACCAACGAGCCTGTGGCCAACGATCTCGGCTACGACTACGTGCCACCAGAAGACGTGCTGGCTGGCTAAACTCCCTATACTATCTGTTAGACTTCAAGGGGGTACGCATAGCGTGCCCCCTTTTTCTTGTCTGGTTCTTGCCCAAATACCGCAAGTCGTTACAATCTGTCACCCCGGATATTGGGAATCTGGCACTATGTGTTGGCACCATAATTCTGCTTCTTGGGCCTCATCAACCAACCTTCTATCAGTCACTAATCAGTTTAAGGAACAAGCCCATGAAAATGACCACGGAAGAGGCCTTCGTTAAGGTTCTACAGATGCACGGTATCGAGCACGGTTTCGGTATTATCGGGTCCGCCTTTATGCCGATCTCTGATTTGTTTACCAAAGCCGGTATCACGTTTTGGGATGTGGCCCACGAGACAAACGGCGGCCTGATCTGTGATGGCTATACCCGTACTACCGGCAAGATGGCCATGGCCATCGCCCAGAACGGCCCCGGCATTACCGGTTTTGTAACACCCGTTAAAACCGCATACTGGAACCACACACCCATGTTGCTGGTGACCCCGCAGGCCGCTAACAAGACCATCGGTCAGGGCGGCTTTCAGGAAATTGAACAGATGAACCTGTTCAAGGACATGGTGTGTTATCAGGAAGAAGTACGCGACCCGTCACGTATGGCCGAAGTCCTCAACCGGGTGATCGAAAAAGCCATCCGTGGTTCCGCGCCTGCACAGATCAATATTCCACGCGACTACTGGACCCAGGTGATCGATATCGAACTGCCCCAGATCGTTCGTCTGGAACGCCAGGGCGGCGGTGCTGACGCTATCGCTGATGCGGCCAAGCTTTTGTCCGAGGCCAAGTTCCCGGTTATCCTGTCGGGTGCCGGTGTGGTTATCGGTGGTGCCATCCCTGAATGTCAGGCTTTGGCCGAGCGCCTTGATGCGCCGGTGTGCAGTGGCTACCAGCACAATGACAGCTTCCCCGGATCACACCCTTTGGCTGCTGGTCCATTGGGCTACAACGGATCAAAAGCGGCTATGGAGTTGATCGCCAAGGCCGATGTGGTTCTGGCTTTGGGTACACGCCTCAACCCGTTTTCCACCTTGCCCGGTTACGGCATTGATTACTGGCCCAAAGACGCCAGCATCATTCAGGTGGATATGAATTCAGACCGTATTGGCCTGACCAAGAAAGTCACCGTGGGTATCTGTGGTGATGCCAAAATGGTGGCGAGCCAGTTACTCGATCAGCTTTCCAATACCGCTGGTGACGCCGGTCGTGAAGAACGCAAAGCGTTGATCCACCAGACCAAATCCGCCTGGTTGCAGACACTGGCCAGCATGGATCACGAAGACGATGATCCGGGCACCACGTGGAACAAGGATTCCCGCGAACGCGATGCGGATCGTTTGTCGCCGCGTCAGGCATGGCGCGCCATTCAGGACGGCCTGCCCAAGGATGCGATTATCTCATCCGATATTGGCAACAACTGCGCCATTGGTAATGCGTATCCGACGTTCGAAGAGGGCCGTAAATATCTGGCACCGGGCCTGTTTGGCCCCTGCGGTTACGGCTTCCCGTCTATCATTGGGGCCAAGATCGGTAACCCTGATACCCCGGTTGTAGGTTTTGCCGGTGATGGTGCGTTCGGTATTTCCATGAACGAGATGACATCCATAGGCCGTGAAGAATGGCCGGATGTGACCATGGTGATCTTCCGGAACTATCAGTGGGGCGCGGAGAAACGGAACTCCATTCTGTGGTACAGCGACAACTTCATCGGCACGGAACTGGACCCTAACTTAAGCTACGCCCGTGTGGCCGAAGGTTGTGGCCTCAAAGGTGTGGCCGTTCGAACCCAGGAAGAACTGACCGCCGCTCTGAAGCTGTCCTGTGAAGAACAGCAAAAAGGTATCACCACATTCATCGAGGTCATCCTCAATCAGGAACTGGGTGAGCCTTTCCGCCGCGATGCCATGAAAGCACCGGTCGCGGTTGCCGGTATTGATGCCAATGATATGCGGCCTCAGAAGGGCGCATAAGGAAAACCTGTTGTGTTAAGCAAAACCCCGTTTGATGTCCCAGCCCCTCTGATGGCGCGGAGCCAGAATCTGGCCCCCGCCACCATGGCGGTGGCCGGGGCGGATCACGGGGTTGCGCTGGAAAGTGCGCGGCAGGCTACAGATGCCGGGTTGATCACGCCGGTGCTGGTGGGTGATACGGCAACCATCAAAGCAATGGCATTAGACATGGACTGGGATATATCCGGTCTTCGCCTTGAACAGGCCTCGGGTGAATCCGATGCGGCGGAACGTGCTGTGGCGCTGGCCCGTGGTGGCGAGGTCGCATCGCTGATGAAGGGCCAGATCCATACCGACGCCCTGATGCGCGCCGTGGTCTCCCGTGATACCGGTTTGCGCACGGACCGGCGGCTGAGCCACATCTTTCACATGACCGTGCCGGGCAGCGACCGGGTGCTGTATATCACCGACGCCGCTATCAATGTGGCGCCCGATGCCGATGCCCAAATTCACATCATCAACAATGCGGTTCAGATGGCCCATGCGCTGGGTTGTGATGATCCGAAAGTCGCCATGTTGTCGGCGACCGAATCGGTAATGGATAGCATGCCATCCAGCAAGCTGGCTGATGCCGTGGTGAGGCGGGCCCAAGCGGGTGAGGTTACGGGTGCTATCGTGGACGGCCCGTTTGCTTTTGATAATGCCATGTCACCCGAGGCAGCCGCGCTCAAAGGCGTGGACAGCCCGGTTGCCGGTAACGCCGATATTCTGGTGGTGCCCAATATCGAAATGGGTAACGGCCTGTTCAAAATGATGGTTTATTTTATGAGCGGCCTTGCCGCCGGTGTGGTCATGGGCGCATCTGTGCCGATTGTGCTCACGTCCCGCGCTGACCCACCCGAAGCCCGACTGGCGGCCACGGCAATTGCATCTATTATCTCAAAAAAATAAGGGCGACCCGCATTCTACGGGCCGCCCTTTCTTCGGATTCTATGACTGGAGTGTTAACCAGCACGAACCTGTGCCAGGAAATTATCCATTTCAGTTTTAAGTAGTTCGGCCTGGGTTGAAAGTTCACCCGTCGCATTCTGGATATCGGATGCTGACCGGCCCGTTTCATCGGCCCGCTCTTTGACCACGATAATGTTACGGTTCACTTCCTCTGTGCCAGAAGATGCCTGTTCCACATTGCGGGAAATTTCCTGGGTGGCAGCAGACTGCTCTTCCACCGCCGAAGCAATTTCGGCGGCAATATCGCTCACTTTACGGATTGTCGTGCCGATACCTTCAACCGATGTCGCCGCGGCCTCTGTGGAGTCCTGAATGGCGGTGACCTGTTCACTGATCTGCTCGGTGGCTTTGGCGGTCTGGTTAGCCAGGTTTTTCACTTCCGATGCCACAACAGCGAAGCCCTTACCGGCTTCACCGGCGCGGGCGGCCTCAATGGTCGCATTCAAGGCCAGTAGATTGGTTTGCTCGGCAATGTCTGTAATCAGCGACACAACCTCGCCCACCTGTTTGGCAGACGCTACCAACCCTTGAATGGTTTCATAGCTCGCTTCTGACTCTTTTACAGCGCTGGCCGCGATGTTTGTGGATTCCTGTACACGGCGACCAATTTCAGTGATGGACGAAGACAGTTCCTCGGCTGCAGTCGCCACTGTTTGAACGTTAGCCGACGCCTGTTCGGATGCGGTGGAAACGGCTTGGGTGCGGTCATTGGTTTCCTTGGCCACGTCGGCCATGGATTTGGATGAAGCTTCCATTTCGGTTGCGGCACTGGCGACACCACCGACAACGCTGCCGACTTTGGATTCAAAGTCGTCAGCCAGATCGATCATTTCTTGCTTCCGTTCGGCTTGACGTCGCAGTTGTCCTTCTGCAGCGTTCTTGTCAGTTTCTTCCTGCTGTTTCCGCAGGCTTTCGGTTTCAATGGCATTTTGCTTGAAGACCTCAACGGCATCGGCCATGTCACCGATTTCATCGGCGCGTCCAATACCGGCAATTTCAACCGTGTTATCACCACCGGCTAATTGCTTCATGTTTGCGGTCATGGTGCTGATAGGTCCAGCAATACCACTACCGATCAGCATGGCAAGAATTACCCCAATGATCAGTGCCACAACGATACATACAGCAATCATAACATACGTGTTATCGACCGTTGAGGCGCTGTCTTCTTTACGGGCACCCATCAAACCGGCTTCTTCATTCGAGAAGTCAGCCATAATCTGGCGGAACTTGTCAAAGTGCTGTTTACCCTCTGCCTGACCGATCAGGTCAGCCATATCATCCATGGTCTTGGCTTCACCTATGTCACGGCGAAGTTGGATGGTTGGTTCGGTCACATTTTTCTGCCATTCGGCAATCGTTTGTTCTGTTTCTGTCAACAATTGAACCTGTACAGGATTGTCACTTACTGTTTCTCGCAAGGCAGCGATGCTGGCATAAAATGTTGCAGCGCCGTTTTTGTAGGGATCGAAAAAACCTTCCTGACCAGCCAGCAGATAGCCGCGCATACCGGTTTCCATATCGACGGCAGCGGCCAGAATACTATTCGCCTGAGCAATCACTTTGTGGGTGTGTGATACCCATTCTTCATTCTGAGTCATGGTCGTTAGCTCTGCCTTGATCAGGCTGGTACCTGCTGATGTTGCAATCAGCGTGGTCAATTTCTTTTGTGCTTCTGAAAAGGCTTCGCGCCGCTTTTCCATAAGGCTGGCTTCACGCTCGATAAACGTAGCGATCTGTTCCCGGAAACCGTCGAAGTACACTTTACCTCGTGCCTCAGCGACCAATTTCGCCATATCATTCATTGTGGCGGCGTCGCCGATTTTCCGGCGTAACGCGATATTGGGCTCGGTTACCTTTTCCTGCCATGTGCGAAGCACGTTCTCCACCTCTGACAGTCGCCCGACCTGTTTGGGGTTGTCGCTGACCGTTTCTTTCAGGTCGGCAATGCTGGCATAGGTTGCCTTCTCGCCACTTTTATAAGGATCAAGAAACCCTTCCTGACCAGCCAGCAAATATCCACGCATGCCGGTTTCCATATCCACGGCGGAACCGATGATTCCGTTCGCATCGGCCAGCACTGTGTAGGTGTGATTGACCCATTTATTAGATGTGGTGATCGAATTAATGTTGTAGGTGGCAATGGCCCCAAGTATCAGCAGCAATACCATCGGCGATAGAATGCCGATTAATATTTTGGGCTTGGTTCTCAAGTCTTTGAATTTTATGGGAAAGCTCATCGCGTACCTCGTCGTTTGTAAGTTGACTCTAAGTTCGACGGCAACAATGGATAGACCAATGTTGCCGACCTCAATAAGACATATTGGCATGCACATAGAGGCATGCAATACAAAACTAGAGGGAATCGAAAAATACCGACAAGGCATTGAAAGTACGCATAGTAGTTACGTGCGTATTCAGGATGTTTCGCCTAGCCTTGCGTCATACCCGACAGATAGCGGGTGAACTGCCAAAGATTCCGCTCGATGGGATGCAGAACACCACGCGGCAACATGGGCGAAGCCGTGCCCCGGTGAAGGGCTTCCACCAGCGGCTTGTCTTCATCGTTGGCCACATCCATGTAGGTTTTGAAATCGGCCAGCCACTGGTCATAATCGGCGTCCGCCACATCGGTTAGAACTTCTGGCGGAAACGCCACCCCCCAGGTGGCCTGCATCTGATCGGTGCCCAGCGGCTGCACCGAAATATACCAAAGATAGTCGGGCATCAGCGTGATCAGGTGCGATGGAAAGACGCAGAAATCGATCATCATGCGCCGCCATTCACCTTCCAGCCGATCATTGGCTGGATGGGCCGCACCCGGTCCTTCGTCTGAGGCTTGCGGGGCATAGTGGTAACCGAAATGGTCGCTGTCTTCGCCGACGATATAATCGGTCAGCGACTTTCCGTGCCGCGCGAACGTTTTCCCATGCGCCATGGGCACGTGATAGCTTTCGGTGAAATTCTCAATCAGGTTTTTCCAGTTGGCATTCCAGACCATGGTCTCGCGCATTACCGTCTGATAGCACGCCATGTCATAGCGCCCGACGATGTTGTCAGCTAGAGGTTTCAGGGCCTCATTCACGGACTTAGCCGGTTTGTCCGCAAGGCTCACGTATAGAAACCCTTCCCAGATTTCGGCGTGTAACGGGCGCAGGCTGTGCGCCGACTGATCGAAGCCATCCTTCATATCCATATAGGGTGCGCCGATCAAATCGCCCGTGCAGCCATAGGTCCAGCCGTGGTAGGGACAGGTGAATTTCTTACCCGACCCGGTCTCGCCACTCAGCAGCCGGGCAAAGCGGTGGGCGCAGGCATTCACGAAAGCCCGCACGTCGCCACCTGATTGGCGAACAGCAAACACCGGCACGCCCGCAATCTCATGGGTCAGGTAATCACCATGGTTTGGCACCTCATCGGCGCGACCGATACAAATCCATTCCTGGGTAAAGATGGTGCTGCGTTCGCGCTCCAGAAAGGCGCGGGAGTGATTGACCTCTGGCGGTATGGGGCGGGCATCGTCGAAGGATAGCGCCGCTGCTTCTTTGAGGCGGGCCAGAACCACGTCCAGGGGCAGGTCAGTATGGGGTGTGTTCATGTGTCTACTTCAGTGCGGCAAGGCCAGCATGCCCGGCTTGTCGCCGGGCCGGTCAAACGGATCCCATGCACTCTCGCCATTAACCAGTGCCGTGAGCAGACGTTGCGTAAAGTCATCAACGGATATCATGCTTTCGTCGTTATCCGCACCCTGCAATTCCATGGCTGGTGTGATGGCCTCCACCCCGTCGAACTTCCATGTGGCATCACCCGGCTCGTCTTTGCTGAGCGCTGCGGCCAGTTCGTGCAGGTCGGTGCGGGGCGGCGGTGGGGCGGTTATATACTGAACCCAGCTTTCGTAGCGATAACGGAAAGAATAATTATTGCCGTGTACGATCAGGATACGATTGCACCGAGTGGCGTTGTAGATGGCCATGGGATAGCAGGGCAGATCGCCAGATACCGTCACAACGGCCAGATCGCCGTCGCCGTGTTCAACAATTGAAATCTCACCGGCTTTCAGGGCCTGTTCGCTGCGCCCCAACATGGCATCTTCCGCGCCCCACAATTCCTCAAAGGCATCGGTATGCTCGATGATCGGCCGCAAGCGGGGCAGAACTTCACGGAACAACTGACCACACATGGTGTCGTAATCAGTATCGAAAATAGCAGGATCGAGCGGTGACACATCAGGGTTGCCCAAGGCACGAATGGTAAAGGCAATGCGGGCGGCCTGACGGTCTGAATAGGTGGAGAAATCGCCAGCATGGGCAGCGGCCACAATCAGGTCGCGGTGGGCCATGGCAAAGTCCGGTTCCAGCAACGCAAACAGTCCCAGCGATGCGTCTTCATCGAAATGATCACCCGTCACAATGCCCACATCCAGATGCTCACCCGGCTGCATCAGATACTCAAATACGATCTCGGTGGATGTATCGCGTTTCAGGTTTTCCGGCGTGCCGCTCTTGGGCCAGTGCGAAAGTGTCAGCACCGTCGCCGATTTGGCCCCACCATCAACCATGATGCTGGGCGAAAACCCGGTTTCGGTCCAGGGCACATATCGGTAGGGCGGTGGCAGCATGGCTAAGCTCTCTGTTGCGTCTCCAGCATCCTAGCGCGATTTTTAGCTCAGCCCACAGAGATTTCTTTTGCCGCCCATGGCGCAATTGTTTTGACGCGGGTTTCCACCAGTTCCTGCGCGATGCGCCGGGCATCGGTGGCGATGCGTTTGGGGAGTTTGCCGAACTCGCCTTCGCGGGCCACCAGATACAACGTGCGTGATAGTGACCGACCGGGCAGGGGCAGGGCGCTTAGGGATGGCATGTGGGCGAAACCGTGGGTCAGGCATAGGGGTGTGGTGATGGCCCAACCCAAACCGGCGGATACCATGGCAAAGACGGCTTCGGTGCCATCGAATTGCAGGGTCTCGCCCACGTTGATGTCTTCGCGGGTGAGGTGGGTTTCGATCTGCTCACCGATTAGCGAACGTACGCTGTAGCCTACAAATGGGTGGTTCTGGGCCAAGCTGTTCAAATCCGGCTCACCAATACTACGAGCCATACGTTCGGGCAGAACCAGCAGGAACGGCTCCTGCATGATAATGTGACGCTCGACACCGCCCAGCGACGTCATGGGATCGGTGGACACGATAAAGTCCAGTTTACGCCGGATCAGGTCATCACCCAGGTTGGGCGAGATGCCCGACCATACCGTCATGTTTTTGGCATAGTCGCGCATGGCGCGGATCAAACCCGGCCCGGCGGTCGCGGCAAAGCTGTCGATCAGACCGATCCGCACGGTGGGGAGGGTGGCGTCACCGATATCGCGCACGCTGGCTTGCAGGGCCTCGGCCTGGGCCAGTAACTCATGGGCACGTTCCAGTAATTCCTGCCCGGCCTGTGTGGGGCGGAACGGCCTTACCCGGCGTTCCAGCAGGGGCGCGCCCAGATCATTTTCCAACTTACGAATGGTCTTGGTGACCGCAGGTTGGCTCATGCCCAGTTGCTCAGCCGCCGCCGTCATGCTGCCAGCCTCCGCCACCGTGATGAAGATGTTGAGCGATTTGAGGTCAAACGCCAAAGTATTAGTATTCTGCATGAGAATAAATATAATGAATTTTGGTTATACATGCAATGCGTGCCTGAATCCTGTTATGACACGTCATCATTTTGCCTATAGTCAATGTAGGCTTTACAGGGGACGAGCTTGTGAAAAAGTATTCCGTATTTTCGCTGGCGCGAAACGCGCTGGACTACCATGAAAACTGGACAGAGGCCTGGCGCAGCCCGGAGCCCAAACCAGAGTATGACGTGATTATTGTGGGCGGCGGCGGCCATGGTTTGGCGACCGCTTACTATCTGGCTAAAGAGCACGGTATTACGAATGTGGCCGTGATCGAAAAAGGCTGGTTGGGTGGCGGTAACGTGGCTCGTAACACCACCATCGTGCGGTCCAATTATCAGCTTGAAGGCAATGCATTCTTTTATGAGAAGGGCATGGATTTGTGGCGCGACCTGTCACAGGATCTCAACTACAACGTCATGTTCAGCCCCCGCGGCGTGATCAACCTGGCCCATAACGATGCGCAGGTTGATGCGTTCCAGCGCCGTGGTAACACCATGCGCCTGAACGGTATTGATGCGGAATGGATGACCGTTGATCAGATCAAGAAAAAAGCCCCGCTGCTGAACACCGAAAACATGCGTTACCCGGTTTATGGCGGTCTTTGCCAGCCCAAGGGCGGCACAGCGCGTCACGATGCAGTTGCCTGGGGCTATGCCCGTGCCGCCGATGATCGTGGTGTGGATATGATCCAGAATTGTGAAGTCACCGGCATGCGGATCGAGAACGGCAAAATTCTCGGCGTGGAAACCACCAAGGGCTTTATCGGCGCCAAGAAAGTGGGCGTGGCCGTTGCCGGTCATTCATCACAAGTGTTCCAGATGGCTGGTATGCGCTTGCCGATTGAGACACATTTGCTGCAAGCCATGGTTAGTGAACCTGTTAAACCAGCGCTGGATACGGTAATCACGTCTGGTGCCGCACACTGTTATATCTCGCAGTCTGATAAAGGCGAGTTGGTGTTCGGTGGCGATATCGATTTCTACAATTCATATGCCCAGCGCGGCAACTATCCCATTATCGAGCATGTGGTGACCGCCATGTGTGAGCTGTTCCCCGCGTTTAGTCGCCTGCGGCTGATGCGTACCTGGGGCGGTGTTATGGATATGTCCATGGACGGCACCCCCATCATTGATAAAACGCCTATTGATAGCCTCTACATTAATGCGGGTTGGTGCTATGGCGGCTTTAAGGCCACCCCGGCGTCTGGTTGGTGCTTTGCCCATACCATTGCGCAGGATCAGCCTCACGATCTGAGCTCGGAGATGAGGCTTAACCGCTTCGAGACCGGGCATACGCTCGATGAAAAGGGCGTCGGTTCCACGCCCAACATGCATTAGGGAGAATTAGATATGTTGATCAAATGTCCCTGGTGCGGCGACAGAGCCTTACAGGAATTCTCATATCAGGGCGACGCCACCGTGCAGCGCCCGGCAGAACCCGCTGAGCCTACAGACGCCAAGTGGGATGATGAATGGTATCAGTTTGTCTACCTGCGTGACGATCCCAAGGGCTGGCATGACGAGCTGTGGCAGCACAATCTGGGGTGCCGCAAGCACTTCAAGGCACGGCGTAACACCGTGACCCATGAAATCGCGGACACCGGACCGATGAATGAAGAATTGAAAGGGGGCGACAAATGAGCCGTTCTTACAGAACCCCCGAAGGCGGTCGGATTGATCGATCCAAGCTACTGAACTTCACCTTTGACGGTAAAGCCTATACCGGTTTCCAGGGTGATACGCTGGCCTCTGCGTTGCTGGCCAACGGCGTGAAATTGATCGCCCGTTCGTTCAAGTATCACCGCCCACGCGGCATCATGTCCGCTGGCCCGGAAGAGCCCTGCGGCATGATACAGCTGCGTGAAGGCAATCGCACCGAGCCCAACATTCGTGCCACACAGGTGGAGCTGTTTGATGGTCTGCAAGCCTCATCACAGAACCGCTGGCCGTCCGTTAAATGGGATATCAATTCCATCAACAACCTGTTCAATCGCATGTTGCCAGCGGGGTTCTATTACAAAACCTTCATGTGGCCGAAAGCCATGTGGATGACCTACGAAGAAGTCATTCGCCATGCCGCTGGTATGGGTCGTTCGGCTGATCTGCCCGATCCCGATCGGTATGAGCACATGCACGCTTACTGTGATGTGTTGGTGGCTGGTGGTGGACCGGCTGGCCTGATGGCCGCCAAGTCAGCGGCGGAATCCGGTGCGCGGGTTATTCTGGTGGACGAACACCCGGAACTGGGTGGCCACTTGCGCGGCCGCAAAAGCAAAGTCGGTGCCAAGGATGCCATGGATTGGGTTGCCGGTGTTCGCGCCGAATTGGAAGCCATGGAAGACGTGACCATTCTGTCACGCACCACGGTGGCCAGTTATTACGATCACAACATGCTGGTGCTGAACGAACACACCGGCGATCACCTGCCCACGGCGGAAGGTTGGACCCCGCGACAACGGAACTGGAAAGTCTGGGCCAAACAGGTCGTATTGGCCACGGGCTCTATCGAACGTCCGCTGGTATTCGGCAACAACGATGTGCCGGGCGTCATGCTCACGAATGCCATTCAGACTTACGCTAATCAGTACGGCGTCACGCCGGGCAATAATGCGGTGATCTTCACCAACAACGATTCCGCCTATGAGGCTGTGCTGGATATGCACGATGCCGGTATACGGGTGGCCGCTGTTGTGGACAATCGCAAGGTAGAAACCGCCGCCACGGCTACCGTGCGTGAACGTGGTATTCCTGTATTCCATAATCATGTGGTCTTTAACGTGAATGGCAATAAACACGGTGTGAAGAGCGTCGAGGTCATGGCACTTAATGAGGCCGGTGATCACGTGGCCGGTAGCATCATCAAGTTGGAGTGCGATGTACTTGGCATGTCCGGTGGCTGGACGCCAACGGTACACCTGTTCAGTCAATCACGCGGCAAGCTGAAATGGAATGAAGAACTCACCACGTTCGTGCCGAGCGAATCGTTTCAGCAGGAACGATCTGCCGGTGCCTGTAACGCCACCTGGGGTCTGAATGGTTGCCTGAAAGAGGGTGCCAAGGCTGGTGCCGAGGCGGCTAAGGCCGCTGGTTTTGTGGGTGCCAAAGCGGCATCTGCGCCTAAGTCAGACGACCACGGCATGGGCGATATTCGCGCCATGTGGCGGGTGCCACAACCACCGCATACGCACCTGAAACGGTTTGTGGATTTTCAGGATGATGTGGCAACAAGTGATGTGGAGTTGGCGGTTCGCGAGGGTTACACCTCAATCGAGCATGCCAAGCGCTACACCACATTGGGCATGGGCACAGATCAGGGCAAAACGTCCAACGTAAACGGTCTGGCTATCGTGTCCGAAGAACTGGACAAACCGATTCCCGAAGTGGGTCACACCACTTTCCGTCCGCCTTATACGGCGGTCACCATGGGGGCCATTACAGGGACAGAACGCGGGCATCACTTCTCGCCCATTCGTCGCTCGCCCTTACATGATTGGCACCTGAATGCGGGTGCCACCATGGTTCCGGCTGGCATGTGGATGCGGGCGCAGTATTACCAGCATCCCGGCGAAGGCATGTGGGATGCGATCTATCGTGAAACCCTGAACGTGCGTAATAACGTAGGGCTTTTTGATGTATCGCCACTGGGTAAGATTGATGTCCAGGGGCCGGATGCCGCCGAATTCCTGAACCGTTGCTACATCAACGGCTTTGGTAAACTGGCCGTGGGTAAATGTCGTTACGGTGTCATGCTGCGTGAAGACGGTATGATCTTCGACGATGGCACCACGTCGCGGTTCAGCGAAAACCACTTCATGATGACCACCACCACGGCCAAGGCCGGACCGGTGATGCAGCATCTTGAATACCTACTGGATGTGGAATGGCCTGAACTGAACGTGCATGTGGTATCGGTTACCGAGGAATGGTGCGGCATGGCCGTGGCCGGACCGAACAGCCGTGAACTGCTGTCGCGTATCACAGATGCAGATGTGTCTGATGAAGCCATCCCGTTCATGGGCGTGACCGAAGTAGACATATGTGGTGTACCGGGTCGGATTTACCGCATCAGCTTCTCAGGTGAGCTGGCCTACGAAGTGGGTGTGCCGTCTGATTGGGGCACGCACGTGTGGTCTCAGTTGATGGAAAAAGGCGCTGATATGGGCGTTGCCCCTTACGGCACCGAAGCCATGGGCATCATGCGTATCGAAAAAGGCCACGTGGTCGGCGCTGAGCTTAATGGCCGCACCACAGCCGACGATCTGGGTTTCGGTCCTATGACGTCGTCCAAGAAAGCCTTCATTGGACAACACGCCATTGGCAAGCCAGCGTTTCTGGAAACAGATCGTAAGCAATTGACCGGCCTTAAGTCGGTGGACGGCAAAACCAAAATCCCGCGCGGCGCACAAATCGTAGCCGATCCGGCTGGTCGTATTCCCATGGAGCAACTGGGCGAGGTAACAGCCAACTGTTACAGCCCCAGCATGAAGGAATTCATTGGTCTCGCTATCGTCAAGAATGGGCGCGAGCGCAAGGGCGAAAAATTGTGGGCCTATTCGCCGCTGACTAACGAGAAGTGTCAGGTGGAGCTTGTAAGTCCGCACATGTATGATCCGGAAGGGGAGAAAGTCCGTGGTTGATTTAACTGAACGCGTTTCCGCCCTGGCGGCGATTTACGAAACCGGCACCTTCGGTGCCACTGTGGATGGTGGCCCTTCCGTTGCATTTTCAGAGCGGCGTCCGTTGAGCATTGTTCATGTGGCGGGCAAACCAGATGACAAGGCTTTCTCGGATGGTGTGAAAACCGCCTGTGGTTGCGATTTGCCAACCACGCCGGGTGACATTGCCACCTCTGGCGATCTGTCGCTGGTCTGGCTGGCCCCGGAACGCTGGTTGGCTGTGTGTCCTAATCGTGGTTCTGGTGTGCTGGAAGCGGCTTTTCGTGATGCGTGCGGCGATAGCGGCGCCATCATTGATGTTAGTCACGGGCGTACTGTTATTCGCCTGTCCGGTGCCAATGCGCGCACGGTTCTGATGAAGGGTGCGCCACTTGATTTCCACAAAAAGGTCTTCACACCGGGACGCGCGGCACAAAGTGCTATTTCCCAGTGTGGCACCCTGATCACGTGCCCGGCGGAAGATACATTTGATGTGTATGTGTTCCGGGCTTTTGGTCAGCACATGTGGGAATGGCTGACAGATGCGGCTGGCGAATTTGGCTATTCGGTTGAGACCCCGGCTACCTGATAGCTGATCATGAGCATCCTTGATCCCACCACGCTTGCCATGATCGCCCTGATTATGGTGGCCGGTGGTATCGTCAAAGGGGCAATTGGTCTTGGCCTGCCGCTGGTATGCGTGGGCTTTATGACCATGTTTCTGCCGGCGCGTGAAGTGTTGGGCATCGCGATTATCCCCATTTTGGTGACCAACGTCTGGCAGGCCTACGAATCCGGTAGCGGCAAGGCTGAAATCCGCCGTGTATGGCCCTTGATCCTGAGTTTATGGGTAGGCCTTGGCTTCGGAGTGCATGTGGCGGCCAGTCTGTCGCCGCAAGGCCTGTACGCGGCGATTGGTGGTTTGCTCATATTTTTCTGTGTGACCGGTTTCGCGCATCCTTCGGCTCGGTTACCCAAAAAGATGGAATTGCCGGTTGGCATCGGCATGGGTGTCTTTTCAGGCTTCAGTGGCGGTGTATCCACCGTGTGGGGGCCACCCATCAGCATGTACCTATTGATGATTGGCATGAAGAAAGACGAATTTGTTCGCACCGTGGGCGTTGTGTGGTGTTCCGCCGCCGTGCCGGTGGCTGTGCTTTACGCGTACAACGGGATGATTCACGAAGGCAATGCGCTGTTGTCACTGGTCGCATGTGTACCCGCCATGCTGGGGATCTGGATCGGCCAACACATTCGTTACCGTATCTCACAAGAGCTGTTTCAACGGGTGCTGCTCATCATCCTACTGGTCATTGGCCTGAACCTGATCAGGCGAGCGTATTTCGCATGACCGAAAGCTCGCCATTCCGGCGCGGTTTTATGTCCGCGTGTGGTTTGCCAGCACTGGTGTTGTTCTCATCCATGGTTGGGTTCGGCACTCTGGCTAGCGAGGCCTCACTTGATCTGCTGCCGACCATTGTCACGACGATTGGTATCTGGGGATTGCCGGGCCAGATGGTCATGGTGGAGATGGTGGCATTTGGCGCCCCTGTATTTGCCATCGCACTGGCCGTTAGCGTAGCCAACGCCCGGTTTCTGCCTATGACATTGGCTATTACGCCCTATTTGACGAACTGGCGTGTTTCATGGATCAGGCGATTATTGTTTGCCCAGTTGGTCACGCTGACCCCCTGGGCCATGGCTTTGCAACGTTGGCCATCCATGCCGCAGGAAGACCGCGTGCCCTATTACGTGGGGTTTTCCATGATGTGTATGGTTGGGGCCACGGCGGGAACGGTGCTCGGTCATGAACTGGCCGCTGTGTTACCACGCCCGCTGACGCTCAGCCTTGTATTTTTGAGCCCCGCATTCTTTGCCATGGTGTTCGCCAGTGTTCGTCAGCGCGCCGGTGTGCTGTCGTTGATTGCGGGTGCGGCTATGGGGCCACCCATGCATATGGTATCGCCCGATTGGGGTTTGCCGCTAACCGGCCTGATCGCTGGTTCAGCCGCGTTTGGTGTGGATGCGTACCTGAAAGGTCGCGCGGCATGACACAAGACATGATGGGGGTTTCAATCTGGATCATTGTGGGCGCGTCGGTGGCGGCGACCTATTTCTGGCGTGGCCTCGGCATGATCATTGCCAGCCGTTTGCATCCCGACAGCAAGCTATCACGTTGGTTCGCGTGCGTTGCCTACGCCGTATTGGCAGGATTTATTGCCCGCATGTTGATCCTGCCCGAAGGTAGTTTAGCCGAAGTTCCGTTGCTGGATAAGCTGATACCGGTTGCTTGCGGGTTTGGCGTGATCTTTCTGTTTAAGCGTACATCCGAAACCGGAACGGTGGTCGCCTTTTTGACATTTGTGGCCATTGCCTTGTGGCGCGGTTACGGGGTCGCTTGAACAACCAAAATTTTTCATGCTCGCCGGGCACTACGATCCTTGAACCTACAGCAGCAGCGGTCATAATCATTACCCTAATCAGGGAGTGTGTTATATGAAATCGCGTGTACAGGTTGTCGTTATCGGCGGCGGTGTTGTGGGGTGCAGTGTTCTTTACCATCTGACCAAGATGGGATGGAAAGACGTGGTGCTGATTGAGCGTTCTGAACTCACGTCGGGCTCTACCTGGCATGCGGCGGGTGGGTTTCACACCCTGAACGCTGATACCAACATGGCGGCCCTTCAGGGCTACACAATCAAGCTGTATAAAGAACTGGAAGAAATCAGCGGGCAATCCTGTGGCCTGCATCACGTGGGCGGTATCACGCTGGCCAGTGACGAAGACCGTATGGACTACCTTAAGGCTGAACATGCCAAACATCAGCACATGGGGTTGGATACGCGCTTGGTAGATTTGGCCGAGATCAAAGAGCTTTGCCCGGTCATGAACACCGATGGCGTGATCGGCGGCATGTATGACCCGTTGGATGGTCACCTGGACCCGTCCGGCACCACCCATGCCTATGCCAAGGCAGCGAAAATACAAGGCGCTGAAATTTATTTGCGCAACCGGGTGCTGGAATTGAACCCGCGCGGTGATTCCACCTGGGACGTGGTCACCGAAGAAGGCACCGTGCATACGGATTATGTGATCAACGCCGGTGGCTTGTGGGCCCGTGAAGTGAACGAGATGGCGGGCGTGTACCTGCCACTGTTGCCCATGGAACATCAATATATTGTGACCGACGATATCCCGGAAGTGTACGAGCGCGAAACGGAACTGCCTCATGTGATGGATCCGACGGGCGAGAGCTATTTCCGTCAGGAAGGCCGTGGTTTGGTCCTGGGTACGTATGAGCAGCGGTGCGAACCCTGGCAATTGGACAACACACCCTGGGAATTTGGCCACGAGTTGCTTGAAAACAAACTGGATCGTATCAGTGAGTCCCTTGAAATGGCTTATCACCGTTATCCTTGTCTGGAGCACGCCGGTATCAAGACCATCATCAATGGGCCGTTTACCTTTGCGCCCGATGGTAATCCGCTGGTCGGCCCGGTACCGGGCGTGCCCGGGTACTGGACTGCTTGTGCCGTGATGGCCGGGTTCAGCCAGGGCGGCGGCGTTGGTAAAACGGTGGCTGAATGGATGGTGGATGGCGAGGCATCTTGTGATGTGTTTGCCATGGATGTGGCGCGTTTCGGTGACTATTGCTCGCGCTCATACACCCGCGACACGGTGGTGCAGAACTATCAACGCCGGTTTGCGGTGGGTTATCCCAATGAAGAACTGCCCGCAGGCCGCCCCCTAAAGACCACGCCGATGTATGGTGTCTGGAAAAGTCAGAACGCTGTGTTCGGGGCCATGTACGGTATGGAAGCCGTGAACTATTTCGCACCTGAAGGTGAAGAGCCTTACGAGATCCCTACGTTCCGACGCTCTAATGCGTTTGATACCATTGGGGAAGAATGTCGCGCGGTACGCGAAGCCGTTGGTCTCAATGAGGTTCACAATTTCGGCAAGTACGAGTTCACCGGCCCGGATGCAGAAAGCTGGCTGAATTATCTTCTGACCAACCGGGTGCCCAAACAAGGTCGCATGACGCTATCGGCTATGTTGAATCCCAGTGGCAAGCTGATGGGTGATTTCACCATATCGCGGTTGGGGCCTGGACGTATTCAGCTAACCGCATCCTATGGGGCGCAAGCCTTCCATATGCGGTGGTTCCTGGATCATCTGCCCGAAAGTGGTGTGGCCGTGGAAAATGTCTCTGACACCCGTATTGGTTTGCAGGTCGCAGGGCCCAATGCCCGCAAGGTGATGGAGAAGGTCACGCGCAACGATGTTTCCAACGAAGCCTTCCCGTTTCTGAGCGTGGGCGAAATGGAAGTGGGCATGGTCCCCGCCATTGTGTGTAGGGTCAGCTACACCGGTGCTCTCGGTTACGAGATTTACGTCACGCCCAATCATCAGATCGCGCTGTATGAAGCCCTTGTGGCGGCAGGTGCCGATCTTGGCATGCGTCCGTTTGGCATGCGGGCCATGATGTCACTCAGGTTGGAAAAATCGTTTGGATCATGGATGCGGGAATACAAACCCGATTACACCCCGGCGGAAACAGGCCTTGATCGGTTTGTGAAGACCGAGAAAAACGATTTCATTGGTCGTGATGCCGCCGTGGCCGATCAGGAAAATCCACCTGCCCGTAAGCTCGTGACCATGGTGGTTGATGCGCTGGACGCCGATGTGGTGGCGGATGAACCCATTTGGCTGGGTGACGATGTGGTCGGATTTGTGACTTCGGGCGGCTATGCGCATTACAGCAAAAAATCTGTTGCCATGGGCTTCGTGCCACGTGAAATGGCTGTGGACGGTGCCGCATTCGAAATCGAAATTCTGGGTAACCGGCGTCCTGCGACCATCTTTACGGCACCGCTGTTTGATCCGGATGCTGCACAGATGCGGGGATGATCGGGTAATTCAAAAAAGTTCGGGCGGCCCCTTGGAAGGGACCGCCCGTAACATAAATAGGTCAGGCTACTTGGGGGGTTAGCGGCTTATAAAAAACCAAAGACCTATTTACGATTCTATACAATTAATCTCAGGGAGGCTAATGCAAGGTTATTGTAAGCTGTTGTAAGGTTACTGTAATGTGATTTTTATTGAATGCAATAGAAAAAGTGAGCATCTACCATCATAAATGATGTTTTTACTGTAATCTATTGATAACAAAGAGAATAATTTTTATTTAATTCAGATATATTTTGATACGAAAACAATATTATGTGAAATTATTGTGAAAAATCCTGACAAAACCCCGTGTTTTCACGCCAAGTGAGCCTATAAATGAAACAGAGTCCCTGGTGGTGGGATAGCGTACCGCGCACACCACGACCCGCAGACAATAGTGTTGGCGCGACCCTCGCGTTGCCGACCGATATCGATGTACTCGTCGTGGGAGCCGGTTTTACGGGCCTGACTACCGCCATGACCCTTGCCCGTGCTGGACGGTCTGTGGCCGTGTTGGAAAAAGAAGCGGCTGGTTACGGGGCCAGTACCCGAAACGGCGGAATGATCGGCAGCGGTCATCGGGTGGCATTCACGGAAGTGGCGCGGCAATACGGCGAAGATGTGGCAGAGGCCGTCCTGGGTGAGGGGAAATTAGCGCTCAGCTATACAACCGACCTGATAGAAGAAGAAAATATCGAATGTGATTTTGTCCGGTGTGGTCGGTTCCGCGGCGCATGGCGCGCGCAGGATTACGATGCCATCGCCCGGGAAGCTGACATTTTGCGAGCCAAGCTGGGCGTCCCCATTGAAATGGTGGCGAAGGCGGATGTGCATAAAGAGGTTGCCACCGACGCCTATCACGGCGGCTGTGTTTACCTGGAGCACGGTGGACTGCATCCGGCCAAGCTGCACCATGGTCTTTTACGTATCGCCCGTGACGCGGGTGCAGGTGTGTTTGAGCAAACCGAAGTCCTGCGTATCCGCCATGACGAGACCAAGTATGTGGTCGAAACCACGCGCGGCGTTATTCGCGCTGGTGAGATCGTGATGGCGACAAACGGATATACCACCGCTGCGGCTCCCCAAATGAAACGATCCCTGATTCCAATCGCCAGTTACATGATCGCCACGGAACCTCTGGGGCGTGATATCGTTGATGCATTATTTCCAAGCAAGCGCATGATCGTGGAAACACGGTCCCGGCATTGTTACTACCGCCCTTCGCCGGATGGTGAGCGTATTCTGCTGGGCGCACGGGCAGCGCTCAACCATATCAATACGGCGCGCAGTGGCCTTATTTTGAAGGATTTACTGACCGGCATTTTACCCCAATTGGGTGATGTGAAGATCAGCCATTCCTGGCTCGGCACATTGGGTTTTACCAAGGATCACCTACCCCGGATTGGCCGCGATAATGACGGTGTATTTTATGCTATGGGGTATTCCGGCTCCGGCGTGGCCATGGCCCCTTATCTGGGGTGGCGAGTGGCAAACAAGGTTTTGGGACGCGCCGAGGGCAATACCGGGTTCGATCCTATGGATTTCCCCCGCGTGGCGTTCCATCCGTTCATTCCCCTTGGTTTGCCTTTCGTGAATTTGTGGTATCGTTGGAAAGACATTGTAGAAGGCTCATGAGACCAGAATATGAGAAACGAACATGACTGACGCATTCAAAGCTGCCTGTGTGCAGAACTGTGCCGGACCCGACATGACGGCCACCATCGCCCGATCTGTGGATTTGGTTCACAAAGCCCGTGACAAGGGCGCCGACCTGATTGCCTTGCCGGAATTCTTTTCCTGCCTGCATGTGGGGGAAGGTGGCCTGGAAACCGGCGCGGTTGCTGAGGCTGATCACCCGGCATTGCCGATCTATCAAAAGGTCGCCCAGGACACGGGCGCGTGGATCATGCTGGGATCGCTCGGGATTAATGATGGCGGGGCACGTCTGCGCAACCGCACATTCGTTATGTCGCCTGATGGTGAAATTGCTGCGCGTTATGACAAGATACACATGTTTGATGTGGAACTCGGCAACGGCGAAAGTTACCGGGAATCAGATCGATTTGAGCCAGGCACCGAAGCTGTTGTTACTTCAACACCCTTCGGTCAAGTGGGGCTGAGCATCTGTTACGATCTGCGGTTTGCCTATTTGTACCGCTCCCTGGCCCATGCCGGGGCTCAGATCCTGGCCATCCCAGCCGCCTTTATGCGGACAACGGGACAGGCCCACTGGCACACCTTATGCCGGGCGCGGGCGATTGAGACGGGGTGCTACGTCATAGCGCCTTGCCAAAGCGGTGAACACGGCCGGGCGGTAACTTACGGCCATTCGTTGATTATCGATCCGTGGGGCGAAGTTCTGGCTGATGGCAGTGGCGAAAACGAAGATGTGATCATCGCCGAGATCGATTTGAACAACGTGGATGTGGCGCGGGCCAAGGTACCGGCCCTCAACCACGACCGGGATTATCAAAACCCGGATGCGGCTAATCTGACACTAAAGGCAGGCGAATAAACACGTGACCACAGATACCATAAAAAAACACTTCCTGGGCTGGCAATGCCGCCTACGGCAACATTCCATTCGTCATATGAACGGCCAACCCACACAAGCGGCCCGCCCGGACGTGGTGGTTGGTGGTACGGACACGGCCTATGAAGGCGTGACCATTGTTCTGGTTCGAAAAGAGTCGAAAGATATCACCAAAGAGTTTCGACATATGATCAAACGTACAGGCGATCCGAAAAATAGATTTGAGACAGCGCTCAAATTTATGGCCGAAAATTATTATCAGCATCCCATGGAATTTTCTGATCAGTTTACGGCGTTGTTTGGGCCTGGATCATCAGCAGCGGGAAACCTGCTATCGGCTGGAAGCGCCACGGTGCTGTTTGATGAGAAGAATCAGAAATACACGTTGCCGTGCACAGTCCGTATGCTGGATGAAACATCTGACGAATGGCAGGCCACCTATTGGCACAACCATCTATTCGCCCATATGATTCCGGGCGATTCACAGATCCTGCAATTCACCCCGGACTGGTCCGCAGCTACGGCGGAACCGGGTGTGTATTAAGGATTTTCCATTGATATCATGAACCGATAACCCAGGACGCAGGCGCATGGCCCCCCAATTTGCCGCATTCAGCCGCTCAGAACATGACGAACGTTTGAGTCTTGCTCGTCAGGTAATCAAGGGTGCCGGTATTGATGCCTGTATCCTGTCCGCGCCTGAGAACATTTATTATTTTTGTGGGTATGACAGCTGGGTTTCCGTTAACAGCCCGCAATCATTGATCTTCACCACAGGTGAGGATGACCCCACCATCATTTTGCGTGACGTAGATATAACACTGGCAACCGAAACCACCCGGACCCGTGACATTCGAACCTACAACATGGTGGCTGAGAGTTACGCCGAGCGGGTAAAGAATATCCTTCAGGAAAAAGGCATAACGGGTGGACGTGTTGCGATCGAGTTTGCCTCATACGCTCTGCCCATGTCACTGGGTGATGGGCTGCGCGCAGCCTTGGGCGGGATAGAACTGGTGGATTCCACCGGCCTGTTGGGCGATCTGCGTCACATCAAATCCCCTGCGGAAATGGCCTATATGGAAGAAGCCGCCAGATATTCAAACTTGGGGCTGGCGGCCATGAAAGCTGCCACCGCCCCTGGTGTCAGTGAAATTTCGGTAGCCGCCGAAATAGAATCCGCCATACGTCGGGCGGGTAGCGATTTTTGGGCAATTCCCACAGAGCTTAGTTCTGGAACACGCTCCGCCGGTGGGCATGCGACACCCCGAAACCGGCTGATAGAAACGGGCGATCTGGTACACGCTGAATTTGCCGGTGTTGCGGCGCGTTATCATGCGACGGCCATTCAGACCATCGCCGTTGGCGATCCCTCTGCGCGGTCGCGCGAACTTTATGACATCGGTATCGCATCCCTCATCGCCGGGATGGACGCCGTTAAACCAGGCGTATCCGTCGGTGCTGTGGAGGAAGCTTCGCTGGTTCCTTTGCGAGCGCACGGCCTGGAACATGCTGCGATGATGCGTTTCGGGTACGGTATCGGCATCGCCTATCCCCCGATCTGGCTGGAAACCCTGCAGATTGCTCGCGGTTTTGACTATGTTCTAAAACCTGGAATGGCGTTTGTTCTTCATTCATGTCTCGAACTGCCGGACGAGAACCTGGGTGTTGTTCAGGGCGGCACATACGTCCTTGAAGAGAGCGGGCTGCGCTTGCTGGCCGGTGCTGGTGCATGCGAATTGGAAGTCTTGTAGGCGTTCCTGTCTTCACCAAATGTTGTTCGCCGAGAGTTACAAGCCAATTCCGCCCCGTTTAAAGTCGCACGTCTTCCAGAAAGTTATCCAGGTCTGTCTGCGCCAGTCGGTTGGAATAGTTGGTTATGGTGCAGTGTGCAATTTCACCGATAATGTCGAACAGGTTTTCCCTGCTTAGTCCCTCATCCTGAAATTTCTCCAGCACATCGTCAGCCAAGCCACCTTTTGTCTCCTGAATCGCTTTCGTGGCTTTCAGGATGAGCTGCCGTCGCGCATCCGCAGGTTCAATACCGTCAAGAATGGCCGCAATTTCGCTATCGGGCAGCCCCGTATGGCGTGATGCCAGAATATGTGCCGGAATGCAGTAATGACAGCCATTGGATTCCGCCATCCATAGATCGATGACCTCACGGTCATCATCAGACAGGCTACAGGTTTTCAGTCGGGTGTGAACATGGACAAACATGTCCAGAAGTGCCGGTGAGTTCGCGATTGTTTCAACAACGCGCCATCTCTCACCCCAATCACCGAATAAATCATCCAGGACTTTCGCCACGTCACTTGAGGCGGTGGCGGATTCTACAGGGGCTATGCGGGCCATGTGGGTCTCCTGATCTGAAATAGTCTGTGGCCAAAGGATACGCCGGGCGTGGGGTGCTGTCTAATTTGCCCTGCGTTAGTTGCATGGGTGTCATGCATTCTTGCCATTGGTGAATTCTGCATTCCCACCCTACATTCCTGGCAATGGGATGATGCATCCCGACACATTCACATAAGGATACAGGAACATGTTTGTTATTGGCCCAGCTTCAGACGTCACAAACCGGGTTCTCGGCTCATTCATCGGTGCAATTGCACTTTTGACGATCGCACTGAACCTCTTCAGCTAAGTTACCCTCGCTGAAGACGAAAAAACGGCGCTCCTTGTGGGCGCCGTTTTTTATTGCCTGCCTCCCCTCTCGTACTATCAAGCGATAGTACTGCCGGGTGTCGTACAATCGCTTCACGATTCTACTTACCTCTCGAACTTTGAAGCCAAAGTTCTGCCGGGGTAGATACCAACGCTTTGCGTTGCTATCTACCTTTCCACACAGGATCACGTTTTTCGGCGAATGCCTGTGGGCCTTCCTGGGCATCTTCGGATGCCAGCATGATGTCGAACATGGGCAGCCCGCCATTCTTCATCATGGCGTAGCATTCCTCGATACCCACGCTCTGGGTCAGGCGGATGGTTTCCTTTGTGGCGGCCAGCGCCAATGGTGCCGCCGCAATCATGGTTTCAGCCATTTCACGCGCTGCAACCATTAACTGATCAACCGGCACTGCGGCATTTATGATGCCCCAGCGCAGGGCCTCTTCCGTGCCCATGCGGCGTCCGGTGAGTAGCAGTTCCTTGGCAATGTTCATGGGAATCATGCGAGGCAACCGGAAGCAGCCGGAATCACCGATAACACCGGCAAAAATTTCGGGTTGCCACATTTCCACGTGATCAGCGGCAATAATGATATCCGCCGCCAATGCCAGTTCGAACCCGCCGCCAATGGCGTGGCCGTTCATGGCTACGATGACAGGCTTGTTCAGATCAAACAGCTCGTTGATGCCACCAAACCCGCCGACGCCATAATCACTGTCATAGCTTTCGCCCTCGGCGGCAGCCTTCAAATCCCAGCCCGCTGAAAAGAACCGATCACCGCCACCCGTCAGGATGGCCACGCGCAGGTCGTTATCGTCACGGAAGTCAGAAAATACCTGGCCCATGGCGGTGCTGGTCGCAGCATCAATAGCGTTGGCCTTTGGCCGGTCCAGCGTGACCTCAAGAATTTGCCCGTTCCGGGTGACTTTCAATTCATCATTCATCGTGCTTACCTTTTTCTGATTAGGGCATCCACGGCCACGGCACCATTTTCCAGCGCCAGCAATGGGTTCACGTCCAGCTCTCGCAAATCATTCCAGTTGTCCTGTGCATACGTAGCAACAGCCATGATGTTATCGACGATGGCATCCATATCCGCAGCTGGGCCGCCACGGTAACCGCCTAGCAACACAGCAATTTTCAAACTCTCCACAGCGTCTTTGACGTCATCACGCGAGGTGGGCAGCAACAGGGTCTTTGCGTCCTGTAACAACTCAACCAGAACCCCACCCGCTCCGATGACCAACACCGGTCCGAACTGAGGGTCGCGCTCCACACCAACGATGAGCTCAGCAATGGCGCCACCCATCATGCGTTCTACCAGAAACTGATCAGACAGGTGTTTCATGCCCTGAACGGCGTCGACAACGGCCTGTTCATCATTCAGGTGCAGGGCTACGCCTCCGGCATCGGTTTTGTGCGTGAGATCTGCGCTAACAGCCTTGACCACCACGGGGTAACCCAATTCGGTTGCTGCCGTGGGGGCATCGGCAGCGGATACCATCTGTGCATCCGGAATGCTCAGACCTGCACCAGCCAGCGTTTGTTTGCTTTCCCATTCATCCAGTGTGTGGGTATCACTATCATCAATGGCCATCACAGCTTTCATGGGCGAAGGCAGATTGCCAGCACGGGCGTCGGCGTGATGTTTACCGATCCAGGCGGCTGCTTCATAGGCGTGCAGGGCATCGTCCAGCCCTTGCATGGGGATAATACCGCGTTCCAGCAACCACTGGCGGGTTTCTTCCGGCATAGCTTCCTGTAAGGAGCTAATCATAACACCTAACGATCCGGTGGATTTCACGCCACTGGCAAACGCCCGGGCGGCTTTGTCCCATTCGCTGACATCGCAAAGGCCGGGTTTCGGGTAATCCATCATAATCTGCGTCACATCGTACCCACAGCGTAATACAGCGGTATATGTGGCTTCCAGTTTTTCTTCGTCACCCCAGATAAAGGTGTGATAATCGAACGGGTTGGAGATGCTCACCAGATCATTGAGGGTTGAACGGATGTCGCTGCGCTGGTCATCGGTGAAATCGTCGAAATCAAGATCCAGATCGTTGGAACAATCGGCCACCATGGCGGCTTCACCACCTGAACAGCTGAGCGATGCAATGCGATTGCCACCCAGAGTTCCGGCGTATCCCAGAAATTTGAGCGCTTCCATAAAGGCGGGGATTGAATAGCAGCGATAAATACCAAGCCGGTCGAACAAGGCGGCATACATATTGTCGGCCCCTGAAAGGGTAGACGTATGGCTGACCGTGATGGCAGCCCCGGCCTCAGACCGGCCAGACTTAATGGCAACGATGGGGACACCTTTTTCCAGCGCACGTGTGGCGGCGCGGGCAAAGGCGGGTACGTCCTTCACGCCTTCGATCAGAATACCGATGGCCTTGATGCGGGGATCATCCAGCATGGCCTCGATGAATTCGGTTACGCCCATGACGGCCTGATTGCCCAATGACGCCATGTAAGCAATGGGTACGTCGCGCTGTTGCATGGTCATGTTGATGGCGATGTTGCCGCTCTGCGACAGGATGGCGACGCCTTCGTCCACGGGTTTGCCGCCATGCTGGTCGGGCCATAAGGTTACGCCGTCCAGATAGTTGAGCGTGCCGTAACAGTTAGGCCCCGCAATCGGCATATCACCGGCCGCCTCAACCAACTGCCGTTCCAGTTCTGCACCTTCTTCGCCCACTTCGGCGAAACCCGACGCGAATGATACGGCACCACCAGCCCCCATATCGGACAGAATCTTCACGGCCTCGATGGTGGTGTGGCGATTGACACCGATGAACACGGCATCGGGGGGCTCGGGCAAATCTTCGATTGCCTTGAAGCACTTCTCGCCACCCAGCTCATCACGCTTTGGATTGATGGGCCATATGGGCCCCTGGAAACCAAAGGCACGGCATTGACGCACCACCTCGTCCGACCACTTACCACCCAGAATGGCCACGTGACGGGGCTTCAGAAACCGTTTTAAGCGATCAATATCAGTCATTTAACTCTCAAAAGGCCGTAACAGTGAGCGGGATATGATATGGCGCTGAATTTCGCTGGTGCCATCCCAGATGCGCTCCACACGCGCGTCGCGCCAGATACGTTCCAGCGGCAGGTCAGCCATCAGGCCCATGCCACCCAAAATCTGGATGGCTTCGTCTGAAACACGCGCGAGCATTTCGGTTGCGGCGACCTTTGCCATGGCAAAATCCTGATCAACAGCGGTGCCTTGATCCAGCTTCCATGCGGCTTTAAGGGTCAGTAGCTCTGCCGCTTCAATATCAATTGCCATATCGGCCAGCTTGAAAGATACACCCTGGTTTTTGCCAATGGGCTTGCCGAATTGCACGCGGGTGGCGGCCCATTCGGTGGCGATTTCGAACGCCCGTTGCGCACGACCGACGCACATGGCGGCAACCGACAGACGCGTGGCACCCAGCCACTCGTTGGCCACATCAAAGCCGTGATCGGCTTCGCCGAGAACTTGTGACGCGGGTACGCGGCAGTTATCGAACTCCAGAACGCTGTTGTGATAACCCCGGTGGGATACAGACTTGTAACCGGTTTTAACCTCAAACCCCGGCGTGCCCATATCCACCAAGAACGTGGTGATCAGCTTTTTTGGCCCACGCGGGGTTTCTTCTTCGCCGGTTGCGGCAAACAGGATCACATAGTCCGCCACATCGGCGTGGCTGATGAAATGCTTGATGCCGTTGATGACGTAATCATCACCATCTTTTTCAGCTTTGCATTTCATGGACCGCACGTCTGATCCGGCGCCCGGTTCGGTCATGGCCAGACAGTCCACCTTTTCACCGCGAATGGTGGGCAGCAGATAGTTCTCGATCTGATCACCGGTACAGGCTTGTAGAATATTGCTGGGCCGTGCGACGGCGTATTGCAGGGCAAAACTCGCCCGACCCAGTTCCCGTTCCAGCAACGTGAGCGACACCGTATCCAGACCGCCGCCGCCGAGGCTCTCCGGCATGTTGGCGGCGTAAAAGCCCATCTCCAGGCTTTTCTGTTTAATCTGTTCGATCAGTTCAGGGCGGGCGTGATCTGTGGCTTCAACCTCTTCCTCATGAGGATAAAGTTCTTCTTCCACAAAACTGCGCACGCTTTCCACGATCATGCGGTGTTCGTCGTTAAGGCCGAAATCCATGGTGTCAGCCTTTTGTTTTCATCTGGCGGCCCACGTTGGCGGGTGTTTCCAGAGCGGCGTGTGCGGCAGCAACCGCATCCAGCGCTTCTTTAACCTGTGGCTCAAACGGACAAGCGTGCGAAGCTTTCAGGTCCACATGCACCAACAACTGTTCGGCGGTACACAACAGATCGCCGGTTTGTGCATGGGTCATCTGGTGGAAGAAGTGGAACCGTTTGTCATCCACGCCCAAGACCTGAACGCTGATCCGGAACGGCTCACCCACACCGACTTCCTTGATGTAGTTGATATGCGTTTCCACGGTGAATACGGATTTACCCGCATCACGGTAGGCTTCATCGATGCCCACATAGCGGAACAGTTTGTCGGCGGCCCAACCACAGGCTTCCAGATAGGCAGCCTCGTTCATGTGACCGTTGTAATCAACCCAGCCGGGCAGCACGGAACCGCTGTATTGTTCCAGCGGTGTGGGAACGTCTGCACCGGGTGTCCAGTGTTTGGTACCAATGCTCAACTGCGCACTTTCGTCATCGTTCAGGGTCTTGCCGGATGCGATGTTGTGCGGGCGCAGGGTGCGCATGATATCGATCAGACAGTTATCGCGAAGTTGCTCCCATTCCTGAATGGTGCGGCCTTTGGCTTGCTCGGTTGTGCCCTCAACCATACGGTCGATGAGCTCTTCGGTTAGTTCCGGTGCTTTCAGGTGCGTCCACGGCAATTCCAGCGCCGGGCCAAAATGCTCCAGCATATGGCGCATCCCGGCTTCGCCACCAGCCAGTGTGAAGGTCATATTGACGCCCATTAGAGCCCAGCGAAGACCTGGTCCGTATATGATGGCTTCATCCAGTTCCTGCGTGGTGGCGACTCCGTCTTTGACCATGTGCAGAATTTCGCGCCAGATGGCTTCCTGCAATCGGTCGGACAGGTATCCGTCAACTTCCTTGCGCACCTGCAGGACATGCATGCTCAGGGACTTGTAAAATTCACCGGCTCTTTCTTTGGCTTCCTGCGACGTTTTGTTACCACCGACCACTTCACACAGGGGCAGCAGGTAAGATGGATTGAAGGGATGACCAATGATAATCCGTTCGGGGTGGTTACAGGCTTCCTGAATATCTGAGGGCAACAACCCGGATGAGCTTGATGCCAGAATAACGTCGGGCCGTGCGACACGGTCCAGCGTCACAAAGATGCTTTGTTTTATATCCAGCCGGTCCGGCGCATTTTCCTGAATGAAATCCGCTGTGCGGCCGACTTCTTCCAGATCAGTGGTAAAGGCGAACGCCGGTGGCTCTGGCGTTTTGGCCCAACCGATCTTGACCAGCGCTGGCCACGCATTGGCAATCTTGCTGATCATGATCTCCTCGGCACCTGGTGCCGGGTCTGTTGCGATAACATTGTAGCCTCGCGCCAGGCAGCGCGCCGCCCAACCGGCACCGATCACGCCTGATCCAACAATGCCTACTGTTTTAATCTCGGACATATGTGTGTTCCTTCTTAGCAAAACCCGAGCAAATTGATCTCAATTTGTGACGGTGGCTTTGCGTTATCCAATACGTTAGCGCTTAACAAGACCAAGATGATCGCGGGCGTCCTGTGGGCTCATGGCATTGGCACCCATCAATTCGATAATCTTGCGGGCCTTTTCAACCAACTGTGCGTTGGTGGCAAAGACGCCACGTTCCAGATACAGGTTGTCTTCCAGACCCACACGCACGTGACCACCCATGGCGGCTACTTGCGCCATCATCGGCATCTGATTGCGGCCAATGCCAAACCCGGCCCAGATCGCATCATCGGGCAGGGAATCGACCATCACGCTCAGGTGTTTGGCGGTGGCTTCGGCACCGAACGGGATACCCATGCACAACTGAAATAGCGGTTGCGAGGAGATCAGGCCTTCTTCGCACAAATTGCGGGCATTCCATACGTTGCCTGTATCGAATGCTTCGATTTCCGGTTTAACGCCCAGTTCCTGAATGCGTTTGGCCATGACGCGCAACATATCGGGTGTGTTGATCACAACCGTGCTGCCGTTACCAAAGTTCAGCGAGCCACAATCGAGCGTGCAAATTTCCGGCAGCAGTTTTTCAACGTGCGCCAAGCGTTCCAGCGGACCAGCCACATCTGAGTCAGGATGGTAGTTCATGGGTGTTTCGCCGGGGCCGAACGTGATGTCACCGCCCATACCGGCGGTCAGGTTGATGACCACGTCTGTTTCAGAATCGCGAATGCGTTCCACGACTTCGGTGAATAGATCAACGCGGCGTGACGGCTTACCTGTTTCAGGCTCGCGCACGTGGCAGTGAACCACAGCGGCGCCCGCTTTGGCCGCATCGATCGCTGACTCAGCAATTTGCTGGGGTGTGATGGGTAGATCAGGGTGTTTATCTTGAGAGGCGCCGGAACCGGTCACAGCACAGGTAATAATGATGTCGTTACGCATGAAATAATTCTCCAATTTTTGGGCAATTTTCAGAAATTCGGTGATTTTTACCTACTTGATTTCCTTGAGTATAGGCGGATGATTGGTATAGGTTTTCAAATAATCAGCTAAAATTTGTATAAAAACGGCGTATTATGCTGAATCTTGAGGTGTTTTATGTTTGGTGACCCGGCCACCGGCGGCACACAGAAAATCGGTTTTCTGCTTCTGGGCAGATTCTCCATGATGGCGTTGTCATCGGCGCTGGAACCCTTGCGTATGGCTAACACCATCAGCGAGAAACCCTTATATGACTGGACTATTTTAAGTGTGGACGGAAATCCCGTTCAGGCCAGTAACGGCATGGAAAATCTGGTTTCCAGTAACATCAATTCCATGCAGCGCCTGCCCATGGTGGTTGTCTGTGCCAGCTATGATCCGCATTTGGTAGCGGCTTCCAATGTTCGATTATGGTTGCACCGACAGGCCCGGCACGGGGCGATCATCGGATCGCTCGATACAGGTAGTTATGTTTTGGCGCGGGCCGGGTTGCTGGATAATTACCGCGCCACCATTCACTGGGAAGCGCTGGACGCCTTCGCCGAAGAATTCCCTCATGTGGACACAGTGCAGGACATTTTCGTTGTGGACAGGGACCGGTTTTCGTCTGCGGGCGCCACGGCCAGCCTGGACATGACGCTGTACCTGATCCGTACCCAGCATGGCCCTGATTTAGCGCGGCAGGTGGCCGAACAATTTATCTATGCGGGCGAGCGTGATGCCCACGCCCAACAGCGCATGAGCACGGCCCAACGTATTTCCCTGCGTAACCCAAAATTGGGCAAGGCCATCGCCTATATGGCGGACAATCTGGAAGAACAGATTGCCACCACCATCGTTGCCAATCATGTGGGCCTGTCGGTACGCGCGTTGGAGCGGTTATTCGGCAAATGGCTGAAAACAACGCCGGCCCGGTACCATCGCCAAATCAGGCTGGAACGGGCGCGCGCGCTGGTACAGCAAACGGCGTTACCCATGTTGGAGATTGCTCTTCGGTGCGGCTTTGGTTCCGCCGCCCATTTCAGCCAAGCTTATTCCGGCTATTTCGGCCGTCCACCGTCAGGGGACCGGGAGTATACAAGAGTTAGTTTCTGAGGTCCGAGAATATGGCACATGTTGTAGATGCCACGGTTCATCCCTGTGGATTATGTGGATAACTTGCGCATAACGCGCACTGTTTGTACATATGCATTAAATATGTGCAATAAATAGCAATTCTTGCACATATTTCTATGATTGAATATAATGCCAGGGTAACTACCCACATATGAGAGTGAGAAAATGGCTAATTTCGATCCAAAACTACCCTATAACGCCCTACCGGATTTGCCACCACACGCGGATATCGAGTCAAAGGCGATTCTAAAGAAATGTATTTTAGCCCGCGCCGCTCTTGCGGAATTGAAACAAGCAGGTGAATTGATCCCCAATCAAAATGTCTTGATAAACACAATCCCACTCCGTGAGGCGCAAGGTAGTTCTCAAATCGAAAATATAATTACGACCACAGACAGGTTGTATGAATTTGCTGCAACAGAATCGCAAGCAATGGATGCCAATACCAAAGAAGCTTTTCGCTATCGAACGGCACTTTATCAGGGATACAAAGACGCACATCGCCATCCTATATCAACGAGAACCGCTGTTCAGGTTTGTCGAACCATAAAAGGTGTCGAAATGGAAATTAGAGCCACGCCTGGGACTGCATTACGAAATGATGCGACCGGAGATATCATCTACACCCCACCTGAAGGGCAGGACCGGCTTCATAACCAGTTAGGTAATTGGGAACGTTTTATCCACAATGAAACAGAAGTGGATCCACTAATTCGCATGGCAATCGCACATTACCAGTTCGAAGCAATTCATCCGTTCACAGATGGAAATGGCAGAACTGGTCGTATCCTCAATATCTTGTACCTCATAGGAGAGGGGTTGTTAGAAATTCCTGTTCTCTACCTGAGTCGTCACATCATTGAAAACAAGGATGACTATTATCGCCTGTTAATGGAAGTTACGGCAAAAAATAACTGGGAAGAATGGATAATATATATGCTGAGTGCAATTGAGGAGACGGCGAAATGGACGACAAACAAAATTCGCGGCGTTCGTAATCTCATGGGTTCTGCAAACGAGTTCGTGCATCAAGCGGCACCAGGGGTATTTCGGCAAGAATTGGTAGAGCTAACATTCGTTCAACCTTATTGCCGAATATCAGACCTCGTTGATGCTGGCATTGCGGAACGGAGAACTGCATCTAAATATTTGAAGATACTTTCTGACATTGGTTACCTTCATCCAGCGAAGATAGGCCGTGACAAGCTTTTCATTAACACCCGGTTCCTCGCTCTACTCATGGATGAGGAAAATGATTACGAATTTCCTCGGCCTGGATAGAGTTACTCAGCTAGCAACCGCTTCGTGGCATCGCACACGCGCGTGAAGGCGTCGCCAGCGCGGTTGGATACATGCCGTGCGCGCAGGAAACTGTGGACCAGGCCACTCTCCACGATCAGTTCCACGTCGACGCCAGCGGCTTCTAACCGGCGGGCGTATTCCACGGAATCATCGCGGACCGGGTCATATTCTGCGGCCTGAACAAAAGCCGGGGGTAGGCCCGTCATGTCTTCGGCGGCCAGTGGTGCGGCCAGTGCATCATCCGGCATGCGGCCATCGGGCCAGTAGAATTTATGGTACTCGTCGATATCCGCTGTGCTGAGCAACGGTGCGTCACTGCATTCTGTATAGGACGGCAAAGAACCGTCGCCACCAAAAGCGCCGTACATCAGAATTTGTGCGGCAATCTTTGGGCCACCTTTGTCTCTGGCGCGCCGGGCTAAACCAGCAGATACGTGCGCACCGGCGCTATCACCGCCCACACCAATGCGGTCAGGGTCGATGCCGTATTTATCCGGGTTTCCTGCGACGGCTTCAACCACGCACCAGCAATCTTCATGGCCCACTGGATAGACGATTTCCGGGGCCATTCTGTAATCCACCGCTATTACGGTGACACCGGCCCGGTGGGCTATTTCCGCCGTGACGGAATCGTGGCTGTCCAGATCACCCACGACCCATCCGCCGCCATGGAAGAATATCAGGCACCCCATACGAGGCGGACCTTCGGGCTGGTAGATACGGATGGGGATATCAAAACCGTTGCCGGGAACGGTATCGTTCGTGATCGAAAGACCAGCGGGATGCGGTTTGTCGAATTCCTTGCACAACGCCGTATACCGACTGCGCTGCTCTTCCCCGCTTTGGAAGGCCGAGTCTTCATCAAAAAAGTTCAAACACTTGTCCACAAATGCCTGCATCTCCGGATCAAGGTTGTATTTGGCCATGGTCTTATCCCAATTTTGGTCCTGATCTTGGTCCTAATCGTTGGCGTCGCCACCACCGGCACCGTGTTCACGGGATTCAGCGGAATCCGGTACCAACACGGCACGGGACATCTGAACCAGCTCTGCCCACTGGGCCTTGTCAACTTCGGTGCCGTGGGCCAGACAATCCTGACGGCGCGTGTCAATCTGCTGCGCGGTCAGCAATTGCCCCACAGGTGCTCCCGAGTTGCCTTGTGGATCGTAGATGACCTTGGCATCACACCGCGTTGTAACATCGTTCAGCGTGTCCAGATTACCGCCATCAATCCATACCTGTTCACCGCTTACCGTTGCGCAGATGGCATCACCGGCGATTTCCCATCGCAACGTAAAGGTACCCGACTGGTGTGTTCTACGGGCGGCAAAGGGAATCAGATATAATGGCGCGCACGCGTTTACGACGGTCAATTCAACGACGTTTGAAACGGCATCTGCGACAGCCAGATCAATGGCATCCACACCAAGCGATACCAACGGTAATCCGGCGGCATCAAGTTGGGTGGCACTTTCCGTTCTTGATAGTGACAGCGACCAATCGGCCCCTGTGCTCAGATCCACGGTGCTGACCATGACAATGCCGGGGAAACCATGCTCGGCCAACCACATGGTGGCGAAGGCACCTTCCCGGTCATGCCCGGCAGGAACACCGGCGGCTTCCAGACAGCGCTGGGTGATTTTCCATACCTCAAACAGCGATACATGCATCATGACGTCACCTCAAAGACCGGAAAGGCCCAATCCAGTGCGACCGGGTCGTGCAACTGGTCGGGGCGAGGCGCACCTTGAAAGAACGTGACGCGGGTCCAGCGGTCTGATTTAGGATCGTATTTGTCCGCCCCAAAGATACTCAGCTTGCACCTTAGTAGATCAATAGGCCTGCATGCGTCCCCCAACAGGTTGCCGTGAATCTCGCTGTAGGGATAATCTTTGAGCGATTGCACGCGCGTGGTGGTGTGCCGACAGGCCGGGTTTTTGATCAGGAATTCCGCCACCGAAATATCACCGGGTGATGTTTTCAATACATCATAAAGGGCCGACACATCCCGTGCGATGCCATTGGGTGTTTCCAGATCAGCCCCCGGTTCGTTATAGCGTTCGCCCAGTCTGGGTTCTTCTTTCTCCGCCGAGCGATACCAGAAATAGTGTTTGGCATCTGGCACCTCGAAATCCACATCCAGCGCCCAGTCATACCGATCTTCAATATAGGCCATCAGCTCGAATACCCGTTGGGATGGCTCGCTCATGGCGGTCTCAACGACCCCCATGGTCTTGCCCAGATCATCTACCAGACCCGGATACAATTCCAGGGTCACGCTGATGACCATTTCCTGCAATTCCAGGCTACCGTTCGATTCCATCCACTGGATCAATTGATCCCAGGGCCGTTGACCTTCAATCAGGTCCGGGTTGTCTGACAGGCGTTTGATCAAGCCATCCAGTTCGCCTCGCAGCACAGCGATCGCTGCCTGCTGTTTTTCATCATCGGTTGTCCATTGATCAGCGAAGGCCCGAATACGATTGAGCAGAACCATAAATCGTGTCTGTTCCTCAGCGCTTGCACGCTCAACAGAGCGCACCCGCGCGATGGCGGTTTCACGGGCCAGAATCCAGTTATTGAATAATTGAGGGTGGCCGATCAGAAATGGTGCCATGCCAAGGCCGGTGGCATTGCCCACGCCCAGCGCCCGTTTGATTTCTTCGTCCAGTGCCACGGCCTTGTCCGAATTGCGCCGTTTTGCCACGTGCTCTACCAGATCAAAGGAAAATTCACGGACCAGATAGACCATGAGCATTTCGGCCTCATAGGGCAGGGTGAAAATACCTTGATCAAAGATATGGGCGAGGTCAGCCATGCCCAATTTGCCATTGCCATAGACAGCCGTTGTACGCATGAGATAGCCAATGTTCAGCGCAGCACTTATATCCGGTTGCTGGCCTTCTGACAGGTGTTTGGCGATGTGTTCGAACAGGCGCATGCTTTTGTTGGCCCGGCTTAGCACGAACTCACGTGGACTGAACCGCCCGGCTTCCTGAAGAGGGGTATTGTCACGCAGTACGGCTAAATCGGCTTCGGTGACCTCACCATGAACAAGGGCAAAGGCGGTGTCCCACCTCTCGGCAATGACGCGGTCTGTGCGCTGGTCATCGGATAATTCATTGGAAAACCCCACAAAGCTGATAGGGCCCTTTGGCGTGCCCACACGGATCACGATTGTGCCGTAACCTTCGTCGTCCAGTTCGAACACTGTGTGTTCGAACGTCCAGTTCTCGCGCGACATGCGCCCGACCAGTGATCGAACGAAACTGATTCGTGTGGGGTGCAGGGCACCAATATGTTCCAACCGCATCACTTGTGATGGGGCGCGAAGCGGGACCGTTGGTTTAGGCATTTTCTGGTCCAAATGACGTGTCATAAAAATTCACCCAATTCCCACCCATGATGCCGTCGATTTCGCCCGTGTTGAATCCAATATCCGCTAATCCTTGCGTCACGTTGCCGAAGTCTTCGTTGTTGGCAAACCAACTGACGGGGTCGGGCCAGCCGGACTGTGATTTGTTGCCTTCACCAAAATCCAGATCGCGGGTCCAGCGGCCATTGCGCATCCACTCCACCACGCTGTCCGGGTGGCCCTGACACAGGTCCGATCCAATCCCCAAGTGCTCGGTCCCGATCAGGTCCGCGGCGCGCGCGACCATTTCAGAAAATGATTCAATGGTGCAATCAGATTTATCCTTCAGATGAAACGGATAAAGACTAAGCCCCAGCATGCCGCCGCTTGCCGACAGTGCTTTCAGCACATCATCGGACTTATTGCGTAAAGCTGGCTCCCAAAACGACGGGTTGGCGTGGGTGATGGCAATGGGGCGCGCCGAAATTTCGATGGCGTCCAGTGTGGAGCGCTCAGCACTGTGCGACATATCAATGACCAGACCGACCCGGTTCATTTCGGCGATGGCTTGTTTACCAAAACGGGTCACGCCGGGATCTTCGGTCTCATAGCACCCGGTCGCCAGCAGGCTCTGGTTGTTATAGCTAAGCTGCATGAAACGTGCGCCCAGATCGTACAGCACCTGTATCAAATCGATATCTTCTTCCATCGGTGAGCAATGCTGGAATCCGAAGAAGATCGCGGTCTTGTTCTCGAGCACCGCGCGCCGGATATCATCGCCCGTTCGGCCATGGAATATCAGGTCGCTGTGCTGCTCGAACATACGGTTCCATTTGCCCATGTTGGCTACGGTTTCGCGAAATGTTTCCCAGTAAGCAATGGTCACATGCACGGCTGATAGCTGGCCAGTACGCATTTGCTCAAAAATGCCCCGATCCCAGCGGCAGTATTGAAGTCCGTCAACAATGTAGGGTGGTTTGTGTGTCATATATGGCGTTACCTAAATTTTGCGGCCAGACCACATCTGCTGTGCCATCTGATCGGCCGCTGAGGGTGTTGGTGCTTTGCCCATGGCATGCAGGGCCAAGGCGCTTGTTCCAACTATGGCAGCTTCCACAGCGGGTTCAAGTATTTCGCCTTTCCAAACCGCCACAATACGGGCCGGGGACAGGTCTTCGTCACGCCAGTCAAAAGTGACGTCAGATAATAATGCGGGCCAGTTTTCTTCACCGCTTTGACCATCCCGCGTCCAGGCCACGCGACACACCTTTAAAGGATTGCGCTGAACCTCACCGCCACCGCCCTTGAACACGATAGCCGAAGGTTGGCTCAGCAGCTTTGCCACTGACTGGTGCGCATCACGGTACGGGGGGTGGACGACGCCTTGCAACTGGCACGGGGCCAGCAAGGGGTTGATAGCGCGGGCAAAGGTATTGACCAGGGTTCGAAGGCCCAGAACGGGCCTTAGGCCAAACAAGGCCTCAACGGTGGGCAAAAATGTTTCCAACCCCATATAGGCAAATCCGGTTGATTGCAGGTTTTCTGCGACCGCCGCCATAGTCGCGCAAGGCTCGATCCCCAATGCTTTGAGCGCGGGACGCGTGGGTGCATATCCATCGCCTTCACCTTTGATCCCGTGCATGAAGATGCGTGTGCCATGTTGCGCCAGCAATAAAGCCGACAAAATGAACCAGGGTTGTTGGCGGTGGCGATCGGCATAGGACGGCCAGTCAATATCAGGCGTAACCGGCGGCAGCGTTTCGCCAATGGCTTCGCGGGCCGCTTCGATGAATCCAGCTAGTTCTTCAGGCGTTTCACCGCGGTACCGTAACAATAACAGAAAAGCGCCCAGTTGTTCCGGCTCCACATCACCTGCGATGATCATGCGCATGGCACCCTGCGCCTCGCCCTGGGTAAACGGGCGCGACATGTTGGGGCCTTTGCCGATGATCTTCAGATATGGTGCAAATGCATGTTCAGCCGGTGCCACCATGGCAATGTTGTTTCTCCACGCGTTATGCCGTCATAATTGAACGGTGTATGGATTCATAACGCTCTTCAACGGAAACGTCGAACACAGGATCGGCTAAATCAGCCAATTTGGCCTCCACATCTTCCCAGTCTTCGGCCAGTAATGACCGCTCGGCGGCTGGGAAAAACACGACCTCTTCCATTTTCATATGGCGTTGCATGAAGTTAATGAATTCCCCCGCTACGTCGGCAAACCATTCGCGTGGCAATAGATGATCATTCATGACGTTATTAACGGCCAACGCCAGCCTGCCAACCAGAACGCGCATTTCTCCATGTTCCTTGTCCAGATCACCAACCGCCTTGGCGGCGTCGGGATCGCGGTTTTGCAAATGTGTGTATATCAGGTCTTCCTTGGGGTGATGACAGGCGTCAGGAAAGTTCTGGTGATAGGTGAGAATATCGTTGACCAGATCAAAATCGGCTGTGCCACCGCTTGCATAAGAATCGATCTCTCGCTTGAGAACGGATAGCAGCTTAACAAGGTTGCGGTGTTCCGCGCGAAGTTTATCAATGGTTTTATTCATGGCCCACTCCTGAATGTCACATCATTGGATAGGGGAATTATACGTGGCCGCATCGCTTCGTTCGTTGACTTAAGTCAAGAATTGCAGGCTCAAGTAACTTGACGAATTTCGCCGAAATTGGAACCATTGCCTTACAAACTCGAAATTGCTGTTTCAATAGGTCTCAAATGATTGACGTTCGCGCCCTGAAAAAATCGTTCAAGTCCGTGACCGCGCTGAACGGTATCAGCTTCACGGCCCGAAATGGCGAGGTCACCGGGCTGATTGGTCCCAATGGTGCTGGCAAGACAACGGCTTTACGGATTATTTACACCGTCATGAAGCCCGATAGTGGTGCTGTTTACATCGACGATATGGACGCCGGTCTGGAACAAATGGCCGTGCGCCGCCGCCTTGGTGTTCTGCCCGACAGTTTGGGGCTTTATCCCCGGTTGACGGCGCGTGAACACATTCGATATTACGGTCGCCTGCACGGTATGGGCGGGCAGGGCCTTGAAAGCCGCATTGATGGTTTGAGCAATCAACTGGGCATGGACGAATTCATCGACCGACGCGCCAAGGGTTTTTCCAAAGGTCAGACCCGTAAAGTCACGCTGGCCCGCGCCCTAGTGCATGAGCCACAGAATCTATTGTTGGATGAGCCCACTAATGGCCTGGATATTGGTAGCTCGCTGGCCGTGCATGACCTGATTCGCGACATTCGTGATGATGGACGGTGTGTGCTGTTCTGTTCGCATATCATGTCCGAAGTGGCCAAGGTCTGTGACCGCATCATCATCATCGCAGGCGGTCAGATTGCTGGTGCCGGTACCATTGACGAGCTCATGGAGCAAACCGGCAAGCAGAATCTTGAAGACCTGTTTCTGACCCTGACCGGCGAGCGGGGTGCCTGATATGTGGCAACGTATCCTCATTGTTCTGGGCAAGGAAATAGTCGACAACGCCCGTGATCGTCGATCATTACTGACCGCATTGATCTATCCGTTGTTGGGACCGTTACTGTTGGGTTTGATGATTTCGGCCACGGGTCGGGTTACGGTCGGAGGCGACCCCAGCGGCATGAATTTGGCCGTGGCAGGGGCGGAACACGGTCAAGTTCTTGTGGGCTGGCTGGAAGGCCGTGGCGTCAATGTGGTGCCACCACCCACCGATATCAAAGGCTCGGTTCAGCGTGGCGATATGCCTGTGGTTCTGGTGCTGCCCCCCGGATTTGATGATGATTTTGCAGCCGACAGGACAGCGGATATTTCCATTGTGGTGGACTCATCACGCCTCAGTGCTGTTGTCGTCATCAATCAGGTGGCGTCCCTGCTGAGCCAATTTAATACGGAAAGCTGGGGCGAGCGCATGATCGCGCGTGGTGTTGATTTCAGATCGCTGCAACCTGTATCCATCGAAACGGTCAAGGTATCCAGCGGATCACAGATCTCGGAAATTTTCCTGCTGATGGTGCCGCCGTTGTTCATCTTTAATCTGTTTATGGGCGGCGCGTATCTTGCCATGGATACAACGTCTGGCGAACGGGAGCGTGGCTCGCTGGAGCCGTTGCTGATCAATCCTGTTGAGCGTTGGGTCCTGGTGGTGGGCAAGTTTCTGGCGACCCTGTTTTATACAGGCATTGCCGTTGTGGTGCAGCTGATCGCCCTCAAAATTGCCTTCGGGTTTGGTGGTGATCATGCGCTCAGTCTGGGCAATGCGCTCGGTTTTACCGTCGTGCTCGGGATTTTGGTGGTGACGCTCCCGTTGATGGCCGCCGCTGTCGGTGTTCAGTTTGTGATCGCCACCGTGACCAAAAGCTTTAAGGAGGCCCAGACTTATTTGGGGTTGCTGCCACTGGTGCCGGCGATCCCGGGTATGCTTTTGGTGTTTGCGCCGGTGCAGATTCAGGGCTGGATGATGGCCGTGCCCACCTTTTCACAAACCCTGTTACTGGGGCAGCTTTTGCGCGGCGAAACCATATCGGTCGTCCATTTAGCCATATCTGCGGGTACGACACTGGCACTGGCTGCCGTTCTGGTAACCATCGCGTCGCGCCTTTACGATCGGGAAGCCCTTATTTTTGGCGGGTGATATTTTCGGTGGCTGAGGTCATCAGGCCGCGTATTTTTTATAGCCTTCAATATAATAGTCGGGTGAATTGGCAATCTCGGTGACGGCGGGGTGTTCCTGCATCGCAGCGCGCCATTTTGTCAGGCGGCTACAATCGACCGGAATATCAATGCCCCGGTAATAGGTCCATGCGGGCAGGCGTTCAAAAAATGGATAGTACGCCAAATCGATCAGCGAAATCTCAGCGCCCAGCCAATAGGGCCCGCCTGCGGACATCTTCGCCATACCGTCATTTTCCATGAACCGGAAAGCTTCTTCGATGGTGGTGCGAAACTGATCATCCTTGCTGCGATCTTTGTTCTCTATGGCGTCGTAATATGTGTCGAGAAACTTACTGTCAATGTAGTCTATCCAAATACGCGCCCGTGCCCGGCCAAGCGGATCAACGGGCATGAGGGCCGGTTCCGGATATAGCTCGTCCAGATACTCGTTGATGATATTGCTTTCGTAGACGGCTACACCGCCTTGTACCAACGCCGGCACCTTGCCATAGGGCGACACATCCAGGAATCGCGGAGGCTTGTCGCTCAAATCAATTTCAATGAGATCGAACTCAATCCCCTTGACCGCAAGAGCCAGTCTGCTGCGGTGGGCATAGGGGCAAACGCGGGCGCTGAATAATTCCATGGTGCCGGTCATGACGATTTCTCCTGAATTTCGGGTGGCGGCAGCGTAACCGTTTGGCGCCCAAACGAAAAGAACCCCGCCAACACTTTTTTGTGTGGGGCGGGGTTTTCCAGGAAGGGGTACCCTAATCGGGAGGTAATGATCCGTGGTGTGCTTAAGCGGAGTAGAAACCCATATCTTTGAGTGTGTGCTCTGGCAGGCTCTTCAAATCGTTGTGCAGAGTCCGTTCTACCTTGCGCCCGTCATCGATCCGCCGGATCGTACGAGGACGCAGGAAGTTACTCAGGAGCGGGGTGTAAAGACCCATAATATCTCTCATCATTGTCATATTCCTTTGTCCAAAATGCTTCGTTCGTGTGTAACGAGATGAAATATAAGCAATCCCATAAAACTTGTGAATATGCAAAAAAAGCAATATATTGTTGCAAAATACAGGCCAATGATGGGGCAGTAGAATGCGTGTTTTTACCGCGATGCAGGTTTTTAACCGTGTTGCAGAACTCAAGGGTTTTGCGGCTGCGGCCCGTGATTTGGGAATATCCACATCGTCGGTCAGCCGTCATGTGTCAGATCTGGAAGATGAACTGGGGGTGCGTTTGTTCAACCGTACCACCCGTCGGTTGAGCCTGACCGATGACGGTGCCGAGTATCAGACCCGCAGCACGGCGATCCTGCAAGATCTGGATGACCTGCATAATTCCACGCGTGATCAGCACCGCATGCCTTCAGGGCGATTGCGGGTGACAGCATCCGTAACACTGGGCGAGGCGTGGGTCGTGCAACTGTTGCCCGGATTTCTGGAACAGTACCCGGATGTGTTTGTTGAACTGGATTTGACCGACCGCCTGGTGGATTTGGTGGAGGAAGGCTACGACGTTGGTATTCGCTCAGGTGAGCTGCGCGATTCATCCATGATCGCCCGCAGCCTGATGGGCCTGCGCTATATTGTTTGTGCATCGCCCAACTATATTGCGAAATATGGTGAGGCCATGCATCCGAACCAGTTAAAGAACCACCGCTGCATTCGGTATCTGCACCCCACCCGCCAAAGCGATGACTGGTGGTTCGATATCAATGGCAAAGAAACGTGGGTTAAAGTGGACGGTGTGATTGCGGTCAACAATACCTGGGCCGCCCGGGATCTGGCTATTGCTGGCGTTGGTCTGTGTTATGTGCCGGATTTCGTGGTGAAAGGCGATCTGGATAATGGTAGCCTGATTCATATTATCCCAGATTTCGACAGTGCAGCCGACTCGGTGCACGCCGTGTATCCCACCAAACGACATTTATCCACTCGCGTTCGCATTTTCATGGATTATTTGGTATCAAATTCGGATGTGGAGCCAGAGGTCTGATAACTGTAACACAGCTGAAACAGTAGACTCGTATCCAGCACTGCATTTATAACGTAGATAGAGAATATCAATTCCCTGTGAGGCACTTGGCCTCAACCATTCGGGGAGTCATCGTTAGCTATACTTATAGGGGAGCTACGAACATGCCTGATGATATTGAAAAAAATTCTGAATTTGTTGATTTCTGGAACGATGTTCTTGTGCCTAAGTTCATTGCGTACAAACACGTGCTGGTGGATGGGCTTACCCGTCACAGCGAAGCCATCTTTCCCAATCTGACGGTTGGCCCCGGTGACAAGGTTTTGGACGTGGGGTGCGGGTTTGGCGATACCGCCAATAAATTTGCCCGGATCGTTGGGTCCGAAGGCCACGTGGTTGGCCTTGATTGCTGTGACGCATTTATGGAATACGGTATCCGAGAAGCCAAGGAAGAAGGCCTGGGCAACGTTGAGTTCATCAATGGCGACGCGCTGATCTATCCGTTTGAGCCTGAATACGATTTCGTGTTTTCGCGTTTCGGCACCATGTTTTTCTCAAACCCTGTGGCCGCGTTCAAGAACATGCGCCGGGCCTTGAAGCCCGGTGGCAAGATGACGCACATCGTGTGGCGTACACAATCGGACAATCCATGGCTCAGCATGGCGAAAGACGTTGTTTTGAAGTTCCTGCCCCCCCCCCCGGCGAAGATGGCCTGACTTGTGGCCCCGGCCCGTTCTCTATGGCTAATCAGGAGATGGTGACCGCGATGATGAAATCGGCTGGTTACGAAGACATCACGTTCGAACGGGTGGACGCGCCGGTATTGGTCGGTCACTCCGTGGAAGACGCCATTAATTTCCAACTGAATTTGGGTCCGGCCGGTGAAGTGTTCCGCGAAGCCGGTGATCTTGCCGAACAAAAACGCGGCGAGATCGAAGAGGCCCTTGCCGAGGCCATCAAGCAGCAAAAAAGCGATGCGGACGGTATCGTCATGCCATCATCGTCGTGGGTTATTACAGGCACTAATCCCGCTTGATGCCAAGTTATGAAACATTACTGATCTTTGGGCGGTGAACCTACCCAAGCATAAGCCGTTGCCGCGATAGTCTATCACCTGCTTTGATCGTTGAAGCAGACGTTATTTCCGTGACCTGAACTAATCTGCTTGTAGCCATAAGCAAACATTGTTCGAGCGCGCCAAACTGTACGCTATTGAAAGTTTCTCCGTTAATATCCATATGTATATTATACGTGGATGAATTTGTTTACATGGGGAACACAGTGCCCGGCAAACCTCGGAAGGGACTCGACCGCGATTTAACTCGTGATCAGCACATCCTAAGAATCTTCAATGACTTTACTGTGGAACTGATTTCAATTTCCACGGAAGAAGCTCTCGCCTGGTATGTGGCACGAGAAGTCGTCGGTAAAATGGGCTTTGACGATTGCGTTGTTTATTACGTGAACAATACGTCGAATTCGTTGTGGCAGTGTGCCGCAATAGGTGAAAGCAAGAATCCAAGGTCCAATGATATTATCGACGCTCTCGAAATCCCCATTGGGAAGGGCGTTACGGGGTCTGTTGCTCAAACGAAAAAACCTCTAATTGTTGACGATCTGAAAAAGGATGACCGCTATATTGCGGATGTTGACGAGGCCAGATCAGAGATCTGCGTTCCGTTACTCATAGATGACCGAGTTGTTGGGGTCATTGACTGTGAAGACCCAAAGATCGCTTGTTTCGACTCAGATGATTTAGAGCTACTGACCACGATCGCTTCCTTAATGAGCGCAAAACTAAAATCGATCAGTTTGGCTCAGGAATTATTCAATCAAACGGAAATGCTTCAGCAGGCTGAAGAAGTGTCGTTGTTGGGGCATTGGAAATGGGATGCAGAAGGCGACCGTTTAGAGTCTTGCTCTGAACAGATGGCCAAGTTATTCGGCGCTACCGTACCCGAATTGCTAGATCAATTTACAACCCATGAAGCGTTTTTGGCGTTTGTCCATCCGGATGATCGGGATTTTGTTGACACTACAGTGCGTTCATATTCCCGATTGTTTCAAGAAAAATCAGGTCCAGAGAAGTCACTAGACATTGAATACAGAATTTTAAAACGGGATGGCACTACGACCCATGTGCGCGAAATTGGGAGGCATGAAATAGACGAACACGGCCAGCGTGTTCGTTCAGTAGGCACAATACAGGACATCACTGAGCGTAAGCAGCTAAACGAGCAAGTGCTGACCCGGGATGCATGGTTGACAGCAATCTTCGAAAACTCGCCGATAGAGATTGTCCTCAAGGACACCGATGGTCGGATTGTGGCCATTAGCGATAACGTACCGAGTACATTGGGGTTTGAAAGAGACGACTTTATCGGTCGCACCGCCGCAGATTTTCTGCCCGACCATATCGCTGACATCTACATGGCTGCCGACCGCAAGGTCGTGGAAACTGGTGAGCCGTTGCAACGGGAGATCGTCGAAGAGGTTGATGGTGTTGTTCGCTATTCGTTAAGCCAAAAGTTTCCACTTCGAGGCGAAGACGGCGTAATCACTGGCATCTGTAGCCTGACCACCGACTTCACGGAAATGAAACTGGCGCAAGAAGCGTTGCACGCCAACGAGCGGCAACTTCACACAGCCGCGAAACTGGCAAGGTTGGGTTATTCCGTTTGGGACACAAGAACGGACCGATGCAGTTTCTGTTCTGAGGAGTATGCGAAAATGCACGGCGTCTCGGTGGATGAATTTATCCAAGACTCATCGACCCTCGATGGCCCCTTCGCATTTACCCACCCGGATGATAAGGACGAGTATAGATTGGCGTGTGAGGGCGCAGCAAATGGCAAAGGTTACGACATGGAGTACCGGATCATCAAGCCGGGCGGAGAAGTGCGATGGCTTCACGAAACTTCCACACCCGTATTCGACAAGAAAGGCATCACAATTGAAGAACAAGTGATTGCACAAGACATCACTAAGCGTAAACGAACTGAGGAAGCCCTGCGTGAGGCGTATGACAATCTGGAAGAACGGGTCGCGGAACGCACAACCGAATTGAGCCGGGAAATACAGCAACGGATTGACGCAGAAGCGATGTTGCGCAGCAGCGAGGAGAGTTATCGCGTCCTTGCTGCCCTGTCACCGGCGGGCATCTACCGCACGGACGCTGAAGGGAACGTCACATACGTCAATGAGAAATGGTGTGAACTGGGCGATTTGACTTTTGATGAGGCGGTGGGTGATGGTTGGCTCAACGGACTCCATCCAGATGATGTGGCTGAAACGGTAGGCCTGTGGAACATCTCTGCGTCAGAAAAAAAGATGTATCAACACGAGCAACGTTATCGGCGAAAAGACGGTGAAGTCACGTTTTGCCTCTCTCAGTCCATGCCCGAGTTTGATGATGATGGGAAAGTCGTAGGCCATGTTGGTGTCATTATCGACATCACGGAGCAAAAGCGCGCTGAGCAACAACTGGAAGCGGCAAAAGATAATGCGCAGGCGGCCAACCAGGCCAAGTCTGAATTCCTATCTACCATGAGCCATGAATTACGGACGCCTCTGACATCGATTTTAGGTAGCCTCGGCATGCTAAACTCGGTGTTTTCAAGCGATTTTCAGGATGAGAGCAAGAATCTTGTTGAGATGGCCTTGCGAAATAGTGTGTCGTTGCTTGGTTTGGTGAATGAACTATTGGACTATGAGAAAATCCTCTCAGGAGAATTGGAATTCGAACTGCGCCGCTACAATATCTGCGAACAGGTATCTGCCTCGGTTGAAAACTGTCGGGGCTTCGGACGGAAACATTCGGTCGACTTTGTATTCGAGGACCCTCTTGCTCCGCTGTATGCCGAAACTCATGAAACTCGTTTTGAGCAAGTTCTGAACAACCTGTTGTCCAATGCCGCCAAGTTCTCAAAATCCGGGGATGAAGTCGATGTCTCCATCGAAAGCGATAATGGAAATATCATCGTTAAGGTCAAAGATTATGGAGTAGGTATTCCCGAGGAATTCCGATCAGTAATCTTTGACCGGTTTACACAGGTTGACAGTTCATCGTCTCGAAAACACAGTGGCACGGGTCTTGGCCTTCCTATTTCCAAGGCTCTGGTGGAAGCAATGGGGGGAACTCTCGAATTCGAAACTGAACTGGATGTCGGCAGCACGTTTTCAGTAGTCCTGCCAGTGTTGAAATGACAGCTCTGGGCCATTTTCGGAAGTTTCCGATATCTCATGATCATGTCCGCTTTCCGATCTATAGCGGGCGCTCCTAACTTACCTTAGGCGCATGAAGTACAACTATTTACTCGTGCACCACGCCCGTCTCGTCTGCCTTCAACTCGAACGCGGCGGCCATGAGGGCTCGGGTGTAGGGTTCTTTCGGATCGTCCATTACTTGTGCGGCGGGGCCGTGTTCCACGATTTTGCCCTCGCGCATGACCAGGATTTCGTGCGACATGGCGCGGACGACTCTCAAGTCATGGCTAATGAACAAGTACGCGATGTTATGCTTTTTCTGTAGGTCACGCAGTAGGTCAACAATCTGTGCCTGGACGGACACATCAAGCGCACTGGTGGGCTCGTCCAGTACGATGAAGTCCGGTTTCAGGACAATGGCACGGGCGATGCAAATACGCTGGCGCTGGCCGCCTGAAAATTCGTGGGGGTAGCGATCCATCATGGAAGGCTCCATCCCGACCTCGATCAGGGCATCAGCGATCAGCTTGCGCCGGGCGTCATAGTTGCCGCCTAAATCATGCACCACGAGACCTTCTTCGATGATCTGGGCGATGGACAGACGTGGGCTTAAGCTACCAAAGGGGTCTTGAAAAACGATCTGCATATCGCGCCGCAGGGGGCGCAGTTCGCTTGATTTCATGCTGTGTAGCGGGCGGTGCTTGAACTGAATCGATCCGTCAGATTTCTCCAACCTTAACAAGGCTCGTGCCAGTGTGGACTTGCCCGAACCGGATTCCCCTACAACGCCCAGCGTATGGCCCTGTTTCACATCAAGTGTGATACCGTCCACGGCTTTCACGTGATCTACCGTGCGTTTCAGGATGCCGCGTTTGATGGGGAACCAGACCTTTAGATCATCGCAAGACATCAGCGACGGCGCGTGCTCATCGGCGGCACCCGGTGCGCCACCGGGCTCTGTTTCCAGCAGGTGCCGGGTATAGGCGTGTTGCGGGTTGGCAAAGACCTCGGCTGTGCCCCCCTGTTCCACGATCTCGCCATCATTCATCACACAGACACGGTCCGAAATACCGCGCACGATACCAAGGTCATGGGTGATGAGCAGAATAGCCATGCCGAGCTTTTCCTGTAACTCACCCAATAATTTGAGCACCTGCGCCTGAATGGTCACATCAAGCGCCGTGGTCGGCTCATCCGCAATCAATAAATCCGGATCGTTGGCCAGTGCCATGGCGATCATCACGCGCTGTTGCTGGCCGCCTGAAAACTCATGGGGCAGGGCGTCCAGTCGACTGATAGCACTGCCTAATCCCACCAGTTCAAGCAATTCGAGCACCCGCGCGCGTGCGTCGGTCTTGGTCATGTGTTTATGCAGAAACAAGACTTCGCTGATCTGGCGGTAGATGCTGTGTAGGGGGTTAAGGCTGGTCAGGGGTTCCTGGAAAATCATGGCGATGCGGTCACCGCGCACCTGACGCAACCGACTTTGTGGCGCGCCCATGAGCTCTTCGCCCTGAAACACCACGCTGCCCGATGGGTGCGATGCTACCGGATAGGGCAACAGTTGCAGGATTGATAGAGCGGTTACGGATTTACCCGACCCGGATTCGCCTACCAGCGCCACGGTCTCACCTTTTTCGATTGAGAACGATGCGCCGCGCACGGCTTTCACTTCCCGCATCCCTTGCCCAAAGGAAACAGACATATCCTTGATTTCGAGTAACGGTGTATCTGTCATCTGAATGTCTTTCGTGGGTCGAACGCATCGCGCACGGCTTCACCAATAAATACCAGCAGGCTCAGCATAATGGACAAGGTCACAAAAGCTGAAATGCCGAGCCATGGTGCCTGTAAATTGTTTTTACCCTGATTGAGCAACTCGCCCAACGAGGCCGAACCCGGCGGCATGCCGAAGCCTAAAAAGTCCAGCGACGTAAGCGTGGTGATGGAACCGGACAGGATAAACGGCAGGAATGTGAGTGTCGCGACCATGGCGTTGGGCAGCACGTGTTTGAACATGATGACCCGGTTGGACACACCGAGCGCACGGGCCGCCCGCACGTAATCGAAATTGCGCGCCCGGAAGAATTCGGCCCGGACCACACCAACCAACCCCATCCAACTAAACAGCAGCATGATACCCAGCAGCCACCAGAAATTGGGCGTGACCACACTGGCCAGAATGATCAGCAGATACAGCGTTGGCAAACTGGACCAGATTTCCATAAAGCGCTGCGTGAACAGATCGATCAGCCCGCCGAAATATCCCTGCACGGCACCGGCGGCGATGCCCACCACGGTGGAGAAAATCGTCAACGTCAGGCCGAATAAAACAGATATACGAAATCCGTACATAAGCCGCGCGACCACATCGCGGCCCTGATCATCGGTGCCGAGCCAGTTGTCCAAACTGGGCGGGGCGGGGGCCGGGTGATCCAGCTCATAATTGATGGTGTCGAATGAGAACCGCACGGGCGGCCATAGTATCCAGCCCTTTTCCTCGATCAGTTCCTCAACGAACGGATCACGGTAATCGGCCTCGGTCAGGAATTCACCACCAAAATCTGTTTCCGGATAGATAACGAACACCGGCATGTGGGGGCTGCCGTCAAACCACACCAGCAGCGGCTTGTCGTTAGCCAGAAACTCTGATCCCAGGGTCATTAAAAAAAGCCCTAGGAATATCCATAAAGACCAGAACCCCCGACTGTTGCGTCGGAAGTTATGCAGTCGCCGTCGGGTAAGCGGCGTGATGCGGATACCCAAAAATTTATCCATTGCAGGAGGCTCCATGATCAGACCTCCTGGCTTTCAAAGTCGATCCTTGGATCAACAATATGATACATAATGTCGCCAATGATCCCCATGATCAGGCCTAGCAGCGTAAAGAAATAAAGCGTGCCGAACATGACCGGGTAGTCACGATTGATGGCGGCCTCAAAGCCCAACAGGCCAAGGCCATCCAGCGAAAAAATAATTTCGGTCAATAATGATCCGGTGAACAGAATGCCGATAAAGGCACTGGGGAATCCGGCGATGATGATCAGCATGGCATTGCGGAACACATGCCCGTACAAAACCTGACTTTCCATCAGGCCCTTGGACCGCGCCGTCACCACGTACTGTTTGTTGATCTCTTCCAGAAACGAATTCTTGGTCAGCATGGTCAGCCCCGCGAAACCGCCAATAACCATGGAGAGGATCGGCAGTGTCATATGCCAGAAGTAATCCATCACCTGGCTAAACGTGTTCAGTTCAGACCAGTTGTCGGATACCAATCCGCGCAGCGGGAACCAGTCGAAATACCGTCCACCGGCAAACAACACAATCAGCATAATGGCGAACAGGAAACCGGGAATAGCATTGCCCACAATCACCACGCCGGATGTCATCATGTCGAACCGTGATCCATCGCTGATGGCTTTGCGAATGCCAAGCGGAATTGAAATCAGGTAAACCAGCAACGTGGTCCAGATACCCAGCGAAATGGATACCGGCATTTTATCGATAACCAGTTCATACACGTCCTTGTCGCGGAAGAAACTCTGGCCGAAATCAAATCGGGCGTAGTTTCCGATCATCATAAAAAACCGCTCATGCATGGGTTTATCAAACCCGAATTGCCGTTCGATTTCAGCGATCATTTCAGGCGGCAGGCCTTGTGCGCCCCGGTACTTGCTGTTGGAACTGCTCACGGATGTATTGGACTGGTTCACGGTTGATGATATCTCGCCATCGCCGTTGCCACCCGATATGCGCGCCGTTGCTTCCACGGCGGTACCGGTCACTTGCGCGATCATCTGTTCCACCGGGCCACCGGGGGCGGCCTGAATGACGATAAAGTTGATGATCATAATGCCCAACAACGTGGGAATAATCAGCGCGAGTCGGCGGACGATGTAAGCGTACATGATTTGGGCCTCACCCCCCGGATGAAGAACGCTTCTGGTTCAAAGCTTCTAACTTCACAGGGTCCACCCACCAGGCAAAAATCTGATTACCGCGTGTGGGCACAATATCCGGGCGGCCGAACATGTCCCAATAGGCGATTCGATCATAGGCGATGTGCCATTGCGGGATCATCCAGTGGCCCCACTGCAACACCCGGTCCAGCGCGCGTGTGGCGGTCACCAGTGCCGTGCGGTCGGGTGCGGCGATCAGGGTTTCAATCAACCCGTCAATGGCGGCGTTTTGAATACCGATCAGGTTGCGCCCGCCTTCCATGCTTGCCGCTCCTGATCCCCAGTACGACCGCTGTTCATTGCCGGGTGATAGCGACTGGCCCACATTATGAACAATCATGTCGTAATCAAAGGTATCCAGGCGGCGCACGTATTGTGCAGAATCCACCGTGCGTACGGTGACGATCACGCCGAGCTTCTCCAGGTTCTGGGTAAACGGTAGTACAATGCGCTCGAACAACGGACTGACCAGCAGAATTTCAAACGCCAGTTCCTGACCCGCACTATTGACCCGCTTACCGTCTTTCACCGTCCATCCCGCATCCCGCAGCAACTTGCCAGCCTTGCGCAGGTTCTTGCGCACGTTGCCGGAGCCGTCACTGGCTGGTGGGCTGAATTCCGTGGTGAAAACTTCGTCTGGAATTTGACCCCGATATGGCTCAAGCACGGCCAGTTCCGCCGCACTGGGTAGGCCCGTGGCCGCCAGTTCTGAATTATCGAAATAGCTGCGTGTGCGCTTGTACTGACCATAAAACAGGTGATCATTGGACCATTCGAAATCGAACGCGTATGAGAGCGCGTGGCGAACGCGGCTATCCTTAAACAGATCGCGGCGGGTGTTAAAGGCAAAGCCCTGCATGCCGGTGGATCGCTGATGGCTAATCGTGTCCTGAATCAACAGACCTTCATGCACCGCCTTGAAATCATAGGCCGTGGCCCACGCCTTGGATGAATTTTCTGATCGGTAATCAAACTCACCGGCCTTGAAGGCTTCCAGCAACACCCCGGCATCCCGGTAGTAATCGTAGCTGATGGTGCCGAAATTATTTTGGCCCTTGATGACGGCCAGGTCCTTGCCCCAGTAATCTTCCACCCGTTCCAGCTTGATAGACCGGCCAGCATCCACTTCCGAAATTCGGTAAGGGCCGCTGCCCAAGGGGGCCTCCAGCGTGGTCTTGTCGAAATCACGACCTTCCCAGTAATGCTTGGGCAAAATCGATAATTGTCCCAGAATCAACGGCAGCTCCCGGTTCTCGCCGGGTGAAAAGCTGAACCGCACTGACCGTTCGCCGGTCTTTTCCACCTTTTCGACACTGCCGTAATAGAAGCGATAGAACGGACGGCCCTGTTCACGTAGCGTGTTGAAGGTCCAGATCACATCTTCAACCGACACACTGACACCATCATGCCAACGCGCTTCGGGGCGAAGCGTGAATTCAACCCATGAACGGTCGGCGGGTGTGGTGATGGATTCGGCGAGCAATCCGTACTGGCTGAACGGCTCATCCGCCGCCGGTGTGGTGAGCGAGTCGTAGATAAAGCCCGCACCACTGGCCGAAGTGCCATTCACAATAAACGGGTTCAGGGAATCATAGCTGCCTTGCGCACCGAACCGGACCAGCCCGCCTTTTGGCGCGTCCGGGTTCACGTAATCAAAATTCGTAAAATCGACTGAGTATTTAAGATCACCATGCATGGCGATACCGTGGCTGGTGGTTACATCTTCGCCCGCCACTGCACCCCCCACCGAAACAGTGGTGAGCATGACGAGAACACTTAAGGTCGTTATGGCTTTTTTGATCATGGTTCCATCAGTGTGATTCTAATTGAGGCAATGTTATGGCGCTGATTATTCTGTGAGAATAGCAACCGCCTGATCGTGCAGGGCAGCGTCGCCCGTGGCCAGCGTCGTGCCGTCCGAATTCATACACAGCGCATCACCGTTCCAATCGGTGATGCGACCGCCGGCGCCCTCGATGATTGGTACCAGCGCCATGAAATCATAAATGCCGTTGTTGGCTTCAACCACCACATCGATATGTCCGCTGGCCAGTAAGCCATAGGCCACACAGTTGCCGCTGAAAATCTGGCGGCGGCCGAAATAGGCGGCGAGGCGGGTATAGGCGTCGCGCGGGTGGCCCTCATCAAACATAAAGGGCGATGATGACGCGCTCCACGCACCTTCCAGTGTGTGGCAGGCACGCGTGGTCGTGGGAACCCCGTTCAACGTGGTGGGGCGTCCACGGGCACCGACCCATCTATCGTTCAAAGCCGATGCATCAATAATACCAATGATGGGTACGCCATCTTCCAGAAGCGCGACCAGTGTCCCGAACGTAGGATAGCCCGACGCGAAACTGATGGTGCCGTCGATGGGGTCCAGCACCCACACGTATTTGGCGTCCAATGCTTCGTTGCCGTGTTCTTCGCCCAAAATGCCATGGTCCGGAAAACGCTCGTTGATCATGGCGCGCATGGTGGCTTCGGCTTCTTTATCGGCAATGGTGACGGGGCTGTCGTCCAGCTTGTTTTCAACGCCCATATCAGACCGGTAATACCGTGCGGCAATCAACGCAGCCGCATCGGCCAGTTCCACGGCCAACGCCATGCAATCGCCGGGCACGTCTCCCCGTAACAATGTTTCGGAGAGCAATGCGGCGTTGGTCATGTGGTGAGGTTCCGTCGATTAAAAGGCGTATTAGCCACCCTGTAACATAAGGTATGCAATCAGCGCCGCCCGTTTGGCCGGATCACCTACACCCTTGAAGGACATCTTCGTGCCGGGGGCATAACCCTTGGGGTTTTCCAGGAACATGTTCAGGTCGTCCGGCGTCCAGGCACCGCCCAAGTCCGTAATCGCGCCTGAGAACGAGAATCCGGTGCTACCCTTAGCCCGGCCAACAATGCCCCAAAGGGCCGGGCCGACCTTGTCTTTACCGCCATCGGTGATGGTGTGACAGGACGCGCATTTCTTGAATGTTTTCTCACCCTTGGCAACGTCTGCACTGGCCAACAGAGCGCCAAAATCAACGGCGGCCATTTCGGTGTCTTCTTCTTCGTCCGCGTCATCCGCTTCAGCCGAGACAATCCGCAAGGCTTCAACACCTTCCTCTTCGGCTTGAACCAGGCGGTCACCCAGATAAATGCTGCCGTAAACCAGCCAGCCAAAGATCAGCACGGCAAGGCCAAGTTTTTCGAGTAAGGAGGTATGTTTCATCTAAAAATCCAATCCAGAACAAGTGTTAAGCGGCACTTTACGCTGTCATGTAGTGCCGTTCAATGCGGATTTACAGCTAATACCACTTTTCGCAACTCCAGCAGCAGGGTAAGTTTTAGTCATGGTAAGTGATTCGAAAACTGAACCGGCCTTTAAAGATAACGCCGTTGTGGTCATTCCGGCGCGTATGGCGTCCTCACGCCTGCCCGGAAAGCCGCTGGCGTTGATCAATGGTGTGCCCATGATTGTCCATGTGCTTCGCCGCGCTGAAGAAGCAAACGTTGGCCCGGTTCTGGTCGCATGTTCGGAACAAGAGGTCGCCGATGTGGTCCATGACGCTGGCGGTACGGCCATTATGACCGATCCCGATCACCCGTCTGGCTCTGACCGTATATGGGAAGCGCTGGAAACGTACGATCCGGACGGCAAGTTCGACGCCATCGTCAATGTGCAGGGCGATCTGCCCACCATCGAGGCCAGCGCCGTTCAGGCCGCCCTTCGACCGCTGGCTGACCCGAACGTAGATATCGCCACACTGGTGGCCGAAATCACAGACCCGGAAGAGCGCACCAATCCCAATGTGGTCAAGGCTGCGGTGGCATTTGATAACAACAGTATGATTGGCCGTGCGATCTATTTCAGCCGATCACCCGTGCCATCCGGTGATGGGCCGCTTTATCATCACATCGGTTTGTACGCGTACAGGCGTGCGGCACTGGCGCGGTTTGTGGCCTTGCCGCCGGGATTGCTGGAGGCCCGCGAGCGGCTGGAACAGTTGCGTGCGCTTGAAAATGGCATGCGCATTGATGCCGCCCTCGTTGACACGGTTCCCTTCGGTGTTGATACTCCCGCCGACCTGATCCGCGCGGCTGAAATGCTGAACTTATCTTAAATTATTAGGCAAGGCGTTATGTCCCAAGAAGAAAACAAGAATGTGATCGTTTTTCAGGGTTTGCCGGGGGCTTATTCCCATCTGGCCTGTAAACATGCCATGCCGGATATGGAACCGGTGGCGTGTCGCACGTTTCGTGACGCCTTTGCGGCGGTCAAGGATGGCGACGCACGTCTGGCCATGATCCCTATTGAGAATTCAGTGGCTGGTCGGGTGGCGGATATCCATCACCTGTTACCGGATTCCGGTTTGCAGATCATTGGCGAACATTACGAGCGTGTCAGTCACCACCTGCTGGCCGTCAAAGGCACCGATATAGGTGACGTCACCCACGTGCACAGCCACGTTCACGCGCTGCCCCAATGCCAGAACCTGATTCATGAATTGGGTATCGAGGCCGTTGTCCATGTGGACACCGCCGGTGCGGCGGCTGAAATCGCCGAAAAAGGTGACAAGACCCAGGCCGCAATCGCGTCCAGTCTGGCCGGTGAGATTTACGGTCTGGACGCGCTGCGGTCGGGCGTGGAAGACGCCGAGCACAACACCACAAGATTTGTGATCATGTCGCGCGACGCCGACGTACCACCCGCCGACACGCCTGCGTCCGAGGTCGTCACCAGCTTCGTGTTCCGCGTACGCAACGTGCCTGCGGCCTTGTACAAAGCCATGGGCGGGTTTGCCACCAACGGTATCAACATGACCAAACTGGAAAGCTACGTAGACGGCGACTTCATCGCGGCCCAGTTTTATGCCGACGTAGAAGGCCACCCCGACCATCCGGGGCTTAAGTTCGCGCTGGAAGAACTGGACTTCTTCACCCACGAAGTCACCATGCTCGGCACGTACCGTGCGGCGGCTTTTCGGAAACGGGTGAATGGGGATTAATTGTTCGTTTCGGGTTTTGCCGGTTGGAACAGAGTGATTCTTTGCCATATTTCATCAAGACATAAGGTTATACGCCACTATATGCGACATAATTTCATGCGCACCGCTTGACCATGTTCATTTTTTCTGCCACAAATGAGGTGATGAAAACGAACATGGAGCCTGTGGGGGATACATTCAAGAGTAATAACGAATTCGATTGAGGTGGGAAACCGTCTCGAAGAGCTAGGGCAAAGCCGTGAAAAATTGGTTAGCGTCGCTGAAGCCATGATTGGTGCTAAAGCTGACTGCACGGACAATGACCCGCCCGGAGCGCGTGGATGGTCTGCATGGCGAATGGGGACGCGTAGATTGCGTGAGGTTAATCTTGTTGATGATGGTTGGGAAAAAGATGAAACAGATCAAGTCTCTTCTGTTTTAAACCGGAATCTTGGGGTGCGAATTGTCGTTAGCAATACTAATGATTGTACAGGTATCGAAGAGGTTGGTCGCAATCCACAAAACAGGTCTAAAAAGGGTGCGGCGACGGATCGGATGATTCAGCAAAATCAAGGATCGTTCATGGATATTTTGGATGCGACGACAAACATTATACCGCTTCACTCAGATAGCACGATGCCCGGTGCTATCGTTACATGGTATTATTGTGTGTACTGTGAAGGAGATGATTTCCGAACAGAATTATCCTGCCCCAGCAGCGTTGAAAACGGGTTCTTCGCCGGATTTATAGAGCGCATTTTCATCATTGATTCATCAAACGATGGTACTCATCCTACTCGTCGCCTAAACGATGACGAAACTGTTACAGAGTTCGAAATCCCTGTGACACGAAAGTAAGTAGTATGGAATTTAATCCGAAGCGTCTCAGTATCGCCCGAAAACGGCGATTGCTGAACAAGAAAGGATTCGCAGAACTCGCGGGAGTCGCTGCGCATACCATAACACGTTGTGAAAATGGCTTAACTGTTCCGTCAGAAGAAAATGTTCAATCATTTTCAAGAGTACTAGGGTTTCCAATAAAATTCTTCTTCGGACATGATCTGGACGAGCTTGATGCGGGTTCCGTTAGCTTTAGAAGCCAGACCTCAATGACGGCAGCTGTGCGAGATGGAGCGCTTTCAGCTGGTGCAATTGGGTTTTTGGTATCCGATTGGGTTGAAGAGCGATTCGAACTTCCTTTGTGTACTGTTCCTGATCTTCATCTATACGAACCAGAAATGGCAGCAAGGGCTTTGCGAGAAGAATGGTCCCTAGGGGAACGACCTATCTCTAATATTGTTCATTTGCTTGAGTCGAAGGGAATTAGAGTTTTGTCCCTTTCAGAGAACTCGAAAAGGGTGAATGCTTTTTCTTTGTGGCGGGATAGCAAAGCTTATATTTTTCTAAATACCATTAAAAGTTCCGAAAATAGCCGTTTTGATTCCGCTCATGAACTAGGTCATTTGGCGCTTCATCAAGACGGAAAGACCACAGGAAGAGAAGCAGAAGACCAAGCGAATCGTTTTGCATCGGCATTCTTGATGCCAAGGGCAGATGTGTTGGCTGTTCTTCCTCGTGTCAATTATTTGGATCAAATTATTCAGGGAAAGAAACGATGGAAGGTTTCTGTTGCCGCCTTAAATTACAGGTTACATAAGTTAGGAATTATATCGGATTGGAAGTATCGCGATTTTTGTATCGGCATATCAAGGGCAAAATATAATGTCCAAGAACCATACGAGATTGAGAGAGAAAAATCGGTGGTTTGGCAAAAGGTGATGACAGTATTGTGGAACGAGAGAACTACACAATCTGATATTGCACGAGCGTTATATCTCCCTGAATCAGAAGTGGCTACTTTGATTTATGGTGTGCCTCAATTTTATGAAGAACAGAGACCAGATGGAACAATTCCACTTGCTCTAGTTTCTGGGTAGATTACCTGTAGAGGTTATCATTTCAGGATCGTAAAAAGAATGGGCCGAATGAACATTTCGTTCGGCGATGTGCAATCACCGGATTTCGAATAGGTCTCTAGGAAACTTATTTCTAGCAACAACGATCTCTGCTCTAGGGAGGTACTGTCCTCGTCTTCCCGGCCTATTAACATTCACTCGAAACGATCTTCCAGCTGGCGCACGAACAAGTACAGAGTAGGTTCCTTCCGGGTGACCAATCGCCAAACTTCGCATTTGAATAAGTTGTATTAGTTCCGACTTGATCTGACACCGCACCCTTGAACGGGTGAGGGTTACCGGTTTTGATGGTGGTGCAAAACCAACCATCGAAACACAAACGAAAGGTAACCCTCATGTTAC
>JABJGO010000024.1 GCA_018662225.1 Rhodospirillales bacterium | reverse complement strand
TCTTGGTGCCGCGTTTGGCAGCCTGTTTGAAATAGGTCGCCGCCACGGGGTGGTTCTGGGCCGGGTTACAACCAATGGCGATCACACAATCGGCTTTCTCGGCATCGGTAAAGGGTGCCGACACAGCGCCCGACGCCACGCATTCCATCAGTGCCGCGACAGAAGACGCATGGCACAGACGGGTGCAGTGATCCACGTTGTTGGTGTGAAACGCGGTGCGGATCAGTTTTTGAAACAGATAGGCTTCCTCGTTGGAGCCTTTGGCGGAGCCAAACCCGGCCAGGCCTTTGGGACCTTCGGCGTCGTAGGTTTTTTTGAGGCCACCGGCCGCCAGATCAAGGGCTTCTTCCCACGATGCTTCGCGGAAGACACTCTGCCATTCGCCGTCCTTCAACTGCATCTGCCAGTCTTTGGGCGCATCATCGCGGCGGATCAATGGCGTGGTCAGGCGGTGCGGGTGGGCAATATAGTCATAGCCGAACCGGCCTTTGACACAGAGCCGGTTTTCGTTGGCTGGGCCAGGACGTCCTTCCACCTGAACTATCTTGTCGTCCTTGATGTGAACTTTTGTCTGACAACCAACACCACAAAACGGGCACACGGAATCCACGGTGCGGTCGGCATAGATGGTGCGGGTGCCATTCTGATCCAGCAGGTTGGCTTCCATCAACGCGCCGGTGGGGCAGGCTTGCACACATTCACCACAGGCCACACAGGTGCTGTCGCCCATGGGATCATCGAAATCAAAAGAAATCTTGGATCCGGCACCCCGGTAAGACATGCCGATCACGTCATTGACCTGAACTTCGCGGCAGGCCCGAACGCACAGATTACAGTTGATGCAGGCATCCAGATTGACGGCCATGGCCACATGGCTGCTATCGGCCGTGGGTTTGCTGTCTGCGGCCGGGAAACGAGATGAGTCCACGCCAACTTTATCGGCCCAGTTCCAGAACTTGGAATCCGGATCGTGTGATGTGGCGCGTTCAGGCTGATCCGCGACCAGCAATTCAAACACCAACTCGCGGGATTTTTTCGCGCGCTCGGAGGCCGAGTTAACAACCATGCCCTCGGTGGGCATACGAATGCACGATGCGGCCAGTACCCGTTCGCCTTCCACTTCAACCATACAGGCCCGGCAGTTGCCGTCGCCGCGATATCCCGGTTCCGGTGCGTAACACAAATGAGGAATTTCGACGCCTTCGCGCTGGCTGACTTGCCAGATTGTCTCATCGGTGCCGGCGCTGACGTCTTTGCCGTTCAGTGTGAAATTAATCTGATCGCTCATCACACTTCCTCCGGGAAAAATTTCATGACGCTGAGCATGGGATTGGGGGCGGCTTGTCCAAGCCCGCAGATAGACGCATCCATCATCACGGTTTTAAGGTCGTTCAACAGATCCACATCCCACTTGTCTTTGGCCATTAGCGTTGCCGCCTTGGCTGTTCCGTTTCGGCAGGGCGTACACTGTCCACAGCTTTCATCTTCGAAGAACCGCATGAGGTTCAAGGCGGCATCTTTCACGCTGTCCTGATCAGACAGAACAACAACGGCGTGCGAGCCTACAAAGCATCCAAGCTCGCCCAACTCACCACCGAAATCCAACGGAACATCGCCTTTTGATTCAGGCAAAATACCACCCGAAGCGCCACCCGGAAGATAAGCTTTGAATTCATGACCGTCGGCCATGCCATCGCAGTAATCGTTGATCAACTCGCGCACCGTAACACCAGCCGGGGCCAGTTTGACACCCGGGTTTTTGACCCGCCCGGATACAGAGTATGAGCGGAAACCTTTGCTGTCGCCCTTGCCCTGATCGCTAAACCAGTCAGGGCCTTTGTTCAGGATGTCGCGAACCCAGTATATAGTTTCGATGTTATGGGTCAGGGTAGGACGCTGGAACAGACCACGTTCGGACGGGAAGGGTGGGCGATTACGGGGTAGGCCCCGCTTGCCTTCGATGGACTCGATCATAGCGGATTCTTCACCGCAGATATAAGCGCCCGCGCCGCGCCGGACTTCCATACCGATATCACCGGTCAGGCCTTCGGCCTGAAGGCGGGCGATCTCGGCTTCCAGAATATGGATGATGCCGGGGTATTCATCGCGGATGTAGATATAGACGGTCTCGATCTCGCACGTCCACGCGGCGACCAGTGTTCCTTCCAGAAACTGGTGCGGATTGCGTTCTAAATAATAGCGGTCCTTGAACGTGCCGGGCTCGCCTTCATCGCCGTTGACGGCAAACAGTCGGGGTTTGGGCTGGTCGCGAACGATTTTCCATTTGAGACCCGACGGAAAACCCGCACCGCCCAGACCGCGCAAACCTGCATCCTGCATGGTCTTTACAATGTCTTCGGCGTCCATATTACCGGCGAGGCATTTGTTCAGCAGCGTATAGCCGCCATCTTTCACATAATCGTCATAGCCCACGTATTCGGTCTTGGCAGGGTGCAAATCCCGCGCTTCGGCGGTGGAAAGCAGACCATCGACCAATGCATGGCCCACATGGTTGTGTCCCACTTCGGCAACCGGCGCACTATCGCAGCGGCCCATGCATGGTGCGCGCACAACGCGCACATCACCGGGCGCTTTGGCGGCCAGGTCTTCCATTAATTTCGCGGAGCCCGCCATGGCACAACTGAGCGAGTCACAAACCCGGATTGTGACGGGCGCTGGGGGAGATTCGTCTTCCAGAACGATATCGAAATGCGCATAGAACGACGCCACTTCGTAGACTTCGGTCATGGATAGCGTCATTTCAGCGGCAAGAGCGCACAGGTGCCCGGCGGATAAATGTCCGTATTTATCCTGGATCAGGTGCAGGTGCTCAATAAGCAGATCCCTACGCCGAGGGCGGTCTCCTAAAAGAGTACGAATTTCATCATGAGCAGCGTGATTAATCTGGCGCCCTTTATTAAAGGCAGGTGCCTTTCGCCGACCAGAACCGGGATGGATGCGTTGTGCCTGTTGAGCAGTCATGTCGTTTGAATTTGCCATACGAGTGTCCGTTCTATTGACTTCATGTTCACATAGAGTGTTTCTTCTGTTCAGGGACGAGGTTAGGTAAAACTTTGATGTAATTTTTTTATGACATTTCTCGCCCAACTAAACCCGACAAAACAGAAGTAGCCGTACGATCAGGCTAAATACGAGTGCCTTCAAAGAAAATTCTATTTTGACCACACACTAGTGATCCCGTAGGTATATTTGTCGAAAAAGTATAACCCATTTCGTTGTTTTAATGACTTCCCCAGAGGTCACCCGCGTAGCACTGATGATGTACGTCAAATATCTGATCATGGCTATAATCGCTGCCGGGTTTAACCCGCCCACACAGCCTAAGTATAACTCAACAGGCCGGTAGAGTTGTCTTTCGGTTTTGCATGCTAGTTCAAATGCCCATACGGATAAGTATCCTATCAATGTTTTTTCATCCACGTCGTCGCGGTTGTCTTCATGTACAATCCGGCCATTCTCGATCACCATGATCCGTTCAGCCGCATCCATCACAAAGCTCAGAACTTGTTCTGAAAATAGAATGCTCACTCCACGCTCATCCCGAATGCGCCGAAGTACCTGGGCAATTTCCTTAATGATGGATGGCTGCATTCCTTGGCCAGGCAATCAAAACCGTGTAGCTTCCGCTAATTTTTTTCGGCACATTGCCCCAGTTTGAGACCTCCACTCAACTATTATAAATAATGAACAGAAGTGGGGCGTCCATCTCACTGTTTTATGACACGAGGCCGAGCTTGGTATTGATATAATGCAACGATAGGAAAAAACCAACAGTGTAGAGCAATACCGCGAGGTCAATCAAAATCCGTTTATTCATAAGTTATTACTTTCAAAGTTAACAAATGGTCAAACTGAAAGATACTTCACTATAGTATCCTCATTTACTTCGTTACGGTTATCCTCATGAACAATTCTTCCGTTTTCTATAACCATAATTCTATCAGAAGCATCCATAACAAAACTAAGAACTTGTTCTGAAACCAAAATGCTAAGTCCTCGCTCGTCTCTAATTCGTTTTAAAACCTGAGCCAACTCTTTTATAATCGACGGCTGTATTCCTTCCGTAGGTTCATCGAGTAAAAGAACTTTAGGTTCAGAGACAAGTGCACGCGCAATAGCTAATTGCTGCTGCTGGCCGCCGGACAAGTTTCCGCCGCGCCGTGTCCTCATTTCTTTTAAAACCGGAAATAGATCGTATATTTCATCAGGAATGGTTTTTCTGTTTGATGCAGCTAGTCCAGTTTCGATATTCTCCTCAACAGTCATTGTCGGAAAAATCATTCGTCCCTGTGGAACATATGCAACACCGCGAGAGACCCTTTCGTGACTAAGAAACCCAGTCATATCCTCATTATTTAACAACATTTTTCCCTGTGTGGCAGGAACAATGCCCATTAAAGACTTCATTAAAGTTGTTTTACCCATTCCGTTACGACCGACTAACGCCACGATTTCTCCAGGGTTCACTTCAAATTCCAAACCATGAAGGACTTCGCTCTGTCCATAGGACACGTGGTAGTTTTGAACTTGCATCACGACAGGCTTCTCCTTTTTAGCTGTGGCCCAAATAAACTTCTATAACCTGTGGATTTTTTTGAACGTCGGCCATCATACCCTCAGAGAGG
>JABJGO010000023.1 GCA_018662225.1 Rhodospirillales bacterium | reverse complement strand
GACGGATGATTTTTTGATTACTCTGTAACATGAGGGTTACCTTTCGTTTGTGTTTCGATGGTTGGTTTTGCACCACCATCAAAACCGGTAACCCTCACCCGTTCAAGGGTGCGGTGTCAGATCAAGTCGGAACTAATACAGTTAATCCGTTCGATTTTCTGGACATGCCTTTGGTCGCGGTGCGTGGGTCCGATAATCACGTTCGCGTCTTCCATAATATTTGCCCGTACGATGGTTGCCTTGCTGTTCACATGCCTGGCACGGGCTTGAAGAGCATCGATACCTACTATCATGGCTGGCGATATGACCTGGAAGGCCGTTTGATCGACGCTCCGTACTGGAATGGAAATCCCAACTGTACCGTTGAGGACTTGAACGGTATTGATGGTGATTTGTCCGAAGTCCGATCCGAAACCCGCATGGGCGTGGTGTTTGTGAACTTAGGCGGCAATGCCGAAGACATCGACAAATGGCTTTCTCCGTGGAAGACAACCGTTTCGAAACATTTCGCAATCGATAAACTCCTGCCTGCCCGAAATGAAAGTGACAAACCACTCATCGAGAAGCGGACCGTCGCCGCGAATTGGAAGACTTATCAGGAAAATGCGTCGATCAATACGTTGCACGAAGCCTTCACCCACGAAACCTATCGAAAGTCGCCAGAGGTGCCGCGTGTTGATAGAGACGGCAACCGAATGTTTAAAGAGTATATGGACGGTTGTTTGGTAGCATTCAGTCACAAGCGCGAGGAGACGGACGACACCTACGATCCAATCCTGTTGCCATCGGCTGGACACGACCCGTCCAAGCAGCCCGAAGTGGGGTACTTCTCGACTATCTATCCTAACCTGAATGTGCCCCTGCTTGATTCTATGATTAAGATAAATATCGTAATTCCCGTGTCCGCCACTGAGACAAGGTTGATGCATTTGCGTTTCTATAGACCGGAAGCGTTGGCATGCGATAATTTTCAGGAGGAAGAGCTTGCCGTGCATAAAGCCTTCCACACATTTCATATGGAAGACAAAGTTGCCATTGAAGCCGTTCAGCAAGCCCGTCGATCGCCGGTGTGGCGACAGCATTACTACGCGCCATTCTGGGACTCTTTGCACCATTACTTCAACCAACTAGTGATGCAAGACATGGCGGCGGAACCTGACGACTGTTCGGTTTAATCTCAGGGGTAAGGAGAAATCTGGCGATGTCTGCTTCGGGTCATAAGCAGAAGTGTTAGTGGGTGCCATTTCACATCTGCTCTATCCCGCAAAGCGGGCTTCGTCGACTCATTTAACACGGGTCATGCGTATACCGTTCACGGGGTATGAGGGGCCACCTACCAATTGAATTTCATAAGGCAAAAGGCCCCCCTGAGAATTCGCAGCGGAGTATGTGGGTATGCGCAAACGTTTTGAATTTCAATGGCTCGGCTTGGCACTAGCCTTCATTCCCAACAATGCTTGAAGCATCTGGTCACGGCGCTCAGAGATATCGGCAACGCTATCGCCATGGGTCGCGGCCTTGACTTCACTAATGATCTGTTCGACGAAATCGTCGGTCATCTCTGGCGTACCGTGGTCGGCCCAACGTTTCACCTGAGAGGGGCCGAGGTGTTTCATATAGTGATCTATGCCACCTTCACCGCCGCCCAAATGATAGCTCATGAAAGGTCCCATGAGCGCCCACCGCAGTCCTGGCCCTTCAGAAATACAGGCGTCAATATCCTCGGCGCTGGCGACACCTTGCTCGAGCATATATAGAGCCTCACGAAATAATGCCGAGGTCAATCGGTTCGCAATATGCCCGATCAATTCTTTCTTCAAAATCACGGGTCGCTTGCCGCAAGATTGGAACAAGGTTGACGCGCGGGCAACAATGTCAGGCGCTGTTCCAAATAATTCAACCAATGGCAAAAGGTGTGGCGGGTTGAAGGGATGCGCAATGATCACACGTTCTTTGTTATCGCAGTCGCTGGCAATGCGGCTCAGTAGCAGCGACGATGTGGATGAGGCAATGATGGTATCGGTCGAACAGAGATCATCCAGTTCAGCAAGTAGGCCAATCTTCACATCCTCGCGTTCTGGTGCGTTCTCCATGATCAGGTCGCAGCCGGCAACCATCTCAGTCATTCTTTGATGAAATGACACTGTGCCATGCTGGTCAATTGGCAATGCCCCAGGGACGGTATCCATGGAGTGGGAAAGAAACTTGTACAATCGCTCTTCTGCGTCGTCTGCAGGGTCCCAGGCCCTAACGGAGAAACCGTGGGCAGCAAAACACGCGGCCCAACTCGCCCCAATTAACCCAGCACCGACTATGCCTATAACGGGGCTTTCGTCAGGGGTAGTGGTTGTCATTGTACACGCTCCAGTTTGAAAGATGATCACGGTAGATCAGGGTGCTCACTAAGATAATCATCCGTCTAGCTGGCGTAAAACCTATCAACTGTTTTGAAAGCGCTCAGCCAGAAGTGATTTCAGGCTCGCCGGCACGCACCATCATCAATTGAACTCAGATCTCATGAAGAATGCCCATGCTAACCACGGGCGCTCCGTGACACTTCTATCCTCCCATCTCTGTTTTGACACAACGCTGGGCGGTGGTTATGACTTTGGGTGAGACAAAACAGGATAGTTACCATGGACGACGAACAGGAACCCAAACTTATTGATCTTGACGAGTTCAACTCTGGTTACCCGCTGCCAGAGGTGCCGCCAGAGGAGATTCATCATCTCTTGCCAGTGTACCCTTTGCTCCAATACGAGGTGGCTGTGGCGTGTGTAAAAATGCGGAGCGTCGGGCAACCGCCAGAAGATGCGACAGAGTTCTATAAGACTGCCTATCAAGATGGCTTAGAACTTCTGTCTTTCATCGACCTCTATTGCCCCGGCATTAGTGCTGAGTTAGAGGCGTTTCTAGACGATGGACTTAGATGATCTCTGACATCGACATCTACCGGACAGCAAACGAGTACATCAAACAGTACGGCGAGAATACGCCTATTCATGCAGCGATAAAGGCCGGTTCTGTTGGATGAGTGAAATAAACGGAGATGAAATAGCATGAAACGGGTACTCGTAACTGGCGGCAGTGGCCTGCTTGGGAAATATGTTGTTGAGGCGCTCAAAGACACCTTCCACGTAACGGTATTTGACAAGGCTAAGCCTGCCTATGAGTGCGCATTTGTTGAGGGTGATATTCTTGGTCGGACGAGCATCGACAAGGCTCTGGTCGATCAGGACTGCATCGTTCACCTTGCCGCGCTGGACGCGGCTATCAAAGCCAGCGACGACGATTTTATCCGCGTCAACGTGGAAGGAACCTGGAATCTGTTCAGTTGCGCGCGAAACGCTGGCATCAAGAGAGTTGTTCAGTGCTCCAGCGTGTCCGCTGTTAACATCAGCCCCGAAAACCCGCCGCAATACCTGCCCGTCGATTTAGACCACCATGCCGACCCGCAAACCGCCTACGGTCTCAGCAAGCTCATGGGGGAGAAAATCGCCCGGCGGTTCTTCACGTTGGGCGGCATGGATGTTATCTGTCTGCGCCCGTCGCTGATCATGGCACCGGAATACGTCTACGACGTGGCCCTGACCTCATCCGAGGCAGACGGAACCACTCTCCCGCCGCCCGCATCCCACGATACGTGGAAGTCCTGGGGAAGAACCATTCCAGGTGCCCGGGATTATGTGGATTCCAGAGATGCCGGGGCAGCGTTCCTCGCTGCGCTCAACGCAGACCATATTCCCTGGGGCATCTTCTACGTGACCAGCGCCGATTCCTATAGCGCCCTGCCCACGACTGACGTGGTGCAGCGGGAATATAGTGTATCACCAGAAATTAGAGATCCGGACCTGTATGCCGGTGATTCCCGGGCCTCAATCTATGACATATCAACAACAACCGAGGAACTGGGCTGGACCCCTGCCCACGGCTGGCCAGAAATTTTGCAGGACCTCCTATCCTCAGTCCAAATAGCAGATTGATCTGTTCGTAACCGATGAGCGTTAATCACTTCTGCTAATAGCCATGTGTGGGCAAGTGGACCGCATAACAAACTTACTGCAATTTGAGACCAATCTGTAATATTCTCTTGGCTATAACAGGGAAACGGAGATCAATTATGAGTGCCTACATGATAGCCCAGATCGAAATCAGTGATATCGAGGAGTACCAACTTTACCTCGCTGGTTTTATGCCAATATTCCAGCGGCACGGTGGCGAATTGTTAGTGACGACAAAGAGTGAAACGATAGTCGTGGAAGGTGAGTGGGCCTATCCACGTACGGTGATAATGAAATTTCCCAGCGTTGAGAAGGCACAGGCATGGCTTCATGATCCTGACTTCATCAAGCTCGCCGAGCACCGTCATCGGTCAGCGAAAACCAACCTTGTTCTAGTTGAAGGTATGGAATGAATATATCTGCAATGGGTCATAAGCAGGCCTTTTCCAAATTGACATTTCACGCCCGCTCTATCCCGTAAAACAACATTCTCATTTTTTGAATCAAACTATCCTATATTATGCATCAAAACGTTGCATAATATCATAGATACGATGACTTCTAATTTTCACGTTATGTGTCAAAGCACAACACGCAGAATGGGCGTTCGTGGTAACGAACGCCTGATTTCCTCAAGAAACGTTTAGTGGTCTAGCGAGACTGTTTATCAACTGGCAAGGCCGGCAAGTTCGGGGGCTTTTGATTCCCAGTTATCGCCCACTGCCATCATGCAGCTCAGGCCATCCGGTTTCGTGAACAGGATGGTCCAGGTTCCATTGGGGGAGGTGAAAACTTCGAACACACCACCATTTTTGGACAGACCGATCCCGGTCGGGGTCTCCTGGTATGTCCGTTCCAGTTTGCTGGCTATGTCCTGCCTTAGGCCGCAGTTGCTTTGTGCTTCAGCCGGCTTTACGAGGGCGCCCACCAAGATCATGAGAGCGCCTACTATGATAACAACGATACGTTTCATAATACGCTCCTTATCCTCGTCAAACCATCCACGCCCTTGGGCGGTTTTGTGGCTTTCGGGTCGGAGCCGGAAAGGTTAGGGCGGTCCGGGAATTCCAACCCGTTCTGATTATGATTGTAACCTGAAACTCATTAAGGAATTATAAACCACGTTCACAATCCAGTATGTTGTTGATAAACAATAGAGAATCGTTCGCTCCCTGTTACGTGCTATGATGTTGCCTTGACAATGGAGCTGTATACCGGCATCCCGTGAACTCAGGAGAATTTGATGACACCACCTGCTTTCACCCAAGTAACAATCCCGCGCCCTGATGACTGGCATGTTCATTTTCGTGACGGTGCCATGCTGGAAGCCGTGGTGCCTTTCACCGCTCGCCAGTTCGGCCGGGCCATCGTCATGCCCAACCTGACGCCGCCCATCACCACGGTGGAAGAAGCCCTTTCGTACAAGGCCCGAATTCAAGCGGCTGTGCCGGATGGTGTTTCGTTCGATCCGCTGATGACCTGTTATCTGACAGATACGGCGAACGCGGATGAGATTTCGACTGGATTCAAAGACGGCGTCTTTACCGCCGCCAAAATGTATCCGGCCAATGCCACGACCAATTCAGCCGCTGGTGTGACAGATATCGCCAACGTGCATGGCGTATTTGAGCGTATGCAGCGCGATGGCATGCCCCTGTTGATCCACGGCGAGTCCACAGATCAGGCCGTGGACGTATTTGATCGTGAAGCCGTCTTTATTGATCAGGTTCTGAGCAATCTGGTGCAGGATTTTCCCGATCTTAAAATCGTATTTGAGCATGTGACCACACAGGAAGCGGTTCAGTTTGTGCGTGACCGTCACGCCGTAAGACCCGGCTTTATCGCCGCCACCATCACCGTGCATCATTTGATGATCAACCGTAGCGATTTGTTCCGGGGCGGTATGCGTCCGCATCTGTACTGTCTGCCCATCGCCAAGCGTGAGAAACATCGCCTTGCCCTGTGCGAAGCCGCTATTTCAGGGCCGGGACCATTCTTTCTGGGTACCGATACGGCACCGCACGCTCGACCGGCCAAGGAATCAGCCTGTGGCTGCGCCGGTGTGTTCAGCGCACCGGTGGCTATGGAAGCCTATACCCAGGTGTTTGATGAAGAAGGCGCGCTTGATCAGCTGGCCGCATTCGCATCGGAAAACGGCCCTGCGTTCTATGACATGGACGTGAATGCAGAGACGCTCACACTGGAAAAGACAGCTGTTTCAACTGTCCCTTCTGTGACCAGTTCGGAAGGCGATGAAGTACAGCCATTCCTTGCCGATGAAGGCACCTCCTGGCGCTGCGTCTGATCCCCTGTTAGCCCTTGCGATTGGGTAGGAAATAGTCATTACTTACAGCAATGAAAACAGGCACCGCCATTGAAGCGGTGCAACAGGGGAAAGTATGTCCAGTTCTGTACCGGCTCTTGTCGTTGAAGACCTGCACAAAAGCTTTGGCAGTGTAGAGGTCCTGAAGGGCGTATCCATGATTGCCCAGAAAGGCGACGTTATCTCTATGCTGGGATCATCCGGGTCCGGCAAAAGCACCTTCTTACGCTGCATCAATCTGCTGGAAATCCCGAATGCTGGTGCCGTGAAGGTCCATGGTGAACTCATTCGCATGACAACGAACAAACACGGCGAAACCGTACCTGCCGACATGAAACAGGTGGCCCAAATCCGGTCCAGATTAGGCATGGTGTTTCAGGGTTTTAACCTGTGGTCCCATATGACGGTCATGGAGAACGTGGTCGAAGCCCCCATCCATGTGCTGAAACAACCAAAAGCCGAAGCCTATGAGAAGGCCGAAGCAATTCTCCACAAGGTCGGCATGCACGACCGACGGGACTATTATCCGGCTCATATTTCAGGCGGCCAGCAACAGCGCGCCGCCATCGCCCGCGCGCTGGCTATGGAGCCCGAGGTCATGCTGTTTGATGAGCCTACATCGGCGCTGGATCCTGAATTGGTGGGCGAGGTTTTGAAGGTTATGCGCGATCTGGCCGATGAAGGCCGGACCATGATTGTGGTGACACATGAAATGGGATTCGCAAGAGACGTATCAAATGATGTAATATTCTTACATGCTGGACGTATCGAAGAACAAGGTGCGCCCCAGGACATGTTTGGCAACCCGAAGTCTGAGCGATTTAAGCAATTTTTGTCTAATTCGCTGGGATAACGAGAAGCCCAATCCGTTGCGCTCGTATTGTTACGGCGTGATAACTTAAACGACCAGGGAGATTAAAATGAACTTCAAGAAAATTATATTCGCGGCATTTGCCGTTATGCTGGCTATTGGTGTTGGTAGCGCCAATGCCGGTGAAAAACTGCGCATCGGTGTTGAAGGTGCTTACCCTCCATTCTCATGGAAAGAGCCCGATGGATCCCTCAAGGGATTTGATATCGATATCGCCATGATGCTGTGCGCCAAAATGGACGCAGAGTGTGAATTGGTTGAACAGGACTGGGACGGTATTATTCCAGCCCTTCTGGCCAAAAAATATGATGCGATCATCGCATCCATGTCGATCACGGAAGAACGCAAAAAGCGCGTCGATTTCACCAACAGATACTATGACACACCGGCCATGTTTATTGCCAAGGATGGCTCCGGTATTGAAATCAGCGCCTCTGGCCTGTCTGGAAAACGCGTTGGTGTACAGCGCGGCACGATCCATCAGTGCTGGGTAGAAAAAGCATTCCCGGACGCTGAACTGGTGCTCTATGGCACGCAGGAAGATGTGTTTGCCGATCTGGCTGCTGGTCGTATCGACGCACAGCTTTCCGATTCCGTTCAGGGCCTTGAAGGCTTCCTGAATGTGGATGCAGGCAAAGGCTATGGTTTTGTTGGCGGCGCACAGATTGATGTTCCCTGCTTTGGCGAGGGCGCTGGTATTGCCGTTCGCAAAGGCAATGCAGATCTGGTTCAGTCCTTCAACAATGCCATTCAGGCCATTCGTGTTGACGGCTCCTACGAAGCGCTCAGCATGAAGTACTTCGGTACTGACATTTATGGTGCCGGTTCCTGATCGACACCTAATCGGAATGGGGGGGCGGCATGATTATCGTGCCGCCCCTTTTTTCTCTTTTTCTTTCTCGTGGCTGCTGATTGATTAATAGACCATGGAAGCCATTTTCGACTATCGACAACTGTTGCTGGATGGCACGCTCGTCACCATTCGGCTGGCTATTGTCTCGGCCATGCTGGCCGTTGTGCTGGGCCTGATCGGGGCCTGGGCGAAGCTGTCTAAATCCAGAGCGGCGCAAACAGCCGCCGGGGCCTATACCACTCTAATCCGCGGTGTCCCTGATCTGGTTCTTATGCTGCTGATATTTTATGGCGGTCAGACCGTCCTGAACAACATCGGTGATACCACAGGCTTGTGGGGATACGTGGAAATCAGCCAGTTTACCGCCGGTGTGGGCACCATCGGTTTCATCTTTGGGGCTTACTATACAGAAACTTTTCGTGGCGCAATTTTGGCCATCCCGGTTGGGCAGATCGAGGCCGCCAAAGCTTACGGCATGATGCCGTGGCAGATTTTCACGCGCGTGATTTGGCCACAGATGGTGCGTTACGCGCTGCCCGGCTTTACCAATAACTGGCTGGTTCAACTTAAATCGACAGCCCTTGTTTCCGTTATTGGCATTCAGGATTTAGTCTACAATGCATTCGGGGCCGGGCGCTCGGTTCGCCAGCTGTTTACCTTCATGTTTGCTGTACTGGTCATTTATCTGATCATGACGGCGGTGTCTGACGCATTTTTGCGTTGGATAGACCGCAAGTACAGCGCCGGCGTACGTGAGGCCTGACGCATGGCAACAGACACACAAACGCCAACAGAAACGCCAATCGGCGACTGGCTGGTTCTGGTCAGCGAAAATTATTCACCCATCGATTTCATGCTGATCGGTGACAATCTTGATCGGTTTATGTGGGGCGCACTGGTTACGCTGGAACTGACGTTTCTGTCGTTGTTGTTGGGCGGTATTCTGTGCATCCCGTTGGCGTTGGCCCGGGCCTATCGCCACCCCTTCTGGAACGCGCCGGTCTGGTGTTTTACCTATTTTTTCAGAGGCACACCGCTATTGGTGCAGACTTATCTGCTGTATTTCGGCCTTGGACAGTTTGAAGTGGTGCGCGAAAGTTTTCTGTGGGGACCGATTTTGTCCAATGCCTGGTGGTGTGCGCTGATCGCGTTCACGCTTAATACCGCCGCCTACACCACGGAGTTCCTGCGCGGCGCCATCGTGACCACACCGTTTGGCGAGGTCGAAGCCGCCAAGGCCAGCGGCATGTCGGCGGCCACTATGGTTCGTCGCATTATCCTGCCCAGCGCCTTTCGCCGCGCGTTGCCGGCTTATTCCAACGAAGTCATCTTCATGCTGCACGGCTCGGTTATCGCCAGCACTATTACGCTCCAGGATATTCTGGGCGTGGGGCGGTGGCTGAATGGTCGGTATTACCTCGCCTACGAAGGTTTTATCACGGCTATGGTTATGTACATGATTCTGGTGTTTGCGATTTCACGCGGCTTCAAGTTCTGGGAAAAACACTGGCTGGGCCACCTTCGCCCACGCGAAGAAGACTCAAACACGATGGTGCCCGAAGCCGCCACGCCGGATATCCGCTGAACTATTCCCTAGTTACTGAGCAGGCTATCACCGTCGCGATGCTCAAGGGTTTTTGCGCCCGCAATCTTGCCGACCGTATCACCCGCCCGGGTCATGCGGTCCACATCCATGGAAAACAGCAAACCGCGTGTGCGTGCCAGCACCGGCGTTCTGGCCTGCGCCGGATCGTCTTCGGCTATATCAATGATCTCGGCAATGACCTCGCCTTTCTCCACGCGCTCGCCCAGTTTCTTTTTCCAGGCGATCAGCCCGGCGATCGGCGATTTCAGCGAGTCCACGCCGCCCAGCGGTGTTGGCTCGCACAGCGCGTCCGGCATGGTGGGTGCGTCGCCGGATAGGACGCCCCGGTGAACCAGAAAGTTAAACAGCCCGGCGGCGTCTTGTGCACCCAACTCATCGGAAACATCGGTTTGTCCGCGCAACTCGACAGTCGTGGCAAAACACGCAGCGGGCAGAGCACTTTCGTCCAGCCCCAGCTGGTCTCTAACGTTCATCCATGGATTGGCATGGGTTTCGTCAAACGGACCACCGGCCAGGCCCGTATCCACCATCACCACCGGCACGCTTAAGTACCGGGCCAGTTCCATGACAATGGAGGTGTGTTCCTGGTGGGCATAGAGGTGCAGCGTGGCTTCCAGATCGCAATGCAGATCAAACATATAGTCCGCATCAATGGACAGGCCCAGCACGGCCTTGGTGTGGGCCTCGGTCTCGCTGGTGTCCGGCAGGTCCGCCACACACGCCAGCAAGGCTTCGCGCATGATGACGGCGTTTGCATCTGGATCGGTGCCTAGTTTACCGGTAACCCGGGCGGCGACGGCATCGCTCAAATCCGGCCAGTCTCGATTGAAGTTGCCGTGGGCGCTGGAAAAATTAAACCGGCCCAGCATCTGACCATTTACCACCTGCGCCATGCCGATGGGGTTGGCGTAGGGCAGCATGATGATCTCGCCTTTGATGCGGCCCTCCGCATCGGCCTGATCCAGCTTAGGCGCCAGATGGTGTGATGCCATCAGGCCCGGCCATTCATCCGCGTGCAGGGCGGCCTGGAAATAAACTTTGGGTCTGGCGCCCGGTGTGCCCCACCGCCACACCTTCAACTCCCGCGTTGTGCCGGGGCTGTAGGTGGGTAGGGTGATGGTCTCTGTTGTGCGGCTCATGACGCCTCCTACAATATTCAGAAGGCGTCAGGATGCCACAGACGCAGGTGGTTGTTCCACCGCTACTTATGCATACGAGACACAGTCTCGACACACCGTATTCGACACATCCCGGTTCAGGTGTGCCTGTCTCAGGGCCTGGAAATCCGGCGATTGCCAGGCTTCCATGAAGCTGATCTCTTTCAGATCACCCATGCGGAAGCGTCCGTCATGATCGAAACAACAGGCCGACAGATGGCCATCGAACGATACGCGAGCTTCGGTGAACAGCGACCAGCACGGCACCGGCGGCCGCATACAGCCAGCCCGGCCCGGATTGCCGCCTCTGATATCCCAGCCCCGGTCTTTCTCGTCCAGGCTGACCAGATCGGCTTGGGAATACAGCGGCAGGGCATAGACTTCGTCAAGGTAAGGCTCGAATTCGGCAACCATCTCGGCCATGCGTTCGCCTTGTTCACCGTCATAATCGATGTACGAGCCGTATAAACCGCACTCATAACCGCCTTCGTCACGAATGCCGCGCGCGGCCTTGATGTTGTCGACCATGGTGTGGAACAGGCTGCCTTTCACCTGGGCGATGGAACAGAACTGTTCTTCGTCGGCGTAATTGAGGGAGAATTTAAGGCTGCCCAACCCGGCTTCCATACAGGCCTTGACCTTGTCGGGTGTGGAGAGCGAGCCGTTGGAGGTCAGGAATACGTACTCGATGCCCGCATCCTTGGCGGCTTTGATGGCGTCGGGCAGCCAGTCGAGAATGAAGCTCTCGCCCAGATAAAACATGCCCACTTCTTCCACGCCGTCGGCTTTCAGCTCTTTCAGCAATTTGACGTAGAAATCCCAGTCCATATCGCGCTTGTCGCGCAATTTGTAGCCCGTGGCGCAGAATGAGCAGTTGAAGTTGCACCGGGCTGTAAGCTCGATTTTCACACTGCGCGGGCAGGGCGGGGCGGCAAGGCCGCGTTCATCAGTAATTTCGGTAATGGCGTCTACACGTTCTGTGATCTTGCCAATAGCCATAGAATTGTCCTCCGGTTGTTCGCTACCTTTCAGGTGGCATCAGGAAACAGACTGAACCCGTGCGCGGATTCACTGTGTGGCACCGTAAAGTGAACAACATTTAGACGTTTTGCGCCTTGATCACGGTCAATTCCGCCCACATTTCCTTAAGGGGGCACCGGGGGGCGAACAGGCGCTTGACACCCTAGCCCCGAGGGCTTTATATCCCCCGGTCTCCATGTTGTGGGGGCGGCATTTATGCCTGTGGCGGAGTAGCTCAGCTGGTTAGAGCAGCGGAATCATAATCCGCGTGTCGGGGGTTCGAGTCCCTCCTCCGCTACCATCTTTTATCCCTGTTAGGTCAATGACTTAGCGGGGTTTTTATTTTGTTCTGGGCCGATTTTTACTCCTAAAGCGCATCCTAACTAACCCATTGTAATCACTATCTTTCTTTAACTTTCCCTTCCTGTCCCATTAAGTTATTGGCACAATCGTGGCACAAAATGGCACAAGAATTTGGCGGATGTTCTAGGAATGTTCATGGTCGAACACCAATCCCCATACGCCCCAGAACAGTTCCATCAATCCCCATAGTTGTGGTAGGGTTTCTGCGTTGGAATGGGAGATATGGCAATGAAACAGCTCATGTTAGCCGCACTACTGGCAATGACTGTCAGCCCGGCAATGGCTGATCGTGAATACATTTGCACTGCAACCGGAAAAGTGTTGGCATCGCACATCGCCAGTGAATTTTCTCTAGCCCGGCTGGGGCCAAAAGATAATTTTTTGTTTGATGAGCGCACTGGTATTCTTGAAATCTCATCAAACGGTGTAAAAATTCAATATGAAGTACATTCGAAGGGTGAGTTCCCTCGTAATATGCTTGCGACACACCATCCGGTCGACGAATTTATGTATATGCTTTTTATAAGCGTCGTTTACGATAATACCGCTAATTTCACTCACTATGTTCCAGACATGATGACTATGGGAAAATGCCGCACATCGTTGAAATGAACCCCGACGCAGACCCTTTGGCGCATCAATCCAAAACCCAACACCAACCCGCTAGCAAAGATAAGCCCATGACCCGCATCACCCTAGCCGCTTAACGCTGGATCAGTTTCAGCAATCCCCTTAGTTGTGTTAGGGTTTCTGCATTGGCATGGGAGAAGGTAGTTATGGTTTCCGACAATGATTTCAACAAGCGATTAAGAGAATGTAGCTTGGAAGAGTTGTATGAAATGCAGCGTGAAAAATCGCGATTTTCACAGCAGCGCCAAGTTAATCTTGAAACAGAAATATCAATCCGAGAAAAAACACTGGCGTATGACAAGCAGGACGAAATGATTGAAACCATTAGAAGTGTCTCCAAGGAAACTGCTCAGGAAACATTGAAAGAATGGCTATGGAAACCAGTGGTAGCAAGTGTTGTTAGCAGTGTGATTGCGGCATTGTTGGTGAGCTACTTTTCTAAATAGAGGGGACAATATGCGTGTTTTCGCAGGATTTCTGGTAGCAATGGCATTGCTTGCCGCTGGGGATGCAGAGGCAAAAACCACCTATTACAAATGCAACACTCAACTTTTCAAGTTGGAGGAGCCTTGGATTGGGAAAGATAAGTTTTCCGTAATATTGGATGGAAAAATTACAGAATTGGAACTCAAATCGGTAAGTCCAGAAATAATCGAATTTCGGTGGGCAGAATATGAAATATTATATTGGCTCAACCGTATTACCGGAGAAGGAAACCACGGTGCCAAATGCAAAGTAGTAGAGAAGTAGGTTTTTTGCTTCACATTGGGAGGTGTAGGGATGAGACGACTGATACTAGCGTTGGCAATGGTTGTGATGGTGTCGCCAGCTTGGGGGGCAAATAATGGCTCTTACAATTACTACGGCACCGCATCATGCATAAATTATTTGGATGCCTATGCAAACGCCAAGCTGGAAGGCGTCGCCGGGTATACTGGGGGGTTTGAGACTTGGCGACGGTTTGGATGGATAAGTGGGTATATTACCGCCTACAACCGTTTCAATGAAAATGGGAAAGAAAATATCATTGGCGATATGACTTTGAATGACGCGCGAAGGTGGCTAGCTTCATGGTGTCGAGATACCCCCTCAAAGGACATAGAAGATGCCCTCTTGGCATTATTTTCCAGCATGAAGTGAGAGAAATTTTACCATGCCAATGACCCGCATCATCACAGCCGCGTAATACGGAGGGACTCTAATGAAACGGTTGTTGTTAGCACTGGTGATGGTGGTGATGGTGTCGCCAGCTTGGTCGGGTTTAGAAAATGGCAACTCTCTATACGAGGCTTGTAGAGCAGGAAGATCCATACCTCAACTTCATACACTTTGTTTGGGATACATTAGTGGAGTTGTAGATGGCTCTAGAGGGGCAGGGAGTGGAGTAAATGGTTGGACTTTTTGCGCACCAGAAACGACTCGTTTAAAACAGGCTAAAGATATTGTATTGGCTTGGTTGGAAGCTAATCCAGCAATGCGGCAATATAACGCTAGTAGTCTTATTGCGATGGCGTTAGGAGAAGCCTTCCCATGCCAAGTTAGTGGATCGGTGTTTGCAGCGGAGGACACTATACGTGATGTTGTCGCCTACACTGGTGAAACGAAATCTCTTGCCTTAATAGATATTGGTGGCATAGGGAGTGGCTTTTCCTGGACAAATACAATTCTCCAAAAGCGGGGAGATGAACCACTATACTGCGTAACTCAAATGCGCATCACAAACGACCAGTACTTTTCTATCTTTCGCGAATACGTAGAGAAAAACCCTAAGATGCTAGACGAGGGGCCATCTGTTAGAGGTTTGTTTTTGTACCTAGCATTATTGGAAGCCTTCCCCTGCACAGAATAACCCCGGCACCGCACCACCGCGTTCAACGCATCCACAATCGACCACAAGTCAGCCACCCCTGAACCAGCATCAAAATAAGGGTTCTAGGTTCTTATGAGTTAGCCGAAACTTCGCCCATCTTAACCGCTGGGCATCACCAATCCGCTTCTTACCCTCTACAGTCTTCGGCCCAGTGTTGCCAGTGCCGCCGTGAAAGCCGCAGCGCCCCCTTGGGCCATTTCCAGGTATCTTCGCGCTGTAAAGACAGAGCCTTCCGCCCGACTTCTGAGCGAGGCAGTATCGGCCTTCACGGTATCGGCGGATCAATCGCCAAGCCAAACCGTATTGACCGCCTTGTTCGTCGATACGCTTCAACAAATGCTGTTTGAAGAACTCTGGTAAGTCAGGATTATTGCGGACAGGATGCAGGTCAATCTTCGTCATTGTTCGTGATCCAAACTAATCAACCGACGCTCCGCAGCAACCATTGCTTCCCCAAGGTTTATCGTGCTGGTCTCAATCGAAATCGTGGCTCTGATTTCACTTTGGACTACCTTGCCGAGAAGCTGACAAAATGTTGGCGGATCACGGAGCGCGAGTTCTGTCAGATAGTCAACACCACCTGCACGGTCGAACGCTTCTACTATCGCGTCGAGAATGTCTGGTGTCAGTTTTGCCATCTGTTGCTCTCAGTGGTGGGGAGGCGTTCTCACCTATAGAAACTAACTATTTCCGGCTCTGACCGGGTTGATTGGATGTAGGGCAAGTATATCAAAATTGTCGTAATTAGACAATAAACGGCGCGATTACGATAGTTTCAATATGGCTAATCCTGCGGTGTTCAAATAACCCCTGTGAAATGCGTGATCAAGACCCGCAGAGTTCTGCCAGTTAGGAAGCTCGAAATATACGATCAATAATCATTTGTTTTATGAACATTGATCATTATACTGATGGCCTCATATTTGGAGGTTATGACAATGGGCAAACGGGTCGCTTTCTATGTCCGAGTTTCAACTGACGGGCAAACGACAGAGAACCAACGTATCGAACTTGAGAAGGTCGCAGTGGCGCGTGGCTGGGACGTTGTCACCGTGTTCGATGACAACGGTGTGTCAGGCTCAAAAGGTCGGGAATACCGTGGACAGTATGATGCCCTCATAAAGGACGCCACACGCGGCAAGTTTGATCTTGTAGCGGCGTGGTCAGTGGACAGGCTTGGTCGTTCCCTCCAAGACTTGGTTGGTTTTCTCAACGAACTGCGGGATGTAGGTTGCGACTTATATCTCCATCAACAGGCGATAGACACGACAACATCTGCTGGGAGAGCCATGTTCCAGATGTGCGGTGTATTTGCAGAATTTGAACGCTCCATGATCCAGGAACGAGTTAAGGCTGGGTTGGAACGCGCCAAAGCTAAAGGTGTGACGTTAGGTCGGCCCACGATCAAACCTAAGACCCGTCAGGCTGTATTGGATGGAAAGACTGCTGGGTTGAGCCTTCGTAAGATTGCGGCTAGTGCTGGCGTGAGCGTTGGAACTGTCCACAACATCCTGAAAACGGCTT
>JABJGO010000022.1 GCA_018662225.1 Rhodospirillales bacterium | reverse complement strand
GGCCACGGCCCGCGCGCCGATCAAACAGGCCGGATACATATCAGCGACTTCCGATATCCAACAATATCTCTCTTGCATCCTGCAGCCGGTCCATACATAAGGGTCATCAACCGAAGTATTGGCAGATCGTGATTCACGTCCGCTCTGCGTCACAATGCGGACATTGTCTGTGGTACCAAATTCAGGCAAATTCTCAATTTTGTGTGTTTCAACTGTCTCACATTATGAATCAAACCATATGAGGCTGTCGCTAGAACGATGAGTTCGGTTGGGTCAAGAACTGAAGCTCTTCTGGTGTGCTTGTGCGGCCCAGAAACTCATTGCGGTGGGGAAACCGGCCAAACCGTTCCACTACTTCCTGATGTCGTACTGCGAAATCCAAATTGGAGGCGTCACCCAATTCAGTGAACAACGCCACTGAGTAATCCTGATCAGCAATATTTTCGCTGTGCTCAAACGGCAGGTACGCGAAAGTTCGCTGTGCGGCGAGCAACAACTGATCAAACCCCAGATCAAGGTATTGCCGGGCAACCTCCACGGCCTTTGTATCGGTGGCGAAAGCCTGTGCTGTGCCCCGAAACATATTGCGTGGCACCTGATCGAGCAGAATGATCAGCACCAATCCACCATCCACATCAGATATCCAGTGATCCAGATCGCCGCGAGCGGCAGAGCCCACATGGGGCAACAGGGTTTCGCGAATGGCCGCATCGAAGTCTTCGAACGCACCCCACCATTCTTTGCGTTGTTCACCAAATTCGGCTGAGTCCCGTGCGCCAAACCATACCGCCATCATGGCATCAATGATGCCGCGTTCCTGTAGCGAAATGCTCATGGCATATCAGGCATGGGGAATGGCCGGACAGCCTCAAATGCAGCAGCGGCCCTGAGTACCATTCTATCATCATGCATGGGCCCGACAATGTGCAGGCCCACCGGCATGCCATCATCTGAAAAACCACACGGCACAGAGCAAGCCGGTTGCTGGGTCAGGTTGAAGGGGATGCTGAACGGCGTCCATTCCATCCAGCGTTTTTTGTCCACACCATCGCGAATTTCTTTGCCAGCCTCAAACGCACTGGTGGCCAATGTTGGCGTGATCAGTAAATCCCATTTTTCATGAAACAGGCGCATGTGCTGGCCCAGTTGCCCGCGTGCATTCACCGCCGCCATATAATCCATCAGGCTGTATTTCAGGCCGTCTTCGGCGATCTCACGCAGGCCCGGATCAATCATGGCCAGTTGCTCATCCGTGAAATCACGCAACAGGTTTGCCGCACCGGCATACCAATGGGCCTCGAAAATCTCATAGGGATCATCAAAACCGGGATCGACCGCTTCCACGTGGGCGCCCAGATCACTAAACACCTGAACAGCTTCATCCACGGCACGGGCCACATCGGCATCCACTTCGGCGTATCCGAGCGTCGGGCTGTAAGCAATTTTCATACCCTTGATGCCGTCACCCAGGCCATCCAGATAATCGGCGTTATCGTAGGGCAGGCTAAACCAGTCCCGCGCGTCCGGTTCGGCCAGAACATTGAGCATGAGCGCACTGTCCGCCACGGTGCGGGTCATGGGACCGATATGCGATACGGTGCCAAAGGGGCTGAGCGGGGCCGCCGGTACACGACCAAAGCTGGGCTTATGACCAAAGATGCCGGTAAATGAAGCCGGGATGCGGATGGAACCACCGCCGTCTGTGCCAATATGCAACGCACCCATACCAAGGGCGGCGGCCACAGCAGCGCCACCCGATGATCCACCGGGTGTACGGCCCGTATTCCATGGATTGCGGGTGATACCGGTAAGTGGATTATCGGTTACGCCTTTCCAGCCGAATTCTGGCGTGGTTGTTTTCCCTAACAAAACAGCGCCATTTTCTTTCAGTCGCGCCACCGCCGGGGAATCTTCATCCCACGGCCCATCCGGATTGGTGCTTTTGGAGCCGCGCAGAGTGGGCCAGCCTTTGGTCAGCTGTAAGTCCTTGATGGTGGTCGGTATGCCATCCACCTGTCCACACGGCTCACCTCTGGCCCAGCGGGACTCAGATTCAGTTGCACTTTTGAGCGTGGTTTCTTCATCCACCAGACAAAATGCGTTGACCGCATGGTCATGGGCGGAAATGCGGCCGAGGCATGCCTTGGCAACGTCCACCGGAGAAATCTCTTTTGAGGCGTAAAGCCGGGTCAGCTCTGTCGCTGACAACATGGCCAAATCTGTTGATGTATTTGTCATTGTAAAACCCTTTATCCTACTACGTGCATCGTAACCACCCCGGTGACGATGGCAATGGCGGCGACCCAGCGTATGGCACCGAACCGTTCTTTCAATGTCACGGCACCCAGCACCACCGCAAACAGCACAGACGTTTCACGCAACGCTGACACATGGGCCATGGAGCCGATACTCAGCACGTAAAGAACTAACGCGTAAGCGGCAAGCGAGAACACACCGCCCACCATAGCCTTTCGCCCATCGGTGCGCAGGTACGTTCGAAATGCATTACCTTGAAAAATAAAGGCCCACGCCATAAGCGGAATGCCATCCAGAAATGACAACCAAGCGATGTAGCTGAACGCGCTGGACGAGTACCGTAAACCGATGCCGTCCACCACGGTATAAGACGCAATGAAAACGCCTACCGTCAGCGCCATCAACAATGGCTTCATAAGGTGGCGGGTCGGCAGACCTTTTTCGAACGCGAACAGGCACATGCCGCCACTGGCGAGGGCCAAGCCCAATGCCGCACTCATGCTGATCGATTGTGCCGCGAACAGGTAAGCCCCAACCGCGATCAAGACAGGTGAACTGCCCCGCGCAACCGGGTACACAGCGCTCAAATCACCAAATCGGTACGAGAAAATCAGCACCCCGAAATAGCCCAGATGCAACAACGACGACACCAACAGATACGGCCAGGCCTCGGCCGTGGGCCAATCCACATAAAACAAGGCTGGGATCAATATTATGGTGCCTGTCCCCATGAGGGCAGCCATGGTGAAGAACCTGTCACCGCTGACCTTCACCAGTGCATTCCATGTGGCGTGCATCAGGGCCGCAAAAATCACGATGGCAATCAGGTGGGGTTCAAGCGCCATCCGTTATGACATATCTATCATGACGAGAGGCCCATCATGCTGTCTGCAAATTCCCTGGCATCAAACGGGCGCAAATCTTCCACACTTTCGCCCACACCGATGGCGTGAACCGGCAGGCCAAACTTCTCAGCCAGCCCCACCACAACGCCACCCTTGGCAGTACCGTCCAGCTTGGTCATAATCAGGCCACTCACATCCACCATGTCGCTGAATACCTCGACCTGCGAATGAGCGTTCTGTCCCACGGTGGAATCCAGCACCAATAGAACAGCGTGCGGCGCGGTCTCGTCCTGCTTCTTGATCACCCGGATAATTTTTTTCAACTCGTCCATGAGATTGTTTTTGTTTTGCAAACGGCCCGCCGTATCGATCATCAAAATATCACTGCCAGCATCCCGAGCCTGGCCCATGGCATCAAATGCCAGTGATGCGGCGTCTGATCCCTGATCATGGGCGATGACCGGACAATCCGCCCGTTCGCCCCAAACCTGAAGCTGTTCAATGGCGGCAGCGCGGAACGTATCGCCAGCCGCCAGCATGACGGCATGCCCCTGTTCTTTGTAAAGCTTGGCCATCTTGCCCATGGTGGTGGTCTTGCCTGAGCCGTTCACGCCGCACATGAGGACCACAAATGGTTTGTGGGATGTGTCGATTTCCAATGGCTTGGTCACAGGTTCCAGAATGGCCGCTATTTCCCCAGCCAGCGTGGCGCGGATTTCATCAGCCGAAACTTCCTGATCAAATTTTGTTTTCGCCAAGGCATCGGTCAGGCGTGTGGCGGTGGAAACCCCCATGTCTGCGGTGATCAGCAATTCTTCCAGCTCATCCAACGCAGCGCGGTCCAGTTTGCGACCGCGAAACAGTTCGGTAATACCGCCGCTCAGTTTTTCAGTGGTGCGTCCCAGCCCCGTTTTCAGTCGATCAAGCCAACCCATGGATCAAGCCGCCCCCACTAAGCTGCTAAAGAGGCGTACAGCCGCTCGTTGTCGAATTTATCCACATGGGCGCGCACGATGGAACCGGGTGTCGGATCATCGCTGACCAGAACCGGCGCATAATGCTCGCTGAACCCGGTACCATCCTTTTCGATCAGAACCTGGGCAACTGATCCGGCGAGGGTACCGAGATATTCGGACAGCGCTTCGTCACCCACCCGGCGCAAAATCTCAGCCCGTTCTTTACGGACAGGTTTTGGCACGGCTGGCATATTGGCGGCTGGCGTGCCCGGACGTTCGGAATAAGAGAAGACATGGTAATAGGTCACGCCCAGTTTTTTCAAATTATCCACGGTGGCCTGAAACATCTCGTCCGTTTCCGTGGGAAAGCCCGCAATGATGTCCGCGCCAAACACCACATCGGGTCGCACCTTACGGGCGCGTTCAGCAAAGGCAAGGGCACCAGCAACCGAATGTCGGCGCTTCATGCGTTTCAGCACCATATCGTCCATGGCCTGAAGACTTAAGTGCAGATGTGGCATCAGGCGATCTTCTTCGGCCAGAGCCTGGAACAGGGCATCATCCATCACAGCCGGATCGATAGAGCTTAAACGCAACCGGGGTAATTCAGGAACGGCGGCCAGCAAGCGGCGGACCAGTTCACCCAGTGACGGCTTACCGGGCAGGTCGCCGCCATAGGATGCAATATCCACACCCGTTAGAACGATCTCACCAAACCCGGCGGCGACGAGCTTTCTGATCTGCTCGGCAATAGCCCCTGCGGGTACGCTACGATTGGGACCACGGGCGAAGGGAATGATACAGAATGTGCAGCGATGATCGCAGCCCTGTTGAATTTGAATGAAAGCCCGCGACCGTCCGTCAAAGCCATTGATCAGATGGGGTGCGGTTTCCGTGACGGTCATAATATCGGCAACCTCGACCGCCGGGTGATCACCCACGCCGAACGAAGCCGGTTTCAGTTTTTCTGCGTTGCCGATAACCCGGTCCACACCGTCGATGGCGGCAAAGCCTTCCGGGTCCAGTTGCGCCGCACAGCCCGTCACCACGATTTTAGCGTTTGGGTTATCGCGCACGGCGCGGCGCACGGTCTGGCGCGACTGGCGCTCGGCTTCGGCTGTGACAGTACAGGTGTTGATAATCACCGCATCATCGAAACCCTGCTCAGCGCCATGCTCGCGCATCATTTCAGATTCGAACGCATTGAGCCGACAACCCAGTGTGATGACCTGTGTATTGGTTGGGCGCGCGCTCATGTCGACGGTTCCTGATCAAGCTGACCGGGATCAATCGTACCACGATAGCTCACCGCGTGGGGACCGGTCTGAACCACATGGTTATCGTCACGCCACGCAATCGACAGCGTGCCACCATCGGCGATCACGTCTGCCGTTCGGCCACAAAGATCGCGGCGGTGTGCCGCCACCAGGGTGGCACAGGCGCTGGACCCGGACGCCAGTGTTCGGCCCACACCGCGTTCCCATGTTTTCAGGCGGATACGGTCATAGCCCAGAACCTCAGCCATCTGAACATTTGTGCGTTCAGGGAACAGGGCGTGGCGTTCAAGCTGGAAACCAAATTCATCGATAGGGCACACGCTGGCATCATCCACAAAGAAAACCATGTGCGGGTTGCCCACGTTGACAGCCACGGGATCACGCAAACCATTAATCTCAATGGGTAAATGAAGCGTGTCTGTTTCACTGGCCAGCGGAATATCCTGCCAATCCAGATTGGCAGGCCCCATATCCACACTGATACGCCCGCCGGATGCCTGTTCCGTTTCCAACAGGCCGGAAATCGTTTCAATGACAACCTTGTCACGGCCCAGCTCATCAATCATCTGCGCGCCAATACACCGCGTAGCATTGCCACAGGCACCGGACTCATCGCCATCCGCATTAAAAATTCGCATGAACACATCAGCGTTCTTCGATGGCTCCAGCACGATAAGCTGGTCACACCCCACGCCGGTATAGCGGTTGGAAACGGCGCGAATAGCCGCAGCGGACAGTCCGGGATTTTTCACCCGCCCGTCAAACACCACGAAGTCATTACCGAGACCGTGCATCTTGCTGAATTCTAAGTTGCTCATGGCCGGACAATATGGCCTGAACCGGGCCTAAGTCCACCCAAACTACACTATTGATATGTAACAGCTTGCTCTTGGTGCACCCAAAGCGGATTCAGCACAGTGCTAACCAGCGCCACACCGCCGGTTCCGTTAGATCAGGCAGGGAAGTATTTCTTGGTCCTGTTCGCGATTGCCACCAGGGATAACATCACGGGTACTTCTACCAGCACGCCAACAACCGTCGCTAACGCGGCACCAGAATGTAGTCCAAACAGGCTGATGGCTACAGCCACGGCCAACTCGAAAAAATTCGACGATCCAATCAATGCACAGGGCGCGGCAACATTGAAAGGAACCTTCCAACGCCATGCGGCGACGTATGCGATCAGGAAAATACCGTAAGTCTGAATAATCAGTGGCACAGCGATCAGCAATATGAGAAGCGGTTTGCCAATGATGACACCGCCCTGAAACCCAAACAAAAGAACCACAGTTGTCAAAAGACCAACAATTGAAAACGGCTTCAGTTTTCCGGTGAACTTATCAATGTGGGCGGTGCCACCAGATAATAACAGCTTTCGTGTTATGGCGCCGGCCACAAGGGGGATTAGAACATACATGATGACAGACGTTAAAAGAGTCTCCCACGGCACGACAATATCCGTAACCCCCAACAACAAAGCCACAATGGGGGCGAAGGCAAAAATCATGATGATGTCATTCACCGAGACCTGGACGAGCGTATAGGTCGCATCGCCCTTGGTTAATTGGCTCCACACGAACACCATTGCCGTGCAAGGGGCCGCTCCCAGCAAGATAACACCCGCAATGTATTGCTTGGCATCCGCAGGATTGATGAGATCCTTGAAAACGATGGTAAAGAAAAATACCCCAAGTGCGGCCATGGTAAACGGCTTGATAAGCCAATTTACCACCAGCGTGATGATCAAGCCCTTGGGGCGATCACCGATATGAGACAGGCTGGAAAAATCCACGTTCACCATCATCGGGTAGATCATCACCCAAATGAGAACAGCAACGACAAAGTTGACGTTTGCATATTCGAGCGACGCGATGAATTGAAATAGATCAGGAGAGAGTATGCCGAGGCCGACTCCGGCGATAATAGCGGCGCCAACCCAAAGCGATAGCCAGCGTTCAAACAGTCCCATTACGGGGGCGGGGGCGTCGGTACTGGCGGCATCCGAATGCAAAATACAAAAATCCTAAGGCTGTACTATTTGCACCCACGAGAGGGGTGCGTTTCAAATTAGTGTGGTCATTTTATTTGGATTATAAGACGTCATATCACTGATGAACATACGACTATCAGCGGAAGTGTTTAAAGACGGTCAATATGGGCAAATCCGGAAACGTTCTGACACAGCCTGGACCCAAAGCGGGCATCATGCTTGTGTTGGGGATCACTTATTTTCACTAAATCGCTGAAAAGCTAATGCCGCTAAGGCAAGGTCCCCAAGGGCGTGGCCACGGAAAACAAATGCCGTTCGATCATCAACATGGTTGCGTCCTTTGAACTTACCTAATACCAGCTCGGATAAATCGCCTGTCACATGTTCAGGTGCCGCAAGTTTATTGGGTAATGTTGCTTCCTGGGCCGTATCATCTATGGCGAGTTGGTCGAATGCGTGAAAACTGCTCTTATGCCACGGCACACCCAGATCGGTGATCGCCGCAAAACAACCCGGCGACAAAACGTTTGCATCCAGAAATGGGTCAGATTGTCCCGTAGCGGTAATGGATGTTATAATCAGATCGGCATTTTTGATGGCATCCTCGCCTGATGCACATATCCGGGATGACAACCCAAGGTCACCGGCTAACTTGCACAAGCTATCTATATTCGCCTGTCCACGCCCAAATACCCTAATCCCATCCAATGGAAACATGTCGGTAAAAGTTTGCAGGTGGCTTCGGGCCTGTACGCCGCACCCTACAAACGCTGCAATGGATGCATTAGGGTTCGCCATATGCTTCGCAGCAACAGCACTTAACCCGGCTGTTCGTACCGCCGTGATCCAATTTCCGTCGAGTATCGCAACAGGCAAACCTGTTTCACTATCCAACATAGTGACAAGCCCATTTATCTGAGGAAGGCCACGGTCTGTGTTACGAGGGTTCAACACGACGGTCTTAACAGCCAAAAATGCAGGATCATCTGCTGCCGCTAGGGCTGCCATCATGTATCGTCCGTCTGGTGGTGTTATTACAGCCTTTGGCGCACTCCATACAGTTCCATTGGCACTCCCGGTTATGAAAGTTTCAATGCTGTAGATGACATCTGTTGTCGTAATGCCCAGCCCTGAAAGTACGTCCTCAGAAAGATAGGGAATTGAGTGATTTTCATTCATTGTAGAACCGTACAGGAAGCATCTTCCAATGTCTCCTCCTGGTTAATAGTGGGAGCGGTTAACGCGCCTCATACCTGTTGGATTTCAAGGTTAGAGTCAGCATTGTTCGAGAAAATATCCGCAATAGGGCGGAAAGCGGAATTCATTTTGGGCCCCTTAGACATCTGCTCCTGACCCGTCGCGGACATTTTCCCAACAATTCAGAAACTGCTCTTACGGTCTTAATCATAGAATTATTCGAGTAGTTTAAATGCTATTGCTGCCAGAAAGCCGGATAATGTTGATAATCCAGTAACATTGCTTCCCCCTAGATGAACCGCCTCAGGTATCATTGCTGCAGCGATCATTGTTAACATAGCGCCAGCTGCAAGCCCTTCTATAAGAACGACTACGCCATGATCCACGCTGCCGCCTAACCAATAGCCAACACCCGCGCCAATGGCCGTCATAATCATCAAACTAAACCACATAAAGAATATTCTGAGGTTGTTCCAGCCCTGCTTCTTCATGCCAACTGAACTACTCATCGCTTCAGGAAAGTTAGCAAGGAATAACCCCGCTATTAGCGTATAGGGAATAATAGAACCTAACGTTATAGCGTCAGCGCCACTTTGCGATACCGCAGCCGAAATAGAAACGACAAGCGCAGCCCCAATAACGAAACTTTCTGGAATTCCATCTAATAAAATCCCCAACCAAATTGCTACAGGGGCGCCGCCATGCTCCTTACTGACTTCTTGAAGCTGTACGTCTGTGGGTACTACAGCTACCTCTATCAATGACGCCATCGCTTCGTCCACCCACTGCCCTGCATCGATATCGATATCGTCCCGATCAACGAGCTCTTTTAGTCTGCTGGCAGACAGGATAGTTGCTGCTTTATCAAATTCGCTAGATTGTGACCTCCATTCATCGAAATCCTCTTTCGGAAAGGTAAGCGCAGAAACATCATCTTTCGCAACCGCCGTCGCTGTTCTGGGAGCGCCTGTCACAAGAGCAATTTCTCCCAAAACATCGCCGGATGTTAGAAGGGCTATAACCTTAGCCCCCCTCGTAATAGAGACGGTTCCCGATTCGATAAAAAACACTTCGTCACCATCAGCACCTTCATCAAAGAGCACAGCACCAGCTTTGAACCTTCTTTCATTTACCTTGGTGACCATCTCTTCCACGATTTTGAGCGGAAGGTGCCTGATTAGTTCACTGCCTGCTAAATGCTCTAGTATCGTTTTCCTACGGGCGGATTTACGGTTGGTAAAATATTCTATTGTCGCCGAGGTTTTTCGTAAAAAACCGCCCTGAGAATTAATAATACTATCGAGTGCAATAAATATTACGCCGCCAATTATGGCTCCGATTAACATATAAATTAGATGATGGGAGGCTTCATTTTTTGCAACTGCGTTCTCAGCTTGAACCAGGTGCATCGTCGTCGGGGCGACCAACTCAACTGCCAAGGCCGCTATTAGAGCGCCGCCACCAAAAGCAGTCATGCCACCGATAACACGATTGCCTGGCTGCCACTTCAATCCCAAAACTGATCCGAGAGGCAACGACGCAGCAGATAGCCCACCAAGTAAAATGGCCCATGACAAAAATTGATAATCCATCATAAACTCATCCATATTTCATTGAAATAGCGGTTCATATTCGTCATTAAAACTGATGATCAGGTATTTCTTGGCGTATTCAGCAATTCAACCAAGTGGAGACGTGTTAATCGGCGTGGGGCTCTTCGATATGAGGTAAGTTGAACTCAGTCACAGGAGAAACGGCTTGCTGGAACATGATGCCACCGCGTGGCTGATCCAAACCGCCAACATGGAAGATAAAATCGAAAATCTCATCGGCCCTTTCCACAGGAACGGTAACCGTCAGCATATCAATTTCATCCCACGCGCCGATACTGCCCACCGGTCCAGCACCACGACCTCTTCCCGCCGAAACATTGGCTGAACTTATGCCCTGTTCCCGCGATAGGCGCTCAACAAGGTCAATGCCACTACCTTGCGGCAGAATGCAGGTGATGAGCTTGGTTTTTGTAGCAATCTTCATAAATCCGTGCCTACTCAGTCTGTGCGCCAGTATCTACACCTTGGTCGGCTTTGGCCGTCAATTTTTGAAGAACCTCCTCCGGCACATAGGTGGCGGCTTTTTCCAGTGGAGTCAGGTACATGATACCCATGCCAGGCGTATCCAGTTCACCAGCAAGATACATCTGCTCAAACACCCGTTCCTGCTGTTCTGAGGAGACCACGACGTGGATTACTTCTTTTTCCACATCAACAGCAACGCCGAGAATGCCTAAGCGTTCACGAATACCCATGCCCTTGGCAAAATTGACTGTGGCCCCCTGCGATCCCGCTGCGCGCGCGGCCTGAATAATTTTATCAGCCAAACCACGTTGCACGACGCAAGTAATCAGGGATACGTCCGTCAGTACGACGATTTCGCGTTTTGTCATGTTGCCTCCGGTTCTTGTTCAGATGCCCCGCGTTTTCGGCGCGCCCTGCCTTGAACCCAAACACCCGTTATAAGCACGCTGAGGATGGGCCCCACAGATGCCATGGACAGGATTCCAAATCCCTCCACCGCATCAACAGCGTTTCCAAACCCCAGCCCCATGGCCAGCACCAGTGGTACCGTTATGGGGCCGGTCGTCACGCCTGCGCTATCCCATGCGACGTTGACGAATTCCTCAGACGCCAGATAGGTCAGGATTAACGCCAGCCCGTAACCAGGAATGAGCAGCCAACCGATGGGCAAATCATAGATAATCTTGAGCACGCCTGTAGCGATTCCAAATCCGACACCGATGGAAACCGCATAGAGCAGCATACGCTTCTTGAACACACCGTTGGTCAGGTTTTCAACCGTGATACCCAGGGCATTCAGTGCAGGTTCTGCCAAGGTCGCACCAAAGCCCAATGCGGCCGCAAAAAATAGCGCGATGGCGATACCCACCTCATAAAAGTACAGGGGGGAGTCTTCAATGTAATCGAGCTGGATGAACGCGGCGGGTATTATTTCACCAGACTGACCTCCCAATTTGGATAGGCCATAGCTGAGCCCCAGATTGAAAACAATCATGCCCAGCACGCACAGCACCAGTCCGTAGGCAACGATTCCCGCCTCATGAATCTTTTCGCGCAGGACGACCTTGAGAATCACCAATAGAAAGAGGACTAGTGGCACAATGGCCCGGACACCGCCGATAACCTCGGCAAATGGTGTTGTTTCGTGCCAGGGCACAACGCCCTCTGTTGCTACCGCCATAACCGCCGCCGCTGCAACGATGGATTCAGGTGTGATCGTCGCGGCCAGATAAAAGGATAATAACATAACGCCAAGAACCGGAAACAGCGATGCCAGGGTGACGATACCAAATCCCGAAAGTGACGATTTTCCGGTACCGCCGGCTGACGCAATACCAATGCCGAGACTAAGCACCAAAGGCACGGTCACAGGCCCCGTGGTGACGGCACCGCAATCCCAGGCAAGCCCCAGAATCTTAGTCAGTTCCGCATCTGTCATGGCCCAAAATGTCAGAGCAAGCACTGGCCCCAGCGTGAGATATATGTAGGGCTTGAGACTCCATCCGTTCAGGAATCGGACGGTCCCAAGCACCGCAGCCAACCCCACCCCCATACCGACGATCAGCACCAATACACCGGACCACTGGTTGAGTAGCGCCCAGAGATAGGGGGCGCGAACGGGATCAACAGACATCCCCACTGCCTTCAAAGCACCGATGGCCGGTTCGGCAAATGTGACGCTGATCCCTAATAAGAATGCAACAGTAAGGGCAACGGGCAAGGTTACACGCTTGGGTAAATTATTGCCGATGGTTTCACCGAACGGCATAAGGCCGAGCTTAAGACCTTCCATGAAAAGCATCAGGCCAATGATGACCGCGAACAATCCAGCGGTAATAATCCAGGAATCTGCAACTGCCTGCCTTAGAATTAAGAGCTGGAATAATATGAGGTAAAGCGCCAGTGGCACGACGGCCTTCACCTGATTACCGAGCCTTACACCAATGTAAGGCCCCAATAGCCGCTGTATATTGGTAGGTGTAAGATGGAGATTTTCTGGCCGATGCGGGATCACGTTACCCGCGTCATCGTATTGTACAGCGGGTGTTAAGTCGCCGTAACTTACTGAAACTTGCTCTAGGGATAACTCGCGAGCGAGGTCCCCGTATCGAATCTCGCGGGCCAACGCTCTTCTCCACGCAGTTGCAGATTATGCCCAACAGTAGACAGAGGTAAGTCTACCTCTACCCAGGGGGCGGCTCATTGACTTACGTCAAATATCAAGCCTTATCAGCGTTAATCATGACCGCCCTCGATCTGGTGGACGAATGCCCCCTGTGCGCGACAACAGCGGGTGAATAGACGATGATTGCCGATCAATTAAGACACCTCCCATAGCAGACTTTACCATAGCCCTGAGGCAGCCATTATTTTGTGTATTACGTCAAATGCCTCACGTTGAACTCTTGATGAAGATTGCTTGTTGGATATTGTATGTAGATAACCTCGTTCAAACTGCATAGGCTGCAAATATGCGTTGGCTCACCAGAACACCAAAGTTACGACATACGCCTGATGGAAGGATAAATCGTATCCTTGACGATTTCTCCGTGGATTTGTTTTTGGATGTGGGGGCAAATTTGGGCCAAACGCGTGATCGATTGCGCAAGGCTGGTTACAAACGGCGTATCATTTCATTCGAACCCCTACCCAGTGCCCATGCTGAACTAACCAAGATGGCCCAGCGTGATAATGAATGGGACATTGCTCCCAGAACGGCTATTGGCGGCGAACTGGGAGAAACCGCAATTAATGTATGCGAGGCGACCGATATGAGTTCGCTTATGCTTCCACATAAGGATTTGATTGAAGCCATACCCAGAGCAAGAATTATCGAACAGGCGACGACACCGATCACGACAATCGATGCCGTTTGGGAGACTTACTGCACATCTTCGGCGAACGTTTTTCTAAAAATTGATACTCAAGGATTCGAAAGAAACGTACTGGATGGTGCTCAAGGGAATCTCGAAAAGATTGTCGGTATTCAATTGGAGTTGTCGCTGATTACTTTGTACGAAGGTGAAGAAACGTACATTAGCTTTCTAAATGACTTACATGCATGGGGATTTGAGCCATTCATGGTCTGGCAAAATTACTTTTCTCAACATCATGGCCGGCAACTGCAAATCGATGTGGTCTTCATGCGTGTAGATAGTAACCGAACTTGAGCGTCTGGAGAAAAGCAACCCTGCCCGATTCTGGCTATCAGCAGGCATCATTTGATCTGTGAGTATCAGTCCGTTTTTTAACCGGAACCGGCGTTTGGGCTAAAGCCGGAAAGTTTTACGTGTGACGTGACTATCCGCCATATTTGTCGCGGAAGATGCTCATGTGGAAACGGTTTTGGGCTTCTATATTGGCGTAACCTTGCCCCACGGGACAGGCGCCACGGGCCAGACACCCTTGTGCGAGGCACGCTTCGCCCTTGGGTGTGGCCAGATGATTGGCGCAGGTCTTCGTGTCATAGGCACCCGGTGAGAATGCCGAAACAGGGCACGTATTCAGGCACGGCTTGTCTTCACAGCTATCACAAGGGCTGGGTCGGGTGTCAGGATCGGGTAGATCCAACACCTCATTTATGAGCAAAGCCCCCCGGTAAGCGTGCCACAATCCGTAATCGGGATGGATCAACGGCCCAATGGGTGACGGATAGACACAGTCAGCGCGCATGGCCCATTGCTGAAACGGGTTATACGGCGGGCCGTCCGACGGATGGACCGCCACCATGCCGTTACACAGTGTACCGAGATCAGATACCAGTTCAGCCAACGCACGCCGCGTCCAGGCATCAAGTGCATCCGGCTCGTCCCGACGACCGGCTTCAAAATACGGCCACATACTGCTGCCCACATTGCCGATCAACACCACGGTGCCTGTGCCATCTGGCACCTGATCATCCGGTGTGGGATGGCCCGCTGCGGGATGAAACGCCCCGCGAAAGCTGAAGCCTGCGGCTGAGATCGCTGCGACAATTGAATCTAAAACAGTCACCATACCGTAATCTGGATATGGAATATGTCGCAGGTCAAGCGTGTTTAGACAGCTTAAGCCGACTCAGCCGCCGCTGCGGACACCGCATTGCGGATCATTTCGCGCGATTCCGGATCGTCAATGGCTTCATAGGATTTCAAAAAGGCCCTGAGCTCACGGGCATCGGGACGGCCCTTCATGGCATCCGGCAGAATTGGACGACCTTGCGGCATGTCATCATTGGCTGGTTTGGTGGCGTTTTTCATGACCATGGGTCGGTATCCCTCAAATTCGCGATTAAGTAATTGCCCTTTTTACGTGCTAAACTAATAATAAATACCACCTTAACGCAACCTTATGGTGTGTTGCCCTGCGCCACCGCAATTTCCGGTTAATGCGATGGCACTGAAAGCCTTGACAGGGCAGGGCCCGCGCCATAATGTCCGCCCGCTCAACACATTGCTTCATAGCTATGTCTTTAAGGGGCAACGCCAGTCCGCGAGTTTCGCGCACTGGCGCGTTTTGCGTTGTTTGTATTGATTAGGCCGGAAACGAATGTTCGACGGATTATCCGACCGCTTAGGCGGCATATTCGATAAGCTGAAAAAACGTGGTGCTCTGTCAGAGTCCGACGTCGAAAGCGCTTTGCGCGAAATTCGTGTGGCCTTGTTGGAAGCAGACGTGGCCTTGCCCGTGGTCAAAGACTTCATTGAAGGCGTCAAAGAACGTGCCCTCGGCGAAGAAGTCATCCGCAGCGTAACCCCCGGCCAGATGGTCGTTTCCATTGTGCACGAACATCTGGTTGAGATGCTTAACGGTGGCCCGGTAGAAACAGACGCATCCGACGTGCCCATATTACCAACAGGCAGCGGCCTTAATCTGGTGGGTACCCCACCCGTTGCCATCCTGATGGTTGGCCTTCAGGGTTCCGGTAAAACCACCACCACCGGCAAGATCGCCGCGCGGCTAACCACGCGCGATAAGAAAAAAGTGTTGATGGCGTCGCTGGACGTTTACCGCCCTGCTGCTCAACAGCAATTGGTTGTGCTGGGCGAGCAGACGAACGTTCGGGTATTGAACCCCGTCATGGGCGAACAACCCGTCGCCATCGCCAAACGCGCCATGCAAACCGGCCGTCTGGAAGGCTTCGACGTGGTGCTGCTCGATACCGCCGGTCGTCTCCATATTGATATGGAATTGATGGGTGAGGTCTCTGCCATTCGCGATGTGGCCAAGCCTGTAGAAACCCTGTTGGTCACCGACGCTATGACCGGGCAAGACGCGGTCAATGTGGCCCGTGAATTTAATGAAAAAATCGGTGTCACCGGCATCGTGCTGACCCGTGTGGATGGTGATGCCCGCGGCGGTGCGGCGCTGTCCATGCGCGCCGTTGCCGGATGCCCTATCAAGTTGATGGGTACCGGCGAAAATATCGACGCCCTTGATAATTTCGATGCGGGCCGGGTAGCAGGTTCAATCCTGGGCATGGGCGACGTTGTTGGTCTGGTCGAAAAAGCTCGTGATGCCGTCGACGAAGAAGAGGCCGGGCGCCTCGCCAAGCGCATGATGAAGGGCCAGTTCTCCATGGATGACATGGCGGCCCAATTGACGCAGCTTCGCGGTCTGGGCGATATGAACGCCCTCATGGGTATGATCCCCGGCATCAATAAGGCCAAAAAGCAGATGGCCGAAGCCAACGTCAACGACAAGATGATCGCCCATCAAGAGGCCATCATCCGGTCTATGACCAAAAAAGAACGTAAGAATCCCAAACTGATCAACGGATCACGGCGCAAGCGTATTGCGGCTGGGTCCGGCACATCAGTTCAGGAGGTGAACCGTCTGATGAAGCAATTCAAACAGATGAGCACCATGATGAAGAAGATGGGTAAAGGCGGCATGAAAAGCATGATGAGCGGCATGATTGGCGGTGGTGGTATGCCTCCCGGTATGATGCCTCGCTAGCCCGATTATTTATAACGACAACAAGACACTTAAAACCGAGAAGGACACCATAGAGAATGGCACTAGCTATCAGACTAACCCGGAGCGGCGCAAAAAAACGCCCCTACTACCGTATCGTTGTTGCGGACTCCCGCAAATCACGTGACGGACGTTTCATTGAACGTCTGGGCACCTACAACCCAATGCTGGCCAAAGACCACCCGGAACGCGTTGTTCTGGTCAAAGACCGGATTGAATATTGGGTTGGCGTAGGCGCACAGCCTTCTGACCGTATTCAGCGCTTTATGGCGGCTGCTGGCATGGGCGATATGCCTGCAATCCACGATCAGCCGCAGAAGAGCAAGCCAAAAGCAAAAGCCATGGAACGTCTGGCTGAGCAGGAATCTGCCAAGCAGGCTGCTGAAGACGCTGCAAACGCCCCGGCTGAAGAAGCACCAGCTGAGGAGCCTGTGGTTGAAGAAGCTGTAGCAGAAGAAGCGCCTGCCGAAGAAGCTGCTGCTGAGGAGCCAGTGGCTGAAGAAGCACCGGCCGAAGAAGCTGCTGCTGAAGAGCCAGCGGCTGAAGAAGAAGAGGCTAAGGGCTGAGGTCAGGCGTAAGCCTGCTTCACCTGGTATAAATGGTACCTGATTTGGTCTTCGTTGGTGTTGTTACCGGAGCGCGCGGCTTAAAAGGCGAGCTTCGGGTCAAGACCTTTACAGCGGAGCCAGATGCCTTGTTCGATTACGGCCCCCTCCTCAGTGAGGACGGGTCGAAAACGTACAAAGGCAAGATCCTGGGTCAAGCCAAGGGACAATTACTGGTCCGTCTGGACGGTGTTGGTAATCGTGACCAGGCAGACGCGGTCAAAGGGTTAAAACTGTTTGTGCCACGGGACGCACTGCCCACGCCGGATGAGGACGAGTTCTACTACGATGACCTCATCGGGCTGCAAGCGGAACTGGTAGATGGAACGCCGTTTGGCACCATTCACTGGGTACTGGATGCAGGTGCAGGTGTGTCGCTGGAGATTCAAACGGCGGACGGGACTGTTTTAGTCCCCTTTACAAAAGCCGCCGTACCCGTCGTCAGCGTGACGGAAGGCAAGGTCGTTATTGACCCGCCGGACGGATTGCTGGAACCGCCGCCTCCAGAAGCGGCACAGGACAAGAACTAGGTTTCAAGTGAAACCTTACGAGTGAGTAAACCCTAACCGGGTTTACGAAAGAGGAAGCGTTAAGAATGGCAACAGCCACAACACCATGGCAGGCCGTCGCACTGAGCATCTACCCGGACATGTTTCCCGGGCCGCTTGGTATGAGCCTGGCTGGTACCGCCCTAAAGGACGGTGCCTGGTCGTTGCGGACTGTGGATATTCGCGATCACGCCACGGATAAACACAATACGGTGGACGATGCACCGTTTGGTGGCGGTGCGGGAATGGTCATGCGACCGGATGTGGTGGATGCGGCAATCAAGTCTGCCAAAGCCGAATACCAAGCCGATCTGCCATTTATCTACCTTACTCCTCGCGGTCGGCCCTTATGTCAGGACCGGGTGCAGGAATTGGCGACAGGACCGGGTGCCATGGTTCTGTGCGGCCGGTTCGAAGGGGTGGATGAACGTGTCCTTGAAGAACATGAGGCAGAAGAAATCAGCATTGGTGACTTCGTGCTTTCCGGCGGTGAGACAGCGGCCATTGTATTATTGGATGCCTGTATCCGTTTGTTACCGGGCGTCATGGGATCAGTTGATTCCCTGAGTGAAGAAAGTTTTGAGCGGGGTTTGCTTGAATACCCCCACTATACCCGACCCCAAAGCTGGTCAACACGGGACGTGCCCGAGGTTTTGTTATCCGGTCATCACGCCAATATTGAGGCGTGGCGTCTGGAACAAGCCGAGGCTGTAACCCGTGAAAGACGGCCCGATCTTTGGGAATTGTACACATTGAGCAAAGTTTAGAGTTTCAAAAAGGTAGCGCAGGGTATAAACCCTGCCTGCAAGAGCGAAGGAAAAGACCATGAATATTATTGAAAAGATCGAAAAAGAGCAGATCGCAAGTCTGACCGCAGACAAAGAAGTGCCGGAATTTGCACCGGGCGATACACTTCGCGTCAACGTGAAGGTTGTTGAAGGCACGCGTGAACGCGTACAGGCATTCGAAGGCGTCTGCATCGGCCGCAAGAACGGTGGCCTGAATTCATCATTCACCGTACGCAAATTGTCATACGGTGAAGGCGTTGAGCGTGTGTTCCCTGTGTACTCACCCTCAATCGACAGTATCGATGTTATTCGTCGTGGTGATGTGCGTCGTGCGAAACTGTACTACCTGCGTGGCCTTACCGGTAAGGCTGCCCGTATCGCAGAAAAGAAAGTTCCGCCTAGCGCAAAAGCACAGGCCAAACTGGACGCCAAAGCTACTCGTGCAGCTGCTGTTGCTGCTGCTAAATCCTAAGGTATAGGGTACAGCAATGAGCCAACCGCGCACTCTGTTCGACAAGATCTGGGACAACCATCTGGTTGATACCCAGGACGATGGTACCTGTCTGATTTATATCGACCGGCACATGGTTCACGAAGTAACCAGCCCACAAGCCTTTGAGGGCCTGCGGATGGCTGGTCGTGGCGTGCGGTCGCCTGCTGCAACCCTTGCCATGGCGGATCATAATGTGCCGACCACGGATCGCTCTCAGGGTATTGCAGAGGAAGACAGCCGCATTCAGGTGGAAACCCTGGAACAGAACTGCGCGGAATTCGGCATCACCTATCTCTCGATGGATGATATCCGTCACGGCGTTGTGCACATCGTTGGTCCGGAACAGGGCCTGACCCTGCCCGGTACGACGATCGTGTGTGGTGATTCCCATACCGCAACGCACGGCGCATTTGGTGCGCTGGCGTTTGGCATTGGAACGTCCGAAGTCGAACACGTACTAGCCACCCAGACCCTGCTACAGACACCCGCCAAGAACATGCGGATCACTGTGGATGGGGTTTTGCCCGAAGGCGTTACTGCCAAGGACATGGTGTTGGCTATCATCGGCATGATCGGCACCGCTGGTGGTACAGGTCACGTGATTGAGTACGCAGGCGAAGCTATCCGCAATTTGAGCATGGAAGGCCGCATGACGGTCTGTAACATGACCATTGAGGGCGGTGCCCGCGCAGGCTTGATTGCACCGGACGAGACCACGTTTGAGTATGTAAAAGGTCGCCCCATGTCACCCAAGGGTGCGGCATGGGAACAGGCCATCGAGTACTGGAAGACGTTGCCGTCTGACGAAGGTGCCACGTACGATACGGAACTGACGCTAAAAGCCGAAGACATCATCCCACAGGTTACCTGGGGTACCAGCCCGGAAGACGTGTTGCCGATCGATGGCGTTGTGCCGGACCCGGCCGATGAAGCCGACGAAAACATTGCCAAAGCCAAAACTCGCGCCCTGGAATACATGGACCTGAAGCCGGGTACACTGCTGGAAGACATCAAAGTCGACCGCGTGTTCATCGGCTCCTGCACCAATGGCCGTATCGAAGACTTCCGCGCCGCCGCGGCGGTCGCCAAGGGCCGTCACGTGGCCGAAGGCATGGGTGCCATGGTTGTACCCGGCTCCGGCCTGGTCAAAGAACAAGCCGAAGCCGAAGGTCTGGATAAAATTTTCATCGAAGCCGGATTTGAATGGCGTGAAGCCGGGTGTTCCATGTGCCTGGCCATGAATGCCGACAGACTGGCACCGGGCGAGCGGTGTGCATCCACATCAAACCGTAACTTCGAAGGCCGTCAGGGCCGCGGTGGCCGAACACACTTGGTCAGCCCCGCTATGGCGGCGGCGGCGGCTATCACCGGCCACCTGACCGACGTTCGCAAATTGGGAGACGCCTGATGGATAAATTCACCACTCTTGATGGCGTCGGCGCCCCCTTGAACCTGATCAACATCGACACCGATATGATCATCCCCAAGCAGTTCCTGAAAACCATCAAACGCACGGGACTGGGCAAAAGCCTGTTCTTTGAGATGCGCTATGATGATGACGGCAATGAAATCGAAGATTTCGTGCTGAACCAACCGGCCTATCGCAATGCCAGCATTCTGGTTACCGGCGATAACTTCGGCTGTGGATCATCACGCGAGCACGCCCCATGGGCGTTGGCGGATTTCGGCATCAAATGCGTTATCGCCACCAGCTTCGCTGACATTTTCTACAACAACTGCTTCAAGAACGGCATTCTGCCCATCAAATTACCACAGGAAGACGTGGACAAGTTGATGGATGATGCGGAGCGCGGTGCCAATGCAACGATCTCTGTTGATCTGGACACCCAGACGATCACAGGACCAGATGGCGGCTCGATCAGCTTTGAGGTTGAAGCCTTTCGCAAGCACTGCCTGATGAACGGCCTAGACGACATCGGCCTGACCATGCAGAAAAAAGACAAGGTCGACGAGTTTGAAGCTGGTCGCCGGTTGTCACAGCCCTGGTTGTTTGGTTAATCCTAGATCGCGCTAAGTATCTCTAACGCCTGCTCATGCACCCGCGCGTCGCCTGCGGCTACAAACCGGTCACCTGAGTTCAGGTCCAGCGCTTTGCCGCTCCAGTCCGAAATAATGCCGCCTGCACCCTGAATAACGGGCACCAGCGCCATGTAATCGTGCACGTCGAACAATACGTCCATGCCCACATCAATACGACCTGACGCAATCTGGGCGTAGGCCATGCAACTACCACCGTAGACATTCCAGTTGCTGCGGTCGCGCATCTGTTCCAGGGCCGAAACGTTTGATTCGTCATAGTAATCCGGATTACTGGTCGACATCATGGCATCCGACAAATCAGCGCACGAGCGCGTGCGGCAGGGTTCGCCATTGCGTGTGGTCGGCATACCTTCGCAACCAATCCAGCGATCACCGGTCATGGGCATATCAATCACGCCCAGCACCGGCCGTTTTTGGTGCAGTAACGCAATGAGCGTTCCGTACACCGGGATTCCCGCCAAAAACGGCAAGGTTCCGTCAATAGGGTCGAGCACCCAGACAAATTCGCTGTCCGGGGCATGGTCATCACGTTCTTCGCCGACGATGCCATGATCCGGAAAAGCCTCAGATATAATGTCGCGAACTCGGTCCTCGGTGGCCTGATCGACCGACGTCACAGGGCTACCATCGCCTTTCTTCACAATCTGGAACGATTTCTGGTCACCCGCCCGGATCACCGCGCCACTGGCGTCCGCCATGCTGTTGGCGGCTTCGATAAATTGATTGTATGCCATGTTTTCTGAACGTCCTGATTAGTGTGTGAGGATTTGGCTGAGGAACAGCTTGGTTCGCTCGCTCTTTGGATTCTCGAAAAACTCCTGAGGCGGGTTCATTTCAACGATCTCACCCTCATCCATGAACACCACGCTATCCGCCACTGAACGCGCGAACCCCATTTCATGGGTTACAACGATCATGGTCATGCCCTCTTTTGCCAGATCGGTCATCACGTCCAGTACTTCACTGATCATTTCCGGGTCCAGTGCCGAGGTTGGCTCATCAAACAACATGACCTTGGGGTTCATACAGAGTGCCCGCGCAATGGCCACACGTTGTTGCTGACCACCCGATAGCTGACTGGGGTATTTGTCGGCTTGTTCAGGAATTTTAACACGCTCCAGATACTTCATGGCCACATCCCGAGCTTCGGCTTTGGACACCTTTCGCACCAACTGCGGGGCCAACATGAGATTCTTGACGATGCTCAGATGCGGGAACAGGTTGAAGCTCTGGAACACCATGCCCACTTCGCTGCGCACGGCATCGATGTCTTTGACGTCACTGGTCAGTTCATGCCCATTCACGACGATCTTGCCCGCATTGTGCTCTTCAAGCCGGTTGATACATCGGATCATGGTCGATTTGCCCGACCCGGACGGTCCACAAACCACGATCCGTTCACCCTTTTTCACCGACAAATTGATGTTTTTCAGGGCTTGAAAATCGCCAAAGAACTTGTCGACGTTTTCCAACTGGATGATGTTTTCACTCATAACGTCACTGTCACTCATAATTTGCCTCACTGTCTGACATGTCGGCTCATGCGTTTTTCGATCCAGCCGAAGGTTCTCTGAATAGCCCACGTAATAATCAGATAGATAACCATCACCGATATGAAAACCTCATAGGGCGCGTAAGTTTCGGCCACAATGGTTCGTGCAATACCCATCATATCGAGCAGCGTAATGGTGCTGGCCAACGCCGTGCTCTTCATCAGGCTGACCACATCATTACTATACGCGGGCAGACATAAACGGATGGCGATGGGGGCTGTAATGTAGATAAACCGATCCGTTACGGACAGCCCCAGTGCCGAGCCCGCTTCTTTCAGGCCACGATCCACGCCGAGTACACCGCCCCGAAAAATTTCTGAAAGATAGGCCCCTGTATTCAGGGTCAGGGCAACGATGGCACAACCAAAGGGCTCCCTGAGAATGGGCCAGAAAATGCCATCACGGACGAACTCAAGCTGCGGCAGGCCATAATAGATGATGAATATCTGCACCAGAATGGGCGTGCCGCGAAAGATATAGATATAGATCATCGTGGGCCAAGACAGATACCACCGGCCACTGATCCGCAATATCAGAAGCATTACACCGAGTGCGGTACCCAACGCCAGCGACAGGAACAGCAACTGAAATGTCAGGCCGATCCCCATAAGCATTTTGGGAATACTGTCGATGATCAGGGCAATATCAAAGCTCACCGCGTCACCTCCAGATGCTTGTTGGCATACTTCTCGAGTCGCATGACGGACAGCGTGATGATGGTGGAAAACCCCAGGTAGATAGCACCCACCAAGATGTACATGGTAAACGGCTTGCCCGTGGTGCCGATGGCCTGCTCAGCCACAAACAGGGTCTCTTCCAGACCGATGATGGCAACCAGAGCGGTATCTTTGATCAAAGACAGCATGTGATTGCCGAATGGCGGCAGTGCCAGCCGCCACATGGCCGGAATACGGACGTAAATAAAGGTTTGCAGATTTGAGACACCGAGCGCCCGCGAGGCCTCGATCTGCCCCGGATCAACACCGAGAAAAGCACCGCGAAAGGTCTCGGTCGCGTAGGAGCCGATAATCAGGGCGATGGCCAGTGATCCAGCCCAAAAAGGCGGAATATCCACAAACTTGATCGTGGGGTCAAATATCTGGGCAATCGCTGTCATGGTGATGGCGGAGCCGAAATAAAACAGCAAAAGAACCAAAATCTCAGGCGTACCGCGAAAGATAATCGTATAGCCATTGGCGATGGCTTTGGCGGTCTTGTTGCCCGACAGCTTGGAACCGGCACCAATCAGGCCAAACAGAATCGTCAAAAACAGGGCAACGAAAAAAAGCTCAACAACGACCAGAGAGCCCCAGAAAAAATCGTCCCACCAACCTGTTATTGCTTCCACGACCGCTCACCCCACACTTGTGGATAGAAATAAAAGGAAAGAATGCGGTGAGGGTAAATTAAAGGGGCCCTCACCGCATCAGGGAAGTACGATCTATTATTTAATGGATGGCAAAGGGGAAGTATTTCAGCGCATAGCTTTCCAGCCAACCATCATCTGTCAGAGTCTTCAAAGCTTTGTTCATACGGGCTTTTAACGCATCATTGCCCTGACGAAGGCCGATACCCACACCAATGCCGAAGTATTTGCGTTCATCAACCTGCGGGCTGACAAATTCAAAACCGGCACCGTCTTCCTTGCTCAGGAACCGGAGGTGGGCTTTCATGGGATTGGTCATGATCATATCGGTCCGGCCATTGACCAGGTCCAGATACAGGGCTTCATTGCTATCGTACAAGACCACTTCTGCGCCGGGAAGTTCGTTCTCGAACCAGTCTGAATACGTGGTTGCCCGTTCCAGGCCGACCTTGAGGCCTTTGAAATTGGCGGGTATAGGTTTGTCGGCGCTATCAAACAGTTTCCATCCGGCGTTTTTCTTGCCAACCAGACGGCCAACTGAAATGCGGTACGTGTCGGAAAAATCCATTTTCTCCAGGCGTTTGTCCGTAATGGACATAGACGCCACGACGATATCGAACTTATTGGCCAAAAGCGCCGGAATCATACCGTCCCATTTCTGGCAGACAAATTCCAGATCAGCGCCGATAAGGCCACCAACGGCCCTGGCGACGTCTACGTCATAACCATCAAGGTCGCCATCCGCATTGCGGAAATTGAACGGTGCGTACGTGCATTCCATGCCCACGCGAAGGGTTTCAGCGGCGGCTGGCTGCACGAAACCTGTAACCACAACGGCCACAGCGGCGATAGATAATGTCAGTAATTTTTTCATATTTGAATCTCCCTGTTCTGGTTTTGATAGTGAATTTTGCTCTTCATCGTAAATTCTGTACATCCTCCCCAAGGAGGACACGCCTCTTAGGCCTCTAAGTGAGTAGCAATGACCTCCAGCGTCCGGTCGATTTCCTTTGCTGTGTTGTAGTGAGCAAGGCCGACGCGAACGACACCGCCGCCCTCCATAAGGCCCAGATGGTTTACGGGCTCAATGGCGTAATTATGCCCATCCCACACATAAATTCCCTGATCACCCAACGCCTGACTGATATCACGCGGTTTATGGCTTTCGGCGGTGAAGGAAACGGTGGGAACCCGTTTGCTCAGGGCGTTTGAGTTCGTAATGCCATGAACCTTTACACCCGGCATGGCCGTCAGGCCGTCAATCAACTGTCGGGTGAGCGGAATTTCGTAATCAGTCAGGTAATCCAGCGCGGCGTGGACATGTTGGCGACGACCAGCAAACTGACCATACCGAGTCCGGTAGCTATCGTCGGCTAACTCACGCCCGACCCAGTCGAAGTAATCAACGGTGGCAGTGACGCCCGCCATGCCTTCGTGGTTCAGCGTTCCTGTCTCGAAACAATCGGGAAGGTCTGTTGTAGCCGGTCGGACTTTGTATGGTTCCAGCGTCTTCAACACATCCTCACGGCCCCACAACACACCCATATGGGGGCCAAAAAACTTGTAGGGTGAGCAAACCAGAAAATCGCAACCGATGTCTTGCACATCAATGGGGCCATGGGGTGCGTACTGCACAGAATCCACATAGACCAGCGCGCCAACGGCGTGGGCTTTTTCCGTGACGGTTTTCACATCATTGATGGTACCGGTCATGTTGCTGGCGTGGCCAACGCAAACCAGTTTCGTACGATCCGTCAGCATGTCATCCAGCTCAGATAAATCGAATTCGAATGAAGATTTACCAAAAGGCAGAAAATTGACCTTAAGCCCGTGATCGCGAGCCATAAGCAACCACGGCGATACATTGGCGTCGTGTTCCATGGTGGTCAGGATAATCTCGTCACCTTCGGAAAACATCCGACCGATTGAACGTGAAATGTGAAATGTGAGCGTGGTCATATTCTGACCAAAAATGATTTCGCGTTCTGAATTCGCGTTCACGAAATCAGCCATCGCCAGATGAGCCTGGGCGACCACGTCCTCGGCAGCCTGAGATGTACGGAAGGCACCGCCCAAGTTAGCGTTCGATTTGATCAGGCAATCCGTTATGGCGTCTATAACCATCTGGGGCGTTTGAGTGCCGCCCGGGTTATCCAGGAATATTCCATTACCGGGTAAAGAAAGAGCTGGGAATTTTGAGCGAATGGTATCGATATCGAGTACTGACATAGTGTGACCTTGTTTTGGGATTAACGAATTCATTATTTTGATACGAGAACACTACCCAGAACCAGCTCTGTCGGTATATCCTCCTTGAGAAGGACAACGTGATTCAGAAAAGGGACTGTTTTGGATTCCTGCGACCCGTTTAAGTGGCATCAGGAGATTGAGAAGATCATCGGCTGTATCGACAGCGATGATCTACCACGGCAACTGATCGCGAGTATTTCCTGCATCGTGCCGTTTGATATGGCGGCAGTATTCATCAATCGGGGCCGATCAAGCCCGCTCTGCATTTACGATACGTTTCCGACGCCAAAGGCTAAATCCGGTATCAACAATTACGTGAGTAGCACCTACGTGTTAAACCCATTCTATCAGGCACATCTGGTGTGGATCGATCCTGGTGTTTACCGTATTGGCGATCTGGCCCCCGATGACTTTTTCAATACCGACCTTCACAAAACATTTCAGGTCACAACCTCAGATACCGAAGAAATCGGTTTCTTGACGGAAGATTGGCCCAAGGGGTTGGAAGAACTGGATATCGCCATTCCACTCGGCAATTCCACCACCGCCGAAATTGACATCTTTCACGCCGTGGACAAGGGCGGATTTGATGATACCCATATTGCGAACCTTGAACTCAACCTACCCATTTTCTGCGGTGCCATGCAGAAATACTGGTCCCTGAAACAACACGAAACCCACGCGCAACCCGTGGATAGCCGCATTGATGAGCTGTTTGAATGCTTTGGTAAGCCCACATTATCTGACCGTGAACAGGAAGTGATCCAGTACGTGCTGAAAGGGCACTCGTCAGAATCCATCGGGTACAATCTTGATATCTCGCTGACCACTGTCAAAACCCATCGCAAGCGGGCCTATGCCAAGTTGGAAATCTCGTCGCAATCCGAATTACTATCGTTATTCCTGCAATCCATTGAGACCACCCAGAGTGAATTTCGCCCGGCAACATACCCGATACCATAATTGACACCATCGTGGTTTGACGAATGGCGACCTTGTCAGTAAAAATCGCCGCTCAATATTCATAACATTCAATTTACAGGACACCACACATGACGGCGAACAAGAAACTTCTCATTCTTCCAGGCGATGGCATTGGTGCCGAGGTAATGGTGGAGGTCCAGCGTGTCATTGGCTGGATGGCCGCAAATCGTTCGGTCAGTTTTGATGTGGATGAAGGCCTTGTTGGTGGTGCCGCCTATGATGCACACGGCGTATCCATCTCAGATAGTGATCTGGACAAGGCCATGAATGTGGATGCCGTTCTGCTTGGTGCCGTTGGTGGGCCTAAGTGGGATAATGTCGCTCGTGAACATCGCCCGGAAGCTGGTTTGCTGACGCTTCGCAAGGAAATGGATCTGTATGCCAACCTGCGCCCGGCCATCGTGTTTGATGCCCTCGCCGAGGCGTCTTCCCTGAAAACCGAACTGGTCCAGGGGCTGGATATACTGATCGTCCGCGAATTAACCGGCGGCGTCTACTTCGGCGAGCCCCGCGGCATTGAAGAACTGGAAGATGGCACCAGGCGCGGTGTGGATACCCAAGTCTACACCAGCCCGGAAATTGAACGGGTTGCCCGCGTAGCCTTCGAGTTGGCCCGCAAGCGCGGTAACAAACTTCATTCCGTTGAAAAAGCCAATGTGATGGAAACAGGCGTTTTGTGGCGTTCTGTGGTGGGTGATTTGCATGCGGCTGAATACAGCGACGTAAAACTTGAAAACATGTATGCCGATAACTGCGCCATGCAGTTGGTCCGCACACCCAAACAGTTCGACGTGGTCGTCACTGACAACCTGTTCGGCGATGTGTTGTCTGATTGCGCCGCTATGTTGACGGGATCACTCGGTATGCTGCCTTCGGCATCCCTGGGTGGTGCAGACGAAAGCGGTCGTCGCAAAGCCATGTACGAACCCGTACACGGCTCAGCCCCCGATATTTCCGGTCAGGGCATCGCCAACCCGCTGGCTTGTATTTTGTCCTTTGCCATGTGCCTGCGTTATTCATTCGATATGGGTGAAGACGCGGATTTGGTGGAGCAAGCTGTTCAGAATGTTCTGGGCGGTGGCCTGCGTACCGGCGATATCATGCAGGACGGCAAGGCCCGAGTATCCACATCGGGTATGGGCGAGGCCGTGATTTTGGCATTAGACAAGCTCACCTGATCGGACGGCTATGATCACAGAAAACCTGCTGACGACCCATATCGGCGCTGAGATCGAGGGTATCGATCTCAGGTCTTCTGATTTGGCGACGCACGCTGATTTTCTGATCGATGCCCTTGCCCGGCACCAGGTGGTGTTTTTTCGCGATCAGCACCTGAACCTGGAACAGCAAAAATCGCTAACCCGTGTTTTCGGGCCACTTTCCAAACTATCCTATGTGGAGCCTTTGGATGGTGAGCCTTATGTGATTCGCGTGCTGAAAGAGGCAGATGAAGTTGGCGGCACCTTTGGTGGCGACTGGCACACGGATTTCAGCTTTGTTGAACATCCACCCGCCGGGTCCGTTTTGTCGGCGGTTGAGATACCGCCCGTCGGCGGCGACACCCTGTGGACGTCGCAGGCCACCGCTTGGGATGCGTTGCCGGATGATCTGAAAGACCTGCTGCTGGGCCGCGATGCCATTCATGTGGGCAAACCCTACGGGGCCAAATGGTCACCGCCTGAAGAAACTCGGTCCGGATACTCCATAAAAATGGTGCGGGGTGATCCTGCCGCCGACCAGGAACAAAAGCATCCCGCCGTCCTGAGGAATCCGATCACCGGACGACACATGCTATTTTTGAACCCCACGTATGTGTCTCGGTTGGATGGCATGAGCGAGGAAGAAAGCACGCCAATCCTGAACCGTATTCAGGCCCACGCCACGCGCCCAGAGTTCTGTTGCCGCTTTCGCTGGTCCGCTGGAACGGTTGCCATCTGGGACAATATGGCCACCCAGCATTTTGCGGTTAACGACTACTCTGGCCATCGCAGGCTTATGTACCGCACCACGTTCAGTGGCCCGGTGCCAACACACATGGCCGCAACGTAGAGTATTCCAATTGGCTTGACGCCGATAATCAGAATACGTATTCTGAAAACATGGCACGTGTAAGAGAATTTGATCCAGAGCAGGCTATTCAGGGCGCAACGCAGGTATTCTGGCGCCATGGTTTTGCCGATACCTCGCTGGAGGATATTGTATCTGAGACCGGCGTTAGCCGGTATGGCCTGTATGGAACATTTGGCAACAAGAAGGACCTTCTCATTGCCGCCATGCGTCACTACGAAAAAACCATGTCAGAATTGCTCTTGTCAGATCTCAAAAAACCCGATGCGGGTCGAGCGGCGATCTTCAATTACTGGCAAGCCATTCAGGAACATGCGCAAGACGAGAGTTTTTGCGACGGTTGCCTGATTGTTAATGTTGCAGCAGAGGTTGCGCCCCATGATCCCGATATCGCCGCCGAGGTTCATCGCATTTTCGACGATCACGCAGCCCTTTTTGCGAACGCCATACGCAATGGACAGGCGGCAGGCGATATTGATCCGGGAATTGATGCGGAGGGCACAGGCAAGATGCTTATGGCGCTCTGCAAGGGCCTGGCCCTGATGGCACGGGCTGGTGCTGACCCTGTCACGCTGGGCTCAGCCGTCGAAGCCGCGTTGGCTATCTTGGGACCCGCCAATCGAGCGGGTTGACATTGATAACAGAACGTGTATTCTGAAATAAGATAATGGGCATTATTGCTGCATCGACGGCACGCCTATATTTTTTTGCCCTAAAACAGAATGATTATTCTGTTAACTGAGATGAATTCTGCAGGAGCTTAAGAACCATGGGGACCAATGTTTCCGACCGCATCGCCACGAAACTGGCAGATTTTGTAATACGCCGACGCTGGCTCATCATTCTGGCGACTATTCTGGCGGTCGTTGGGATCGCATCCGGTGCCAGACATTTGGAGTTTGCAAATAATTACCGGGTCTTTTTTGGCGCGGACAATCCTGAACTCATCAATTTCGAGAATTTTCAGGCAACCTATACCAAGAATGACAACATCCTGTTCGTGGTTCAGCCCAAAGACGGCAGCTTGTTCACGCCGTCACAAGCAATGGCAGTGGAGCGTGTGACAACCGCTGCCTGGCAGACACCCTTCGTTATTCGAGTGGATTCGATCACGAACTTCCAGCACACGTGGGCCGATGGTGATGATCTGACGGTCGAAGATCTTATCGTACAGGGCGAAACCATGCCCCAGGCAGAACTTGACCGACGCACGGCACTAGCACTCGCCGAACCGCTACTGCAAGGTAACCTGATCTCGCCGAACGCCACAACAACCGCCATCAACATCGTTTTGCAGTATCCAGGAAAAAGCCTGACAGAAGTCCCCGAGGCCGTGGGTTACGTAAGGGCACTTCGGGCTGAAATTGAGGCAGAGTATCCAGATTTGACGATCGCGTTGACCGGCGTCTCCATGCTCAACAATGCATTTGCCGAGAGTGGACAGAATGATGCCATGACCCTGATCCCCATCATGTATGGCATTCTCCTCGTCATCATGGTCGGGTTGCTTCGCAGCTTCTCCGGCACGATCAGCACCCTCTTCGTCATCGGATTTTCCACCGCCGCCGCCATGGGGTTTGCCGGTAGTATCGGCGTCAAGTTGACCCCTATTTCCATTACGGCCCCAACCATTGTCCTGACCCTGGCGATCGCAGACAGTATCCATGTGCTTGTCACCATGATCGGGTTGATGCGCGAGGGTGCAGACAAGATTACCGCCCTCAAGGAAAGCATTCGCATGAATATGCTGGCGGTCACCATTACCAGCTTGACGACGATTGTCGGATTCCTGACGATGAACTTCTCTGATTCACCGCCGTTCCACGATCTGGGCAATATTACGGCCGTTGGTATCGCCGCCGCCTGGGTATTGTCGCTTACCTTCCTGCCAGCGTTCATCAGCCTGTTGCCTGTGCGCGTCCGTGAACGCCAGCAACATCTGGGCTGGGGTGACCGTTCCATGGAGTGGCTGGCCGATCTGGTGATTACCAGGTATCGCAGCATTCTCATCATCTTCGGTGCAACGGCCCTGGGTCTCATAACCATGGTGCCGACGATCAATCTGAACGACCAGTGGGTGGAATATTTCGATCACCGCGTTGAATTTCGTGGCGATGCAGAGTTTGCCATCGACAATCTGGCTGGATTGTACCCCATCGAATATTCCGTGGAATCTGGTGAGCCCGGCGGCGTTAGTAATCCGGAGTATCTTATGCACCTGGACGCATTTGCTACCTGGTTGAGGGCTCAACCCGGCGTGCGACATGTTTACAGCTACACCGATATTATCAAACGATTGAACAAGAACATGCACGGTGACGATGCAGGCTGGTACAAAATCCCGGATGACCGGGCACTGTCTGCACAGTATCTATTGCTCTATGAAATGTCCTTGCCATTCGGCCTTGATCTCAATGATCGGATCAATATCGATAAATCAGCCACGCGCGTTACCGCCACACTGGACAATATCTCGACCGTAGGGGTTCGGACCTTCCTGGAGGATTCCAAGGCATGGTTGCGCGAAAACACACCCGAAGCTATGCATGCTAGTCCGACCAGCGCCTCTGTTATGTTCGCGTTTATTTCCGAACGGAATATCGACAGTATGCTGCGTGGTAATGCCGTCGCCATTGTCCTGATTGCTGGCATTATGGCCCTGGCTTTACGTAGCTTCGGCATGGGTTTCCTCAGCCTGATCCCCAACGCGGTCCCAATTCTTATGACTTTTGGGCTTTGGGCTATACTGGTTGGTCAGGTTGGCATGGCATCTGCCACGGTGACCGCAACCGCGCTGGGCATTGTTGTGGATGACACGGTCCATTTGTTGACTAAATATCTACGTGGCCGCCGGGAAAAGGGCATGAATACAGAGGATGCCCTCCGTTATGCCTTCCGCACGGTTGGCCCGGCTATTATCACCACAACCATAATCCTGACGATTGGATTCTCCGTACTCACGGCGTCCACCTTCAAAATCAACTCTGAAATGGGGCAATTAACAGCCATGGCTGTTGCGATCGCTCTTATTTTTGATTTCCTGTTCCTTCCAGCCGTATTGATGCTCGGCAAGAAAAAGATTGAGGCAAAAAATGTTGCACCTGCTCCCGCTGAATAAATCTCACGTCATCCGGGCACTGGCCCTCGTTGCTGTTGTAAGCACGGCACCGGCATTCGCCCTGACATCCGAAGAACAAGGGTTCGACGTCGCTGCGCGTAGCGACAGATCCGACCGAGGCTTCACGGACTCGAGAGTCTCCTTAAAAATGATCCTGCGCAATTCAGCGGGTCAGGAGTCAATTCGTGAATTGTCGCTTACGACCTTCGAGATGCCCGATGAACAAGTCGGTGACAAGAGTATTACAGTCTTTGACAGCCCCGCTGATATCGATGGCACGGCGCTATTGTCACACTCAAAAATACTGGATGCGGACGACCAGTGGCTCTACCTGCCTGCCCTGAAACGCATCAAACGGATATCGTCCGTTAACAAATCCGGCCCGTTTGTAGGCAGTGAATTCGCCTTTGAAGACTTCACCGGTTTGGAATTAAACAAGTACGCCTACCGTTATCTCGATGAAGAGGCCTGCGGCGATTTGTTGTGTGATGTGATTGAGCGGACACCGCTTTACGAGCATTCAGGATATTCCCGGCAAGTCGCCTGGGTTGACCAGACTGACTTCCAGGCCCGGAAAATCGATTTCTATGACCGGCGCGGCGATTTGTTGAAAACCCTTGAACAGTCAAACTGGACCTATTACCAGGGCAAGTATTGGCGCGCCCATTTGCTCTCTATGCGTAATCATCAGACGGGCAAAAGCACTGAACTGGTGTTTGGCGAGTTTAGTTTCCAGAACGGACTCAGCGAACAGGATTTTGTTAAGAGCACCCTGAAACGATTGCAATGAACCTGACCTGGCATATTCCCGCCTTCAAAACCCAACCATGGGCGATCTTATACCTGTCCATTTTTATGGCGCTTGGCGTCAATCAGGCGGCGGCGGAAGAGGTTCGTGTATCTGGCTCCACCGCACTTGATTTGCGTTGGTTCCCTCAGCCCCCTGGTTTTAGCGGCCAGCACTCTGGTATTGAGACCTCGGCGTCTCTCAGTCCGGAATTCCGATATCAGGTGGAGGGTGATGGGCCCCAAGTGGTCTTCGTCCCCTTTGCCCGGTTTTCCAATCGGGATGCGGAACGCTCACACGTGGATATTCGTGAGGCCTATGTAGCGGACCGTCTGGACGAGTGGGATTACCTGATTGGTATTAACAGGGTATTTTGGGGCGTCGCCGAATCTCGGCATCTGGTAAACATCATCAACCAGACCGACGCCATCGAAGACACCGATGATGAAGCCAAGCTTGGTCAATTCATGGTCAATGTTGGCCTGCAAAAGGATTGGGGCCGGGTCGACGCGTTCGTCCTGCCAGGATTTAGAGAAAGAACATTTGCGGGCACGAACGGTAGGTTACGGACTGGTGAAGTTGTCGATGATTCTCAAGCCGTGTTTGAAAGCGGCGCCGGAACCAGCCACGTGGACCTGGCAGCCCGTTATTCACATTACATTGGTGATTGGGATGTGGGCGCGTCTTTTTTTCATGGCCTCAGCCGCGAGGCCCGCCTTCCGGTCGGCGCTGGCAATCGCCGCGCGCCGCACTACGATTTAATCACCCAGGCCGGGTTGGACCTGCAGTACACCATGGATGAATGGTTATGGAAATTTGAGGGCATCGTGCGCGAGGGTCACGACGACCCGTTCGGCGCCATGGTCGGTGGGTTTGAATATACCATTTTTCAGATTTCCGAGAGCGATGCCGATCTGGGGTTGCTGGCGGAACTGCATTGGGACGGCCGTAAAGAAGCCAACGCGCCGTCCACTGTCTTCAATAACGATCTGTTCCTGGGTTCGCGGTTGGCCCTCAACGATGTGAATGACACACAAGCCCTGATTGGGGGGCTGATTGACGTGGAAGACGGCGCAATGTCCCTATCGTTGGAAGCCAGTACCCGACTGGATGATCAGTGGAAAGTTGAGCTTGAGGCCCGGGTCCTCACGAACATAAACGAAGACAACAGTCTGGCTGCGTTTGAACGTGACAGTTTCGTGAACTTCAGCCTGATACGCTACTTCTGATCTATACTTTATGGTGCGGCCTTATCCATAGCGCCGCTCAGGAACGATGCCAGATTGTCACCGAGGACGTCTGACAAATAACCGCCTTCCTGCACGTAAAGTGTGGGATACCCCATCCCGGCGATCCGCTTCCCGATGGCATGGAAGCCGGGCGTGGTGATGCTCATGCCCTTGAGTGGATCATCTATGGACGCATCCAAACCAAGAGCTACAACCAACGCGCCGGGATTAAACGCCTGAATGGCGTCCGCGGCCTGATCCAGCGCGGACAGAAAATCCTGATCCCCCGATAACAGGGGCAATGGCAGGTTCAGGTTAAATCCTTCGCCATCACCGTTCCCCCGCTCGCTCGCATGGCCCCAATGGAATGGATAATACTGATGTGGATCCGCATGGATCGAAACGGTAAACACGTCGCTTCGCTCGTAAAAGATACCTTGCGTGCCATTGCCGTGATGTACGTCCACATCCAGGATGGCAACTCGTTCGTGCTTCTGGCGCAAATGCTGGGCCGCAATCGCACAGTTGTTGAGAAAACAAAATCCGCCAGCCATATCAGCAAAGGCATGGTGTCCCGGTGGGCGGCATAGGGCATAGGCTGCACCATCCCCATCCAGAATCAATTGCGCTGCTGTCAGGGCTGAATTTGCGGACGCACAGGCGGCATCGAACGTGTGGGCACCAATGGGACAAGCGGTATCAGCCATATGCCATCCAGCCCGGCCCACAATATGATCGGGATAGACGTCCCGCAGCCGCAAGGGATGAATGTTTGGAATAATCTCCGCCGAGGCACCCGGCAGCGCAGACCATTCTGCATGGGCCGTTTCCAGAAACGCCAGATACTCAGGTGTATGGATGGATTCTCGGGGGGCAGAGCCAAAATCATCAGGTTCAACAACCGAAAGGCCGCATTTTGTCAGCCCGGTCAACAACCGCTCGGCGCGTTCGGGTTGCTCGGTACTCGCGGTGGGTACACCACGCACCAGAAAGAATTTTGGATCATGCGCCGTATGCGCTGGACTGTAGACTGCCTTCATGCGGCCACTATAACCGAGCAGTCATGACTCGTCACCCAACTCGTCACTGATGCACCCTTGGGCGAGAAAACAGTTGATCCGCAAAACAAGTTACGGTAGACCTTGGTCGTTATGACAATGAACGCAACCATGTTTGACCTGCAAACTGTCGCCACGCTCGTGGTCGGCACCCTTGTGGCTGCATGGATCATGGCGTCTGTCTTTGTGGCCGTACACACCAATACCGTCATTAAGGTAAAGCGGTGATGCGGGTCTAAAATTTACTTTCGATTATTAAGTAAACTAGGCCCGCGGATCACACCGCGGGCTTTTTTGTGTTGGGAGATTGGTACCATGAAGTGTTTTGCACATACCCGAAGCGGCCGCTTCGAATTGCGGCGGCCGGAAACCGAGACCGAGTGGGATTGCTTCCACAGTATCCGTGAGCGGACACTGTGGGATGGTCTGGATTTGCACGCAACGTTCGGCGCATACAACAGGGACCACCCTGTTCATTCCCAGGATGACAACACGCCACTGGTCTTGATCCGTAACGGTATTGTCACCGGCACGGTTTCACTGCAAGACATGGGTGATCATGGCCCAAGCGGGCATAAAACAGGCCCGGAAATCGAGGTCCGCGGCGTTGCCATAGACCCCGCCTGTCAGGGCCAGGGGTATGGTGGTGTCATGCTGATGCTGGTTGATCGTTATGCCAGTATCAAGGGTTACAGGCGCGCAGGCGTCTGGTCGGATGCGGATACTGTGTTGTTTTATGCACGCTCAGGCTACATCCACCGGCCCGCCGATATGCCGGTACGGTTGGCGTGTCCGGTCCCCGGTTCTATCCCCATGACCAAAAGACTGGATTTAGGTGTTGCACAAAACGACGGCTCGGTATTAATTGCCGCTGCCTAGTTAAGGGTTTTAATTGGAGAATACGAATGGGTTATAAAGTCGCTGTTGTGGGTGCCACGGGTAATGTGGGCCGCGAACTACTGAATATGATTGATGAACGGGATTTTCCCGTCGACGACGTTGTGGCGCTTGCGTCTAAACGCTCTGTCGGTCAGGAAGTGTCACTTGGTGAAGGCGCTGTTCTCAAGATTCAGGATCTGGCGACCTTTGACTTCAAGGGCATTGATATTGTGTTGAGCTCACCAGGCGCCTCGGTCTCTGCCGAACACAGCCCGCGTGCGGCCAAAGCTGGTGCCATTGTCATCGATAATACATCCCATTTCCGTATGGACCCGGACGTGCCGCTTGTGGTGCCGGAAGTTAATCCTGAAGCTATCGCCCAGCATAGCAAGAAGGGCATTATTGCCAATCCTAACTGTTCAACCATTCAAATGGTTGTAGCCCTTAAGCCACTGCATGATCTAGCCACCATCAACCGTGTTGTCGTCTCCACGTACCAGTCTGTATCCGGTGGCGGCAAGGACGCCATGGACGAGCTGTTCAACCAGACCAAGGGGATTTATGTGAACACCCCTGTGCAGGAAAACATGGAAAATTTCCCTAAACAAATCGCGTTCAACGTAATCCCGCACATCGACAGTTTCATGGACGATGGCTCCACCAAGGAAGAGTGGAAAATGATGGTCGAGACCAAGAAAATTCTCGACCCCAATATCAAGGTTCATGCCACCTGCGTTCGCGTGCCCGTCTTTATTGGCCACGCCGAAGCCATCAACATTGAATGCGATTACGAAATCGACGAAGGGACGGCCCGAAACGCGCTGAGAGAAGCACCCGGCATTACCGTGGTTGATCACCGCGAAGCCGGTGGTTACGTCACCCCGGCTGAATGTGCCGGTGAAGACCCGGTCTTCATCAGCCGCATCCGTTCCGACCCCACCGTGGAAAACGGCCTCAGCTTCTGGTGTGTGGCAGATAACCTGCGCAAAGGTGCCGCGCTGAACACCATCCAGATTGCCGAAGAATTGATTGGGCAGAAGAGCGAACAAGCCGCGTAAAGCGTGCGTAGCCTAGTTCTCGTGCTCTGTGCCGAGAATATTATCGACCTCGACCTGTTTGAGGCTTTTGGGATTTAGCTCAGTCCTCATATCTTCTGCCGGTTTGGCGGCGATCGCTTTACCGCGTCGTTCAACTTCATCTATTTCGACCTTGCGACGGCGGCGATCGGGCCCAAAATAATCGTCTTTGCGCACAAAAGCCCTGGGGTTTTCCACCACGGTCTTGATCCGGCTGAGAATCTGCTGAACGGAGCACGGCTTGATCAGGTATTCCGTCACACCCGCATCTCGGGCCGCCATCACATGCTCTAATTCTGATGACCCGGTAACCATAATAACCGGCAGGAACTGATTGGGGCTGTCCGTATGGGACCGGATATATTGGGTGAGCTGTATGCCATCCATCTTGGGCATAACCCAATCCACAAAGCACACATCAGCCGGAAAAGACTTCAGCACCGAGACGGCTTCAACGCCGTCATGTGCGCGCTTGATGTGCCGGGCGCCGAGGGCGCGAAGAATATTTTCGAGAATACGGGCGGAAAACCTGTTATCTTCAACGATCAGAAAGTTGATATCGCTGAGATACCCCTTCGGTTGCATTGGTACGCCGCCTTGGACACCAATGTCCGGAGCATAGGTTATCTTCATTAATGGTCCCTCAGCGCAGGGTTTGAATCACTTTTATGTAGGCACCATACCGAGATTAAAGCCCGTGGACAACCGCTTCGAATACGGTACCCGGAGCATCGATTTGGGTCTGCTCATTCACCAGAAGCAGCTCGGGCGCGCCGCGTTCACAGGTTTTCTGCATCAAGGACCAGATCGCCGAAACCGATCGGCCAAGCGCCATGTCAGACTGGCCCGGTGTCTTCAGGCTGTTTGCCACCAACAGGGCCATAAAGGCATCACCAGTGCCCTTTTGGTCCGCGGGTAGCACCGGCGTGGTTACCACCCATGCGTTATCTTGTCGTACCAAAGCCGTTGCAAGGGAACCACGTTCCGCCGGGATGGACGTGGCTACCACCACCCTGGTACCGTGGGCCCGGATCAGGGTCCGTGCAGCGTCGATGGCTGATGCCACATCTGTAATTTTCTCACCCGACAGAATTTCCAACTCGTAGGCATTGGCCTTGATCACATCGGCCTGGGTCAGGCTCTGATCCCGGTAAAACGCGACGATCTCTTCGGGTACGTATACGCCTGATTCCCGATCGCCCATGACAGGGTCCAGATAGAATAGAGCACCTTTACTGGCCGCCCGAACACGCCGGACCGCATCCAGCATGATCTCGCCACATTCAAGGGCGCCTAAGTACCCGCCGATGATGGCCTGGCATGTGGGAAACAGGCCACGCGCATCAAGGCCATCCACAATGTCGCCGACCACACAGGCATCAACACGCCCCCCACCGAAATCGCCGTAACCGGGGTGATTGCTGAACAGCACCGTATGAACCGGCCACACATCAAAACCCAGACGTTGCAGGATAAACACCGCCGCCGCATTACCCACATGGCCATAAGACACGTGCGATTGGATGGATAGAATTCCCATGGTTTTACAGTTCCCCCACCCTATTGATCTGGCCCCGAAATCTTGCCATTCGGACACGTGGATTGTAGTGTCCGCAATCTGATTAATATCACCAGAATACAACCAGGAAGTTGGCAAAAGATGAACAAGGACAATCGACCACACCGCAGCGTCCTGTACATGCCCGGGTCGAACGCCCGCGCCCTGGAAAAGGGCCGCACACTGGCGGCAGATGCGCTGATCCTTGATCTGGAAGACGCCGTGGCCCCCAACCAGAAAGACGAAGCCCGCAACAACATCTGTGGTGCGCTGGCCGAAGGCGGTTATGGCATGCGCGAATTGCTGATCCGCGTAAACGGCTTTCAGACCGAATGGGGCATCGCCGATATGACCGCGGCGGCCACATCCGGTGCTCACGGCATTGTTATCCCCAAGGTCGAAAGCCCCGATACCGTGCGCATGGCAGAAACCATTCTGGAAGATAATGGTGCGCCCGATGACATGGCGATCTGGTGCATGATTGAAACACCGTTTGGTGTGTTGAGCGCGGAGCGCATCGCCGCATCGGGTAACCGTATCGCCGGGTTTGTCATGGGCACATCCGATCTGGCCAAGGACGTACACGCCGCCCATACCCGCGACCGCCAACCCATGCTGTACAGCCTGTCACAGTGCCTGTTGGTGGCACGCGCCTATGGCCTCACCATTCTGGACGGGGTTCATTTGAACCTGGCCGATGACGAAGGCTTCTATCATTCGTGCATCCACGGCCGCGATCTGGGCTTCGATGGTAAAACCCTGATCCACCCCAAGACCATCGACACCGCCAACGAGGTCTTCGCGCCCAGTGAAAAAGAAGTGGCCTGGAGCAAGCAGATCATCGAGGCCTTCACCGAGGCACAAGGTCGCGGCGAAGGCGTGGTACTGGTGGATGGCAAGCTGATCGAAAACCTGCACGTGGAAGACGCCAAACGCTCGGTGGCGCTGGCCGAGGCCATCGAAGAAATGGCCGCCGCGAATACCGCCGCGTAAGGCACCTTAAGGAACAAACACAAATGGTAACCAAGACCAATCCCGGTAACTTCTTCGAAGATTTCTCACTGGGCCAGATCATCCATCACGCCACGCCGCGCACGGTGACCGAGGGCGATGTATCGCTCTATACGGCGCTGTACCCCACGCGTTTTGCTCTGCCCTCATCGGATATGTTTGCACAAGGCATCGGCTATCCGGGTGCACCGGTGGATGACATGCTGGCGTTTCATGTGGTGTTCGGCAAAACCGTGGCTGATGTTAGCCTGAACGCCATCGCCAATCTGGGTTACGCGGAGGGCCGGTTTGTGACGCCCGTCTTTCCGGGCGACACGCTATCCACCACGTCCGAGGTGATCGGCCTCAAACAGAATTCCAACGGCAAGACCGGCGTGGTCTACGTGCGGTCCACCGGCATTAATCAGGAAGGTCAGGTGGTGATCGAATACGTGCGCTGGGTCATGGTCCGCAAGCGCGATGAGAACAGCCCGGCCCCCGAAACCGTGGTGCCCGATTTACCGGATGCCGTTTCACCAGACAGCTTTGTAATCCCGGACGAATTGATACTGGACGCATACGACGCCGTCGCGGCGGGCAGCCCCCATCTGTGGCAGGATTACGAAGTGGGCGAAAAGATCGATCACGTGGACGGCGTCACCATCGAAGAATCCGAACACATGATGGCAACGCGCCTGTACCAGAACACAGCCAAAGTCCATTTCAACCAGCACACGGAAAAAGAAGGCCGCTTCGGTCGCCGCCTCATGTACGGCGGCCACATCATCTCGCTGGCCCGCGCCTTAAGCTTCAACGGTCTCGCCAACGCCCAATGGATGACAGCCATCAACGGCGGCAAACACATAGCCCCCACCTTCGCCGGCGACACAATTTATGCCTGGTCAGAAATCCTCGACAGCCAGCCCGTGCCGGGCAGGCATGATTTGGGGGCGTTGCGGGTGCGCACAGTGGCGGTCAAAGACAAAAACTGCGCCGATTTTCCGGCTGCGGACGATGACGCCGCGGTACTGGAATTCGACTACTGGGTGTTGATGCCACGGAGTTGAGTTTCAAAAATTGATGACCGACTCCCGCTTCGGTGGGGGGGATTCCACCACCGCTTTGCTCATCACCCACAGGTGGGTTTCCGTGGTTTCCGTGCTGAGGACAACCGCGCTGGTGCCAAATCCGGCCTTGAGGAGGAAGTACGGGATCCCGTCCAGGGGCACGCACTTGCCATTTGATGTGAGTTTCTTCATCAACCCACGATCGCCATCATTCTCAGCCTTGTTGTAATTCAGCAAATCCTTGCGCTTTTCACAGCCGACGTAATCACCTTTGAAGACACCCAGTTGGATGTCTTCGGCAACGTCATCCGGGCTTTTTGTATCCGTGAACGTGGGGATGACCGTGCCGAGGACTTTGTAGCCCTCGACGTCATCATCATCTTGCGCGTGGGCGCTTGCCCAGAATCCGGGTATGGCGACCGCGCCCACTATAAACAGGGTAGTCAGCACCACAGGTGCCAGAGGAGATAAGAGGCGTTTCAATGTCATATTATATGATACCGCGCGAGCGCCATTGGCGACAGTAACAATGATACGGCCCGCATCCCTACCGCAAAACCTTCTCCCGCTTGGGATCATCCGCTGCCGTTTATATCAGGCTGGGCGGATTGAATGAGATGCTTGTACGCAACAGATACCAGTAGAACCGCCCAGATTGAGAATGCGACACTAATTACAGACAGGTAGATCAACAACAAAACTTGTGCAACGAAGCTGCTGCTATCCACACCAAAGACAACAAATGGTACTAAAGTCAGGAGGAATACCATTATTGTTGGAATGACCATTGACCAGAACAATGGTCCAACTTTGCCACGCTTCGTGACATTCCATGATCGTGCCGCCCGCCCCCAAAAGGTTCCTTCTGACTCTACAGCAATGGCCGGGAACCATAGGGCTACCCGAAGAAACACATAAAGCAGTACGACCAAGAACAACAAGTTCAGGATATTAAGAAGCGCTGGATCAATTGAGGTGAGCGCCTCGCTCAAGAACCCCAATGCATAAGTAGGCAGGAAGAAAATTATGAGCGCAAGAAGAAAACCAAACTCACGATCACCCAATGACAATCTCGGTTGTTCACCTAACAAATACCTTCGATGAACGTTTACCGACAACACAGCAATCACACCCGTTGACGCGATTTCCGAAATTACAGGCCACACAGCAAGGGCAATAATCGCCGAAGAATCAATGTAGGAAATGATAGCCAGTAGCAATACTGGAATGGTTGAAATTCTTGCCAGCGCTCGAAATTCCGCCCCGACGTAGCTACCTACAGCGGTGTTAAGAAGCCTCGCGGAAATTTTTGGCGTTTCTTGATTCATGAGAGGACCAGTTCATGCAGATACTCAACTATCCCATGCATAGCATACAATTGATCGCAGTAAACGAGAAAACACCCGATCCAGTTTACCGCAAAACCTTCTCCCGCTTGGGATCATACGCCGAGCCTTTAACCAGACTGGCCGCACTGGTTTGGCCGAAGGCTTCGATAGCGAAGTCGTTGCTGTCCAGATATTCTGTTGGCAGGTAGCCGATGGCGAGGCTTTTGCCCACGGTGTAGCCGTAGTTACCGGACGTGGTTTGGCCTATGGCCTTACCGTCCACGAGGATCGCTTCACCGCCGAATAGGGGTAGCGGGTTTTGAAGCGCGAAGCAGACCATTTTTTGCCTCGCACCGTCTTGTTTTATTTTGGCGAGCGCCGCCCGACCTATGAAGTCGCCTTTGTCCCAATCGATGAGGAACTGTAACCCGGCCTCGAACGGGTTGTAGTCGGGCGTGATGTCCGAGCCCCAGGCGAGGTACTTCTTTTCCAGCCGCAAGCTGTCCACCGCTTGGTAGCCCATGTTGGTGATACCTTCGGGCTGGCCTGCTTCCTGTAGCGTATCGAACACGAAGCCGGTGTATTCGGACGGGATATAAAGCTCCCAGCCCAGTTCGCCCAGATACGTCACCCGGTAGGCCGTAACGGGGGCGTAGCCAATCCGAATGTCTTTTGCCGTACCGAATGCAAAGCCTTCGTTAGATACATCGTCATCACAAACTTTCTGTAACACATCGCGAGAAAGTGGTCCGGCCAGATTGATCACGCCGTAACCGGACGTGATATCGCGCAAGGTGACGTTATCGCCTTCGCGCATGTTGTCTTCAATCCAGCCGCGGTCGCGAACCGGGAAGCCCGATCCGGTGATCAGCCAGAAGGTGTCTTTGGCCCGGCGGATGATGGTCACGTCGGCCTCAATGCCGCCCTTTGTATTGCACAGCTGGGTATAGGCCGCGCCGCCGACTTCTTTGTCCACGTTGGCGGTGGCGATATATTGCAGGAACGAACACGCACCTAAGCCGCTGATCTCGAACTTGGTGAACGATGACATGTCGATCATGACCACACCTTCGCGGGCGGCCTTGTGCTCGGCGCCCACCGTGTCCATCTGGTGGGCGCGTTCGTAACTGTGCACGTCTTCCTGTGGCGCGCCATCCCGCGCAAACCAGTTGGCCCGTTCCCAGCCGAATTTGGAGCCGAACACGGCACCCTGGTTCTTGAGCGTGTGGTAAAGCGGGCTGCGGCGGACACCGCGTGCACTTTCCGCTTCCTCGCCCGGCCAGTGAATGGCGTAGTATTTGGTATAGCTCTCATGCGCCCGGTCATGCAGGAATTTGTGCCCGGCATGGAGTGCTCCAAACCGGCGGATATCAAACGCCCACAGATCAAGGCCCGGATCGCCCTGCAAAATCCAGTTGGCAACCACCTCACCCACACCACCGGAGGCGGCGATACCAGACGTAAACGCACACGCGGCGAAGAAATTGCTCAGGCCCGGCACCGGCCCAATCACGGGTTCACCATCGGGGGAGATGGGGATAGGGCCGTTCACAATAGTGCGCACGCCCAGTTCATTCAGGATGGGCAAGCGGTGGGCGGCGGGCGCGAAGATTTCTTCCAGCCGGTCCATGTTGTCTTCGAACAGAAAACGTTCGTTCTCCCACGGGAAACCGTCTTTGGAATTCACAATATTGGTGGCCCGTTCCCAACCACCGATGGCCAGCGCACCCGGTTCGGGTTTCGCGTAATAGCCGCCGTCCGGGTCTCGAAACGCCGGAATACCGTCCGGGATATCCGGGGATTTTTCCGTCACCATATATTGGTGCTCAACCACACCGGCGGGAATTTCCACCCCGGCCATCCAGCCCACCTGACGCGCCCACAGACCCGCCGCATTGACCACCGTGTCACATTCTATGGTGCCGTGGTCGGTGACCACGTGCGTGATGCGATCGCCTGATTTGGTCAGCTCCTTGACCATGGTGCCTTCGAATATCCGGCCACCGTTGGCGCGAAAACCCTTGGCATAGGCCTGGGTCAGGCTGTTGGGATCGATATGCCCGTCATCGGGGATGAAGGCACCTGCCAGTAAATCTTCCGTGTTGATCAGCGGATAGATATCGCGAATTTCGGACGGTGAGAGCATATCCATCTCGAAGCCCACAGCACGAGCGGACGAGTGGGATTTTTGCAACTCTTTGAGCCGGTCTTCACTAGCGGCAATGCGGATGCTGCCCACTTTGCGCCAGCCGGTTTCCTGGCCTGTTTCCTCGGCCAGATTATCGAACAACCGCACACTGGCGTTCATAATCGCCATCAAGTTCTGTTGCGATCTGAACTGGCCCACCAGACCGGCGGCATGCCAGGTGGCACCTTCGGTCAGTTTACTTTTTTCAAGCAGCACCACGTCACGCTCGCCGGACCGAGCCAGATGAAAGGCGATACTGGTACCGATGCAGCCACCACCGATGACCACAATGCGGGCCGTACTTGGGAATGTTTTGCTCATTGTTTAGGCCTGCTTACGACGACGGTTAACACGCTTCTTGCGGGTGATGACTTCGATTCCGAAATCGAACGGAACCCAACCTTCGGGGACCTGGGAGTCACCAGCCACAATGCCTTCAAATTCGCGGCGGATACGGGCGTCTGTTTCCAGATCGAACGCGGCTGGATTGGCGGTGGACAGGATATCCAGTGCCTTGTTCAACGCCCTTTGCTGGATCGTCGACGCGCCTTCGTCTTCCCATTGTTCACGCAATTTCCGATCTGCCAGTTCCGGCATGAAGGTGGCCGTGTGCATGCGTTCCAGCGTGGCCGGGTTGGCGGCGAACATACCGGCGGCTCCGGTTTTCTTGATTTCCGCCAACGAGGCACTTTCTTTTGAGAACCCGAAACCGCCACGGACTTTTTTGATCATCTGGGCGATTTCGTTATCGATGGTGAGTTGGCCGAAATCGAACGTCATCAGCGCGTCCTGCAACCCACCCATGACGATGAAGTCGACACCGGACGCGGCCCCCAATAAGGGCGACATACCTTTCTCAAATCCGGCTTGGGCATCGGGGGTCTTTGAATTGGTCAGGCCAAGATAACCGCCCGCTGGAACATTATAAAAACGCGCCATCTGACACACGGCAGAATTCATCATGCCGATCTCGATCGCACCCGGCGCATAGGCCCCGTCGCGCATATCGGCGAATACCGGCAGGAAGTTATAAATCTGCTCCGTGCCAGCCTTTGACATTTGGGCCAGCGTACACGCGGCCAGCCATTCGGCATTCATAATGGTCAGCATACCGGACAGGGAAAGCGGCGTGCTCAAACCGCCCATGGGCGCGATGGTGCCGTAGGCCGTGACGCCGTTCTCGGCAAAGAACATAAGGTTTTCGGTGGAATCGAAATCCATGGTCAGGGGCGACACAATGGCGCAGTAACCGAAATTAATAAAAGGGCGCTCCCAGAAGGCTTCGGGTGATCCGGCGATCAGCTCACCCAGCTTGAGGATCTGTTTAGCTTCCTCCACATCCAGAACAGACGTGCGCACCGGCTTCAGGCAATTTTTGAGCGCCGGATAGAACCGCGACAGGTTGAACTGTCCCGTGGGCGCATCATCGGCCAGGGTGGAGATTGAGAACATATCAAAGCCCGGCAGCTCGTTCACCAGATGGGCGATATTGGCGATATCATCAGACGTGGCGCGGCGGGCTTTGCCGGTGACCGGATCAACAATATCGGGGGCGGAGCTGGCCGTGGCAATGACCGGCAGCTCGCGCGGGAACGTTAAATCGTATTTCGGATCGCGACCGCGCAGGGTGATGGTGGGCGGTGTCATGGCGCGGTATTTTTCCACCACATGGGCGGGAAGCTGAACCATTTCGGTTTCATGGTCGACAACGCAGCCATGTTCGGCACAGCGGTTACGGGCCTTCTCGTTACGGACCAGCAGGCCGACCTCCTCAAGGATTTCCAGTGAAGCTGAATGAACGTATTCAACGTCCTCATCCGTTAGATAAGAAAAAAATTGCATTGGTGGGCACCCTGATTTGTGGAATCGCCTAAATATTAGGGAAAAAGCGGACTTGCGGACAAGCGATGCTTGCTGTCACAATACATAAGTAAAACTTATCTGACAGGAACACCCGTGCGACGACCCAGATTGAACATACTGCGCACCTTTGAAGCCGCCGGACGGCGCCTGAGTTTTGCCCTTGCGGCATCTGAGTTGAATATCTCACCGCCCGCCGTCAGCCAGCAAATGCGCCAGTTGGAAGCCTATCTGGGCGCGCCCCTGTTTGTGCGTCATGGCCGCAAACTGTCATTAAGCAGTACGGGTCAGGCGTACTTCGAGAGTGTTCATCAAGCCATCGAACGACTGGACACGGTCACCGATCAGCTGTTCCCCCATATGCAGGGCCAGCAGGTAACCATCCGCTGCACGCCCAGCGTGGCGACCCTCTGGCTGGTGCCGCAGTTGGGATCGTTTCACAAGAAACACCCGGAGATCGATCTGTCCATCCGCACGCTGGATACGGAATTCAACGAAGCCTCGGCGTCTGATGTTGATCTTGAAATTGTGATCCTGCCCGAACCCGTGGCGGACGAACACACCCATATTCTGTTCACCACATCCATCGTGCCGGTGTGTGCACCCGGTATGCTGAAGGCGCGTGAGCGACCTACGGGTGCGGCGGACATTCTCAATTTCGAACTTATTCACCTGCTCGGTTATGACGAAGACTGGCACAAATGGTTTCAGCAATTCCATACCGGCCCGTTTAAAGTGCCCAAGGGCATGAAGGTGGACGGGTCGCTTATCGCCTTGCAGATGGCCCAGCGCGGCGAAGGCGTCATGCTGGGCCGCCGGCCGTTTATCAATCATCTACTCAAATCCGGTGATCTGGTTGAGGTGTTCGAAAAACCATGTGCAAAACCAATGGCCCTGCACGCCAGCTACTACCTGCGTGACCTGACCCAACCCAGGCGCAATCACGCCCGCGATCTGGTGGCCGACTGGCTTGTTAATTTAGCCGCCGAATAGTACCCATGCCGATCATGAAACTCGATCTTTACACAGAACGCCTGCACCTGCGCCCGTTGACCGAGGATGACCTCGATCTGGCACTGGAAATGTTCACCGATGAACGCGTCATGCGCTATGGCGGCGGCGCGTCCACACCCGCTGAGATCAAAGCCCAGATGCCCCTTGTCACCCGTCGCAGCGATGGTGGATGCATCGGTGTCTGGTGTGTGATCGACCGAACAACACAGGAGAAGATAGGCTCAGCTGCCCTGACCCCCATGCCCATTGAAGAAAACGACACCAATTGGGATTTACTTCTGAACGATTGCATTCCGCTCGCAGAGATCGAGATCGGCTACTTCTATAAGACATCCGTTTGGGGCAAGGGCATTGCCACCGAGGCCGCATCCCGGCTGTTGCAGTTCGCGTTCGAAGACTCACCGCTGGACGTGGTTGTTGCCTGTTTCGAGCCGGAAAATCATGCTTCAAAGAACGTGCTGAAAAAAATCGGATTGCGATATGAAAGCACACGCTTCGCCTATGGCGAGATCGACGCCGTATATGCCATCACCAAACAACAATGGCTCGATCAGCAGGAATCCGGCTAGCGGCTCTGTAATCTCCGAACATTCAGGCGATCTATTGAATAACAATTTTAGCAATTTTGAGCGCCTCATCATTATTTAGATATCCGATCGGGTCCGTCAGTTCTTCAAGGCGATCGGCCTTCTCGCCACCAAGTTGAAGTACTCGGGCACAACGGCGAATAATGTTAGCTAACTGAACAGGAACATGGACAGTAATGGCGACTAATTCATGCTCTTTCCGTTTCTCATCATAGGTTTCGACGGCTTCACTATCTTTTTTTGAGGGTATTGGCATTACGATATCAGTATCTCGCCGACCATAGTCACCTCGCATGAACGCTTTGTATTTCATATCCTCGCCCATGATGTGACGGACCAACCAGTTTTCCAAAAAGTTGAGTAATTTGTCGTATGATAGGCGCTCTGGGCAATTGGCCAGAATATGCCGAATTGCGTAGATCACCCGTGCAAATTCGTGGTGCTTTCGTCGGTGATCCGCAAGAAAAGGGAAATTGTACTCCGACAATATATGCTCTTCTCGTTGGAAATGCTCGGCCACGTACTTGGACAGACGATCAATAATCGGAACAATGACATCGCTTTCGGTTCCGTCAGAAATGGCATTGTGGAGGTCGTTCACTGTAGCAAACAGTTCCTGATGGTCATAATCGAGTATGTCTATGCCAACCGAATAATCCAGACTCCAAGAGAACTCATGTTCCGCCATCACGCACCTCGATTTCTAAATGTATATTCAGCGATATTAACCTGGGTCTTTGGCTTCGTTGAAACTGACAATAACGTTGACCCTTCGGTTGTTTTTGCGGCCATCTGCCGTCTCATTGTTCCATTTTGGCTTCGTATCCGCATAGCCGACAATCCGTAACACGTCGGGGTCTACCCCCGCTCCGATAAGATACCTTACAACCGCAGATGCACGAGCACCCGATAGCTCCCAGTTGGAACCGTATTTCTCTGTCTGAATTGGCACATTATCAGTATGCCCTTCTACCGATGCCATGATACCGGGTTTATCAAGAATGCCCGCAAGGTTTTCGATAACTGATCGCCCAAGCTGGGTAAGTTCTGCACTACCAATAGAGAACAAGACGCTTTCATTGATCTCCAGTTCAACACCGGCGGGTACGGAATTCAAGCTGACTTGATCTGCCAAGCCCGACGCCTCAATGGACGTCCTGAATTCATCTGCCATGATTTCTGCCGTGTCGCTGATCGTCTTCATAATTATATCGTCTTGGGAAAATTCTGATTCGATGGGTCGCGGCGAACTAGAAAGAACACCAACGCCATAATCTGTGATGCTCAGCGCATTGGTGAAGGCCCGGTACTTGGCCTCATCGAAATTGGCGAAACTCAACAAGATGACAAAGAGGGTGACTAGGAGCGTTACTGTATCCATATATGTGATCATCCACTCATCCCCTGGCCCCTGGGGCTGAGGCACGGGACGCCCGGCCTTCCTTCGCCGCCGAGCGGCCTTGATGAGTGGAGCTAATTGCTCACTGGCAATGTCTGCAACTTTCTCGTCATTTCCCAGGGAGGTATTATCAATCATTTGATTCCCCCGTTTTCGTCTTTGGAGACTCCCCGTCAAGTTCATCGTCATACTCTGCAAGAAACGAAAACAGAGTTTCGCGGATATATGACGGTGATCGTCTTTCGCTGATCAGATTTACAGCTTCAACAACCATGCTGAGTGTGTGGGCACGTTGGTTTGTGCGATCTTCCAGTTTTACGGCGATTGGTTTGAATAAGAGGTTCGAAAATAAAATTCCATAAAAAGTTGTAATCAATGCAACAGCCATATTGGTACCGACCTGTTCAAATGACCCCCCACTCATCGTGTAGAGCATATTTACAAGCCCTAACAGAGTCCCAACCATCCCGAATGCAGGTGCGTAACTGCCCATTGTTCTTGTCTGACGTCAGCGCCTATGGAACAAACTAGCGGCATTGCATAAGAGAGGGTTTCTGGTTCATCGTAATGACCCGTAGGGGAATGAAGATGAAACAGAAATCGCAGACAAGACAGACGGGTGCAGCCAGGGCAATCAAG
>JABJGO010000021.1 GCA_018662225.1 Rhodospirillales bacterium | reverse complement strand
TGCGTATATTCTATATATATTAAGCGTCCATTCATAGCATTGTATGCAATATTTCCAAATCACTACATGCCGCCAGCAACGGAAAACGCTGAAATACGCTCCAATAGTTGCCGTACGAAGAAATGTCTGCTTCTGGCTATTGGCGGAAGTGTTTTACAGCCTCAAAATGTGTCCGCTTTCGGGACAGAACCGGGAGTTCTTTATCGGCGCCCTCATCTGTCTCATTTTATGAGTCTGGATTCTCATGTAATGAGTCCAACCACACCAAAACCGCCACGTTTGGTGGGCATTTTTTACCCTATACACTGCCAAAACCCCCAAATTTCTATATTAAGCTATTGAAATCGCACGCTTTTGCTTTGACATATGCCTTGCATTGCAATAAGCAGATGACGAAAGTTTGGTGTTATGCGTGACGCAGATCATATATCGGTAGGGGCAAACCCCATCATGCCGGTCCGCGTAGACAAGGCGCTCATATCGGGTACGGCAAAAAGTGACAATGCCGCCGATACTTTGTCACGCCTTGCCCGCGTACGCGATGAAAAGCACACCTCTGCTTTCGAGCGCCCTGGCAGCTCACAAATGCTCGAGGCGGGTGGCGACGGCAAGTCCGAAAGCATGTCATTTGCTGACTTCATTGATATCATCAACCCGCTTCAACACATTCCCGGCGTATCCACCCTGTACCGCGAGATAACAGGCGATGAAATTTCGGACGCTGCCAAGGTGGCCGGTAACACGCTGTTCCTGGGCCCCGTCGGGGCGGTGACCGCCATGATTGACGTGGCCGTCGACAATCTGACCGGCAGCGATATTGGCGAGCACGTTTTGTCTCTGTTTGGCGATGATGAACCATCCGAAACCGTTGCCGATGCCAGTACCAATGCCAGTACCAATGCCAGCGCCGCCACAGCACAACAGACTTCCCCGCAAGCCACGTCCTCAAGCTTCGAGTCTGCAAGTGGGCAAATTCTTTCGGCGGCTGAACCGTTTTTCTTCGGATCTGAAAACGCCGCCACGCCCGGCGCTGATACTGGTGCCATTCCGGCCGCGCCCGTAGCCGGGTTCGCTGGCGCGCCCGAACCGGTCGACCTTGAATCCCTGCCCGCTGATATTCTCGCGGCCCTGTATAGTGGCCAAGCCGGGGGTCAAGCAGGGGGGCAAGTTGGGCAAAGTCAGGTCACGCAGCCACAACCGGCCAATGCATTTGCCTCAAACGATCAATTGGCCATGCAGGAACAGGCACCACGGTGGAGCCTGTTCACTGGCACTGAAGGTAATGCAAATGCCCAAGCTGCCACACAGGCCTATGGGGCCGATCCATTGGGTCAAATGAACGAGATAATGAATGAGCCGGGCACAATCGGTTATCAGGGTGGCTGGTTCTCAACTGTCATGCCTGACATCGTTTCCCGATATGAGCATTCCGCCGCCCTGCAACGTCAGAACCAGCCTATTGTGGATATACAACAATGACGCCTGATCTGTGGAATTCCCTTCCATGACCGATCAGCCCTCCAGCCCCATCACCATTGAGGTCTCCATGCCAGGCACTGTGCGGGTGGGTAGCCACGCTTACCGGTGCGCGCTGGGACCGGCCGGCATCGTAGATGCGAAGACCGAGGGCGACCACGCCACACCAGCGGGTGAGTTTGTCTTACGGCAGGTGATGTATCGCACCGACCGAATTGCCAGGCCCGTGACCGATTTGCCCATCCGCCCCATCCACAAAACTGACGGATGGTGCGACGACCCAAACCATGCTGACTATAACCGCCTGATCACGCTGCCCCATGAAGGCAGCCATGAGGTTCTGTGGCGGGATGATCATGTGTACGATATCGTGGTGGAAATCGGCCACAACGACGACCCGCCCGTTCCCGGCCATGGCAGCGCTGTTTTCGTGCACGTGGCACGCGAAGACTATGCGCCCACAGAAGGCTGTGTGGCATTGCACATGAAAGACTTATTACAGGTTCTCGAGCTGGCCGGTCCCGGCAGCACTATAAGGATAAACGCCTAAGCAGGCGCTATCGGCGGACGGGTGCCAAAGATGGCCGTTCCCACCCGAACGTAGGTTGCACCAAAGCGAACGGCGACGCCGAAATCAGCGCTCATCCCCATGCTCAGGCCTTCCAGACCGTTTCGGTGCGCCATGTCGCGCAGCAGGGCGAAATGCAGTGAAGACTCTTCATCCACCGGCGGAATACACATCAACCCAATAACAGGTAGTTCCAGATCATCACGGCACTGGGCCACAAACGCATCAACGTCATGGGGCAGAATGCCCGCTTTTTGCGGCTCTTCACCGGTGTTGACCTGAATAAAGATATTGGGCCGCAACCCTGTTTCATCCATCAGCCCCGCCAACCGGCGAGCCAGTTTCGGGCGATCTACGGTTTCGATCACATCAAACAGCTCCAGCGCTGGCTTAACCTTGTTGCCTTGCAGCGGGCCAATCAGATGAAGCGACACGTCGCGGGTGGCTTCTTTCAACGCCGGCCATTTTCCCTCGGCTTCCTGCACCCGGTTTTCGCCAAATACCCGGTGACCAGCATCGAGGGCCTGTTGAATACGGGGCGCGTCATGGGTTTTGCTGACCGCAACCAGGGTTACGTCCGACGCCTCGCGCCCACCTTCTTGAGCGGCGTCCGCGATCTGGGCCTGAATGCTGGCAATGTTTTCAATTATGTCGTTGCTCATGTGGAAACCTTATGGATAGATCGTGGCTTACGGAATAACCAGTATGGAACACTTCCTTGGCAAACCTATCAGACCTGCGGCGGCGGCTCAATTTCGCATGTCCGCTGCCGTCACAATTTTCCGGTATGCCGCGCCTCATTTTGATGAGCGACGACGAGCGTTTGCCAGACCCGGTGGCCGCCGTAAAGAAGCTCAGTGCCGGTGATGGCGTTATCCTGCGGCATCGCGATAGTTCTGAGCGACGGCGGCTAGCCAGGATTCTTCGACCGCTTTGTTTACGCCTGAACGTTTTTCTGATTATCGCAGGAGACGCTCGTTTGGCACTGGCCGTAAACGCTGATGGTATCCATCTGGCCGAAGCCCAGATCGGGTGCTCCGCCTTGCCCGTTTTCTGGGCTCGCCAGCGTGGCATGATCGTAACAGCCGCTGTTCATGGCGAGGCTGCTCTTCGCCGCGCCGCAGGGGCCGGTTTGGACGGCGTTCTGGTCTCGCCTGTTTTTACGACGGCCTCACATCCCGGCAAGCGCAGTTTGGGTATTCTACGCCTCGCGCGGATGGCAGGTTCGACGCCACTAGCCACATATGGATTGGGCGGCATCGATCATGACAACCTGATGCGACTCAAGCACACGGGGCTGGCGGGCGTGGCCGGGATTGGAGTCATTGCTAATTCAGGCTAGCGGGTATGGTCTGGGCTGCCGGATTAGTATATGTAGAGCGCTGTTTTAAGCACACTTGAGTACAATAAGGATATACGCGACGTGACGCAGGAAATCGGTTCCCCAGAAGCCAGCAGATATAACGTAAAAGAAGCCGAACAGCGGTGGCAGGCCCAATGGGAGTCCAGCAGCTGCTTTGAAGTGACCGAAGATTCCAGCCTGCCTAAATATTATGTGCTGGAAATGTTTCCCTACCCGTCTGGGCGTATTCATATGGGCCACGTGCGCAACTATACCCTTGGCGACGTGGTCGCCCGTTATAAAAAAGCTGCCGGGTTTAATGTGCTGCACCCCATGGGTTGGGATGCGTTCGGCCTGCCAGCCGAAAACGCCGCCATTGAGAACAATGTGCACCCGGCCAAATGGACTCGCGAGAATATTGCGACCATGCGCGAGCAGTTGAAATCCATGGGGCTGTCCTATGATTGGTCCCGTGAGATTTCCACCTGCGAGCCGGAATACTACAAACACGAACAAAAGATGTTTCTGGACTTCATGAAACAAGACCTGGTTTACCGGAAAGAGTCCTGGGTGAATTGGGATCCGGTGGAAAACACTGTTCTGGCCAATGAACAGGTCATTGACGGCAAAGGCTGGCGCTCTGGCGCGCTGGTGGAAAAACGCAAACTGTCGCAGTGGTTTCTGCGCATCACGGCCTATGCGGATGATCTGTTATCAGCCATCGACACGCTTGATCGCTGGCCCGATCGCGTGCGGCTGATGCAGGAAAACTGGATCGGTCGATCCGAAGGCGCGCATATCCAGTTTGATATTGTTGATCACGACGAAAAGCTTGAAGTCTATACTACCCGGCCCGACACCCTTTTTGGCGCATCGTTTTGCGCCATTGCCGCCAACCACCCGCTGGCCCAATCGCTGGTAGCGGACCAGCCTGAACTAAACGAATTTATTCAAGAGTGTAACCGGTTGGGAACCAGCGAAGCGGCCATAGAGACCGCAGAAAAACTGGGCTTCGATACCGGTCTTGTGGTCAAGCACCCGCTGGAAGAAGGCAAAACCCTGCCCATTTACGTGGCGAACTTTGTGCTCATGGATTATGGCACCGGCGCGATCTTTGGCTGCCCGGCCCATGATCAACGCGATTTGGATTTTGCCCGTAAATATGGCCTGCCCGTAATTCCGGTGGTCGGCCCGAAGGGCGCGGACCCCGCATCGGTTGAAGTGGGCGACGAAGCCAATACGGATGACGGCGTGCTGATTAATTCCGGGTTTCTGGATGGCTTGAATGTGACCGATGCCAAGTCGCGAATTATAGACCACCTGGAAGAAAACAAGTTTGGCGAGCGCGCGATCAATTATCGCCTGCGCGATTGGGGCGTATCGCGTCAACGCTATTGGGGATGCCCCATTCCCATCATCCATTGTGATGGCTGCGGCATTGTGCCCGTACCTGAATCCGAGCTGCCGGTTGTGTTGCCTGAAGACGTTGATCTGTCGGGCGCCGGTAACCCGCTGGATGCACACCCCACCTGGAAGCACGCCGATTGCCCCACCTGTGGCAAAGCAGCGGTTCGCGAAACCGATACCTTCGACACATTCTTTGAATCGTCCTGGTACTACGCCCAGTTTGCGTCACCCGGCTCGGAAGACGTGGGCTTTACCAAGGAAGCCGCCGATTACTGGCTGCCCGTGGATCAATACATTGGTGGCATTGAGCATGCGGTGCTGCACCTGCTGTATTCACGGTTCTTTACCCGCGCCTTGAAACAATGCGGATATCTGGAGGCGGTCGAGCCTTTTGCCGGGCTGATGACGCAAGGCATGGTGTGCCACCAGACCTTTCAGGGCACTGATGGTCGCTGGGTTTTTCCATCGGATGTGGAAGACCGCGACGGTACGCCCGTTCATATAAAGACCGGCGAGACCGTGACCATTGGTCGTACCGAGAAAATGAGCAAATCAAAACGCAACGTGGTCGACCCGGAAGGTATTATTGCCACCTATGGGGCCGATACGGCGCGCTTGTTCATGTTATCGGACAGCCCGCCTGACCGGGACCTGGAATGGACCGATTCAGGCGTTGAAGGTGCGTGGCGATATGCAAACCGGCTGTGGCGGGGTGTTTTTCAAGGTGAGGCTTCCCGCGCAGAACGGGGTGCTGCGGTGCCGGGTGACATGGGTGAACAGACAACAGCTGTCTATCGGTTATGCCATAAAACTATTTCTGACGTCTCACGCGATCTGGACCGCTTTCACTTTAACAAGGCCGTAGCCCGTATTCGGGAACTGACCAACGCGCTGGATAATTTGGGTGAAGATAATGACGGTGCGCGCTGGGTTCGGCGGTTTGGCTGGGAAACGGTCACCCGCCTGATCGGACCGATGATGCCACATTTGGCCGAGGAACTGTGGCATGGGTTGGGCCATGAGACATTGCTGGCCGATACACCATGGCCGGAATTTGACGCCAGCCTGTTGGTCGAAGACTCGATTGAGATGGGCGTGCAGGTGAATGGCAAGCTGCGCGCCACCGTGTCGCTGCCAAAAGACTGTGATCAAGCGACCGCAGAGGCTATCGTGTATGAACTGGAGAATGTTCAAAAGGCAATAGACGGAAAAGACGTTCGGAAGTTTGTCTACGTACCAAATCGGATTGTAAATGTTGTTGTTTAGGCTTTTCACCGTCAGCGTTTTAATCAGCATGCTAGGCGCATGCGGTTTCCAGCCGCTGTATTACCAGGACGGCGAACGCGTCTCCATCCGCTCAGACATGAGAAGTGTTTTTATTGAGCCGATCGAAGACCGGATCGGTCAGGAGCTTCGGATTAATCTGAAAACAACACTGAACCCCACAGGGGCAAATGCCGAAAAAAAATGGAATCTTAAGATTGTGCTGACGGAATCAACACAAAAGATTGCCCTGGAATCCACATCCTTTTCCACACGGGCAAACTTGATCGTGACGGCAAGGGTTGACCTGAGCTCCAGCATTTCAGGATCGGAACTGTCTTTTTCTGGTCAGTCGAAAACCATCAGCAGCTATAATATCGTTGATTCAGATTATGCTGATATCGTAGCAGAACGCGATGCGCAATCTCGGGCCGTGGTTAGCCTGAGTAACGATATCAGGCGACAACTGGCGCTTTGGTTGCGCGGGGTTGAGGGCTAGGTCAGTCATGAAGATATCTGGTGCCGCCGTTGACCGGTTTTTGGACGGCCCTGATACGTCTGTTGCGGCGGTGTTGGTTTACGGACCTGACCGGGGCCTGGTTTCCGAACGGTGCAAGCGGCTGGGTGGTGCAGTCGTGGATGATCTATCCGACCCTTTTTCCGTTGTTGAATTAACCGCAGCATCCCTGAAAGAAGACGCCGCACGGCTTAGTGACGAAGCGCGCGCCATGTCTTTTGGGGGCGGGAACCGTTTGGTGCTCCTGCGCGGGGCCGCAGACGGGGCGACGGCGGCATTAACGGATTATCTGGCTGATCCGGCGGATGGTGCCATGATCGTTGTGGATGCCCATGAACTGGGCCCGCGATCATCCTTGCGGAAATTATTTGAGAGTCACGACCGCGCGGCGGCAGTCGCTTGCTATGCAGCAGAAGGCCGGGAGCTGGCCAAATCGATTTCTGAAATTCTGGCGGAATACAACGTGTCGGCTGATCGTGATGCGGTTGCTATGCTGACTGAAAGTTTAGGCGCGGACCGAGCCATGGTTCGTCAGGAGCTGCAAAAACTTGCGCTATTCGTGGGTGATGGAGCCACGGCCAGCGCGGACGATGTGGCTGAGTGCCTGGTAGATTCCGGCGCTGTATCACTGGACCAATTGGCGTTTGCGGCAGGTGATGGCAAATCGGCGGCGGCGGATTTGTATCTGCAAAAGTCAGTGGCCGAAGGGGTATCTGAGATTGCCGTCCTGCGCGCTTTGCAACGACACTTTCAACGCTTGGAGCTTGTCGTTGCCCAAGCGAGCAGCGGCAAGTCAGTGTCCGGCGCGGTGGCGGGCCTGCGGCCACCAGTATTCTTTAAGTACAAGGAACGGTTTGAGCGTCAGGCCCGGATTTGGTCGCATAAAGGGCTGCAACGAGCATTAGGCGTTCTGACGGACGCGGAAATCGCCTGTAAATCGTCGGGCACGCCGGTAGAGCTGGTGTGCGGACGAGCGGTTCTGGCAGTAAGCAGGCCCAGCTAAGAAAGACAGCTAAGGGTTTTCCGCCGCGTCAGGTATCATCCGAATCCGATTCGGTTTCGTAATCATCCGTTGCGTTGGGGCCAATAATCTCTTCCAGTGACGGAATATCAGCGTCGCTCGGGATATCGCTGATCACGGCCTCTGCCTCATCAACGACCGGTGCCTTCTGCGGGGTGTGGCTGAGACGTTGGAGCACATCATCCAATTGATCCAGTGAAGAATATTGAATGGTGAGCGTGCCGGCGCCGCCTTTGTTGGCAATTTGTACCTGCATGCCCAACAGACCGGTAAGGTCGTGTTCCAAGGCCAGTGTATCGGCGTCTTTTGCTTTTGGTACTGAGGCGCTGGACGTTTTCTTGAGCGGGGCTTTAACAAGCTGCTCGACCTGCCGAACGCTGAGGCCGCCTGCAACAATCTTTTTAGCCATGGCCACCGGATCTTCGCAGGGGATAAGCGCGCGGGCGTGACCAGCGGTCAAATCACCGGCATCAATCATATCGCGAACACTGACAGGTAGATTGAGCAACCGAAGGGTGTTTGCCACATGGCTACGGCTTTTCCCCACCGCTTCGGCAAGCTGTTCCTGGGTGTGGCTGAACTCATCCATCAGGCGTTGGTAACCAGTTGCCTCTTCTGTGGCTGACAAATCCTGGCGTTGCAGGTTTTCGACGAGACCAACCTCGAGTGCTTCGATATCGCTGAAATCTTTAATGATTACAGGCACTTCGTGTAACTGTGCCTGTTGGGCCGCGCGCCAGCGGCGCTCACCTGCGATGATCTCATAGTGCTCGGCCTGATCGGGATCGCGGCGCACCAACAGCGGTTGAAGCACGCCTTTGGTGCGGATTGAGTCAGCCAATTCGGCAATGGCGCCTTCATCCATCACGTGGCGCGGTTGATACTTGCCGGGATGCAGGAATTCGACGGGAACCGATTTGGTGTCACGAAGCTTATCCAGTTCAGCGTAATCTTCGGCTTCGTCGCCGAGCAGGGCGCTGAGGCCGCGGCCAAGGCTATTTCGTTTTTGTGTGCTCATGATGCTGCCATTTGACGTTCTTGGTGAATGAGTTCGCTGGCCAGGTGCAAATAAGCTTGAGCGCCAGCGCAGTTGATATCGTAGATCAGCACGGGCCGACCATGGGAGGGTGCTTCGGATACCCGGACATTTCGCGGGATAACGGTTTTGTACACAGTGTCGCCAAAATATTCGCGCACGTCGTTGGCGACTTGGTCAGACAGGTTGTTGCGCTTGTCATACATGGTGAGCACAATGCCCTGAATATGCAAACCGGGGTTGAACCGACCCTTGATGCGTTCGACGGTTTTGGTCAGGTGGCTAATGCCTTCCAAGGCAAAGAACTCGCATTGCAGAGGCACCAGGACGGCATCGGCGGCAACCAGAGCGTTAACCGTCAGCAGCCCCAGTGCGGGCGGACAATCGATCAACACGTAGTCATAATCATCAGTAGCCGCACGTACTGCATCGCGGAGCGCATATTCCCGGCGCTCCACGTCGATCATCTCGATTTCCGCCGCCGACAAATCCATGCCCGAAGACACAATATCCAACCCGGGGATATCTGTCGGTTGAATGGCGTCTTGCAGCGATGCTTCGCCCATCAGCACGTGGTAGGTGTTGATCGCCCTCACCTCCTGGCCAAGGCCAAGGCCGGTACTGGCGTTGCCCTGTGGGTCCAGATCAATAATCAACGCCCGCTTCTGAATCGCCGCCAGCGCGGTCGCCAGATTGATGGCCGTGGTGGTCTTGCCTACACCGCCCTTTTGGTTGGCAATGGCTAGCACCCGCGCTTTGCGGGTCGGCAGTATGTCCGCAAGTGCGGTATTATCGACGGGTAAATTCATGGATCTCTAATACTATGCCGTTGGGGTCAGACTGGCTTGGATGGCACGTGTGTTCTATATGCCACAGGCCTTGTGCAGTGGTCAATTCGTCTGGGCAGGTCTTGCCCTTTAAAAACAGGGCGCGTGCGCCCGGTTTCGAAATTCTTTGACCATAATCGAGCAACGCGCCCAGCGATGCGCAGGCCCGCGACGTCAAACAGGTCGCTTTGGGGCCGTCATAATCTTCCATGCGCACCCGGTGAATGGTGGCCGTAGCCTTGGTCTCGCGAATGACCTGGCGCAGAAACTCGGTCTTGTTAGCATCGCTTTCAATAAGGTGCACATCCGGGGTCCCCAATATTGACAGGACCAGCCCGGGAAACCCGGCACCGGTGCCCATATCAATGACCGGGCCCTGCATGGACTTTATAAACGGTATAAGCTGGGCAGAATCCAGAAAATGGCGTCGCCACGGATCATCCAGTGTTTTGGGTCCCACCAGATTGAATCGCCGCTGCCATTTTTCCAAAAGGCTGAGGTAAACGCCCAAATTATCCATGGCGATTGATTCGATCTCGCAAGAATCAGCGAATTCATCCATAGATAGGGGTATTTTTGATTCGCGTTCGGAATGAGTCATCATTTGATTAACCGCGAGATCGTATTAAACGACTCGACAACACTCCAACTGGCCTGTTTTGCTGTTTCACGTGAAACATTCGCTTTACGCCACCTGTTTCTGATGGCGATGGATATAGGCCAACAACACGGTCAGGGAGGCTGGCGTCACACCTGAAATGCGCGCCGCCGCACCCAGGGTTGCCGGTCGAGACTGCGATAGCTTGTCTGCCACTTCGTTTGAGATGCCGGGAATGGCCTTGAAATCCATATCCGGGGGAATGCTGAGGCCTTCGTCCTTGCGAAACGCGGCAATATCAGCGTCCTGCCGCACCAGATAGCTTTCGTACAGGCCCTCAATGGCCAACTGCGCCGCGATAGGTTCGGCAATCTGGCTCAGTTCGGGCCAAACCGTGGTCAGCTTCTCCATATCCGTGTCCGGATAGGCCAGCATTTCCCATGCCGATCGCCGCGCGCCGTCCAGATTAACGCTGATGCCGTGGTCTCGTAGCGCGTTGGGTGTAGCTTTGCAGTCTGCCATACGCGTGCGGCCTTCCGCCAATGCAGCGGCCTTTGTATTAAAGGCCTGATGCCGATCTGCTCCCACCACACCGGTGGCGTGGCCTTTGGCGGTCAGTCGCTGATCAGCATTATCGGCGCGGATAGACAGGCGATATTCGGCCCGCGACGTAAACATGCGATAGGGCTCGCGGGTGCCCAGATGAACCAGATCATCAATCATCACACCAATAAAGGCGTCGGCACGGTCCAGCACAAAGGTCTCTGTGCTACCGCTGGCTTTCAGGGCCGCGTTGATACCCGCGACCACGCCCTGCCCGGCGGCCTCTTCGTAGCCGGTGGTGCCGTTGATCTGTCCTGCCAGAAACAACCCCGGCGCAGCGCTTGCTTCCAGCGTGGGCGACAGCGCGCGCGGATCAACGAAGTCGTATTCAATGGCGTAACCCGGTTGCATCATTTGGGCTTTTTCCAGCCCCGGAATTGAGGCGATCAGGGCCAGCTGAACATCCTTGGGCAGTGACGTGGATATACCGTTGGGATAAACCGTGGGATCGTCCAGCCCTTCGGGTTCCAGAAATATCTGATGCCGGTCACGCTCTGCGAACCGCACCACCTTGTCCTCAATAGACGGACAGTAGCGCGGGCCGGTGCCATCGATCTGGCCGGAATAGATCGGCGCGCGATCCAGATTCTGGCGGATGATGTCGTGCGTCTCCGCCGTGGTGCCGGTGATGTGACAGCTGATCTGCGGGGTCTGGATACGATCGTTCATATAAGAAAACGGCTTGGGCGGGGTATCGCCAGGCTGTTCGGTAAGTGATGCCCAGTCAATGGTGCGTCCGTCCAGTCGCGGTGGCGTGCCGGTCTTAAGCCGGGCCAGCGGGAACCCTAACCGCCGCAGCGTATAAGACAGCGCAATGGCCGGCCTGTCCCCCACCCGGCCCGCTGGAAATGTGTGCTCGCCCACATGGATAACGCCTTTGAGAAACGTGCCGGTGGTCAGCACGACGGCACCGGCAGAGATGCGCCGACCGGTGCCTGTGACCACACCCGCAATCCGGCCATCCTGTTCGATGATCAGGTCCTCAACGGAATCCTCCAGAATACTTAAGCCGTCGGTTTCCTTGATCAGGTCCTGAACGGCGGCTTTATAGAGTTTGCGGTCGGCTTGCGCGCGGGGGCCGTGAACGGCCGGGCCCTTGCTTTGGTTCAGGACCCGAAACTGGATGCCGCCGCGATCAATGGCGCGGCCCATAATGCCATCCAGCGCATCGACCTCGCGCACGATCTGGCCCTTGGCCAAGCCACCAATAGCCGGGTTACAAGACATCTCGCCAATGGTTTCAGCCCGGTGTGTGACCAACAACGTACGCGCGCCCATGCGCGCGGCGGCCGCAGCGGCTTCTGTGCCTGCATGCCCGCCGCCAATAACGATTACGTCTGTATCAAGTGTGTCCATGATGTTTTTCGTCTACAAAACTGAGAGGGCGAGTATGTACGCTGTTCGGTCAAAAACTGCAATGATTCACGTGAAACATCGTTAACAAATTATAGCCTGATCATTGTTTCACGTGAAACATTCGGGGGCTGTGAGGCCTATTTACCAATGCAGAACTCGCTGAATATCACGTCCAGCACATCTTCCACGCCCACCTGCCCCACCACGCGGCCAAGCGCCCGCATGGATAGCCGCAAGTCTTCGGCCCATAGTTCCGAGCCTGCCGCGCCCAGGGTGCGTTGCAAATGCTCAGCACATTCCGTCAGGGCTTCGCGGTGCCGCGCGCGGGTGATAATGGCCCCTTCGGCCTGTCCCCAGCGCGCCGCGATCTTATCTTCAAGCTGGTCGATCAGGCCCTCAACGCCCTCGCCTGACTGAACGGAAATGCCCGTCAGGACCAAGCCGTTTAACTGCAAGTCCGCATCCCGGTCCAACAAGTCCGTCTTGTTCACCACGCCGATGGCGTCCTGATCCAGCCACTTGGTGGCCAGCGGATCCACGTGCGGCCAGTCACCGCCATCCAGCACGACGATGCGGAAATCGGCCTCTTCGGCTTGGCTTTCCGCCCGCCGCACGCCCTCTTGTTCGATGCTGTCGTCGCTGTCGCGCAGGCCCGCTGTATCGGACAGGGCCACTGAATAGCCGCCCATTTCCAGATGAACTTCAATCACGTCCCGTGTGGTGCCGGCGTGCTCAGAAACAATGGCTGCTTCGCGCCCGGCCAGCCTGTTCAGCAGGCTCGATTTGCCCGCATTGGGCGGCCCCACAATAGCAACCCTCAGCCCATGGCGCAGGCGTTCGCCGCGATTGGCGTCATCCAGGCTTTGTCGTACCTGGTCGAGAACCCCGGCGATTTGATCACGCGCACCGCCATCCAGACTGTCGGGTAGCTCCTCGTCTGAAAAATCAATGGTGGCTTCCATATGGGCCAGCGCGCTTTTCAGCTGGCCCTGCCAACTCAGGCATTGCTGTCCCAGACTGCCGTCCAGCTGGCGCATGGCCTGACGACGCTGGGCTTCGGTTTCCGCCGCAATCAGGTCTGCCAGCCCCTCGGCCTCGCTCAGGTCCAGCTTGCCGTTCTCATAGGCTCGCCTGGAAAATTCACCCGGTTGTGCCAGCCGCAAGCCCGGCACGGTGCCAAGCGCTGCCAGAACCGCCGCCACCACAGCCCGGCCGCCATGCACATGGAATTCGGCGCAATCTTCGCCGGTAAAGGTGGCCGGACCCGGCATCCAAATCACCAGCGCGTCATCCAGCGCGTCTGAAGTATCGCCCGAGGCGGCGTCCGGTCGGTGTAACTGTTGGCGCGATACGAACCGCGCCTTGGGCAAATCCGGCACCGTTAGTGCGCGCAGGGCCGCACCGGCCTGATCGCCTGATACGCGGATCACGGCAATGCCCGATGGCGGGTGTCCTGAGGATAAAGCAAAGATAGTGGTGCTCATCATGTACCGATTCGGCTCCGCAACAATATTGATTCGGTTAGTTACCATATTTTGTAGATCTATTTTCCATCCCTACTACATATGGCGTAATTAAGTATCTTCCGGCTGTAGCATCAAATGCGGTACACGCTCGCCATTTTGCACGTGGCGACTCAGGACTTCTTCGAACTCCTCTTTGGTCTTGCACGCGTACCAAACCCCTTCCGGATAGACCACGACCGTTGGGCCCAGTTCACACCGATCCAGACAGCCCGCCGCATTGATACGCACGCCATCAATGCCCAGCTCCTTGGCCCGGTTTTTCATATAGGCGCGAAGCTCGACCGAACCTTTACGCGCGCAACTGCCGCGCGGATGATCTTCGGCCCGCTCATTGGTGCACACGAATACGTGGCGGTCAAAGTACGGGCTCGGGTCAGTCGGGGTGTTATTACTCACGCTGTATATTCCTTTACTCAGAAGATTTAGGTGCTGTCATCGCGCCTGTCATCTGGGACCAAAAGGCCTTTTGCATGTCCTCAAAACCTTTCATCCCACTGTCTGCCGCCCCGGGCATTCCAGACATCCCCGTCATCCCCGGCATCATCCAGCTTTTCATGAGCGATTCCGGATCCATGCTCTCCATGGCGCCCCGCATGCGCTCCTCCATTTCCGCCATCATGGCTTCCTGCATGGGCTTTACATCGGGTAGGCCCAGCATGGTGCGCGCCTCTTCGGGTGTACAATCAACATCGATGGTAATTTTCATGGCGCCATTCCTTTGTGGTCCAGAAATACGATAATATGTATTCAAGTCCGGTTGTTAAACGTGCGTGCGAATGCGAGATTGGCGAGATTAGAACGACTCTTCTTTTCCTGCAAACCTTTGGCGCACAACATCAGGGCCTCTATGACAAACAACGTACTATCCACCGAGACCAGCCCCTACCTCCTTCAGCACAAGGACAACCCTGTACACTGGCAACCGTGGAGCGAAGGCGCCCTCGCCCGGGCCACATCCGAGAACAAGCCGATCCTGCTGTCCATCGGCTATGCCGCCTGTCACTGGTGTCATGTAATGGCGCACGAAAGCTTCGAAAGCGACACCATTGCCGACCTGATGAACGAGCAGTTTGTGTGCATTAAAGTCGACCGCGAAGAGCGGCCCGACCTGGACGCGATCTATCAATCGGCGCTTTCCATGCTGGGTGAACAGGGCGGCTGGCCGCTGACCATGTTTCTGAAGCCCGATGGCTCACCATTTTGGGGCGGCACCTATTTCCCGCCCGAGCCCCGCTATGGTCGGCCCGGCTTCCCGCAGGTGCTGAACCAGATCTCGGCGCTCTATAAAGATCAAAAAGAGCAGGTCGACCACAACGCCAGCGCCCTGACCGACGCCTTACGCGCCATGGGATCCACGGGCGGCGGCTCAGGCGGTGACTCAGGCAACAGCCTGACAATGGGTCAGATCGACGACACAGCCATCACGGCCTTACAGCTTATGGATATGGTTTTGGGCGGCACCAAGGGTGCGCCTAAATTCCCCCAACCGACGTTTCTCAAGTTCCTGTGGAATGGTTATTTGCGCAGCCGCGACCAGCGCCTGTTCGAAGCGGTTGTCACCACGCTCAGCCAAATGTGCCAGGGTGGTATATACGATCACCTGGGCGGTGGCTTCTCGCGCTACAGCGTGGATGAAGAATGGCTGGCCCCTCATTTCGAGAAGATGCTGTATGACAATGCCCTGCTGATCGAACTGATGACCGATGTGTGGCAGGAAACTCGCCTTGGTCTTTATGAGACACGCATCCGCGAAACCATCCGGTGGATGCTCAGTGATTTACGGAACGCCGCCCCGGACGGATTATATGCTCTGGCCAGCGCCTATGACGCAGACAGCGAAGGCGTCGAGGGCAAGTTCTACGTCTGGTCACAGGATGAGATCGCCCAACATCTAGGCGACGGTGCGGTCGAATTTTGTGCCGCCTATGACGTGACACAATTTGGTAACTGGGAAGGCCACACTATTTTGCGCCGGGCCGTGGGTGATATGGATACCGACCCGGATCGCGCCACCCGGCTGGCCGCATCCAGGCGTGCCCTTCTGGATATTCGCAGCACGCGTATTCCGCCGCAACGTGATGACAAGGTGCTGGCTGACTGGAACGGAATGGCCATCGCCGCCCTTGTGCGCGCCGGGCTGGTATTTGATGAACCCGACTGGATCACCGAGGCGGTATCTCTCTATCGGTTTGTTTCCACGCACATGCGGGGCGGCGACCGGCTTTATCACACATGGTGTGCGGGCAAGGCGCGCCATGCCGGTGTGATTGATGATTATGCCAACATGGCCCGCGCCGCCATCATGCTGCACCAAGCTTGTCAGGATCCTGCGTATCTCCAAAATGCCGCGACCTGGACCAGCGTTGCGGATAAACATTTCTGGGATGCGGGTAGCGGCGGTTACTTCCTGGCCGCTGACGATACCCGCGATTTGGTCGTGCGCACCAAGACCCTGTTCGATAACGCCACGCCCACCGGGGGCGGCATTATGCTGGATGTGGTGGCACGCCTGTTCCACCTGACCGGCGATACCGGGTACCGGGACCGGGCCGACGCCATCATCAGCGCCCTGGCACCTGAAGACACGCGCGCCCTGATGAACCAGCCGTCGCTGGCCCTGGGCCTTGAAATCCTGACCACCGGCCTTCAGGTCGTCATCGTAAGCCCCGACCCGAATGATCCATTGTTCGTGGCGGCGGCCAAGTCCGCCCCCAATCACGCCACCGTATCCGTCATCTCAGCGACGGGTGCCTTACCCGACACCCACCCGGCGGCGGGCAAGACTACCGTGGGTGGCGAGGCCACGGCCTATGTGTGCCAGAACAACACCTGCGGCTTGCCCATCACCACACCGGACGCCCTTGTTGCGGCCCTGTTACAAACAGCCTAATCTGCGGCCATGGCGCATACTTCCATCAACACACCCGTGGGCATCATTTCGATTTTTGCCCATGATGATGCCATCAACGTGGTCGAATGGGGCCGCGTGCCCGATGGGGATTCCGACCCACTGGTTGAAGAAGCCGCCCGTCAGCTCAAGGCCTATTTCGCCAAAGACCTGACCACGTTCGACCTGCCGCTTGATCCCGCTGGTTCGGCTTTTCAGAGGGCCGTGTGCGATGAAATGTTCGCCATCCCCTATGGCCAGCAAACCACTTATGGGGCGATTGCCAAGAAGCTTGGCAAGTCGGCCCAGGCCGTGGGTACGGCCTGCGGTCACAATCCAATCCCTATCATTATTCCCTGTCACCGGGTTGTGGGCGCAGACGGCGCCATGACCGGTTTTTCCGGTGGCGAGGGCGTCGAAACCAAAGTCCAGTTATTGCAACATGAAGGCATGCTGCTTGCTTAATCCCGGCTAAATATCAGGAGAGACACAAATCATGACCACCACCAAAGCCATTCAGTTTGAAAAAACAGGGGCCGCCAACGTCCTCAAGTACGTGGATGTTAAATTGGGCAAGCCTAAAAAAGGCGAGGTGTTGTTGCGCAGCACGGCCATCGGCCTCAACTTTATTGATGTGTACGTGCGCACCGGCCTTTATCCCAATCCCGGCCTGCCCTCAGGGATAGGTTTCGAGGGTGCCGGCGTCGTCGAGAAAGTGGGCGCAGGCGTCAAAGACCTGAAGGTAGGCGACCGGGTATGCTACGGCCAAAGCCCGCTTGGCGCTTACGCTGAACGGCGCATTCAACCGGCCAGCGATTTAATCAAAATCCCCGCCGGTATCGATGACCAGACCGCCGCCGCCATTATGCTGAAAGGCATGACCGCGCAGTACCTGATCCGTCAGGTCTACAAGGTGCAAAAAGGCGATACGGTTCTGTTCCATGCCGCCGCCGGTGGTGTGGGGCAGATTGCGTGCCAATGGATGAAGGCGCTCGGCGTCAATGTGATCGGCACGGTTGGCTCCGCCGATAAGGTGAAACTCGCCAAACAGAACGGCTGTAAATGGGTCATCAATTCGCGCAAAGAAGACATCGTGAAGCGGGTGAAGGCGATTACCAAAGGGGCCGGTGTGGACGCCGTTTACGATGGTGTGGGCAAAGATACGTTCCTGGGCTCGCTCGATTGCCTGAAGCCGCGCGGCACCATGGCAACGTTTGGTAATGCGTCCGGTGCGCCGGAGCCCATCAGCCCCTTATTGCTGGCCCAGAAAGGATCGCTTGTCCTGACCCGCCCCGTGCTGGGGCATTTCGTCAGCACCCGCGAAGACCTGCTGAAGTGCGCCCGCGATGTGTTCAAGGTGGTGAAAAGCGGTGCTGTAAAAATCCGCATCAACCAGACTTACGCCCTGAAAGATGCGGCCAAAGCCCACCGTGATTTACAGGGCCGCAAAACAACGGGCGCGACAATTCTGATCCCGTAAGGAAAACTCGATCAAAAAAAGGGCCGTCCGGTTTTCGCCGCGCGGCCCTTTTTGTGCGCTGAGAATAGTCACGTGAGAACCCAGTGCCCGTTGGCGCAAATATCTGGTGTCGCTCCGAAAGCAGCCGTGTTCGAAAGGCGTCCAAGACTTCCGAGATTAGCCAGAAACGGACATTCAGATTTGGTGACATTAATGGGTAATATCCCAGCAACCGGTTACGACGCCTCCATCTTTCTTTTATTGATGACGTTCAGAAGGCCACCAATCACTTCATTGCCCATCTCTCCACCCTTGCCCGAGAGTCTGTGAGTGACTATCTGTTTGACCGTGCTAATATGGAGGGCCGCAACGCGCAAATCCTGGTTATTCATCTGGCTACTGGCATCAAGGAATTTGCACAGATTGTGCAATACAAATGTGACCAACGGATACCCGAAGGTGCCGCCCTGTCCCATCATACTGTGTGAAATCCGAAACATATCACGATTTGCCTGTTCGGAATCCGGGGCGGTCGACAATTTTTGATATGCCGCCTCAAGGAGTCGGATATCCTCCTCTACCCAGTCCAGGTAGTTGTCCTGATTATTGGAAAGTACCGTATTCGCCTCTCGGAGAACAGCATTCAGGTTCTTGTCTGTTAAAGGAGCCCTGATTTGTAGAATTTTCGAGGCAGGGAAAAATTGAACCGGCTCATCCTGTTCATTCGACTCTATTTTATCAGATGTCATGATCTGCCTACTCTCATACTAATTGATCGAAATTCATGCCTGAATGGTTTTCACGTTTTCACCATTGTCATCCAAAACAATATGCTCGGATGAAGCCTCCTTGTCGGTTTTTCTGCGTAGCTTGCTGGCATATTTTTCGCTCAAACGCCGTCGCCGGTCCGGGCCAAAAAATGCCTTGTTGCGCACGAATTGGCGTGGATTCAGGATGATCTCAGCAATCCTTCGATAGAGTACTTCTGGGGATATTGGCTTAGCCACAAACTCTGTTACGCCGGAATCACGGGCTTCTGCAATCCTAACCTGTTCTGAATGGCCCGACAGCATAATGATGGGAACCAAGGGGTTCGGGCTGTTTTTCGCGTTGCGGATCATTTGAGTGAATTCAATGCCATCCAGCGGTTCCATCATCCACTCAGAAGTGATGATGTCAGCATTATATATCTTGAGTATGGATAGGGCTTCTGCTGCATCTTCAGCCGTCTTGATTTTCCTCGCCCCCAGAACACGAAGGATAGATTCAATGATAGCACGCATATTGGGGTTACCCTCAACCACAAGAAATCGTATTGCGCTGAGGTCAAGTATCTGGTTCATATTTCCACTCCCCTGCGGAACGTCTGCTGCGTGTGCAGGAAAGCATCATTACAATCACCAGACAATCAGAATTCTGCAACTCAGGGGTGATTTAATGTACCGCTCGCCCCTGTTATTGGTCAGTCGGCACAGGGGAATAAGTTGCCCTTGAGGAAATTAGCCAGCCATTCCTGGGAACGTTAAACATGCGACTGTCCCTTTGTTTTTTGGACAGTAGAGTTTGAAATCACAGCCAAGTTTTCGTGCATTTTCGCTGACGATCCGGATACCGACTCCCCACCCCTTATATTTTGATTTATCAGACGACATTGTAACTTGCTCGCCACGCTGGATCGCCATAAGAATATCAGCCGGTATTCCCTCACCCGTATCCTGGACTAAAATAATCAAGGCGTTCGAATTTGCGTCAACCTCACCTTTAACATGTACTTTTCCACCCCTTGGCGTGAATTTAATGGCGTTGCTGATCAAGTTGTTCAACATCTCCGTCAACAATACAGGATCCGTGTGAAGTATTGGAAAATTATCACTGATGTTAAAGGTAAGAGCTACACCCTGACTTTTTGCTTCTGACTGAAACAGGGTGACAATAGTTTCCCCAAGCGTGCTAAAATCGATGTCTTCCTTTTTAACGATTGAGGACGAAGAATTTTCCTCATCGAGAACCCTCTCACACGTTTTGGCAAGACCGATGCTCGCTTCATGAATAATCTGAGCCCATTCCCTCATTTGTTTCATGGTGACGTTTTCTTTCGATTCATCACGCATAATCGTGGTGAACCCAAGAATCGCGGTCAAAGGATTTTTGATTTCGTGAGCAAGTTTTGAAATTGCCGAAACTGGAGGCTCTTCGTTCTTCGGCGTTGTGCCGGAATTCTGTGATTTTTTTTCTGACACTGGAGTTCCCATCTAGATTTCGTTACGTCGCCTACATTGGAATATTCTCTTTTATCGCTTGAATTGACCACTCTGTAAAGATGTCGGCCATGGGTCATCAGCAGAAGTATTGATCGTTCAACTCTTGCGTCTGCTCTCGTCCGGAAAACGGGCGCTGTCTGTCACTCC